>NZ_CAKRGI010000004.1 GCF_934330165.1 uncultured Mediterraneibacter sp.
GGATATTTGGCTTTTCAAGTCAGAAAGCGTTCCTCGCACCGGAACATTTTCTCCCAACAAACACGAAATTTCAATAAAAAGTAGAAAGCCGGAAGGTTATCGACTAAGATAAATAATCTGTAAGATAGTAAACACGATATCTATTATCTAATATTTACTACCGAATATCTTAGTCAATAGCCATCCGGCTCGTTTTTTCACTTTTAAATTTGCATTGTTGAGTGGATACGCTGTGGAGACAGTGTAACTTCTTACCGAGATGGGCAGCGGAAAGCAGGGTGTTCCTGAGCAGGTGCATTAGCAGGAGCGTTCCGAAGACACTTTGCAGCGTTTGTTAGAGAAAGTAAATCGAGTGCCATTGCACGAAGATTTCCACTTTCGAGTTACAAACGGTCAACGGGCTGAGGTAAAGCGGGCTCTGCACTGCGAAGGAATATCTCTGATTTCCGCGTCCGATCCGCTTTTAAATAGTTAGCTGATTCTTTATAGCATATCACCCCAACAACTACAAATTTACATCCAATAAAATCTTCTCAAGAACATCCTCAACGGAAGATGTTACCGCATCAGCGTGATCCGCAACTCCGGGAGCGGCATTGGCCATGGCATAACCGGTGCCGACCAGTTCCAGCATTTCAATATCGTTATACTGATCGCCAAAGGCGATACATTCTTCCGGGGTGATATCAAGAACTTTCAGAAGATGTTCCAGTGCAGTTCCCTTGTTCGTTCCCGGTGCAATAAAATCAATCCAGATATTTCCGGAGGTTACAATTTTAATCTCGGAGCCAAAGATGCTCTGGAGATGCTTCAGATATGCAGTCAGGACTTCAGGACTGTCGATCATATTGCAGATGGCGATCTTGAGAAATGGACCGCTGATCTGGTTCAGATCGTCCACGATCTCTGTCTTATTATGCATGACATTTACAATATGGTCTACAAATTTGGGATTGCGGTCTTCAATCAGACAGGTATCTTCCCTGGAAACGATGATATCAAAATGAGTCGACTTTTTGACTTCCCGGATGATCTGGTAGGCAAGATCATCTTCGATCGTTCCGCGGAAAATAAGTTTTCCCTGATGCATACAGATCGAGCCGTTCTCTCCGACATAAGAAATTTCATCTTTGATCTTATCAAATACGATTCGCTCATTCGTATACTGGCGGCCACTTGCGGCTACGAAATGAATCCCTTTCTGCGTCAGTGAATGAATCAGGCTGATCGCACGGGGAGTCAGTTCCTGGGTGCCATCCTGGAGAAGTGTTCCGTCAAGGTCACTTGCAATTAATTTGATCATTTATTAAAACCTCCATTTAAAACTGATTCAAGTATACATGAAAATGAGAATTTCGTAAAGAGTGTCAAATTAGGCGGAATAACAGAAAAAATTTGTATATATCGGAACTCTATGTAACAAAAAAGAAATACTTGTAAATGATTTGTAATGGTTATATAATGAAGACATCTAAGGTGTGTCTGAAGTATTTCAGAAAAAGATCTGGGGGAATTGCAATCGCAGGTCGCGACAGAAGAAGACCTGAATATACATATTAAAAAGGGATTGCAGGAAAGGAAAATGTATTATGGGTAAGTATTTTGGAACGGATGGTTTTCGTGGTGAGGCAAATGTAGTTTTGACCGTTGAACATGCTTTTAAAGTGGGGCGTTATCTTGGATGGTATTTCGGTCAGGATCATAAGGCGAGAATTGTGATCGGAAAGGATACGAGAAGAAGCAGTTATATGTTCGAGTATGCACTGGCTGCAGGACTGACAGCATCAGGAGCAGATGCGTACCTTCTTCATGTTACGACAACGCCGAGTGTATCCTACGTGGTAAGAACAGAAGACTTTGACTGTGGACTTATGATCTCTGCAAGCCATAATCCATATTATGATAATGGTATCAAGGTGATCAACAGTGCCGGACATAAGATGGAGGCAGAGGTAGAAGAAAAAATTGAGGCTTACATAGATGGCAGGATCGGGGAAGTACCGCTGGCGACAAAAGAAAATATCGGACGTACTGTTGACTATGCAGCAGGAAGAAATCGTTATATCGGACATTTGATTGCCCTTGCTACTCGTTCTTTTAAAGATATGAAGGTAGGACTTGACTGTGCGAATGGAAGTTCTTCCAGTATCGCAAAGAGTGTCTTTGATGCACTTGGAGCGAAGACTTATGTTATTAATAATGAACCGAACGGTGTGAATATCAATACGAACTGCGGATCAACCCACATCGAAGTACTTCAGGCATTTGTAAAGGAGAAGAAGCTTGATGTAGGATTTGCCTATGATGGAGATGCAGACAGATGTATCGCTGTAGATGAAAATGGAAATGTTGTAGATGGTGACCGTATTATGTATGTATGCGGAAAGTATCTGATGGAGCAGGGACGCCTGGCAGATAATACGATCGTGACAACGATCATGTCCAACCTTGGACTTTATAAGGCTTGTGATAAAGCTGGTATGAAGTATGAACAGACTGCAGTTGGAGATAAGTATGTGTATGAGAATATGCTTCAGAATGGATATGTTCTCGGTGGCGAGCAGTCCGGTCATATTATTTTCAGCAAGCATGCACGTACCGGTGACGGTATCCTGACTTCTCTGATGGTGATGGAAGCAATCCTTGAAAAGAAGCAGAGCCTTGGAACACTGGCAGATGAAGTGAAGATCTTCCCGCAGCTTTTGAAAAATGTACGTGTAAAGGATAAGAAGACTGCTCTGGATAATGCGGCAGTACAGAAAGCGATCGAGCAGACCGCAGAAGAGCTTGGAAGTGACGGACGGATTCTGGTTCGTGAGAGTGGTACAGAACCGGTGATCCGTGTAATGGTCGAAGCCGCATCGGATGAGATCTGTGAAAAATATGTTGACGGTGTGGTTAAGATCTTTGAACAGGAAGGATTATGTGAATAACCGGGATGATGAGAGCCATACTGTTCTGACAGTCATGCTCCGTGTGCCAGCCATGTGCAAGGGGACACCGATTCACCACTGGGCAACTACTGCACAGGTGGGAATGAGTATCGGACAGAAAGGTATGTTCTATGCAGCTGAATGTAAGAAAAATGGTGCATACGACCGAATTTCACTGTTGGATTTGTAGAGTAAGACTGAATATGGAACGAAAATACAAGCAGTTAGTCTGTGAAAAATAGGTTAGCTGCTTTTTTCGTGCAAAAAAAGAGGTGCCGTATCTGGGATATGCACGTAAAATAGAAATAGCACAGCGAAGCAAACAACCCAACTCAGTCTGCTGGCACTGCTTCCGCAGAGAGTGCAGAAGTTGTTGCATCAGCTGGTGACCACAATGAATTCAATAATAACTGGCATAAATATAGCATGAAACCATCACTATGAGAAAAAGCGGATACCTGATCTGTTGGGAACAGGATATCCGCTTTTAGTTTACATGGGGCATACGATGGAATCTTATTCTACATCTACGACTTTCAGCCATCCCTCAGGAGCTTCGATCTGCCCCATCTGGATACCTCTGAGAGTATCATAAAGCTTCTGGGTAACCGGTCCCATTTTCTCCATTCCGCTTGGGAAGCAGATCTCTTCACCGTGGTTTACGATCTTTCCTACAGGAGAGATAACGGCAGCAGTTCCGCAAAGTCCACATTCTGCGAAGTCTTTTACCTCGTCAAAGTATACATCTCTCTCTTCTACTTTCAGTCCAAGATAATGCTCTGCCACATACATCAGAGAACGTCTTGTGATAGAAGGAAGAATTGTTGTGGAGTGAGGTGTAACAACTGTACCATCTTTTGTGACGAACAGGAAGTTAGCTCCGCCGGTTTCCTCTACTTTAGTTCTCGTAGCAGAATCAAGGTACATATTCTCATCAAATCCATTTGCATGGGCTGTTACGATGGCATGAAGGCTCATAGCATAGTTCAGTCCGGCTTTGATATGTCCTGTTCCGTGCGGAGCAGCACGGTCAAAATCAGACACGCAGATTGTCAGAGGTTTAACACCGCCCTTGAAATAAGGACCAACCGGTGTAGTAAATACACGGAACTGATATTCATCTGCAGGCTTTACTCCGATAACCGGGCTGATACCGAACATATAAGGTCTGATATAAAGTGAAGCACCTGATCCGTAAGGCGGTACATAGGCCGCATTGGCCTTTACAGTATCGACAACTGCTTCAACGAATTTATCTTCCGGGAATGCAGGCATTTCAAGACGCTTTGCAGAATCTGCAAAACGGGATGCATTTAGATCCGGGCGAAAGATAACAGTACGTCCGTCTTCTGTTGTATAAGCTTTCATTCCCTCAAAAACTGTCTGAGCATACTGAAGAACTCCTGCACACTCACTCATCACAATATTAGAATCTTCTGTCAGGGCTCCCTCGTCCCAGCTTCCATTTTTAAAATTTGCAACAAACCTTTTGTCTGTCGGTACATAACCGAAACCTAAATTACTCCAGTCAATGTTCTTTTTTTCCATTGTATTAAATCCTCCATTCCTCTTGCGGTTGAAGACCGTAGCGTTTCTATGCCGATATTATAATACTGTCATTAATAAAAATCAAGAGTACGCTCGGTTTTTTTACAGTGTTACGATCACGGTCTGATATCCCGATCTTTTCAGTCTGCGTTCCATAGCAACAGCTTCATCCAGTGTCTCAAAAGAACCGACATTAACCCGGTACAGACCATTTCCCTCTAAAAGTTCTGCAGGAAAATCCTGGGATTGAAGTTCTCCCAGCAGGCGGTTGGCATAAGTCCGGTTGCGGAAAGCTCCGGTCTGAACAGAATAAAAAGGCTGTATCACATCGTTATCAATTTCGCCTCCAAGTTCCAGTGTATCGAGAATCCCCTGGGTGATGGCGAGAGCAATATCATTAAAATTATGATCAAAAATCTGATTATCAACATCAGAATTTATGAATCCGACCTCGACAAGAACCGCAGGCATCCGGGTACGGCGGAGAACGACCAGTCCGGGACGTTCCTTGACTCCTAAGTTGACAAAACCGACAGATTCAAGCTGATCGTTGATATTCTGAGCCATTTTATATTTAATACCGGATTGATTATAGATCAGAGATTCCACACCGGAAACGGTATTGTCAGTTGGATAAGAATTGCGGTGAATGGAAATAAAGAAATCAACCCCTGCAGCATTTGCCTCCAGAGCTTTCTGATAAGGGGATTCATAAATATCAGTAGTACGGGTATAAAGAATATCAATTCCTCTTTCCTGAAGCAGTTCACCGATGGCGAGTGTCAGAGCAAGTGCATCGTCCTTTTCCTGACGACCATTATATACAGCACCCGGATCACGACCGCCATGTCCTGCATCAAGCATAATAGAATAAGGCATAGTTATTTCTCCGTTGATGGATCTTTTCTATATAGTATGAAAAATAAGCAGAAAAGGTCAAAACCGGTGAGGGCAGGAATGAACTGACAGTGGGAAAAGAGCTGATAGAAGAAAAGAGTTTTTAAAAACCTATGGATTTTGTGGGAAATACATATTAAAATAAAATCTAGCAGGAAGGGAGATGCGAAAATGATTTACTTGGATAATGCGGCAACTACGATGCGGAAACCGCCACAGGTAGTGCAGGCCGTGGTGAAAGCACTGGAATCAATAGGAAATGCAGGAAGGGGGGCATATCCTGCGTCTTTGGATGCGTCCCGGATCATCTATGATACAAGAGTAAAACTGGCAGAGTTTTTTGGTGGAGACCATGCGGAGCAGATCGCATTTACTGCAAATTCAACAGAAAGCCTGAATCTTGCTATCAAAGGACTCTTTCATCCGGGCGATCATATTATCACAACGGCACTGGAACACAACTCGGTTCTGCGGCCCCTGTATGAAATAGAAGAAAAAGGAACAGAACTGACAATTCTGAAGAGTGATAAAAAGGGATGCATTTCTTATGAAGAGATGGAAAATGCGATCCGTGAAAATACCAGGGCGATCATCTGCACGCATGGGTCCAATGTGACCGGGAATCTGCTGAATCTGACGAAGATCGGAAAAATAGCCAGGATGTATGGGCTGCTCTTTATCGTAGATGCTTCTCAGACAGCAGGAGTGTTTCCGATCAATGTAAAGCAGATGCAGATCGACGTTCTCTGCTTTACCGGTCATAAAGGACTTCTTGGACCGCAGGGAACAGGTGGTCTTTATGTAAAAAAGGGGATTGAGATCCGTCCGCTGAAAAGTGGCGGAAGTGGAGTACAGTCATATAGTAAAAGGCATCCCCGGCAGATGCCTACTGCTTTAGAGGCAGGGACATTAAATGCACATGGGATCGCAGGTCTGCATGCAGCACTGGATTATCTGACAGAAACCGGGATTGATACGATCCGTGCAAAAGAGCAGGCATTGATGTGGAAATTTTATGAAGAAGTCAGAAAAATTCCAGGGGTGATCGTATATGGTGATTTTTCGGGGAAAGAACGCTGTCCCATCGTGACGCTTAATTTTGAGGGCGTTGATTCAGCAGAACTCAGTGATGCCTTATTTACAGAGTATGGGATTTCAACAAGACCGGGTGCTCATTGTGCACCGCTCATGCATGAGGCACTCGGGACAGTGGAGCAGGGAGCAGTACGGTTCAGCTTTTCCCACTATAATACCGAGGAAGAGATTTTGACAGCGGTAGAGGCACTGAAAGAACTGGCAGAACTATGAGAAAGACGCTTTGCACGTCATCGAGTAATTCAGAGAATCTGCCTGTGGCAGATTCTCTTGCATACTTTGGCAATAAAATACAGCATCTGGTGGAAATAAATCCACTACAGATGCTGTATTTTTATATCAGAGTCTTACAATTCATTTTCGGAAGAAACTTTCTGTTCAGAAGAATCATCAGAAGAAACGGCTGCAGTCTCTGTATGCGTATCAGAAGCAGTTACATCGGATTCCGGTAAATAAATATGAACGCTTTCTACACGGTTCTTATCCAGTTTCTCAACAACGAGCCGGATGCCATCCTCCGTGATCACTTCATCTCCGGTCGCCGGAAGACGATCAAGATGTTCGATAATAAATCCACCGAGAGAATCATAATCTTCGGACTCCAGTGCTGTATTCAGATGATCGTTCACATCATCCAGACTCATAGAACCTTCAATGATATATTCCCGGTCAGAAATCTGCTGAACCAGTTCATCTTCTTTTTCATCATACTCGTCGTGGATCTCACCAACGATCTCTTCCAGGATATCTTCCAGTGTGATAAGTCCTGCCATTTCGCCATATTCATCCAGCACGATGGCAATATTAAAGGTAGAATCTCTCATCTCAACGAGTAATTCAGAAATATTTTTATATTCGTAAGTGAAATGTGGTTCACGAAGAAAATCTTTCATATGAAACTCGGTATTTGCATCATAAAGAAGCAGATCCTTCATATTAATGATACCAACGATGTTGTCCTGCGTTTCCTCATAGACCGGAAGACGGGTAAACTTATCTTCACGGAAAATATCGATCAGTTCTTCATAAGTATTGTCTACACTGGCAAAGGTGACATGCACCTTGGGAACCATGATATCTTTGGCATTGGCATCTCCCAGATCAAATACATTGTAGATCATTTCCTTTTCATCGGATTCAATCACGCCATCCTCGTGGCTGACATCTACGATTGTACGAAGCTCTTCTTCAGTCATTGCTTTATTCGCAGCATCAGGATCAACATGCATGATCAGCATGATCACACGGGAGAATAAATTAATGATGAAGATGAAAGGTGTCATGACCGTCATAAAAAACTTGAAAAATGGAATATAACGGAGCGTGACCTTCTCTGCATTGAGCGTTGCATAATTCTTCGGGGTAATCTCTCCGAATACGAGGATCGCAACAGTCAGTACGGCAGTTGCGATACTGACCATATAACCGCCAAAATGATAGGCAAGTGAAGTAGCAAGCGAAGAGGCAGAGATGTTCACGATATTGTTGCCGATCAGTATGGCACTGAGCATCTTCTGGGTATGATTCTCCGTAATATCAAGAACCATGGCAGCACGCTTATTTCCCTCGTCTGCAAGGGAACGGAGACGGATCTTATTCACCGCCATCAATGCTGTCTCGTTAGATGAGAAAAATGCTGAAAGGATCAGCAGGATAATCAATATAATCAGTTGGAAAGTGTCACTCGCGTCCACTTGAAATAATCACTCCTTTTGTATGATAAAAGTCAATTTAAATATACTCGATCAGTATACACTTTTTTCAGCTGATTTGCAAGTGGCAGCACAGTCTGGCGAGTGTGCCCCGTTATTTGGGGGCTGTTCTTTTGCAAAATGATGCAGATTCTGCTTTGAGTCACTTTTCTCAGACTATTTTATGAAAAGGGTGGCTTTACTTTAAATGTGGCGTGGTGTATGATGTTTACAACACTTAACAGAAAAGAAATGGAGTAAAAATATATGGATTTATACAGCAGTCTGTGTACGATTACGAAGGAAGAAAATATTTTGAGAGACGAACCGATGTGCCGACATACGACTTTTCGTGTGGGCGGACCGGCAGATTATTTTGTTACGCCACAGTCAGTGGAAGAAATCCGGGGGATACTTGCATTATGCCGGAAGGAGAATGTTCCTTATTATATTGTAGGAAATGGAAGCAATCTGCTTGTCGGTGACGGTGGATTCCGGGGAGTTGTTCTTCAGATTTTTAAAAAGATGAATGATGTCCGGGTAGAGGGCGAAAGGGTGACTGCTCAGGCGGGAGTGCTTTTGTCAAAAGTGGCAAGTGCAGCATACAATGCATCACTGACCGGTCTGGAATTTGCAGCAGGGATTCCGGGTACACTAGGCGGAGCAGTACGGATGAATGCAGGTGCTTACGGAGGCGAGATGAAGCAGGTGCTGGAGAGTGCAGTTGTCCTGACGCAGGAGGGCGAGCTTCTGACGATTCCGGTGGAAGAACTGGGACTTGCTTACCGTACCAGTGTGGTAGAAAAGAAAGATTATGTGGTGGTAGAAGCAACACTCAGACTGAAAAAGGGTGAGCAGGCAGCGATCCGTGAGGTGATGGATGATCTGAAGCAGCGGAGAGTGACAAAGCAGCCGTTGGAATTTGGAAGTGCAGGCAGTACATTTAAGCGTCCGAAAGGCTATTTTGCCGGAAAGCTGATCGAGGATGCGGGACTGCGGGGATTTCGTATTGGGGATGCACAGGTTTCTGAAAAGCACTGCGGATTTGTTATCAACAGGGGAAATGCTACAGCAGCCCAGGTCTGCGAGTTGATGCAGGAGGTTGTGAAGAAAGTGGAAGAGACTTCCGGGGTGACACTGGAGCCGGAAGTGAAAAGGATAGGAGAGTTTTAGGATGCGTTTTGTTATCGTTACGGGAATGTCGGGAGCCGGAAAGTCTACGGCTCTGAAAATGCTTGAAGATATGGGGTATTTCTGCGTAGATAATCTGCCGATCCCGCTTCTTCCGGGATTTGTCCAGATGTTGGAAAATACGGATACAGAGATGAAAAAAGTCGCACTGGGTCTGGATGTGCGGAGTGGACAGGATTTGACCGGACTTCGTGAAAATCTGGAAGAGATGGATCGGAACCGGGTCGGATATGAGATCCTCTTTCTTGATGCGAACGATGCAGTACTTGTGAAGCGTTATAAAGAGACAAGGAGACAGCATCCGTTAAGCGGATCGGGAAGAGTAGATACAGGAATTGCGAAAGAAAGAGAAAAGATTCTTTTCCTGAAGATGAAGGCGACTTATATTTTAGATACCAGTAAAATGCTGACCAGAGAGCTTCGGATCGAGTTGGAAAAGATCTTTGTGGATGGACAGAGTTTCTGCAATCTTTATATTACGGTTATGTCGTTTGGGTTCAAATATGGGATTCCGCAGGATGCGGATCTTGTCTTTGATGTGCGTTTTCTGCCGAATCCGTATTATATTGATACATTGCGGGAGAAGACCGGGAATGAGGCGGAAGTGCAGGATTATGTCATGCAGAATGATAAAGGAAGGATTTTCCTTGACAAGCTGAAAGACATGATGGAATTTCTGATCCCCAATTATATTCTTGAGGGAAAGAATCAGCTTGTGATCGCAATCGGATGTACCGGAGGAAAGCACAGATCAGTTACACTGGCGAATGCACTTTACCAGCTTCTGGATCAGGAAGAAAGTTATGGGGTGCGTATCGAACATCGTGATATCGGGAAAGACAGCATCACGAAAAGAAAGTAAAAGGTGGGAAAAATGTCATTTTCCGGTAAAGTAAAAGAAGAACTGGCAGGAAATATCAGTCCGGCAAGACATTGCCGGATCGCAGAACTGGCTGCGTTTATAGGAATGTGCGGAACGGTTGTGATCAATAGTTTTGACCGGTACAGTATAAAAATCCATACAGAAAATTTACTTGTGGCAAGAAAAGTCTTTACATTGATTGAAAAAACCTTTAATATAAAGGCTGATGCCTCTGTAAGAAGGAATATCAGTAAGCAGACTGTGTCCTATGCAGTTGTGATCCGCAGGCATGAAGATGCACTGAGGATTCTGCAGGCAACAAAGATGACAGAAGAATATGAGGATAATGGAGAGAGTATTCATGCGGTAGATCCGCTGATCGTACAGCAGACCTGTTGTAAGAGAGCATTTTTGAGAGGTGCCTTTCAGGCATCGGGCTCCATGAGTGATCCGAACAAGTCTTATCATTTTGAGATTGTCTGTTCTACAGAAGAAATGGGAAAGCAGGTCTGTACTCTGATGCGGAGTTTTTCTATGGATGCAAAGACAGTTCTGAGGAAGAAGTCCTATGTGGTTTATCTGAAAGAGGGATCGCAGATCGTAGATATATTAAATATCATGGAAGCACACGTTTCTCTGATGGAACTTGAGAATGTCAGGATTTTAAAAGAGATGCGTAATACAGTAAACAGAAAAGTGAATTGTGAAACTGCCAATATTAATAAGACTGTATCAGCAGCAGTCAAGCAGGTTGAAGATATTACATATCTGAAAGAAACGATTGGTTTTGAAAATCTGCCGGAAGGACTTGTGGAGGCCGCTCTTGCCCGCCTTGCGAATCCTGATCTGACGTTAAAAGAGCTGGGAGCTGCTCTGAATCCCCCTGTTGGAAAGTCCGGTATCAACCATCGACTGCGGAAGCTGAGTGAGTTGGCAGATAAAGTGAGGCAAGAACAAGGAGGATTATTATGATTAAAGAATCTGTTGTAGTGAAGGCTGACCCTGGATTTGATGGACGTCCGATCGCACTTCTTGTACAGGAAGCAAGTCAGTATGCAAGTACAGTGTATATTCAGGTTGGAGAAAAGCATATCAATGCGAAGAGTATCATGGGGATGATGAGTCTTAACCTGATCGGTGGTGAGGAGATCACTGTCGTAACAGAGGGTGAAGATGAAGAAAAAGCAGCAGAGGGAATCAAATCTTTTTTTGCGACAGTAGGATAAGTTCCTGATAGAAGAGAAGTTAAGAGGGTTGTGCTGGAAAGTGCAGCCTTCTTTTATCTTAAATTTGGAGGTCTGTGAGTATGAAGAAGATGTTATTTATTTATAATCCCAATTCAGGCATGGGGCTTCTGAAACCGAAGCTCTCAGATGTGCTGGATATTTTTGTAAAGGGCGGATATGAGGTGACGGTCTATCCTACCCAGAAATATCATGATGCCGTAAGAAAGATGGGAGAATACGAGGAACAGTATGATCTCGTAGCATGCAGCGGAGGAGACGGAACGCTGGATGAAGTTGTTACGGGGATGATGAAGCGGGAGAAAAAAGTACCAATCGGATATATTCCGGCAGGAACAACGAATGATTTCGCAAGCAGTCTTCATATTTCAAAAAATATGCTGGAAGCAGCAGATACCGTTGTGAATGGAGTGCCGTTTGCGTGTGATGTGGGAGTGTTTAATCAGGATTACTTTGTCTATATTGCGGCATTTGGATTATTTACGGATGTTTCTTATGAGACGAAGCAGAGCATGAAAAATGTACTGGGACATCTGGCATACATATTAGAAGGAACGAAACGTATCTTTAATATTCCCTCTTACCGGATCAAAGTGACTCATGACGGAGAGACGATAGAAGATGAATTTATTTACGGAATGGTGACGAACTCCCGATCAGTAGGTGGATTTAAAGGGATCACAGGAAAAAATGTTGTCTTTGATGATGGAGAATTTGAAGTCACGCTGTTCAAGACTCCGAAGAATCCGGTGGAGTTGAATGAGATTCTCGGGGCATTGGCATTGAGGAAGATTAATCCGAACCGGATGTATTCTTTTAAGACAAATGAGGTTCGTTTTGAGACAGAAGAAGAGATTCCATGGACGTTGGATGGTGAATTTGGCGGAGTGCATGAAGAAGTAGTGGTAAAAGACTGTCAGAAGGCACTTGAGATCATGGTAAAGCCGGAAGTGATCGAGGATGTCTCTGAGAAAAAATGGGCAGAATAAAGATGAGGGGAGTATCAAGCTGGAAAGAAAGAATTTTCAGATAATACACCTATATAGACTGAATTGAAGAAAATTTTAAGAATATTAAAAAAATCAAAAAAAGTACTTGCATTTTGACAAAAAGTACTATATAATCATACTTGCTTGTGACGAAAGAAAGCACAGGCAAGTGAATATGGCTCCGTGGTCAAGCGGTCAAGACGCTAGCCTCTCACGCTGGAATCAGGGGTTCGATTCCCCTCGGAGTCACTTGAAATCTGCAGAGCGTTCTGCAGATTTTTTTATACCCTAATATACCGGAAAAATTGCAGGTGGCAGGTTCTTCGCATATCCAAAAGTGTCTGCCTGTACAAAAAAAGTCGGGAAAGTACTTATATTTTATGCAAAACATAAGATTGTCTTTTTCTATTGGATAAGCTATAATATAGGAAGATTCTAAATCAAATTATTTTCGGCAGTATTCACAGAGTGTCGGGAACTTAAAGAATTGGAGGAAATGAATATGTTAGTATCAGCTACAGAAATGCTTCAGAAAGCAAAAGCAGGTCATTACGCAGTTGGCCAGTTCAACATCAACAACCTTGAGTGGACAAAGGCAATCCTGACAACAGCTCAGGAGCTTAACTCTCCGGTTATTCTTGGAGTATCAGAGGGTGCAGGAAAGTACATGACAGGTTATAAGACTGTTGTGGGAATGGTAAATGGAATGATGGAAGAACTTGGAATTACAGTTCCGGTTGCTCTTCATCTTGATCACGGCAGCTATGAAGGATGCCTGAAATGTGTAGAAGCAGGATTCTCATCCATCATGTTTGACGGATCTCATTATCCGATCGACGAGAACGTTGAGAAGACAAAAGAACTTGTAAAGATCGCTCATGAGCATGGAATGTCTATCGAGGCTGAGGTAGGTTCCATCGGTGGAGAAGAAGACGGAGTCATCGGAAAAGGTGAGTGTGCTGATCCGGAAGAATGTAAGATGGTAGCTGATCTTGGAATTGACTTCCTTGCAGCAGGTATCGGTAATATCCACGGTAAATATCCGGCTAACTGGGAAGGATTAAGCTTTGAGACTCTGGATGCGATCCAGCAGCGTACAGGTATCATGCCGCTCGTACTTCACGGTGGTACAGGTATCCCGGAAGATATGATCAAGAAAGCAATTTCTCTTGGAGTTGCCAAGATCAATGTAAATACAGAGTGTCAGCTTTCATTTGCAGATGCTACACGTAAGTACATCGAGGCAGGAAAGGATCTTGAGGGCAAAGGATTTGACCCACGTAAACTTCTGAAGCCAGGTGCAGATGCAATTATGGCTACAGTAAAAGAAAAAATGGAGTTATTCGGATCTGTCGGAAAAGCCTGAGAAAAATTTTTCTAACTTTTACTTGCCTTTTAGGAGAAGTTGAGTTATACTGACTGACGTAGACAGAACAAGGGCGTTCCAATTTAAGATTGGAATGCCTTTTTTTATACATCAGGAAAGATTATTTTGTTGATGTGTAAAATATGCAAAGCAGAAGGGAATTCTGTCATAGAGGAGCCTGGATGCGACAAGAACAATGAAAAGGAAGGGATATGTATGAGCACAGAAGTAATCAACGTAGCTGAAATCTTTGGAGAGAATGTATTTAATGATACAGTCATGCAGGAGCGTCTGCCAAAGAAAGTTTATAAGAACCTGAGAAAGACGATTGAAGAGGGAAAAGATCTTGACCTTGAGACAGCAGATGTAATTGCTCATGAGATGAAGGAATGGGCCATTGAGAAAGGTGCTACTCATTATACTCACTGGTTTTTGCCGCTGACAGGAGTTACGGCAGAGAAGCATGATTCATTTGTTTCCGCACCGCTTCCGAGTGGTAAAGTCCTGATGAGCTTCTCAGGAAAAGAACTGATCAAAGGAGAGCCGGATGCTTCATCCTTCCCGTCAGGAGGACTGAGAGCTACATTTGAGGCAAGAGGATATACAGCATGGGATTGTACTTCACCGGCATTTGTAAGACAGGACGCAGGTGGAGCTACACTTTGCATCCCGACCGCATTCTGCTCTTATACAGGAGAGGCACTGGATCAGAAGACACCACTTCTTCGTTCCATGGAAGCAATTAACAAAGAAGCATTAAGACTTCTTCGTTTATTCGGAAATACAACATCTAAGAAAGTAACTCCTTCCGTTGGAGCTGAGCAGGAGTACTTCCTTGTAGATGCAGAGAAGTTTGAACAGAGAAAAGACCTGATCTATACAGGACGTACACTTTTCGGTGCAATGCCTCCGAAGGGACAGGAGCTGGACGATCATTACTTTGGAACGATCCGTCAGAGAATCGCTTCTTTCATGAGAGATGTAAATATCCAGTTGTGGAAAGTCGGCGTTACGGCAAAGACGCAGCATAATGAAGTTGCTCCGGCACAGCACGAGCTTGCTCCGATCTACTCCGAAGCAAATCTTGCAGTAGATCAGAACCAGCTGACAATGCAGACGTTGAAGAGAGTTGCATGCCAGCATGGAATGAAGTGTCTGCTTCATGAGAAACCATTTGCAGGAGTGAACGGTTCCGGTAAGCACAACAACTGGTCCATTACGACAGATGATGGAATCAATCTTCTTGAGCCAGGTAAGACACCTCATGAAAATACACAGTTCCTTCTGGTACTTGCCTGCATCCTGAAAGCAGTTAATATCCATGCAGATCTGCTCAGAGAATCCGCAGCAGATCCGGGAAATGACCACAGACTTGGAGCAAATGAAGCACCACCGGCGATTATTTCCATCTTCCTTGGCGAGCAGCTTGAGGATGTGGTAGATCAGCTGATCAGCACAGGAGAGGCTACGCACAGCCTGAATGGAGGAAAGCTGGATACAGGTGTCAGCACACTTCCGGAGCTTTCAAAAGATGCAACAGACAGAAACAGAACATCACCGTTCGCATTTACAGGAAATAAATTTGAGTTCCGTATGGTAGGATCAAGAGATTCCATCGCAAATCCGAACATTGTACTGAATACGATCGTTGCTGAAGCATTTGCAGATGCGTGTGATATTCTTGAGAAGGCAGATGACTTTGATCTTGCAGTACATGACCTGATCAAAGAATATCTGACAGACAACCAGAGAATTATCTTCAACGGAAATGGATATTCTGATGAGTGGGTTGCAGAGGCTGAGAGAAGAGGACTTCCGAACATCAAGTCCATGGTAGAAGCGATTCCTGCAATTACAACAGATAAATCCATCAAGTTGTTTGAGAGATTTAGTGTATTTACAAAGGCAGAGCTTGAGTCCCGTGCAGAGATCCAGTATGAGGCATATGCAAAGGCAATTAATATCGAGGCACGTACGATGATCGATATGGCAAGCAAGCAGTTCCTGCCTGCATTTATCAAATATACAAAGACACTGGCTGATACAGTTCTTGCTGTAAAAGAGGCAGGTGTGGATGCTGCAGTCCAGACTGAAGCATTGAAGGAAGTAAGTGCTCTTATGGCTGAGACAAAGGCAGCACTGGATGTCCTTGTGAAAGTAACAGATGAGGCAGCAGCAAAAGAAGAGGGAGAAGTGCAGGCGAACTTCTATCATTCAGATGTTGTTCCGGCTATGGAAGCACTTCGTGCTCCGGTCGACAAGCTTGAGATGATCGTTGACAAAGAAGCTTGGCCAATGCCATCTTATGGAGATCTGATCTTCGAGGTATAATATTCATAAAAGTTTTACTTATTATAAAAAGTTACTGTTCGGATGAAACGTCCGGGCAGTGACTTTTTTTATTTTTATAGTATAATGAAAAAGAAATATAAAAAGAAAGTGTGGAGAATAAAAATGCAGTCAGCAGCAGAATTGAAAAGTTTACTGAACCGGATCGACCATAAAGGTTATCCGGCTTATAAAGATACAAAAGGAATCTATCAGTTTCAGGGATATGAATTATCCATCGACCATGTGCAGGGTGATCCATTTGCGTCACCGTCAAAGGTAAGTGTCCGTGTGCGGGGAAGACAGGCAGCATTTCCGAAAGAATTATATAAAGAAAGACATCAGAGAGTTGCATTGCAGGATGAACTGACGCGGCAGTTTGGCAGAAGGGCAGAACGCTTTGCATTTAAGGCAAAAGGATCGGGAAAAAGTGGTCTGATCTCGGTAAGCCGGTGTGGACAGGAAGTGCTGGAACGGACAGCGTGCCGGATTGATGAAAGGACGGGAGATGTGACGCTGAGAATGGAGATCGGATTTCCTGCAAATGGAAGAACGATCAATGCAGGAGAACTGGAAAGGATTTTGTTTGAATTTGTGCCGGAATGTGTCAGATATTCACTTTTTTATAAAAATATGAGTGAAGGAAAGCTCAGAGAGATCATTGACCTGGCGGAAGACCAGCATTATATAAGAGAAATGTTACCGGAGCTGGGACTTTGTGCATTTGTGGCAAATGGAAGTATTCTTCCAAGAGAGTCGGGAATTTCAGCAAGACCGATGCGTGGCGGGGTGAAATTTATTTCTCCGAAGGAGCAGGAAGTGACTTTGGAATTACCGCATAAGGGAAAGCTTACAGGAATGGGGATCAAAAAAGGAATTACCCTGATCGTTGGCGGAGGTTATCATGGAAAATCGACACTTCTGAAAGCATTGGAACTGGGAGTGTATGACCATATTGCTGGTGATGGACGGGAGTATGTGATTACGGATGCATCTGCATTGAAATTGCGTGCAGAAGATGGAAGAAGTATCCAAAAGACAGATATTTCCATGTTTATCAATGATCTTCCAAATGGAAAGGATACAGTCGGCTTCTGCACAGAAGATGCAAGTGGAAGTACTTCACAGGCGGCAAATGTGGTAGAGGGAATTGAAGCGGGAACAAAACTTCTTCTGATCGATGAGGATACAAGTGCTACGAATTTCATGATCCGTGATGAACTGATGCAGCGGGTGATCCATCGGGAAATGGAGCCGATCACTCCGTTTATTGAACGCATCCGGGAGTTGTATGAAGAATACGATATTTCTACGGTGATCGTGGCGGGCAGTTCGGGAGCTTATTTCCATATAGCGGACAGCGTGATTCAGATGGACCGGTATATGCCGAAAGACATTACAGCTTTTGCAAAGAAAGAAGCAGAGACATTTCCGGCGATCAGTGTACCGGAAGTGGCTGCAAAGCGGCCGGATTTCAGAAGATGTCCGACAGCAAACCGGGAATTAAAAAGCGGAGACCGTGTGAAAATGAAAGTGATGGGATGCGAGGCGGTGTCCATCAACCGGGACACGATAGATCTTCGCTATGTAGAACAACTGACAGACAGCGAGCAGCTTACTACACTTGGGTATTGTATCCGTTATGCACAGAAGCAGATCATAGATGGAAAAAAGACGCTGCAAGAGATTGTCGGGGAACTGGAAAAGACACTGGACAAAGGCGGGCTGGAGGCTCTGAGTGGAAGTGGTTCAAGTGTGCCGTGTATGGCAATGCCGAGGAGACAGGAGATTTTCGCCTGCTTTAACCGGTACAGAGGGTTGAAACTGTAGAATAGAATTGGAAGATAATGGAAAAGGAGAGAAAGCATGGTAAAAAAAGTAATCCTTGCCTCCGGCTCACCGAGAAGAAAAGAACTTTTAGAGCAGGTCGGAGTGGAGTTTGAGCAGAGAGTAAGTGGAAAAGAAGAACGGTATACAGCGACAGAACCAAAAGAGATTGTGAAGGAACTGGCACTGATGAAAGCCGAAAATGTTGCGTCAGATATAGAAGCAGAGGAAGGGCTTCTGATCGATACAGTCGTGATCGGTGCAGATACGATCGTAGTTTTGGACGGGCAGATTCTTGGAAAGCCAAGGAATGAAGAACATGCATCTGAAATGCTTCAGAATCTCCAGGGAAGAAGCCATGAAGTTTATACAGGTGTGGCATTTCTTTCTTATAATAAAGAAGGAAAAAAAGAGGTAATCTCTCATGCAGTTGAGACGAAAGTTCATGTGCATGAAATGAGCGAAAAGGAAATCCGCGAATATGTTGCAACAAAAGACCCGATGGATAAGGCGGGCGGATACGGAATCCAGGGAGTGTTCGCTGCTTATATCGACGGGATCGAGGGAGACTATTATAACGTAGTGGGACTTCCGGTGTCGTATGTGTATCAGCAGTTGAAAGAAATGTAAAATCAGGAGAAAATAGATGATTTATTATTTTGACAGTTTTTATGTCATAGGCGGTTTAGCATTACTTTTTCTTATACTACTGGCTTTTTTGAAATTTATGAAAAGAAAAAGCAATATGTATTTATTATGCTTTTCTGTTATGTACATATACTTATGTGTTGTCCTTGATTTAACGCAATTCCCGATTTATGCATCGGAAGGAATGAAAGCAGCAATGGGTGGACAAAATGTTTGGAGAGAAATGAATCTGATTCCACTAAAGACGATAGTGACAGATTTTTCAATGGAGAGCGTTCTGAATATTATAATGACAATTCCATTGGGATTTGGGTTATCGTTTCTGATGAGATGCTCTTGGCGGAAAATTATGCTGAGTGGATTACTGGTGGGTGGATGTGCAGAGGCAGGGCAATTATTGACTGCGTTATGGGTTGGATTTACTTTCAGACATGTGAATATAGACGATATTCTTTTGAATATTATAGGAGTATTGGTAGGATATGGGTTATTTAAAATATTCCGTAATGTATTTCAGTGGGGATACAAAAAGTTAGAAACGAACTCAAATGCTTTTTTGTCCTATATTAAATGTGTGTGCGATGAAAATTCTGATGCATTGTTAAAGTGATATATGAAAAATGCAGAGGGAAAAGATTTATATATAATTCCACAATTTTTCCCCATTCTCTTTCAGCCATTTTTCCCGGACTTTGTAATCCGGCAGAACGGACGCAACTACATTATAAAAAGCTCTGGAGTGGTTCATTTCTTTCCGATGAGCCAGCTCATGAACAACAATATAGTCAATAACTTCTTCGGGAGCGAAGATCAGACGCCAGTTAAAGTTGAGGTTTCCCCTGCTGCTGCAGCTTCCCCAACGGGTCTTCTGCTCCCGGATGGAGATCCGGCCGTAAGTAACGCCCATAAGTCTTGCGTAGTAAGCTGCCTTTTGCGTAAAAATAGAACGGGCAGTCTCGATATACCGTCTGCGTTGTGCATCTGAGAGCGTGGGGCGGTCTTTTTTTAGTTGTACCTGTTTCTCGTAACGCTGCTTATTTTCGGCAGAATGTTTTGCAATCCAGTCAGTTTTCTGATGAATGAAAGAATTGATAAAGGAGCGGGGACAACCATAGGGAGCACGCACGATGACCTGTCCGTCAGGACGGATCTGAATTGCAACAGATTTTCGCTTACTGTAGATAATTTCGTAAGAAATGGGAAAACTCATACTTATTGTACCTCCGGTCTGGAATGATTGGTCTGCATTTATTATAACTTAAAAGACAGAAATGAAAAATGAGAAAAAATTATTATTCCTATATAAAGGATACAAATAAGCGAAATTGTTCCTATAGGAAGAACTACAAAAGTAGAGAAATTAAAGTGCAGAAAATTGTATAAAATGTTTGCAAAAAAATACAATCGTTATTTATTTAACAAAAACCACCTGAAAAAGCGATAAAAAATGGACAGAATGTAAAATAAAAAAAGAGCAAATTGAAGTAAAAAAAGAGTGGTTTCGGTTTTTTTCTGCGAGGTTTGTAAAATGTTGACAAAAATTTTTTTCGGGAGTACTATTCCATTAAATAAGAAGAAAAGGAGGGAGCAATACGGGAAATCTGGCAGACACTTTGATGGAAGAACTGAACTGTGAGACGGTGTTCACTCTTCCGATAGTAGGTGGGATTTCAGAATCAGTTGTTGTTACCTGGATCATTATGGCGGTGCTTGTTCTTGCATCGATCATCCTGGTAAGAAACCTGAAAGTAGAAAATCCCGGAAAGGTGCAGCTTGCTCTGGAAGCCGGTATCGGCTGGGCAGAGGATTTCTTTGAGGGAATTTTAGGAAAAGAGAACAAGGGATATATACCGTATCTGATCACGGTACTTCTTTATCTGGCTTGTTCTAATACGCTTGCACCGTTATTTGGCTTTAAGCCGCCGACGAAAGATCTGAATGTAACGGCAGCACTTGCGATCATGAGCATGTGCCTGATCGAGTTTTCAGGCATTAAGAAGAATGGAATGAAGCATTGGGTAAAACATTTTGCTGAGCCTATTCCGATCGTAGCACCGATTATGATTTTGGAGATCGTCATCCGGCCATTGTCGCTTTGTATGCGATTATTTGGAAATATGCTGGCAGGATTTGTGGTAATGGAGCTTCTGAAAGCTATAGTTCCACTGATCGTACCGATTCCGGTCAGTTTTTATTTCGATATTTTCGATGGCCTTCTTCAGGCGTACGTATTTGTATTCCTGACATCTTTATTCATGATGGAAGAGATGGAGTAAATGTGATCCGCCTGGAGTATCAGACTGGGAAAATCCGGATCACGCGAACAGTTTTTAATTAAGAAAAGGAGATTAAGATTATGTCAACACTTATTGCTATTGGAGCAGCTATTGCAGTATTTACAGGTATTGGAGCAGGTATTGGTATCGGACATGCTACAGGAAAGGCTGTAGAAGCGATCGCAAGACAGCCGGAAGCAGAAGGAAAGATCAGTAAGAACCTGATCCTTGGATGTGCACTTGCAGAGGCAACAGCTATTTACGGTTTCATCATCGGTATCCTGATCATCTTCTTCCTGAAATAAGAGCAGAAAAGAGATGGAGGCAGATAACAGGAAAGGCAGGTGTAAAAGGTGCTTTCAATAAATATGGGACTTGTTTGGACCATTATCAACCTTATTGTTCTCTTTCTTCTGTTGAGACATTTCCTGATCAATCCGGTAAGTAATATCATGGAGCAGCGTAGGAAGCTGATCGCAGATGGTCTTCAGAACGCACAGGATACGCAGGATGAAGCGAACCGGTTAAAAGCGGAATATGAGGAAGCACTGAGCGGAGCAAAGAAAGAATCCGCAGAGATTGTTGATAAAGCACGGATCGATGCCAGGGCAGAGTATGACCGCATTGTTGGTGAAGCCGGAGCGAAGGCAGGCAATATCATTGAGAATGCAAAAGAAAATGTGCGTATCGAGCGTGAACAGACAATGAAAGAGCTTCAGTCCCAGATCGCAGGACTTGCGATCGCTTCCGCAGAGAAGATCGTGGGTGACAAAGAGCAGAACATTTATGACCAGTTTTTGGGAGAAGTAGGTGGGACAGATGAAGATACAGACAAGTAAAAGTCAGATTTACTGCCCTGTGGCAGCAGTCAGATATGCACAGGTGCTGTATGAAGTCAATGTCCCGGCAGAAGCTGTGCAGAAGACACGAGAGATCTTCAGCGAAGTACCGCAGCTTCACGATATTTTCGTGAACCCTACCATTGATCTTAAGAAAAAAATGACAGTGATAGACAGGGTATTTCCGGAGGAGATCAGAAGTTTCCTTAAAGTGGTTTGCAAATATCAGCGAATGGATCTGATCGAGGATATTTTCGCCGCATATGACAGGTACTGCGATGAACAGAACCAGGTTCTGAATGCTGTCCTGACATGTACTGTACCTCCGAGTGAGGAACAGAAAAAAGGAATGGAGGCGTTCCTTTGCAAAAAGTATGGAGCTAAAAAAGCAAAGATTGAAGTATGCCAGGATCAGGCACTGCTTGGCGGTTTTATTCTCCGCATTGGCAGTGATGAGTATGACTGGAGTATGAAAGGACGCCTGAACAGATTAGAACAAAGATTGACCTGGAGGTGAACAAGGTGAGTTCAATCAATTCAGATGAGATTATTTCTATCCTGAAAGAGGAGATAGAAAATTTTGATACAATGAGCAAGGACAGTGAAGTGGGTACTGTTGTTGCTGTAGGTGACGGAATCGCCACGATTTACGGGATTGATCACGCCATGTACGGGGAGATCGTTACTTTCGAGACAGGCCTGAAAGGAATGGTACAGGATATCCGTAAGAATGAGATCGGATGTATTCTTTTCGGAAGCGATACAGGCATCCGCGAAGGCACGAAGGTAGCCCGTACAGGAAAGAAGGCAGGCGTTCCGGTTGGAGACGCTTATGTAGGAAGAGTTGTCAACGCACTCGGTGAGGCGATTGACGGAAAAGGTGAGATCAAATCTGATGATTACCGTCCGATCGAGAATGAAGCACCGGGAATCGTAGACCGTAAATCAGTCAGTGTTCCGATGGAAACCGGTATTCTTTCCATCGATGCAATGTTTCCAATCGGTCGTGGACAGCGTGAGCTGATCATCGGAGACCGCCAGACGGGAAAGACATCCATTGCTTTGGACACAATTTTGAATCAGAAAGGCAAAGATGTGATCTGTGTCTATGTTGCAATCGGACAGAAAGCATCGACAGTTGCCAAAGTTGTAAATACATTGCAGACACACGGAGCAATGGATTATACGATCATCGTATCTTCCACGGCAAGTGACTGTGCTCCGCTTCAGTACATTGCACCATATGCAGGAACGGCAATGGCTGAATATTTCATGCACAAGGGAAAAGATGCCCTGATCATTTATGATGATCTTTCCAAGCACGCAGTTGCTTATCGTGCATTGTCCCTGTTGCTTGGACGATCCCCGGGACGTGAGGCATATCCGGGAGATGTCTTTTATCTTCATTCAAGACTTCTGGAGAGATCCAGCCGCCTGAGTGAGGAACTTGGAGGAGGTTCTATTACGGCACTTCCAATTATTGAAACGCAGGCAGGAGATGTATCCGCATACATCCCAACCAACGTAATTTCCATTACAGATGGACAGATCTTCCTGGAAAGCGGACTTTTTGCATCAGGAATGAGACCGGCGGTTAATGTCGGACTTTCTGTATCCCGTGTGGGTGGTGCGGCACAGACGAAAGCAATGAAAAAGGCATCAGGAAGTATCCGTATTGATCTTGCACAGTATCGTGAAATGGAAGTGTTTACGCAGTTCAGTTCTGATCTGGATGCGGCAACAAAGGAACAGCTGGAATATGGAAGTGGCCTGATGGAACTTCTGAAGCAGCCATTATATCATCCGCTTTCACTGCACGAGAAGGTGATCACACTCTGTGCAGCAACGCACAAAGTACTTCTCGGGGTAGAAAAGACAAAGATCAAGTCATTCCAGGCAGATATGCTTCGTTATTTTGATACAGAGCATCCGGAGATCGGTCAGGAGATCGAGGACAAGAAAGTCATGTCGGAGGAATTGATCACAAAGATCGTAGAGACCGCAAAGGAATTTAAGAAGAGCAGGTGTTAATATGGCAAATATCAGAGAGATACAGGGCAGGATCAACAGTGTCAAGGACACGATGAAGATTACTAATGCAATGTATATGATCTCTTCTTCAAAGCTGACGCAGGCAAGGAAAAAGCTGGCAGATACAGAGCCGTATTTCTATGCACTTCAGGGTGAGATCAGCCGTATTCTCCGTCATATGCCGGAACTGCATCACAGTTATTTCAATCAGAGAGAAGAGATCCCGGCAGAGGAACGAAAGATTGGATCGATCGTGATCACGGCAGATAAGGGTCTTGCCGGAGCTTACAACCACAACATTGTAAAGCTGGAAGAAGAAATCCTGGCGAAGCCGGGACAGCATAAGCTGTTCATTGTCGGAGAACTCGGAAGACATTATTTTGCCAAACGTGATGTAGAGATTGATACAAACTTTAAATATACAGTTCAGAGACCGACCATGCATCGTGCAAGGGACATTTCAGGAGTTATCCTGGAGCAGTTCCGCAACAGGGAACTGGATGAGGTTTACGTGGTTTATACGAGAATGGAAAATTCGGTGCAGGCTGAAGCGGAAGTCATGAAACTGCTTCCTTTGGAGAGAAGTGATTTCGGTGAGATGAAGATGCCGCTGAATATGTACCGTGAGGAAATCGAACTGAATCCATCACCGATGGCGGTCATGAACAGTATTGTACCAAGCTATATCAACGGTATGATCTATGGTTGTCTGGTAGAGGCATATGCAAGTGAACACAATGCACGTATGATGGCGATGAAATCGGCAACGGACAGTGCCCAGGAGCTGATCAAGGAACTGTCGATCCTCTATAACAGAGCAAGGCAGGCAGCCATTACGCAGGAGATCACGGAAGTCTGCAGTGGTGCGAGAGCACAGCAGAAGAAGAGTTAAGGTAACTGTTTAGGACAGATACAGAAAGCGAGATAGAGACATGAATAAAGGACGAATTGTACAGGTTATGGGACCTGTCGTTGACGTAGTATTTGAGAACGGCGACCTTCCTTTTATCAAAGATGCTCTTGAAGTTGAAAATAACGGAAAGAAATGCATCATGGAGGTTGCACAGCACCTCGGAAATAACGAGGTACGCTGCCTGATGCTTGCCGCCAGCGAAGGACTTTGCAAGGATATGGAAGTCACAGCGACCGGAGCGGGTATTCAGGTGCCTGTCGGTGAGCAGACACTGGGCAGACTGTTCAATGTACTCGGTGAAACGATCGACAATGGCGAACCGATCACTGATTCAAATAAATGGGTCATCCACAGAGAGCCGCCGACATTTGAGGAACAGAGTCCGGTTGTAGAGATTCTTGAGACAGGAATCAAGGTTATCGACCTTCTTGCACCTTATGCAAAAGGTGGTAAGATCGGTCTGTTCGGTGGAGCCGGTGTAGGTAAGACAGTATTGATCCAGGAGCTGATCCGTAACATTGCCACAGAGCATGGCGGATACTCCATCTTTACAGGAGTCGGAGAGCGATCCCGTGAGGGAAATGACCTCTGGACAGAAATGAAGGCATCAGGAGTACTGGATAAGACAGCACTGGTATTCGGACAGATGAATGAGCCACCTGGAGCACGTATGCGTGTCGCTGAGACAGGACTGACGATGGCAGAATATTTCCGTGATGAGCAGCATCAGAACGTGCTTCTCTTCATTGATAATATTTTCCGTTTTACACAGGCAGGATCTGAGGTGTCCGCACTTCTTGGCCGTATGCCTTCAGCTGTTGGTTATCAGCCGACACTGGCTACCGAGATGGGTGAGCTTCAGGAGCGTATCGCATCAACAAAGAACGGTTCAGTTACATCTGTGCAGGCGGTCTATGTACCTGCCGATGACCTGACTGACCCGGCTCCGGCAACAACATTTGCCCATCTGGATGCGACAACTGTACTTTCAAGAAAGATTGTTGAGCAGGGAATTTATCCGGCAGTAGATCCGCTGGAGTCCAGTTCCCGTATTCTGGAAGCAGATGTAGTAGGAGAAGAACATTATGAGGTTGCAAACAAAGTAATCGCAATTCTTCAGAAATATAAAGAATTGCAGGATATCATTGCCATCCTTGGTATGGAAGAGTTATCAGATGAGGATAAGGCAACTGTTATGCGTGCAAGAAAGATTCAGAGATTCCTTTCCCAGCCGTTCTTCGTAGCGGAGACATTTACGGGAATTCCGGGAAAATATGTACCGCTGAAAGAAACGATTCGTGGATTCAAGATGATTATTGACGGAGAGATGGATGAATATCCGGAAAGTGCATTCTTTAATGTTGGAACGATCGATGATGTCATTGCAAAGGCAAAAGCTGAAGCAGAAGAGGCACAGGCATAATAACGGGGTGAGTGCATATGGATACATTTGGTCTTAAAATCATAGCGAGTGACGGAGTGTTCTATGCAGGAAGATGTCAGAAACTGACTATTCCGGCACCGGATGGTGAGAAAGGAATCCTCGCCCATCATGAGAATATGGTGATCGCGGTAACAGTCGGGATTGCCCGGATGAACGTTGACGGGACGGAATGGAAAGAGATTGCTGTAGGAACAGGATTTGCGGAGATTGTAAATAATCGAGTGACTCTGATCGTAGATACAGCGGAGAAGCCGGAAGATATTGATGTACGTCGTGCAAGAGAGCAGAAAGAGCGTGCGGAAGAACAGCTTCGTCAGAAGCAGAGTATTCAGCAGTATTATCATACACAGGCTTCACTGGCAAGAGCAATGAACCGACTGCGTCTGTCGCAGGATAAAAAATGGAACTTGTAAGCAAAGTGAAAATATAAGATTATATTTCTTAATGAAAGAGATGTGCATGGAAGGACAAAGGTCTGAAATGCACATCTTTTTTTGTACACAGACTCAGGCAGGAGTCAGCCCGTCAGCACACTATTTTTGTGATAAAGGAATCTTTTTTATTGCGTTTTCGCATGGATTATACTACAATTAATTATGTCTGAGTATGGGCGAAAGAACCATAGTAATAGAGACAAGGGGAGATATTTATATGAGCGATAGAGATAATCCGCGTTCTCTCGTAGAGATTATGAATGATGTACTGAGTACGGTACGTGAACATTATGACTCCGAGTATGTATATTATATTGAAAAAGAATATGAAGATATTGATGTGATTTATGAGTGGTGTGCCGAGAATGTGCTATGGCAGAGAGACAGGATCAAGATGCTGCCGAAGGATCAGCGGCCACGCTGGATGGAACAGGAGATTACGGATACCACGGAGGACAGCTACAGTGTCTTCAGAAGACTGGATGAGAATACTGTGGCGATTCTTGCAGCAGTAGGAGTTCACCGTGGAGGATGCGAAGTGGATCTGCTGCGGAGCGTTCTGGCATATCTTCCGGAGGCCATTATTTTACAGAAGCTTCAGAAGCAGCAGGAGTATCTGAGTTATCATGATAAGCTTACGGGATTATATAATAGAAATAGTTTTGTTTCTTATACAACGGATATAAATCTTGATAAATTAAATTCATTAGGTGCAGTATCGGTAGATATTAACGGTCTTAAGAATTTTAATAAGGAATTTGGAAGAGATTACGGAGATGAAGTAGTGATCCGTGTCGGGGAAGTGCTGGAAGAGTATTTCCATACTGCAAATGTATATCGTATGACCGGGGATGAGTATCTGGTTCTGGTAGAAAATATCACATATGAAGAGTTTATGAAGCAGGTACACGGCACGTATACGAAACTGGATAATATCAGTCTCGGACTTGCGTCTCTTGGCTGTGCATGGGAGAAGATAGACATTGATGTAGATGCACTGGTCTTAAGTGCCGAGAACATGATGCGTGAAGAGAAGAAAAAGTATTACAAGAATCTGCGGAAAGGTCATCATGAACCGATCATCAAGCAGGATCTTCTGGAGGATATTGAGGAAGGCAGATTTATCGTATGTCTTGTTCCGAAGATCGATGTGGCGACCGGCGATGTGGCAGGAGCAGAGGCAGTCGTACGCTACCACCATAAGGATCTTGGAATCATGGAACCGGGAAGATATATCAATCTTCTGGAGGAGACAAAACTGTCCCATTATCTGGATCTGTATGTTTTTGAGGAGGTCTGCAAGACCCTGCACAGATGGGAGCTGGACAATCTCCCGATGATTCCGGTTTCTGTCAATTTTGCAGGCACTACATTAAGACAGGACAATCTGATTGAAGAGATGGAGAAACTTATTGACCGGTATCGTGTCCGCTGTGAATATCTCGAAGTAGAGGTATCTGAATCTTATGCCGATATGAATCAGGAGATGCTGGCAGAGACAAGCAGTAAGATCCGTAAGGCGAATGTCCGGGTGATCCTGGATCATTTTGGATCAAAAAATTCCAGCTTTTCCATTCTTTCACTTATGGAATTTGATGGATTGAAGCTGGATAAGAGTGTGATCGCAAATCTGGTCGGCAACCGGAGAAGCAGGCTTGTTGCAAAAGCAGTGATCGATATCTGCCGTCAGCTTGGTGCCGTGGCCATGGCATCCGGTGTTGAGACGCAGGATCAGGTGAACGTACTGGAAGAACTCGGGTGCGATTATGCACAGGGATCATTCTTTAATAAGGCCATTACGATCGAGACATTTGAAGTAAGATATTTAAAAGAGTAGAGAAATGAAAAATGAAAGACTGAGGAGTATGAGAGGAGTACATAAGGAGGAGCAAAATGGAAGACTTAACGTTTGGTGAACAGGTCAAGATTATTCTTGGAAGAAAAGGAATGACGATCAAAGAACTGGCAGAGACGATCGAAAAAGAGACAGGAAAGAAGATGTCCCGTCAGAATCTGACGCAGCGGCTGGGAAGAGATAATTTTCAGGAGCAGGACATGAGAATGATCGCACAGATTCTGGGATGCCAGTTCCATTTAAGTATTATGGTGGCTGAAGGAGAGAACGAAGAGACGCAGGGCGAAGCCATTGTAAGATATGAGCAGAAACCTAAGGCTCATAAAAAGCACATTTCCGATGAGGGAGTGCCGGAACAGTTAGAACTGGATCTGTTCTTTGATAAAGATCAGGAGGAAGCAGCAGGAGAAGCAGATGAGGTGGCTATGGCTCAGGATGTTGCAGCAGAACCTGCAGAGGAGAGTGTGGCAGATACAGAGGAAGTTCCGGTTTATGAGGAAGAGACGGCATATTCTCCAGAGGAAGAAGCTCCAGTATACTCAGCGGCAGAAGAGTCAGCTTATTCAGCCGATGCAGAGCGGGTTTCAGATTATTCGACAGATGCGGAGTCTGATTCAGACTATGAAACAGAACAGGTTGATGCAGACAGAACACCTGCAATTCAGGTAGAGCCACTGCATCCTGAAACCATGGGTGAAGATGAGCGTGATATGACGATTGGCGAGTTGTATGATATCCATAAGGAACTGTCAGATCTGGAAGAAAATGTCAGAGCAGGTGAGTCGGTCGAAGAAATCAAGAAAGAACTGGAGAAGCCTAAGAAAGAAAAATTCAGAGGCTTGAATTTCTTTTCAAGAAAGAAAAAGGCAGTGAAAGAAGAATCTGCACCGGTAGAAGAAACTCCGGTTTATGCAGAGGAGGAAAAAGAACCGTATCGTGCTGATGAAAATAATGCGGCAGATGAAGGATACAGTTCTTATGAAGAGCAGGAAGAATATGGACAGCCGGAATATGCATCTGACGAATATCAGTCAGAATATCAGCAGAATGGATATGAAGGAACAGGGGATGAAGCAGACGGAGATCAGTTCAATGAATATGGAACAGCCGAGTATGCATCTGAAGGGTATCAGGAAACGGCACATGAAAATACCAGATATGAGCAGGGTGATGCCGGATATGAGCCGGAATATGAACAGGACGATGCCGGATATCAGCAGGGAGAGGATGAGTTCCAGCCGGTGATCCCGCATGCTGATGAAGAGGAAGACCGTGAGCTTGGAGATGTGAATCCATATACCGGAAAAGAATATCGGTCCAACAGTGTGCGTATGCATCCGACGAGGATCGGATATGTCCAGGTTTATGACAGAACGATTCATAAATGGACAGATATGACGGAATGGGCATTTCTCGGATACCAGGAGCGGAAGAAAGTGCTGCTTGGAAAGGCGTACGAGCCACCGATTTATTTAGACTAAAATCAGACCGGGGAGATACAGGATATGGAATGGAATACATTATTGTCACCGCGAAGAGAGCGGGAAAGCAGTTCAAAATACAGATCCAGTGATCTGCGGAGTGAATTTGAAAAAGATTACCACCGGATCATAGGAAGTGCGTCTTTTCGCAGACTTCAGGATAAGACGCAGGTATTTCCACTGGATAAAAGTGATTTTATACGGACAAGGCTGACACATTCGCTGGAAGTATCTTCTCTTGGAAAGTCATTGGGACAGAATATTGGGGAGAGCATTTTAAAATATAAAAAGGACAGTGGATTTACCCCGCAGATGAAAGAAGATATCTCGCATATCCTTCAGTGTGCGGGACTGATCCATGATATAGGGAATCCACCGTTCGGGCATTTTGGGGAATCTGCCATCCGGGAATGGTTCTTACGAAATCTGCCGGAACTGAAGTTTGAAGGCGAAAGAGTAGAGGATCTTCTGACAGAACAGATGAAGCAGGATTTCTATCATTTTGAAGGAAATGCACAGGCACTGAGGCTTGTATCAAAGCTGCACTATCTGGTTGACGAGCATGGAATGAATCTGACATATGCGTTACTGAATACCATTATCAAATATCCTGTTCCATCTACCGGGATCAATAAAGAGAGCGGAAATATTAAGGATAAAAAGATGGGATATTATCTTGCGGATGAAGAATTGTTCCACAGGATCACGAGAGCGACCGGAGCGGGAAATAACCGTCATCCGCTGACCTATATTTTGGAGGCGGCAGACGATATCGCTTATAAGACGGCAGATATTGAGGATGCTTTTGTGAAAGGATTTATTTCATATCATCAGCTTGAGAGCGAGCTTGCAGTGCTGGAAAAGAACGCAGAAGATTCTCCGTTCAGACCGGCGACAAAACTCCGGCAGTTATATCAGAGGGGTGTGGAGAAGCAGGTCAGCAGTCCTGAAGCATACGCAGTGAAGAACTGGATCATCAGTGTGCAGGGATTTGTACTAAACTGCGTGACCTATGGATTTACTTCTAATTATGAAGCCATCATGGCTGGAACATTTGGACAGGATCTTTTTTATGGGACATTTGCAGAAAAACTGATGAATCTGCTCGGAGATCTTGCTTACCGGAAAGTTTTTTCATCCAGACAGATTTATAAAATGGAACTTGCAGAATATACGATCCTGGATTTTCTGATGAACCGTCTTGTAAGTTCTGTGTTGTATTACGATACGGATAGCGGACAGGATTCACTAGACAGCCGTATGGCAGCCTTTATTTCCGATAATTATAAGACCGCATACGGGCAGCAGTCACAGGGAAAAAGCAGGACAGAGAAGTTATATCTCCGCCTGCTTCTGGTGACAGATTATGTCTGCGGAATGACGGACAGCTATGCAAAGCGTCTGTATCAGGAAATGAACGGGATTATTTAGTGGCGAGATACCGGCACCAGTGTCCGAAAAGGGCATCGTTGTTCCGCTCATCATCCCCCAGTTCAAGAACCGATACATAAGAGCTGGTGAATTGAGGAAAACCGAACAAATCTGCGGCACGAGCCTCACGGGTATCATAAATGCCGGGAACGCCAAGCCATATATGACCATCTTCTTCGACCAGAAGGAGGTGGTTATAATTATAATAACCATGTAAAAGAAAACTATTGTTGGCAAGTGACCAGAATTTCCGCGGGAGTGTGGATAACTCAGCACGGGTGATCTTGCGTGCTGTAACATTTCCAGTGTCATCGGAATCAGAAACTGGGGCGGCATTCCCGGTCGCGACCGTAGCTGTAGTAGCAAGATGGATAGAATCACCGGGATCAACAGATCTGACTGCCTTTGCGGAAGTAACAGGCTGAGTCCCGGCAGACTCCGCAGAATCAATGTCAGGTTCCATGGACTCAGCCGCAGGAGCGGAAGTGACAGTTTCAGAACTGGTCTCCGCAGTTTCTGCAGATTCATCAATCTCTGCAGATGTAATAGGAGTTTCAGATCCAGTAATTTCGACTGTCTCGCTTCCCTTCGGTTTGATTTCTGCGGCATGAACGGAGACTTCTTCAGGTGACGGAGACGATTCCACAGGAGAAACTTCTTCAGGTGACCGGGACAGTTCTTCGGCAGAAATCAGTGAAAAACCAACAGGAAGTGCATTAACTGAGGCAGCCCAGAAGAGTGGTTCTGCTTTTCCTTCCGGCAAAAGAAGAAAGCCTTCAAGTCCGGAAAAAGATTTCCCGCAGGGGAATAATGACTCAGATATAGATAACCGGGTCGCAATACTTCCACCGGAATAGTTCAGGATTGCACAGGGAGCATGGATGAGATCCCCATCTTTGTTATAAAATCCATGGAGTTCCAGAGCCGTTCCAGGAGAGAGAGGCAGACTTTTCAAGTGAAGTGTCATCATACAGGAGCGATACTGATGGGAAATCTGTAAAAATCCAAGATTTCTTCTTCGCTGCCCGGTTTCATATTCATAGAGATAATAAATACCCTGGTTCATAAAATACCTTTAATCTTGTCTTTTTCGTATAATGTATTCCAAAGGAGCGAAAAAAAGAACAGAGAAATCAAAGCCAGGAATGTTATGAAAGAATGGAGTGAGAAGAGAAGTCGTTATGGAACAATTAAAGAACGAATCAGAAACTGAAATGCAGGATGAAAAATATATGAAAGAAGCATTGAAGCAGGCGAAGAAAGCATATGCCTTAGAAGAAACACCGATCGGATGCGTGATCGTCCATGAAGGGAAAATTATTGCCCGTGGATACAACCGCCGCAATACAGATAAAAGTCCGCTTGCACATGCAGAAATTTCTGCAATAAAAAAAGCCAGCAAAAAGCTGGGTGACTGGCGGCTGGAAGAGTGTACCCTTTATGTGACACTGGAGCCATGTCAGATGTGTGCCGGTGCGATCATCCAGTCCCGGATTCCAAGAGTGGTGGTGGGCTGCATGAATCCAAAGGCAGGCTGTGCAGGATCGGTGCTGAATCTTTTGGATGTGCAGGCATTCAATCATCAGGCTGAAGTAAAAACAAAAGTCTTAGAAGAAGAATGCAGCCTGATGATGAAGCAATTTTTCAGAGAGCTTCGTGCGAAGCAGAAAATGAAAAAGAAATCACTTCTCTCTGAATAAAAGTCCGAATATCTTTCTGACGAACGGACCGGCAAAGCAAAGCTGCCAGAAGAATGCCATTGGGAAATTCAGTGCGGTCGTCTCAAGCCATACGGCAATAAACTGACTTCCTGCATTTTTGAAAAGCAGGGTTGCAACCAGGCTCATCAGCGGACACATACCAATGATCGATACGACAGAAATTGCAAGCACGATCATAAATGGGTTGTCTCTTTCTGGATTTACGATCGAAAAAGCTTTCTTTTTGGCAAATGGTCCTACAAGAAAGAAATCAAGGATAAATGCAATTGGTCCCATGATGACAAGTTCGTGGAAAGCACTTAAAAATACTTCATTCTTCATACCGCCGATGTTTAGTGCGATATTGTAGCAGATCATCACATAAACCATGACAAATACCATGATAATCGTAAAAATTACATCTTGAAACTTATTTTTGGGCATAAAAAAACCTCCTGAGATAATAAGCGTAACAGAATTGTGTTGTTCGTTCATCATTCCGGGGGAATGTATCGTTTCCAATATAACCAGTATTCTATTCAGTTGACTTGTTGCTAAATAAATTGCTAAAAGTGCATTGTGCTTCGAACTGGACCAACAGACGTTACCCCGACAGTTGACTCAGCCCAGGCACCCTTACGGCACCCGGAAGGTTCTGCTTAGTGCTGCTCCGTTCCCGACCTGACACGGTTCACAGATTCCCGTCGCGTAAGACCCGGACATCAACGTCACTTATCGGGGGCAGCTCTGCCAGCTTTCGCCCTCTGCACAATATCACCCCTGCTATAGCGGATTGCAGGTTCAAGGTACCGCTACCACCCCGGCTGCACGAATCACTATTTTACAGGATGTTTAGAAAAATGTCAACGGATATGGATGATTTTTGAACAAAAAAATAGTATAATAGGGTACTGTTGATAAAAATATACAAATGGGAGGAAGAGAGTGAAAGTTTTACTTGCTGCAGTCAATGCAAAATATATTCATTCCAATTTAGCGGTATACTGTCTGAGAGCTTATGCAAAAGAAAGGTATCCTGAAAGTGAGATTGCCATTGCGGAATATACGATCAACCAGCCGTTCGATGAGATCCTGACTGACCTTTACAGGAGAAACCCGGATGTACTCTGTCTGTCCTGTTATCTGTGGAATATAACGGAGGTGGGGCAGATCCTCCGGGAGACCGCAAAGATCCTTTCAAAGACTGCTATCTGGCTGGGAGGTCCGGAAGTCTCCTACAATGCCAGAGAGGTGCTGGAAAAATATCCGATGGTGCAGGGGATCATGAAAGGTGAGGGCGAAGAGTCTTTTACAGAACTGGTTGCATATTATGGGAAATTGAAGGAAAGAAAGCAGCTCAGAGATATTGAGGGTCTGATGTTTTGGGATGAGAATGGGGAAATAATTGAGACTGAGAACCGTCCGATCCTGGATCTGAGTACCGTACCCTTTGTATATGAACATATCGAAGATTTTCAGAACAGGATCATTTACTATGAGTCCAGCAGAGGATGTCCATTTTCCTGCAGTTACTGTCTTTCTTCCATAGATAAATGTCTCAGGTTCCGGAAGATAGAACTGGTAAAAAAAGAATTGCAGTTTTTTATCGATCATGAAGTGCCACAGGTGAAATTTGTGGACAGGACATTTAACTGTAAGCATGACCATGCCATGGCAATCTGGAAGTATATAACGGAGCATGATAAAGGCATTACGAATTTTCATTTTGAGGTGGCAGCAGATCTTCTGAATGAGGAAGAAATCGAACTGATCCGCAGGATGCGTCCGGGACTGATCCAGCTTGAGATCGGAATCCAGTCTGCCAACCCGAAGACGATCCGGGAGATTCACAGAACAATGGATCTGAAAAAAGTACGTGCGAAAGTAGAGCGGATCAGAGAGAAAGGAAATGTGCATCAGCATCTGGATCTGATTGCAGGGCTTCCTTATGAGGATTATGAGAGTTTCGGACATTCATTTAATGAGGTCTATGCAATGCATCCGGATCAGCTGCAGCTTGGATTCCTGAAAGTACTTCACGGTTCTTTTATGTATGAGAATGCAGAAGCGTATGGACTGGTGTGGCAGGATCGTCCGCCTTATGAAGTACTGTCTACCAACTGGCTTTCGTATGGGGATGTGATCCGTCTGAAAAAAGTAGAAGAGATGGTGGAAATACACTATAACAGCGGGCAGTTTGCGAATACGATGGAGCATCTTGTGAAGGAGTTCCGGTCTCCGTTTGATCTGTATGTGGAGCTGGGAGAATATTATGAAAAAAATGGACTGTTCGGGATCAACCATTCCCGGCTGGCACGATATGAAAATCTGTGGCAGTTTATCAGGACGCAGCTTCCGGATCGGGCAGACAGCTACAGGGAGTGGATGACGCTGGATCTGTATTTGCGGGAAAATGTAAAAAACCGTCCGGCATTTGCAGAGGAGAACCAGGTCACGAAAGAAGAGATGACTGCATTTTACAGGGAAGAGGCAGAAACCCACAGATATTTGAAAGAATATGACGGCTTTGATGCAAGGCAGCTCCGCAAGATGACGCATCTTGAAAAAATTGACGGAAAATATCTTCTCTTTGACTACAGGAACAGAAGTCGGCTGAGTCAGAATGCGGCAACTTATGAAGTATGCTTTTCTAATGAATAAGATAATGGTATAATGAGAAATATTTTAGTGAACATGGAAAGGAAATAAAAATGAATTTTTATGATAAGAAAGTAAGAAGACTGATCTCGGTAATTATTCTTGTAGTAATTCTTGCTATGGTGGCGACCATGGTGATTCCATATCTTATATAGGAAGAGGCAGGAAAATGAGATTAGGAAAGATTACGCAGGCAGCATGGAATCGTTCTGTGAGAAAACCGCTGAAAAAAAAGCAGTGTACCGTTGGAAAAATGGCATGGGAACAGAAATGTGCAGAACTGGGACAGCAGATCCAGAAGATGGAGCAAAGTCAGAAGACAGAACAAGATCAGAAGACGGAGCAAGGTCAGAGGATCGGATCAGGACGGATGACTGTGTGGAGTACAGCATCTGCCGGGGGGAAAAATGCGAACGTCGGAGCATACGCAGTCATAAAAGCAGCAGGTGAGCTTGCCTCACAGAAAGTTATGGCAGAAGGTATTTCCATTCATGCAATCCTGCCGGAACAGATGCAGGAAGAAGATGTAAAGCATCTGACAGATACAGTAGGAGAGCTTTGCAAAAAAATGAATCTTGAGATCTGTCAGATACAGGTGGAAACGAGTTCTTGCGTGACGCAGATGGTAGTAACGGCAACTGCGGTTGGTGAGAAAAAATCGACTGCGATTAGAGAGCAGAAAATAACTGTGACTGGAGAGCAGAAACTGGCTGCGGTCAGGGAACAGGAAAGGACAGATGTCAGTGAAGAAAAGCAGACTGTGGCAGGACAGGAACTTGTTCTCTGTGGTTATGCAGGACTGGAAGGGACGCTGCGTATTTTAGATGAGTCAGAGGAGGAGCTGGGGACAAGATTTGTTCCGGCTTTTCTGGAAAAGGCGAAGCTTCTGAGAGAAAAGCTGGTTCTCCCGGATCAGATCCTCTCTGTAAAAGAACAGGTTTCCGACATCAGGCAGATCGGAAGTGGCGGAATCCTGGCAGCATTATGGGAGCTGGGCGAAGAATTACAGACCGGATTTGATATTGATTTTTCAAAGATTGCACTGAAGCAGGAAACGGTAGAAATCTGTGAATTTTATCAGTTGAATCCCTATCTGATGACTTCAGCCGGAAGTTTTTTACTTGTAACAGGACAGAGCGAAGAAGTGATCGCATGTCTTGCAGAGCAGGGGGTATCAGCAGTACGACTGGGCTGCATGAAAGAGCAGAATGCAAGAGTGATAAAAAATGGAGAAGAAACCCGGTATCTGGACAGACCGGCAGCAGATGAACTGGCAAGGTGGTGGAAAGAACATGCTTAATATCGTACTTTTTGAGCCGGAGATCCCGGCAAATACAGGAAATATCGGAAGAACGTGTGTGGCGACAGGTACAAGACTGCATCTGATCGAGCCGCTTGGATTCCGAATTAATGAAAAATCCCTGAAGCGTGCGGGGATGGATTACTGGAAAGATTTAGATGTAACGACTTATATTGATTATCAGGATTTCCTGGATAAAAACCCAGGAGCAAAGATCTATATGGCAACGACAAAGGCACATAAGGTCTATACAGAAGTGGATTACGAACAGGACTGCTATATTATGTTCGGAAAAGAAAGTGCGGGAATCCCGGAAGAGATCCTTGTAGATCATGAAGAAGACTGTATGCGGATTCCCATGATCGGGGATATCCGTTCACTGAATCTTGGTAATTCAGTGGCGATCGTATTATATGAGGCATTAAGACAGAATGGATTTGAGGGAATGAATCTCAACGGACATCTCCATGAACTGAGCTGGAGGTCAGAGAACGGAGAATAACAGGTCATTGTTCAAAACGGAAGTTTGTGAACAGTGGCAGGATCAGATGGTTCGAGAGAAGACACATGTCATTGACAAACCTATCAGTCTGGTATATAATACAGCCTGCTTTTAAGGTGTGAAGAAAAAAGATATTTAATTATAGAAGAAAAAGTTTAACAGGACAGGACAAGGAGTAACAAAATATGTTGACGCAGTTTTCAAGAACAGAACTTCTTCTCGGAAAAGAGGCGATGGACAGACTGGCAAATGCAAAGGTTGCGGTTTTTGGAATAGGCGGAGTAGGCGGTTATGTCTGTGAAGCACTGGTGAGGAGCGGAGTCGGAGCATTTGATCTGATCGATGATGATAAGGTCTGCCTGACGAACCTGAACCGTCAGATCATAGCGACAAGAAAGACAGTTGGAAAATACAAGACGGATGTGATGAAAGAACGAATCCTGGAGATTAATCCAAAGGCAGAAGTGACGATGCACAAGTGTTTCTTTCTGCCAGAAAATGCCGGGGAGTTTCCGTTTGAAGAATATGACTATGTGGTTGATGCAGTGGACACTGTGACGGCAAAGATCGAACTGGTCATGAAGTGCAAAGAGAAAAATGTTCCGATCATCAGCAGTATGGGAGCAGGAAATAAGCTGGATGCGAGTGCATTTTGTGTAGCAGATATTTACAAAACGAAAGTCTGCCCACTGGCGAAAGTGATGCGTAGGGAACTGAAAAAGCGTGGTGTGAAGAAGCTGAAAGTCGTTTACTCAGAGGAGCAGCCAACAAGACCGCTGGAGGATATGTCGATCAGCTGCCGGACGAACTGTATCTGCCCGCCGGGAGCGAAGCATAAGTGTACAGAGCGAAGAGATATTCCGGGAAGTGTGGCATTTGTACCGTCGGTTGCAGGACTGATCATTGCAGGTGAAGTGATCAAAGATCTTGCACAGGTATCAAAAAAATAAGATACGGTTAAGAAGACAGGAGAAAGAGATGAGTATTTCAATAGAAGAACTGAACAGTATGAATCCGGACAGTTATCAGATCATTGATATCAGAGATGAGGCGGAGATCGGTCACGGAGCGATTCCGGGAGCAGTTGCTGTGGCAACAGAGGAGATTGAAGGAAATGAGAAAATAGATTTCTCCAAAAAGCTGGTGATCTGCTGCAGCAGAGGAAAATATAGTGTAGATGTAGCAGAGGAACTGAATGAAAAGGGAATGGATGCCGAAAGCCTTGAAGGTGGATATATAGCCTGGCTGATCGACAATATGAAACAGAAAGAAGCTGCCGAAAAAGCTGGAGAAGGCAGTTTTGCAAAGGATGTAGAGCAGAGCCTGAGGAAGAAATTCCGCAAGAGTATCTGGTGCAAATTCACAAAAGCGATCAATGAATACGAACTGGTGAAGCCGGGAGATAAGATCGCAGTCTGTATTTCCGGTGGAAAAGATTCTATGCTGATGGCAAAGCTTTTTCAGGAGTTAAAGAGACATAATAAGTTTGACTTTGAAGTGAAATTTCTTGTCATGGATCCGGGTTACAGTCCGGCAAACCGGCAGGTGATCGAGGAAAATGCGAAAAGACTGGAGATTCCGATCGAGATTTTTGAGTCGGATATATTTGAGTCTGTATACAATGTGGAAAAATCTCCGTGTTATTTATGTGCAAGAATGAGGCGTGGTTATCTTTACAGCCATGCACAGAAAATGGGATGCAATAAGATCGCACTGGGACATCATTATGATGATGTGATCGAGACGATCCTGATGGGAATGCTTTATTCCGCACAGTTTCAGACGATGATGCCGAAGCTGCACAGTACAAATTTTGAGGGAATGGAACTGATCCGTCCATTGTATCTCGTCCGGGAAGATGCCATCAAGGCATGGAGAGATTATAATGATCTGCATTTCATTCAGTGTGCATGTAAATTTACAGATACCTGTACGACATGTAATAATGAAGAAAATCAGTCCAAGAGGATGGAGACAAAAGAACTGATCGCAAGACTGAAAAAAGTGAATCCATATGTAGAGGGAAATATTTTCAAGAGTGTGGAGAACGTGAATCTGGATACGATCGTAGCGTATAAGCAAAAGGGAGTGAAACACCATTTCCTGGATGAATATGATCGGTAGAAATACGAGGAAAAAATGGCATTAAATATAATTTTAATATCTGTACGTGTAAAAGTTTTAGCATTTTAGCCATTAAAAATTTGCTTAATACAAAGAGGGAAGGAACTGCAAAAAAAGTATTTAATAAGAAATTTTATTTTCTCTTCCCCTCCCCCTCCAACAGCCATTTCCAGACAGGAACAACCTCAATTTCGATACCATCACAATTCAAAGTGGCTTCCTCACTATTGGTTATAAGAATACATTTTGAATCAGGTATGAAATTATTTAACTTAACAAATGACCGGGTTTCGCGTTCTTTGGTATCGATATTATCAAGAACCTGCATACTGACCTGGATCGCAAGTTTTTCTGATGGAACGTAGAAGTCTATTTCGACATTATTTTCAAAGAAATATACATTTTCAGTACCGTAACGTCTGATCAGTTCGATGGCGACAAGATTTTCCAGTTGGGCAGACTTACAGTCCAGCAGGACGAGTCCAGGGAGACCGGTATCCATAAAATAGTATTTGGGAGAAGTTTCTTTTTCTACCAGTTTTGCAGCATAATTTTGCAGAGTAAAAAGCAGATAAGAATCAGTCATATATCCCACATAATTAATCACAGTCTGTTTGGCAATCGAAGTTCCGGTACTTTTTAAGATGTTCGTCAGCCTGTTAAAAGACAGAGGTTTTGTAATGGATTCAGCGATCTTCTTTAGAATGAGTCTCACAGCAAAGTCATTGGTAATTTTATTTCTTGTGATAATGTCTCCAAGGTATACAGTCTGATAGATGCTGTTCAAAAAAGTTCTTTTATTTCTGATTTCGACTAATTCAGGGAAAGCCCCATAAGTTACATATTCATTATATCGGTTCAGGACGTCAGCCCGGTCTTTGGTACTGATTACATCCAGGTAATTCTTTTCCATATGATTTGCAATGAGGTATTCGGAAAAAGAATATGGATAGACATTCAGGATTACAAATCGTCCACCTAAAGTAGAAGCTATCTCGCTGCTAAGCATCTTACTGTTGCTTCCGGTAATATTAATTCGATATTTCATGTCTGCAATTCTGCGGACAAACTTTTCCCATCCATTGATATTCTGAATTTCGTCAAGAAACAGATAAGGCTTTGTATCTGTCCCGGAAATTTCCAGTCCGATTTCTAAAATGGTATTCAGATCATCTGCTGTCATTTCCAGAAGACGTTCATCTTCAAAGTTCACGTAAACAATTTGGGACAATGGAACACCATTTGCTTCCAACCGTTTTATCTGTTGATACATCATATAAGATTTCCCGGTTCTCCGGATACCGACAAAGCAATAGTTTACATTATCTTCCAGTGAATAGTGTCTTGGTATCATAGGATTGTTGAGATAAATTTCTTTTTGATCGATCATGATCTGCTTCAGGGTATCTCTGTTCATAATATTGTCACCTCCATCATATAAGACCATTATATATTAAATTATTTTCCTCCACAAGACAAATTATTATAAATAGTGTCTTATTCACAAGACACTATTAGAATATAATTGTCTATCAAGAAAGACAATTATAAATAATATATACAAGTATAGTCAAAATTATTCCTGTCTGCTTTCCTGTAATATTTTAAAAACAGAAAACTATTTAAAATCGAAAAATTATTAGCTCCACTTATCAATATAACCAAGAAAATATAATTAACGAACTTATTTACAAGAGCCGGAAATATGCTTATTATCTACATTGTAGGTTATGATCTTCAGGGATCATTGCCGGCTCTAATTATATAAAGTTGAAAATTCTTCAAAGATGCATTGCAGGACGGGAAACCTGTTCAGCCGATTCTTCGGCCAATGTATCTTTTTTATTTACGTGAGCAGCGGGTCAGAGTCTGTGGATGAGCAGGATCCGGACAACTGCCACAGTAACCTGGGAAGCTCGTAAAGCGTGTTTCTCGTATTTTCAAAAGTATAAGGAGGTCCCGGTATGGAAAGGACAAAAGAGACACTGAAAGAACTGATTCGTGCAGGCCGTGCAAAAGTTCCGGCTCACAAAGTGATCAAAGGCGGACAGCTGGTAAATGTAATGTCAAGCGAGATCTATCCTGCAGATGTTGCAGTATATAATGATATGATCGTAGCAGTGGGTGATGTAGAAGACTACATTGGACCAGAGACAGAGATCATTGATGCTGCAGGATATTATCTGACACCGGGTATGATCGACGGACATATCCACAGCGAGTGCAGCAAGATGAGTATTACAAGTTATGCAAAGGCAGTTGTACCAAGAGGAACAACCAGCATGATCTCAGGACTGGATGAGTATATTTCCGTTTCAGGTCTGGAAGGTCTTCAGGAAGTACTTGCTGAGATGAAGCAGAGTCCGCTGAAAGTGTTCTGGGGTGCTCCTTATAAGACACCATATACAATCCCGAAATCAACCGTTGCATTTAACTTCACAGAAGAAGTTCACAAAGAAGTACAGAAATGGCCGGAGTGCTATGGAGTATGGGAAACGGTACGTGAGTTCCTGCAGGAGGAAGATGAAGATACACTTGGAGCAATCGTAGAAGCTTCTAAGAACCGCCTTCCGGTCTTTGGATGTGCACCAATGGCAGTAGGCAATGACCTGAACGGTTATCTTTGTGGCGGTGTTCGCCTTGACCATGAGAGCTACACACATGAAGAAGTAGTAGAGAAAATGAGAAAAGGAATGCACATGCTGATCCGTGAGTCATGTGTAACACATTTCCTTGAGGAAAATATCAAAGCTGTGACAGAAGTGAACCCGGCTTTCGCAAGAAGAGTCAGCTTCTGTACAGATGACGTAACCGCAACCGATATCCTTGAAAAAGGACATCTTGACAATGTAGTACGTCTTGCGATCAAGGCAGGTGTTGAGCCGATGACAGCCATTCAGATGGCAACGATCAACAGTGCTGAGGCTTACCGCATCGATCATCTGATCGGTTCTATCTGTCCTGGAAGAATCGCAGATATCCTGTTCGTAAAGAGCATTGAAGAATTTGAAGTATGCAAAGTCATGACAAATGGTAAGATGGTAGCAGAAGACCACAAGCTGACTTATGACCTGAAAGCACCGGAAAGAAGCAGCGTATTAAAAGGTGCATTAAAGTGTAAGCTTACGACAAAGGAAGATTTTGAATATAAGACAAGCATTCAGAACGGAGAGGCAGATGTCCTTGCAATGGATGTCAAAGGACCATTTGTCCGCAAGAGAAGAGATGTTGTTCTCCAGGTAAAAGACGGTATCGTACAGCCAGACCCGGAACAGGATGTTGCAATGGTATCCGTACTGGAGCGTTTCGGAAGAAATGGAAATAAATCCCTTGCATTCTGTTCAGGCTGGAAACTGAAAAAAGGAGCAATGGCTTCTTCAGCAGCACCGGATGATAACAACCTGGTTGTCATGGGAGTCAGTGCAGAAGATATGTCTATCGCAGCAAATTATGTGATCGAGCAGGGCGGCGGACAGGTTGTTGTTGCAGATGGCGAGATCGTAGAGTTCCTTCCGCTTCCGGTTGGAGGAATCGTAAGTGATGCTGAACCGGAGGAAATCAAGGCACAGGAAGAAAAGATCGATCAGGCAGCAAGAAGCCTTGGTTCAGATCTGCCGAATCCGATGATGTATATGTTCTTCCTGCCGATCACAGCAATCCCGGATTATGCGATCACAGATGTAGGACCGGTTGATTATGTAAATCTGACAACGTTTGAGCCGGTACTTGCAGTACGTGAAAAGTAATTATAATAATGAAGTCCTGACCGGATGTAGGAGCATCCGGGAGGGCAAATAAAAAGAGAGATGGAGGAGACTGTTTAATTATGAAAGATGCAGCAACAATGAAAGCAGAATTAAAAAAACTGATCGACACGGCAGCAGGAAGAATCCCGGCTGACCTTGTTATCAAGAACTGTAAGGTCGTAAATGTATTTTCCGGCAAGATCCAGGAAGGTGATATTGCATTCTCAGGGGATCAGATCGCAGGAATCGGGGCGTACGAAGGAAAAGAAGTGATCGATGCAGAGGGAAGATATGCTGCACCGGGATTTATTGACAGCCATATCCATATCGAATCTTCTTATGTATGTCCGGAGGAGATCGGACGTCTCCTTGTACCGCATGGTGGAACAACGATCATGGCAGACCCACATGAGATCGTAAATGTATGTGGAATTGCAGGTCTGGATTATATGATGAAGGCAGCCGAGAATACAGTGCTGGATGTGAAGTATGAATTACCATCCTGTGTACCGGCAACTCCGTGGGAGCATTCGGGAGCAGTCATTGATGCAGAGGCAATGAAAGAGCCTATTACAAGAGAAGGAATCGCAGGACTCGGTGAATTTATGAATTTCCCGGGTGTGATCAATGCCGCAGACAGTGATCTTGATAAGATCATCGTAGCAAAGGAAGAGGGAAAATTTATTGACGGACACGGACCTGGAATTGCAGGAAAAGATCTGAATGCTTATGCAGCCGCAAGAATTGCAGCAGATCATGAGTGTTCTACGGTTGAAGAGATGAATGACCGTCTGGAACGTGGTATGTATATCCTGCTTCGTCAGGGTTCTGCCTGCCATAATCTCCGTACACTGATCCAGGGTGTGACACCTGAGAACAGCAGAAGATGTCTGCTCTGCTCCGATGACCGTCAGCCGAAGACGATCCTTCATGAAGGACATCTTGACAATCATCTGCGTATCTGTGTAGAAGAAGGTCTGGATGCAGTGACAGCGATCCGTATGGCAACGCTGAATGCAGCAGAGTGCTTTGACTTGAAAGACAGAGGAGCCATTGCACCGGGATATCGTGCAGATGTAGTTCTTCTGGATGATCTGAAAGATTTCCATGTGAACCGTGTATTTATCCAGGGTGCATTGGTTGCAGAGGAAGGAAAATATCTCCCGGAGATCAAACGTTATGATATTTCCACAGTAAAGGGAAGTGTGATCGTAAAAGATTTCTCAGCAGAGAAATTTAAAATGCATTTAAAATCCAATAAAGTGAATGTTATCAAGATCCTTCCGGGTGGTGTAGTAACTGCCAAAGATACAGCAGAGATCCAACTGGATGAGAAGGGTGAATTTGTAAGAAATCCGGAAGAAGATATTGTAAAGGTAGCTGTAGTGGAAAGACACCAGGGAACAGGAAATGTAGCCTGCGGATTCCTGAAAGGTTATGGAATTAAAGCCGGAGCAGTTGCCCTGTCTATTGCTCATGATTCTCACAACATTATTGTTGTCGGAGTCAGTGATGAAGAGATGGAGTTTGCAGTGAACAGTCTGATCGCCCAGGAGGGTGGAATGGTTCTTGTAAAAGAAGGCAAAGTGATCGAAAGTATGCCAATGCCGATCGCAGGTCTGATGAGCGACCAGAGCGGAGAATGGGTCGATGAAAAGCTGACAGCGATCCATGCAAAAGCATATGAAGAGCTTGGGATCGCCGGAGATGTAGAGCCGGTTATGACTCTTTGCTTTATGTCTCTTGCAGTAATCCCGGAAGTAAAACTGACAGATATGGGATTATTTGACGTAACAACATTCTCATTTATACCGGTTGAAGCATAAGCATTGGAGAAAGAACAAATGAAAGAACCTATTCTTGAAATGCGTGGGATCACAAAGAAATTCGGAAGTGTGACCGCCAACAAAGATGTAGATCTGACACTGTATCCCGGGGAGATTCATGCACTCCTCGGGGAAAATGGTGCAGGTAAAAGTACCCTGATGAATATTTTGAATGGAATCTACAAGCCGAACCACGGGAAAATCTATTATAAAGGCAAGAAAGTTTCCATTCGTTCACCGAGGCATGCAGTCGATATGGGAATCGGAATGGTACATCAGCATTTCCGCCTGATCCCGACTCTGACGGCAGCGGAAAATGTATTTCTGTACATGCCGGACTGTAAGCTGATCCTCAATAAAAAAGAAATGGAAGAACAGATCGGAAAATGGTCTTCGGAGTTTCATCTGAATGTAGACCCGTCTGCATTGATCTGGCAGTTGTCTGTCGGAGAGCAGCAGAGAGTTGAAATCGTCAAACTGCTCTGTCGTGGGGCAGAGATCCTGATTCTTGATGAGCCGTCCGCAGTTCTGACCGCACAGGAAGCAAAGGAAATGTTCCATGTGCTGCGCCGGATGGCAGACAGCGGAAAGAGCGTAGTGGTTATTTCCCATAAAATGAATGAGGTTATGGAATTTGCTGACCGCATCACTGTATTAAAAGGCGGTGAGGTGGAAGATACCATGCCGGCATCAGAAGCGACTGTAGAACGCCTGACAAAAGCAGTTGTAGGGGAACGTGAATTAAAGCCACATAAGAATGAGGGTGGCACATGCAGAGAAGAAGTTGTACTGAAGCTGGAAGATCTGTCTGTTAAAAATGACAGAGATCTGATGGCGATCAAAAATGTGTCACTGGATATCCATGCAGGAGAAATCCTTGGAATCGCCGGGGTTGCAGGAAATGGTCAGAAAGAACTGGCAGAGGCTGTTGCCGGACTGAGAAAAGTAGTAGGTGGAACCATCACCATCAATGGGGAAGATGTGACAACGCAGGGTGCAAAAGCACGCGTGAAGAAAAGAGTAGGCTTCATTCCGGAAGACAGACTGAGCATGGGGCTGGTTCCGGGAATGAATATGGAAGAAAACCGTATTCTGAAAGAATTTGACCTGCCGAAATTCAGCAGACATCATATTTTAAAGAAAAAAGTGATCCACGATACCGTACAGGAAGAAATTAAGCGGTACGATATCAAGACTGCCGGAGATAAAAGCCCGGTGTCCCTGATGTCAGGAGGAAATCAGCAGAAGCTGTTAGTTGCGAGAGAAATCGGAGGAGATCCGGTTCTTCTGATCGCGGTCTATCCGTCAAGAGGACTGGATATCGGTGCGGCAGAAGCCATTCATGAGATTCTTCTGGAACAGTGCCGGAAAGGGGTTGCCGTGCTTCTTATTTCAGAGGAACTGGATGAACTGTTTCAGATGTCAGACCGGATCGGAGTACTTTGTTCCGGTGAGATGATGGCAGTTATCGACCGCAAAGAAGCAGATTACGATACGATAGGAAGGCTGATGTCAGGTGAACACTATGAGAAATAAACTACGTTTAGAAAAAAGAGAATCAGTAAGTACGATTCGTATCGTACTTACGTCCATCCTTTTTACATTGATCGCATTTGCATTTTGTGGAATTATCATTGCATCAGTAGGGTTCAATCCGCTGGAAGTTTACGGGAAGATGCTCAATAAAGTATTCCTTTCAGGAAAAGGAATCCGCAAAATGATCAATGCCAGCCTGCCACTGATGTTCTGCGGACTTGGTGTAGCACTGACGTTTAAAATGAATCTGAATAATATCGGTGCAGAAGGACAGTATGCCATGGGAGCGATTTTCGGTGGAGCTTTTGTACTTTACGGACCAGAGATCCGTGGAATAGGAGGAGGAATCATCCTGGCAGTGATGTGTTTCCTCGGAGGAGCATTCTGGGCCTTGCTCTGTGCGATCCCGAAAGCATACTGGAATGTAAATGAGAGTATTACAACTCTGATGCTCAACTACATTGCGTTGATCATCTTAAGTTACCTTGTTCTTGGTCCATGGAAAATGCCGGGACAGAATGTAGGTCAGACGAAGAGGATCCCGGTTGGACTTGAGATCCCTGAGATCAATGGAATCAGTGCCGGAATCATTCTTGGAATCGTGGCAGCGGTTGTAATCTTCCTTGCATATAAGTATACAACAGACGGATATCAGTTATCAGTGATCCGCAGCAGTCAGAATTCTGCAAGATATGCCGGAATCAATATTAAAAGAAATATCATTCTTGCACTGGTGATCAGTGGAGGACTTGCCGGACTTGCCGGCTATGTACAGTATGCGGGAGTTTCACACCGCATCATGGAGCAGATGCCGAACAATGCCGGATATACCGGAATCGTCATCGCTTATCTGAGCCGCCTGAATCCGTTGGTGATCGTGATCGTGTCAATTTTATTTGCGGGACTGCAGAACAGCAGTGCTACGGTGCAGATCCTGGGTGTGCCGACGCAGATCGCGACAATGATCCAGGGAGCAGTTATGATCTTTGTGATTGCGGGAGATTTCTTCCAGCGTTATAAGATTATTGTAAATAAGGAGGTGAAAGCATGATCGCATTAATCATTTCATTATGTTCGGGAGCAATCGTCTATGCAGTTTCCGTTATGTATGCCGGGATCGGTGAAACCTTCTCAGAGCGTGCAGGTATCATGAATCTTGGCGTTGAAGGGGTGATGTTGATGGGAGCAGTCAGTGGTTATATCACTGCAGTTCACACACAGAATCTGTTTTTATCATTTCTGGTCGTGCTTTTGACCGGAGCTGCATTAGGCCTTGCATTTGCATTCCTTACCGTAACGCTGCAGTCAGATCAGACTGTATGTGGTATGGCAATGCTGATCTTTGGAACAGGATTGAGTGGATTTATTGGAAAAGATGTTTCCGGTGTGGCTGCCAATCTGAAGTTTGAAAAGATTGCAATTCCTGTACTTTCTAAGATTCCTGTGCTTGGAGATATTTTCTTTAAACAGAATCTTCTGACATATGCAATGTACTTTATCATTCCATTATCTATGTTCTATATTTACAGGACAAGATATGGACTGAAGCTGCGTGCGTTGGGTGAAAATCCGGCAGCATTGGACGCAGCGGGAGAAAATGTATTTGCGATGCGTTATGGTTATATCATCTTCGGATGCATGATGATGTCGATCAGCGGGGCGTGCGTTTCGCTGGCAAATACAAACTTCTGGAACAGCGGAATGACAGCCGGAAAAGGCTGGATCGCATTTGCACTGGTTGCATTTTCATCCTGGAATCCGGTCATGCTGATGTGGGGAGCATTGCTCTTCGGATTTATCAGTTGTCTCGGAAGTAATCTGCAGATTTATCTGCCGTCTGTTCCAACGGAGGTATACAGTATGCTTCCGTACATTGCAACTGTGATCGTATTTATACTTTCAACAGGAAACTTCAGAAAGAAGCATACCGCAGAGCCGGCAGCTCTTGCAAAACCTTATGATCGTGAAAGCCGGTAAAAAGATCTGAAAAGAAAAATAAAAAGATTGATAAAAACCGGAAAAAGAGGAGGACAAAATGAAAAAGAAATTACTTAGCTTATTAATGGTAACAGCTCTGACAGCAAGTCTTGTGGCAGGATGTGGATCTAACGGAGATTCAAAAGATAAATCATCCGGTTCAGACAGAGAAACCAAAGATGTATCGGAGCTGGTGATCGGTGAGATCGAATATTCCGTTATTGATGATGGCGGCTGGGCTCAGTCTATGCATGAAGGTCTTGTAAAAGCCTGTGAGGATCTTGGAATCGATACAAAGACAAATCTTCTGACAATGGAAGAGATCTCAGAGGAAGATACATCCCTGATCGAGTCTACAGTGGAAGAGCTTGTAGATGAAGGTGCAGACATTATCTTCGGATGTTCTGCGGGATATTCGGCAATCCTTGCAGAGCTTCAGCAGGAATACCCGGATGTTATCTTTGCACAGCAGAGTAACGATGTTTATGATAACATCATTGAGTTCCAGATCCGTGGATATGAGGGAGATTTCCTGACAGGTTACTTATCAGCACTGATGAATGAAGGATCTAATCAGCTTGGCTTCTGTGCAAGTATGGATGAAGCATCTGTCCGTACAGCAATCAATGCCTATGCACTTGGTGCAAAATATGCAAATCCGGATGCCAAAGTTCAGGTACTCTGGGCTGACAGTTGGTATGATCTTGATGTAGAATCTCAGAATGCCAAGACACTGATCGACAATGGAATCAAATATATGGGAATGGAAGCTTCTTCACCTGCTGTTCCGCAGACCTGTGAAGAGAATGGTGCATTCTGTATCGGTTATAACGTAGATATGCAGGCATCAGCTCCGAAGGCAGTTCTTACATCTTTTGTATGGAACTGGGCTCCGATCTTTGAAGATATCATGAAAAAGACAGCAGATGGAACAATCGATATTTCAGCGAACTATTATGAAGGAGGCGAGTGTGCTGCACTGGCTCCGTTCAATAAAGACCTTGTTCCACAGGAAATCCAGGATAAAGTTGCAGCACTCCGTGAGAAGATCAACAATGGTGACGTACAGGTTTATGCCGGAGAACTGAAAGACGATCAGGGAAATGTACTTGTAAAAGACGGAGAAGTAATGTCTGATGATGATATCCTTGCACAGGACTTCTTTGTAGATAATGTCATCGGTGGAAAGAAATAATAATTCCCAGGCGGATGTTTAAGAAGAAACAGCGTCAGAATAAAAGACTGAAAAAATCAGAAAAGGTCAGAAAATCAAAGGGCAGACGGTTCGACTGGATCGTCTGCCCTTTGACTATCAGAATATGCAGAGATGCTGGTAAAGGATCCGTTCGAGATCTCTCTGAAAGAAGTCTTGGAGATTTGACTACCAGAATATGCAGAGATGCCGATAAAGGAAAGAGTCTCTGTTTTGTCGGGGATACACATCAGAGATTCAGCAGGTCTTTTTAGCAAATTGTAGATATAATTCAAAAAAAATATTTTTTTGAAAAAAATAAAAAAAGTGCTTGCATTCCTGACAGAACTATTATATAATAACTCTTGTCTTAAGGAAAGGACATACAACTTAAGAGAAGCGCGATTAGCTCAGTTGGTAGAGCACCTGACTCTTAATCAGGGTGTCCAGGGTTCGAACCCCTGATCGCGCACTAGTGATCATCGTTTTTGCAGACGTAGGAGCTGTGGGGACGGTGATTTTTTTAATCATAAAAAATTATTTTTGGAATACAGAAGAGCAAGGAGAAAAATTATGTATTTTGTACCGGATGGCACGAAAGAGTGCGGTTATTATGAATGTAAAAAGTGTGGTTATCGTTTTCTGTCTTTGCAGACGATGAAAAAGATTGCGTGTCCTGATTGTGAGTCAGAGATTGATTATGAAATCGGACCGGATGAATCAATGGAAAATGTCATTGATACAGCAGAATTGCTGGAGAAGATCGAAGGAGAAGAAGAGGTTGAAAAGATGGATACCCTTTTAAGCCTTGCGATCACCGGAGGGGATGAAAGCTGGATTTAAACTCTCATGTTACATTAGAGTTCCTGATGAGTTATACATAAGCTAAAAAGAGTATGAGGATTTTCAGGAGGCAGAAATGGACGAAAAAAGGACAGGGTATATCAGCATCGGAGAGATGGCGAAGATGAACCGGACAACTGTGCCGACATTGAGGCTGTATGACTCAATGAAGCTGCTTACCCCATGTTATGTGGATGAAAAGACGCATTATCGGTATTATGATATCAAGCAGAATGCCAGATTGGACATGATTCAGTATATGAAAGAGCTGGGAATAGAATTAAAAGAGATTAAGAGTATCCTTGACCGGAAAGATCTGGATCTGATAGAAGATGTACTGAGGCAGAAAAGAGAGCAGACACTGCAGGAGATGGAGGAGCTGAAATTTAAAATGGAGGCGATCGACCGGACTGTGGCATCGATCAAGCGTTACAAAAAATCCCCTGCAAGTGGAACTATTACGTTGGAGTACATTCCGGATCGTACCATTTATTCCATGACGGTGGATAAGAATTTTTATGATTACAATATTGATACATACGAACTGATTCTGAAGCAACTGAAAAATAAGCTGATGGAATGCGATATTCCACAGGTCTACTATTGTAATGCGGGAACGTTGATGAGCCGGAGAAGGTTTGAAGAGCAGATTTTTTATTCTAATGAGATTTTTATTTTCGTAGATGATAATTTTCCGCTTCAGGACAGGGTACAGAAGATTGAAAATGGAATGTATGCATGTATTTATACGGAAGATTTTGATGAAGAACAGGAGTGTGCTGCAAGGCTGTTGGAATATTGTAAAAAGAACCACTATGAAATCTGTGGAGATTATATCTGTGAAGAGATCATGGAAATGCATATTTTTAATGAACGGAAAAGAGCCATGTATTTGCGGCTCCAGATTCCTGTAAAAATGAACAAATAATTTGTCGGATTTCTGTGACAAAAGATGATTGACTCTCAAGTTACTTTAGACTTTATACTGAACTTAGATAAAAATTTAACAAATGAAAAGGAAGATAAAAAGAATTTGTTAAGACAGAAACTGGTATTTTGGTACTGCTTGATCCGGTGTCTGTCAGGGCGATGAAAGCAGTACAGAGAGGAAGGTCAGTATGGAGAAAATTAAAGTAATTCAGTATGGATGCGGCAAGATGAGTAAGTATACATTACGTTATCTTTATGAAACCGGATGCCAGATCGTTGGTGCGATTGACTGTAATCCTGCAATCGTCGGAATGGACATTGGTGATTATGCAGGGCTGGGTGTAAAGACCGGAATCTTGATAAGTGATAATGCCGATGAAGTTCTGGACAATACAGATGCAGACATTGCAGTTGTTACTTTATTTAGTCTTGTAAGTGAATGTTTCCCTCACTATATGAAGTGCCTGAGCAGAGGAATCAGCGTTATCACAACTTGTGAGGAGGCAACTTACTGTTGGACGACAGATCCTGTCAGAGCGAATATTCTGGATGTGACGGCGAAAGAGAATGGCTGTACATTTGTCGGAAGTGGTATGGAAGATATTTTCTGGGTAAATATGGTTGGCATGGTAGCCGGTGGATGCCATAAGATCGAGAAGATTGAAGGTGCAGTAAGTTATAATGTAGAGGATTATGGACTGGCACTTGCCAAAGCACATGGTGTAGGTCTGACGCCGGAAGAGTTTGAAAAGCAGATTGCACATCCGGAAGAGATAGAGCCATCTTATGTATGGAATTCCAATGAGGCACTTGCTTCAAAGATGGGATGGACGATCAAGAGCCAGACGCAGAAATGCGTGCCATATTTTCATGATACAGATCTGTATTCATCTACTTTGGATGCAACGATTCCAAAGGGAAATTGCATCGGTATGGCAGCAGTTGTTACAACAGAGACATTCCAGGGACCGGTCATTGAGACGCAGTGTATTGGAAAGGTATATGGGGCAGACGATGGAGATATGTGTGACTGGAAGATTACGGGAGAACCGGATACGGAGTTCCATGTTGTAAAACCGGCAACAGTCGAGCATACATGTGCAACGATTGTCAACAGAATTCCGGCAGTGCTTCTTGCTCCGGCAGGATTGGTAACGTTGGATCAACTGGAAGAAATTGCATATCCGACCTATCCGATGGAATTTTATCTGTAGTTCTATACAGACCGTATTCTATAGATGAAAAGAATAGAAAGAAAATAAGATTAAAAATGAGATCCTGCTTTTTTAAGCAGGGTCTTTTTGCTACCTATTGCGAGATTCCTGCATAATATCTAAGTAAATATAAAGTGATGCAGGGAGAGAAAGGCGAAAAATCTGATCCTGAGTTACTGTTCAGTGAACAGTAACCATAAAATCAATTATCATGCAGAAGGGAACTTTATTGTACAGCATTTGTTGTAAAATAAGGACGGAAACAGCAGAATGGTAGCAGGAATCTTTTCACGGTTGATATAAAAGAGACGTTTATGATAAAATAAAAAAGTGGTGATAAGATTTTTGAACGATTTTCTTTCAGGGATTTTATTGCCTTTTTTAGTAAGTGAAAATAAAATGGATAAAAAAAGAGCCTGTCTAGCAGGCTCATCCACACTCTGTGGGTCACATATGTGACGATTTGAAAAAATTCTTATTTGAACTTATGATGTAAATTAGTATGGTACTAACACAACTTTAGTATAAGAGTGAAAAAGATAAATGTCAATAGTTAGATTAAAGAAAAGAGTGCAAAGAAAAGAAACCAAAGAAAAGAAAGAAAAAGGAACGAAGGAGGATGTTTGTGGGAAAAGGGTATTATGTAGGGCTTGATATGGGAACTGGATCTGTTGGATGGGCTGTAACAGATGAAAGCTATCAGATCCTCAGACGTCACGGAAAAGCAATGTGGGGTGTAAGACTTTTTGAAAGTGCTAAGACTGCGGAAGAGAGGAGAATGTTCAGAACAGGAAGAAGAAGACTGGACAGACGGGGCTGGCGGATCGAAATTTTGCAGGAACTTTTTGCAGAGGAGATCAGCCGGGTTGATCCTGGATTCTTTCTGAGAATGAAAGAGAGTAAATATTATCCGGAAGATAAAAGAGATATAGAGGGAAATTGCCCGGAACTTCCGTATACGCTTTTTGTGGACAAGACTTTTACGGACAAGGATTTTCATAAAAAGTATCCGACAATTTATCATTTAAGAAAGATGCTGATGGAGACGGAAGATACTTTGGATATACGACTTGTGTATCTGGCACTGCATCATATGATGAAGCATCGGGGACATTTTCTTCTTTCCGGTGATATCAGTCAGGTCACGGAATTTAAAAATACATTCAATCAGTTTATTGAGAATATCAGAAATGAAGAGATGGATTTTGAGATTGAACTGGATGAAAGTGCGGTTCAGATGATTGAGGAAACGTTAAAAGATAAAAATCTTACCCGTTCAGCGAAAAAGTCGAAACTGGTAAAAGGATTAAATGCAAAAAATGTCCGGGATAAAGCGTTTTTGACATTACTTTCAGGTGGAACAGTAAAACTGAGTGATCTGTTTGGAATGGAAGAACTGAATGAAGGAGAGAGGCCAAAGATTTCTTTTGCGGATAATGGATATGAGGAATATGCGGCTGTCATTGAAATGGAACTTGGTGAGCTGTACTATATCGTGGAGTCTGCAAAAGCCGTGTATGACTGGGCGATTCTTTCAGATATTTTGGGAGGAAGTACGTCTATTTCTGATGCGAAAGTCAGAGCGTATGAAAAGCACAAAGCAGATCTGAAGTATTTGAAAGCTGTCGTAAAAGAGTATTTTCCGAAAGAAGTTTATAATGCTGTATTTGTGGAAAGTTCGGATAAGTTGAACAATTATCCGGCGTATATTGGCATGACGAAGAAGAACGGAAAAAAGGTATCGCTTGAGGGGAAACGGTGCAGCAGGGAAGAATTTATGGATTTCTTGAAAAAGAATATTGTTGTAAAGCTGCCGGATGAAGAAGCTAAAATGTATCTGCAAAGTGAGCTTGAAAAGGATGCTTTTCTGCCAAAGCAGGTAAATAAGGATAATGGTGTTATTCCGTACCAGGTGCATAAATATGAACTGAAGAAGATTTTAGATAATCTGGGCGATAAAATTCCATTTTTAAAAGAAAATGCAGAAAAAATAGAAAAATTATTTAGTTTCAGGATTCCATATTATGTGGGACCACTTAGGACAGGCAATGGAGAAAATTCCAAATTTGCGTGGGCAGAGCGAAAAAGTACTGAGAAAATCTATCCGTGGAATTTTGAAAATGTAATTGATGTGGAGCAGAGTGCAGAAAATTTTATCCGTCGTATGACGAATAAATGCACTTATCTGATCGGAGAAGATGTATTGCCGAAAGATTCATTGCTTTATAGTAAATTTATGGTTCTGAACGAGTTAAATAATCTTCGGCTGGATGGACAGAAAATATCTGTAGAATTGAAGCAGAAGATTTATAGAGACGTTTTTTGCAGAAGCCGTAAAGTGACTCAGAAAAAACTGAAATCTTATCTGATCAGAGAGGGAATCGCCGGGAAAAATGTAGAACTGACGGGGATAGATGGAGATTTTAAAGGCTCATTGACAGCGTATCATGATTTTAAAGAAAAGCTGACAGATGTGGAACTTACGCAGAAAGAAAAAGAAGAGATCATATTAAATATTGTGCTGTTTGGTGATGATAAGAAGCTTTTAAAGCAAAGACTAAAGAAAAAATTTCCGCAACTTACCGAAAAGCAGATTAATACAGTCACTGCACTTTCATATAAAGGATGGGGAAGATTGTCAAAAAAACTATTGGAAGAAGTGACTGTGCCTGCACCGGAAACGGGAGAGGTATGGAATATCATAACGGCATTGTGGGAGACGAATGATAATTTCATGCAACTGTTGAGCAAAGAATATCAATTTTCCGACAGGATAGAGGAGTTTAATGAGGAAAAGGCGGATCCGGAAGTGTCGTATCAGACAATAGAAGATCTGTATGTTTCACCTGCTGTGAAAAGACAGATCTGGCAGACATTACAGATCATTCAGGAAATTGAAAAAGTTATGGGAGAAAAGCCCAAAAGAGTCTTTGTTGAGATGGCAAGAGAAAAGCAGGAAAATAAGAGGACGGAATCAAGAAAAAAGACGCTGTCAGATCTGTACAAAAAATGTAAAAAGGAAGAGCCGGAATGGATAGAAGCTTTATGTACAAGTCTTGAGAAGCATGAAGAACACCAGTTAAGAAGTGATAAATTATATTTATATTATACACAGAAAGGCAGATGTATGTATTCCGGTGAGCCGATCGATCTGGAAGATTTATGGGATAATACAAAGTATGATATTGATCATATTTACCCACAGTCTAAAACGATGGATGATAGTCTGAAGAACCGGGTACTGGTAAAAAAAGAATACAATGCGAAAAAATCAGATACTTATCCGATCGCAGCAGACATTCAAAAGAAAATGATGCCATTTTGGAAATCCCTTTTGACAGGAGGATTTATTCCAAAAGAAAAATATGACCGCCTGGTTCGGAATAATCCTCTGGATGCCAATGAACTGGCAGGATTTATTGAGCGTCAGATCGTTGAAACGCGACAGAGTACAAAAGCTGTTGCTGAAATTTTAAAGAAAATTCTTCCTGATACGGAAATTGTTTATGTGAAGGCAAAGACAGTTTCAAAATTCAGGCAGGATTTTGATTTTATTAAAGTGAGGGACATGAATGATCTTCATCATGCAAAAGATGCTTACCTGAATATTGTTGTAGGAAATGTTTATTTTGTAAAATTCACAAAAAATGCAGCCTGGTTTGTGAAAGAGAATCCGGGGCGAACATATAATCTTGAAAAAATGTTTATATGGGATGTTGTGAGAGGTGGAGAAATTGCCTGGAAAGCGGGAAAGAGTGGCTCTATTGTTCAGGTCAGAGCCATGATGGAGAAGAATCATATTCTTGTGACGCGTCGATCCTATGAAGTAAAAGGCGGATTATTTGATCAGCAGATTCTGAAAAAAGGAAAGGGGCAGGTGCCGGTCAAAGAAAGTGATGAACGATTGCGGGATATCGGAAAATACGGAGGATATAATAAGGCAGCAGGAGCTTATTTTATGCTTGTAAGCTCAAAAGATAAGAAAGGAAAAGAGCAGAGAACGATTGAGTTCGTACCAATTTATCTAAAAGACAGAGTGGAAAAAGATATGGAAAGTGCCAGAAACTATCTGATGGAAGAACGTGGATTGAGAGAGCCGAAAATACTGATCAAAAAGATTAAAATTGATACTTTATTTAAAGTCGATGGATTTTATATGTGGCTTTCTGGAAGAACTAGTAATCAGTTGATTTTTAAAGGTGCAAATCAACTGATTTTATCAAAAGAGGATATGAAAACTTTAAAAAAAGTAGTGAAATATATTCAGAGACAGAAAGAAGATAAGAATGTAAAGATCAGTATGCATGATGGAATAACAGAAGAAGAGTTGCTAAAGCTTTATGAGACATTTTTAGATAAGATCCGGCACAGTATTTATGGGGTGCGACTCTCTTCACAGGAAAAAACGCTGGTCAATGGAAAAGAGAAATTTATTGATCTCTCCGTTGAAGCAAAGTGTCAGGTGTTGTATGAAATTCTGCATTTATTCCAGTGTCAGAGTGGAGCAGCAAATCTGAAAATGATCGGAGGTCCGGCAAGTGCAGGAATCCTGGTCATGAATAATAATATCAGTAAATGTAAAAATATTTCTATTGTCAATCAGTCTCCTACAGGAATTTATGAAAAAGAGATTGATCTTTTAAGAGTATGAGCTGGCGGACGATCGTCATTACCAAAAGAGCTAAATTAGATTTACAACTTGGATTTATGGTGGTGAGAGGGGAAGATACGACGAAAGTAGCGTTGAATGAGATTGCTGTAGTATTGATAGAATCTACAGCAGTCTCGCTCACGACTAGTCTGTTGGCAGAACTGACGAAAAGAAAGGTTAAAGTTATCTTTTGTGATGAAAAAAGAAATCCGTCATCAGAACTGGTCAGCTATTATGGAAGTCATGATACCAGTAATAAGATTCGTAAGCAGATTGCGTGGAGACAAAATACAAAAGAAGCTGTCTGGACGGAAATTGTATCTGAAAAAATCAGAAAGCAAAAAGAATTATTAGAATTATTGGGAAAGGAAGAAGCTGAGCTTCTGTCATCTTATTTACAGCAGATCGCATGGAATGATGAAACCAACAGAGAAGGACATGCTGCAAAAGTATATTTTAATGCATTATTCGGGCTTGATTTCACCAGAACAGAGGATAATCTTATCAATGCAGCTTTGAATTATGGATATTCAATTATTTTATCGTCCTTTACAAGGGAAATTGTAGCAAATGGATATATAACTCAACTGGGACTTTTTCATGATAATATGTTTAATCAGTTTAATTTGGCTTCAGATCTGATGGAACCGTTCAGACCGCTAGTGGATAAATGTGTTCTGGGAATGAAACTGGAGCAGTTTGAACATGAAGAAAAAATGTGGCTGGTTGATATCCTGAATCAGGAAGTACAGATTGACGGAAAAATCCAGTATGTGAGTAATGCAATAAAAATTTATTGCAAAAGTGTATTTGACGCATTGAATGAGGATGACAGTGCATTGGTTCGATTTTATAAAATTGAGTTATAGATTTATGAGGGTATTAGTATTTTTTGATCTTCCGGTAATAACGGGTGAACATAAAAGAGCCTATAGAAAATTCAGAAAATATCTTCTAAAGAATGGATTTCTTATGCTGCAGGAATCAGTGTACTGTAAACTTGCATTAAATGGAACTGCAGTTAAGGCGATTGTAGATAATGTCCATAAGAACAAACCGGAAGAAGGATTGATCCAGCTGCTGACGGTAACTGAAAAGCAGTATGCAAAGATGGATATTGTAATAGGTGAGACAAAAAGTGAAGTATTAGATACAGATGAAAGGCTGGTGATTCTATGAAGCTGGTACATATCAACCTGAATGAAGGTATTCTTGTCGATGCAATTAATTGCACAGAATGGGTAATAGAATCACCCGAATACTTTTCAGAATATGTAATGGAATTAGCAGGGCAGGTGGAAGGAAAAGAAGGCAGATTCGTATTATCAGATAATGAAAAAGAAGTTGATATTTCTAAAAATGTAGAGCTGATCTTTAATATTTTTGCATTAGATATAAATGAAAGAAAACTGATCAGCAAACTTTATATGGAATTGGAAAAGCTTACTGCAGACGAACGATTCTATGTGAAAACCCAGGAAATGAAGCAATATCTGCAAGAGTATTTATTACAGCTTGAACAGGAGACAGACTATATCCTTGATCTTGCGGATGAAATAGATTTTGCCTCATTATTTAAAGCTTTTGGAATTAAATATGAGGTGCTGGAAGAAAACTTCTTAGAACGTCTTGTGAGATATATGCGAATAGTGGAACGATTATTAAAGAAAAAGCTTTTTGTATTTGTTAATTTGCGAAGTTATTTATCAAATCAGCAGATTGATGAATTAATAAAAGAAGCGACGTATCAGGAAATTCAGCTTTTATTGATTGAAACCTGTGCGAGAGATTGCATTGAGGGTGTAACAAGGTATATTATAGATAAAGATGGATGTGAAATATAACATCCTAACAGTTTGAGTACCTGTATTTTATGCGAATGATGGCATTTCATTTTTGAATTTGAGGTTTGAGAATGATGTAAAAATGTATGGTACTCAAACGATTATGTGAAAATTACTGCCGACGGGCGGTTTGAGAATGATGTAAAAATGTATGGCACTCAAACTGAAAAACTCATACAGTCAATGCATGAAAGTTTGAGAATGATGTAAAAATGTATGGTACTCAAACTACGCTTATAGCTGCTTCACTTCCGTATGCGTTTGAGAATGATGTAAAAATGTATGGTAGTTAAACAATGGAAGAAATTTCTAAGTTTTAACTTGTTGTAGAATTTTTGCTGGGAGAGATAATGAATATGGAACTATTTGACGACTATTTCAAAAGAGATTATTGTAATTATATTGAAAGATTTCTCTGTTTGAAAATGAAGGAGTTAGTTCTTTTAAGGCAAGAAATAATTGATAACTCATTTATGCAAGAAATGGAGAAAAAAATTTCTTTAGATGTTATGAAATATGTTGATCATGTTGATAACGAGCTGGAACAGGGCTGTCGATCAATAGATTTTATTTATAGGGAATGGCTTGGGGAAATTGCGGGTATATGCAAGGTTATGGATTATAAAATGATTTGCTGCAGCAGATATGCGAGTGAAATGAACCGTGTTAATCGGAAACCAGTAAAAGAAATAATAAAAAAAGAAATAGCACATAATCCATATCTAGGTTATAAAGAACTTGTGACTAAGGATTTATCATTGGATATAGAAATTGAACTGGAGTATTTAATAGAATCAGAACAATTGATAAGAAGAAAACCAAATCATAAAAACCCCAGATATAGATGGGAAGCAAGAATAAAATAATACAAGAGAATACGAATAAATAAGTTCACAGGAGAAAAGTCATGGTTAGAAATATTATAAAGGGCAAAAAGATTTTTGGGAGAAAAGCAAAACCGGCAACGGAAGCAGACCAGGAAATCGTAACAGATCTTTTAGATACATTGCGTGCCAATCGAGAAATATGCGTTGGAATGGCGGCAAATATGATCGGCATTAATAAATCGATCATTGCTGTGGCAGTGGGACCATTTCAGTTTGCAATGATTAATCCTGTGATAACTAAGATGTCAGGAGAATATAAGACAGAAGAAGGATGCCTTTCTTTGGAGGGAACCAGATTATGCACAAGATATGAAGAAATAGAGGTAGATTATCTGGACAGCAATTTTCAATTCTGTCATGGAAAGTATAGTGGCTGGACAGCACAGATCATACAGCATGAGATTGACCATTGTAAGGGGATTGTGATTTAATGTTAAAATACTATTATTTTGTAGAAGTCTTAAAATAAATTGAATTGTGAGGAAAAAATGGATTTTAAATATTGCAAATTAGAAATTTTTATACCGGAAGAAAATTTCCCGGAACTTCAGAAGGCTTTGCAGTCCGTAGATGCAGGGCATATAGGAAATTACGACTCATGTGTGTCCTGTTCAAGGCTTACCAGTTATTGGAGACCATTAGAAGGGACTGCTCCATATATAGGAAAAGCCGGGGAGATTAGTTGTGAACCGGAAATAAAAGCAGAGGTAACAGTATTTAAAGAAAAAGTGGATGAGACAATTAAGGTGGTCAAAAAAGTTCATCCGTATGAAGAACCGGTTATAAATGTAATTCCGATTTGGCGGACAAGTTTTTAAAAAAAGAAATAGATAATTAAAATGACCAACAGTCAAGAATATGCTGACTGTTGGTCATTTTTACTGTATAGTGCTTTTAAGATGAAAATGACTAAAAGTCATAAAGGAAGGAGCTTGTGAAATGGTTAAATTTGGAAAGAAAGTGGTGAAGTTTCGTGTACCGATTATTATTATCAGTATTTTACTGTTGATACCGGCAACTCTGGGATATATTAATACCAGAGTAAATTACGATGTATTGACATATTTGCCGGAAGATATTGAAACGATGCAGGGACAGGATATTCTGGTAAAGGATTTTGGAACAGGAGCATTTTCTATGTTTATAGTGGATGGGATGGAGGATAAAGATGTCTCGGCACTGAAGACAAAGATCGAGAATGTCGATCATGTCAGCAAGGTCTTATGGTATGATTCACTGGCAGATATAAGTATGCCAAAGAGTATGCTCACTGAAAAGTTGTATGAAGTATTCAATTCAGATACGGGTACAATGATGGCAATCTTTTTTGATGAAGGAACTTCGTCAGATGGAACAATGGAGGCAATCGGGGAAATCCGTGAACTGGCAGGAAAGCAGTGTTTTCTGAGCGGAATGTTTGCGATTGTTACGGATACAAAAAATCTGGCAGAAAAAGAAACTCCGGTCTATGTACTGATTGCGGTTCTTTTGGCGATATTCGTATTAGGTATTACCATGGAATCATTTTTCGTTCCGTTACTTTTTATGCTTAGTATTGGTATGGCGATCGTATATAATCTTGGCAGCAACTATTTTCTGGGAGAGATTTCATATATTACCAAAGCACTGGCAGCAGTGTTGCAGTTAGGTGTGACATTGGATTATTCTATTTTCCTGATGCATAGTTATGAAGAACAGCAGATCCGGTATGATGGAGATAAAGAAAGAGCGATGGCACATGCGATTTCGCAGACATTTTCTTCAGTTATCGGAAGTTCGGTTACGACGGTAGCGGGATTTATTGCATTGTGCTTTATGACATTTACTCTGGGAATGGATATCGGAGTGGTCATGGTAAAAGGTGTTATTTTTGGAGTGTTGGCGTGCGTTACCATTTTGCCGTCCATGATTTTGTGCTGTGATAAGCTCATTGTTAAGACGAAGCATAAGCCGTTTTTGCCGGATATCGGGAAGCTTTCGGATAAAGTTACAAAAAGATATCTCGTATATGTAGTGATTTTCCTGGTGCTTTTATTCCCGGCGATTTATGGAAATAATCATACCTCTGTTTATTATAATCTGGATGAGACACTTCCGAAGGATCTTCCGAGCATTATCGCAAATGAAAAGCTGAAGGAAGATTATGATATGAATACAACGCATATGATCCTTGTTGACAGTTCTACAGAATCAGCGGATGTAGCAAAGATGCTGAATAAAATGGAAAAAGTGGATGGTGTAAAATGGGCATTGGGATTAGATTCCCTGATCGGTCCGGCTATTCCGCAAAGTATGATTCCTGAGTCTGTCACAGGAATGTTGAAAAATGATAAGTACCAGCTTGTACTTGTCAATTCAGAATATAAAGTAGCGACAGATGAAATTAATGCACAGATCAAAGAACTGAATAAGATTCTTCATACATATGATAAAGGTGGAATGTTGATCGGCGAAGGACCGCTGACTGCTGATCTGATCGACATAACGGATACAGATTTTAAGACGGTAAGTGCTGTATCGATTGGAATTATATTTGTTATCATTTTACTCTTATTTAAATCAGTGTCACTGCCGTTTATTTTAGTAGGTGTTATTGAATTTGCAATTTTTGTCAATATGGGGATCCCATATTATACGGGAACGAAACTCCCATTTGTTGCGTCTATTGTAATCGGTACGATTCAGCTTGGTTCGACGGTTGACTATGCTATTTTGATGACAACAAGATATAAAAGAGAAAGAAATCATGGAGCAGATAAATATAATGCGATCACGACAGCACATCGTGCATCTGCCCAGTCGATCATGGTCAGTGCATTAAGCTTTTTTGCTGCAACGATCGGTGTAGGTCTTTATTCCAATATTGATATGATCAGTTCCCTGTGTATCCTGATGGCGAGAGGTGCATTGATCAGTATGGTAGTGGTTATTTTTGTATTGCCATCGATGTTTATGGTATTTGATAAAATCATAGTAAAGACAAGTAAAGGATTTTTACCGAAAGAAGGATGATTCAGTTCTTTTAGAAATCATATAAAATGAAAAGAGCAACCCTGACTGCAAAAAAAATAAGGTGATTTGCAGTCAGGGATTTTTTGGTTATCAGAAATACGACAAAAATCCAAAAGCTCTTTTTTATTATGGAAATTTATGAAATATATATAAATTTGTGGAATCTAAATATTTCCACTTGAAAAAAGAACATACGTTCTATATAATAATATATAAGATGATGCAGATTAGAATTTTTGGATCACCAGGGAGCTGGCAAAGGGGATTTAGAGGATCAGATGTTGGTATGATGCACATTCGGGGAGGAACTGTGGGATGAAAGAGAGAACTTATATTGCGATTGATCTGAAGTCATTTTATGCATCCGTGGAATGTGCAGAGAGGGACTTAGATCCACTGACGACAAATCTTGTAGTGGCAGATACATCCCGTACTGCGAAGACAATCTGTCTTGCAGTGTCTCCCTCTTTGAAAGCATATGGGATTCCGGGGAGAGCAAGACTTTTTGAAGTGGAGCAGAAAGTCCGGGAAGTGAATATAGAGCGGAGGCAGAAGATTCAGAAAAGAGAGTTCACGGGAGAATCGACAGATGAAAGGGAACTGGCGGAGAATCCGGAGCTGGAGTTGCAATATATTGCAGCTACACCGAGGATGGCTTTGTATATAGAATACAGCGTCAGAATTTACAGGATTTATCTGAAGTATGTTGCACCGGAAGACATTCATGTGTATTCTATTGATGAGGTATTTATTGATGCAACTGCCTATCTGAGAACTTATGGGATGACAGCGAAAAAACTGGCTGAGAAGATGATCCGGGACGTGCTGGAGCAGACGGGGATTACGGCTACTGCGGGGATTGGTACGAATCTGTATTTATGTAAGATTGCGATGGATATTATGGCGAAGCGGGTACAGCCGGATAAGAATGGTGTGAGGATTGCCTCGCTGGATGAACTGAGTTATCGAAAGCAGTTATGGGATCATCGACCACTGACAGATTTTTGGAGAGTCGGAAGAGGCTATATGAAAAAGCTGGAAGAGAACGGTCTTTATACGATGGGAGATATTGCGAGGTGTTCCGTGGGAACCCCGGAAGATTTTTATAATGAAGATCTTCTTTATCGGCTTTTTGGAGTGAATGCAGAACTGCTGATCGATCATGCATGGGGATGGGAGCCATGCACAATGCAAGAGATAAAAAAGTATAAGCCCTCTGCGAACAGCTTGGGTTCAGGTCAGGTGCTGCAGTGTCCGTATCCTTATGAGAAGGCACTGCTGGTTGTCAGAGAAATGGCAGACCAGCTTGCACTGGAACTGGTGGACAAAGAACTGGTGACAGATCAGATTGTACTTACGGTTGGATATGATATTGAGAATCTGAGAAATCCGTCTATACGTGGCAGATATCATGGCGAAGTAAAAAAAGATCATTATGGCAGGCTGGTACCGAAGCATGCACATGGGAGAGCCAACCTGCCGACAGCAACTTCCTCTGCGAAGGAGATTCTTGAGGCGGTTACCGGACTGTATGAAGAAATTGTAAATCCGCTTTTATTTGTGCGACGGATTTCACTTACTGCCAATAAGGTGGTCAGTGAAAAAGATGTTACTGTGGGTCAGAGTTTTGAACAGTTGGATCTGTTTACGGATTATGCAGCACTGGAAGTAAAGAAAAAAGAAGTGCAGGAAGAGAGAAACCGGGAAAAAAGTGTTCAGAAAGCGGTTTTGGATATAAAAAAGAAGTACGGGAAGAATGCGGTATTAAAAGGAATGAGTCTGATTGAAGGTGCGACAGCCGTTGCGAGGAACCGGCAGATCGGTGGACATAAGGCATAAAGAGAGGGGAATCGAAGATGAAAGAAGCTGGAACTGGAAGTGCCTATGAGGAACTTCTCTATTTGCCACACCATGTGTCAGATGTGCATCCGAGAATGGCAATGATTGACAGGGCAGCCCAGTTTGCACCGTTTGCGGCACTGACAGGTTATGAGGAGGCCGTGGATGAATGTATAAAAAGAATGGAAGAGGAAGTGGAGAATGAATATGGTAAAGATTGATTTGATAACGGGATTCCTTGGGTCAGGTAAGACTACATTTATAAAAAAATATGCCACGTATCTGATGAGAAAAGGCTTGAATATAGGTATTTTGGAAAATGATCATGGTGCAGTCAATGTAGATATGATGTTATTGCAGGAACTAAGAGGAGATCAGTGTGAATTGGAGATGATTTCAGGAGGCTGTGATGCAGAGACGCACAGACGAAGATTCCGTACCAAGCTTATTTCAATGGGAATGTGTGGGTATGACAGGGTTCTGGTCGAACCGTCAGGAATTTATGATATTGATGAATTTTTTGATGTACTCCGGGACGAACCATTGGATCGCTGGTATGAGATTGGCAATGTGATTGCAGTAGTAAATGCAGGTCTGGAAGAGTCATTATCAGATCAGGCAGAATTTCTTCTTGCATCGGAAGTTGCAGATGCCGGAAGTATTGTTCTGAGCAGAAGTCAGGAAGTGCCTGTGACGAAGCAGGATGCGACCATAGAGCATCTGAACCGGTCTCTGGTGAAGTTTGGCTGCAGACGGCAGATAAAAGGGGATGAGGTGTTAAGATTTCCATGGAATGAATGGACAGAAAGAGAGTTTGAACGGGTCTTGAATGGCGGCTACTGTACAGAGAGTTACAGAAAGCCGGAATACAGGGAAGATCAGGGCTTTCAGTCTTTGTATTATATGAATCTTCAGATAAAGAAAGAAGAATTGAAAGAAAAGATCAAAGAGGCATTGAAAGATCCGGCCTGTGGAAAGCTTTTCCGGATTAAGGGATTTATGCAGGATGAGAATGAAAAGTGGATCGAACTAAATGCGACGCAGTATGAAATTCAGATGAACCCGGTCGGGGAGGGACAGAATGTACTGATCGTGATCGGTGAAGGATTGGAGGAGGATGCACTTGCAAAATACTTTGGAACTCCTGCCAGATAGTAATCCGGTCGCATTTGAAAGACTGCTGGAATTGACAGATCAGGGGCAGTTTGAATTGATTTATCCTGATGATCTGAAGCAGGGGGAAATTCGTCTGATCTATATGATGAATGATGCAGCGGAAAGTTTTCTTGCATTTGAACAGGCAAGGATGAAGGGAAAGTATAAAAAGGATTTTGAAGGTGAAATCGAAGCAGAACTGCATTTGATGAAAGATCAGCAGGAATACGGGTTAATCATCAGGCAGGCGGAAAATGTATTTACTCTTTTCTTCAGAAATCTGACAGTAGAAACCAGGCTTTATAACTATGGAGAAATTGGTCACTTCTGGATCAGTGGTTATGAGTATCTGAGGCAGATTGAGTATAAAGCATCAATCATCAGAGATAAAAGAGAATATCTCGGAAATGATTTCTGTAATGAGACGGAACGGAAACTTGCAGAGCTTGCAGATTTTCCACCTTTGAATTATTGTTGTTATCCGTCAGTTTCAGAGCAGTATATTTTTTACCGGGATGATCCGTGGAGTCCGTCTGAAGCGGCAATGGATGTCATGGAAGAACTGCTGGAAAAAGTAGATGACCGGAGAATGCTCAGAATATTGAGACTTTACCGAAGACATCCATATAAGGTATTGGCACGCTATATGGCAAGAATGTTCCACAGGAGTTCGCATGATAAGATTGTTGATCTTTTGCAGGAAATGATTGTAGAAGCTGCGAAGACGTATCCGAAGAGAAGATTGCAGACAGATGAAAAAGTGCGGTATGAGAAGCTGCGAAAAAAAGCGGAAATGAGAAAAAATGAACTGGAGTCGCAGGGAATCAGAGCAACGATCTTCTGCGAAGAACCATTTGAAGCGGTCAGGGATTCGGTTGATCTTAAAGTATATCTTATGATCTGGAAGAGAAGAACTTTTAATAGAAAAGTAAGAATTGAAGAGATCATTTAATTGTTATCTGAAGACGGATGGAGTATAATAAGCAGTGGTCAGATCGTGACTTAAGATAAAGATTGGATTTTTATTAAAGAGAGGATACACGTATGATAACAGTAAAAGAATACAGAGGACATATTCGTAACTGGGAAGAACTTTGTGAAAGATTGGGAATTGATCTGTCTCTTTCAAGAGAAGAGCGGGAAAAAGAAATTCTGATCAAAGCGTATCAGACATGGGGCTATGAGATGGCAGACCATATGTATGGAATGTTTGCATTTGCTCTTTGGGATGATGAAGAGAAGAAGCTGTTCTGTCTGAGAGATCAGTTTGGCACAAAGCCATTCTATTATTATGAGACAGAGGACGGACAGCTTCTGTACGGTACAATGATCCGTGATATTATGAAGCAGCCTGGTTTTGTGAAAGAATTGAATGAGGAAATGCTGCAGTTATATCTGAGTCTTACATATGTAGCCGGTGAGAATACGTTTTTCAGAGGTCTGAAGAAGCTGATGCCGGGACGTTATCTGATCTGGCAGAATGGCAGACTTACAATTAAAAGATACTGGAAGCCTGAATTTCATCCGGATGAGAGTAAATCTCTTGAAGACTGGGCAGATGAGATTCATTCCACGATCCAGGAGATCATGCCGGAAGTGAAGACTGCGGATGAGAAAGTAGAGTCTTTCCTTTCAGGTGGTGTAGATTCTTCCTATGTACTTGCAATGTCTGATGCAGAGCAGGCTGACGGATGTGGATATGAAGAGGAGAGATTTGATGAATCTGTTCTTGCAGAAAAGACTGCAAAGATTCTTGGAAGAAAGTTCTCAAGGAGTCTGATCACACCGGAGCAGTTCTTTGATATTGTACCATATGTGATGTATAATATGGAGCAGCCGTTAGGTGATGCATCTGCGATTGTATTTACGCTTGGATGTAATGCAACGGCAGAGCATACAAAAATCTGCTATTCCGGAGAGGGTGCGGATGAATTTTTTGGTGGATATAATATGTACCGTAATGCAGAGCGTTATGGGGAGAATCTGAAGACGTTCTATGTTGGAAATACGAACATCATGAAAGAAGATGAGAAAAAGAAGATTCTGAAAAAGTATGACCCGGATGTACTCCCGATCGAAGTGGCAAGAGAAATTTATGAGGAGACAGAAGGACTCGATCCGCTGTCAAAGATGTCAGATGTAGATATTCAGATCTGGCTGGAGGGAGATATTTACCTGAACGTTGATAAGATGAGTACGGCAGCAGGACTGGAGATCCGTATGCCACTGACAGACAGAAGGATTTTTGACATTGCGTCCCGTATGCCTTCAAGATATAAAGTGAATGAAGAGCAGAATAAGGTGGCGTTCCGTACAGCCGCAGCGAAGGTGTTGCCGGAAGAGATTGCTTTCCGCAAGAAACTTGGATTTATTGTTCCGATTCGTATTTGGATGGCTGACGACAGATATAATCAGGATGTAAGACGGTTGTTCAACAGTGAGATTGCAGAGAAATTTTTTGATGTGGAGGCAATCAATGAAATTTTTGCTGACTATGTTGGTGGAAATTCTGATAACTGGAGAAAGGTATGGACGATCTACACATTCCTTGTATGGTATGAGGAGTATTTTATAAAGAGATAAGCTGGCAGCAAAGTGTAGAACGTTGCAGAGATAAAAAGGAAACCGCAGAAGTAAAATAAGACTTCTGCGGTTTCTTTTTTCGTTTCATGGGAAAAAGAATTATGGAAGAAGAAAGGCATACATAACAACAAAGTGGCACATACTTCCTCCCATTACAAAGAGATGAAAGATCTCATGGCTGCCGAAATTTTTATGACGGCTGTTGAATATAGGAAGTTTCAATGCATAGATCACTCCACCTACAGTATAAATAATTCCTCCGGTAAGAAGCCATGCAAAAGCGGCAGAGGACATATTGTTGAGGATCTGAGAAAAAGCCAGAACACAGGTCCATCCCATACCAATGTAGAGGACAGAGGAGATCCATTTCGGACAAAACACCCAAAATGCCTTGATCAAAATGCCGGCAATTGCAAATGCCCATACAATGCAAAGAAGCGTGATGCCACGAGTCCCTTTTACTACAAGGAGGCATACCGGTGTATAGCTTCCTGCAATCAGAATGGAGATCATCATATGATCGATCTTTTTCAAAATAGTATTTACTTTTGGTGAGATATCAAAAGTATGATACGTTGTACTTGCAGCATATAATAAAATCAGACTGATCGCATAGACTGTAAGAGATCCAATGTAGATCCGGCTTGGTTCATGTGCAGCCTTGATAAGGAGCGGTACTGCCGCAAAGATTGCCATGAGCATACCGATAAAATGAGTGATCGCACTTCCGGGATCTTTAATATGATGTCTTTTTTTCATAATAACATACCTCCAATATATTGATGAAACAACAAGTGGTTTTCAATACTACATTTAACGTATGCATATATAATAGCATGTATTCATGAAAAATCAAGAGGAGATTAAAAAAATATGAAAAAAGCCAGATACAAATGTTGTACCTGACTTTTGCAATTCAAAAATATTATAAAGATCGTATGGATTCCGATATCAATATAAAATCTGAATCTCTACGGAAATCCACGGGAAAACTATCGAATGACAGTTCCTGTCTTGCCTTTTAATGCATCCGTTACTTTATCAAAAGAAGTAATGTAAGCACTGCGCCCCTCGCATTCTTCTACGAAATCAACAGAAGCACGGAATTTAGGAAGCATATTGTAAATTCCAAAATGTCCTTCTTCCATATAAGTCTTAGCCTGCTCTGCTGTGATCTCTCCCAGCGGTTCTTCGTCTTCCTGTCCGAGATTAATGCAGACTTTTTCGACATTTGTAAGGATGATGAGCATTTCGGCGTCAATTCCCTCTGCAAGCTTTCCGGCTGCAAGATCTTTTTCAATGACGGCACTTGCACCTCGGAGATGGTTGTCCTGCTCCAACACCGGGATTCCACCGCCTCCGGCAGCAATTACAACCTGATTAGCATCAAGAAGTGCCTTGACGGCATCCAGCTCGACGATTTTTACAGGATTTGGTGCGGATACGACACGACGGAACCCCTTGCCCGGCTCTTCAATCACATAATTTCCTTTTTTACGCTCTTCATTTGCCTCCTGTGCATTCATATAGCGTCCGAGAACTTTGGTCGGTGTATAGAAAGCTTCATCATATGGATCGACAATTACCTGGGTGAGAACAGTACTGACAGTTCTGTAGATTCCACGATTAAGAAGTTCCTCACGGATTCCGTTCTGAAGGTCATAACCGATATATCCCTGGCTCATGGCTGAGCAGACAGACATAGGAGCCGGTGTATAGTCTGTATGGGCTTTTGCAAATTCATTCATGGCTGTGTGTATCATGCCAAGCTGAGGCGCATTGCTGTGCGTGATCGCAACCTGATAGCCTTCCTCGATAAGGTCTGCGATACATTTGGCAGTATGCTTTACTGCGGTCTTCTGTTCTGGAAGTGTAGTACCAAGTGCACGGTGTCCCAGTGCAACAACAACTCTTTTTTTCATAATAATTTTCCTTTCGTTTCAAATTTTCAAGCCAATAACTAATTAAATTTTACTATTTTTTTTAGATGAAATCAATATTTCTCACCAAATATATGGAAGACTTATTTTTAAAACAAAGCCAAGGAAGATAAGGCTCGGGAGAATACAGAGTACAATGCGGATACTCTTCTTTAAATGGGAAAAAGCTTCTGTCCATTTTGGGGCAAGATAGTAAAGAAAAGCACATCCAAGCAGTGCAAAGACTGCGGAACCTCCGATATATGTATGTTCGTTCAGTGTGAAAAGATAGTCACTGTAGGCAGTTACTTTCGGGCTGTATCCGAGTTCAAGAATCCAGCTTGCAAGATATTCGATCAATGTGTAGACTGCAAAGTTCAGAAAAAACACAAGCTCTGGTTTGGGAATGAGTTTCTTCATAAAAAGTAAAAGTAATATGCCGAAAATTCCATACATAGGAGCCCATGGAAAGAAGACTGCTCCATCAAAAGAAAATTCTCCTGTCTTTAAAAGCTGTATCAGGTTCTCTACGATCCATCCCAAAATAGAAAAAGCATGAAAAAGAAAAATGCAGGACCAGAGATCGTATTTACGAACCGGGTTGACCGGTGATCTTACAGCAGAAAACGGCGGCTGTACAGAAAAAAGGAAAACCGGATACTGATCAGGTGCAAAATAAGAGGTCTGTGTATAAGGACCTTCCAAGTCATCATAAAGTGCCTTACTGATCAGAAGCTCATCTTCGGAAGGAATATGTTCCAGATAGGAATCATTCAGGTATTCATAGCCGGGAGAACGTGAAAGCACATAATTTCTGCGGAGTGTCAGATATAATTCGGCTTTGCAGGTTGCCATATAAGGGTTCACATATAAGAAATCGACAAGTCCCAGACTGATCAGGGAGAGTATCTTCCATCCCAGAAAGGACAGATCCAGCAGTAAAAGCTTTTTCTTATTATGATTGCTGAGCTGGCGGGAAAGGAAGAAAGCATTTTTTTTACTGATCCCTGGATTTTCTGCCAGGATATACGGAATCATCCAATACTCATAATGCTTGTAGATTCCACCGATGACTGTAAAATTCCACAGAAACTGGTAGAGACTGCGGAAGAACATGATAAAAGCAGGCTTGCGGATATAATGCAGCTTATAAAGGAAAAAGATTTTGGAAATCCGGGTATCTTTATAATTTTTCGATTCTAAAAAGAAACGTTTCTCGCCAATGATCAAAATATTATTTATAAAAATGCGATAGAGAAAAGCCAGGATCGCACTGATTCCAAGGATGAAGACGATAAAGTCGAAATGTTCATCCCAGAAAGTATTGAAGATCTTCAGGACTGCAAAAAAAGTAGAGGTACTGTCTGCATACAGATCCACAAGAAGGTTGGTATAAGTAGCAGAAGGATTTTTGTATAGATTCTCAATGTCAGTATTATGAAAAAGCCTTATGGCAGTCTCTTCCAGAATCTGCGATGTAGTTTCGGTCTCAAAAGTCTGATGCAGATTGGAAATCGTGTCAATATGAGATAACGGATGCACTCCCAGAAAAGCGGTTGCCAGAGGATAGGAAGCTGTGAGAAGAGCGATAAGAAAGCAGACGGATACCATACGCCAGTAATTCTGCCGGATCGATCTGCGAGCATTCTTTTTTAATTCTTTTCTTTTCCACATAGTACTTTTCTCCCGTCTCTTAGATGGTATCATCATTATAGTTGAGCATGGTAAACTTTTCAATGTCTATTTATGCATCTGCTCATGTTCCTTCTTTACTTCGTTAAAGCAGGTGAGAGCATTCCATTCACAATTTGTCGGTGTGAGGATCGCTTTATAAGGAAATGGACCGGCACCGCAGCGTCTGAGGGCAGCAAGTGCCTGATCAAGTCGATTATTCTGAAAAAAGCAGAAAAGGAACAGTGGGGCAGAAAGTTCTTCTCCTTCATAAACCTCAGTGGTGGGTGAAAAATTTTTCATTCCGGCGAGAAATCCGAGGGGCTGCAGATAATCTTTCTGTGAAATGCAACGCAGCCGGATGTGCAGCGGAAGCAAGGCACGCTGGATCTTCAAAAGCTCGGGTCTGGAAGGTGCATGGAACAGCAGTAAAGTTTCATTCATAACAAACTCTCCTTTAGGATCATGATGAATCTATTGTAATATATGTACCGAAAAAAAGAAATACAGAAATGTCACGATCTGTCTGATGTCGGAATAAAATAGTTGTAAGATTCCGGTACAGGGAGAGAACGATGAGATTTTGTGAAATGCGGGAAAAAGAAGTAGTTAATATTTGTACGGGAAAGCAGTTGGGCTGTGTTGTGGATCTGGAGCTTGATGCCTGTTCCGGGAAGATTGAATCGATTGTTGTACCAGGGCCGGGAAAATTTTGCGGATTTTTCGGAACGGACTGTGAATATGTGATTCCGTACAGCTGTGTAAAAAAAATCGGGCCGGATGCGGTATTAGTGGAAATAAAAGAAGAAAAGTTTTTGCAAAAATACTAGACATTGTGTATAATGAAAGTGGAAACAAATTCGTTTCACAGACGGATTAAAAATGAATGCCGCAGGGAGTGTGTGGTGGATTATATATGCGGAAAGGCGGAACAGACGAATGAGATGTCCATATTGTGGAAACCCTGATACAAGAGTGATCGATTCCAGACCGGCAGAGGATAAGAGTTCGATTCGCAGAAGGCGTTCCTGCGACGAGTGCGGGAAACGTTTTACAACTTATGAAAAAGTAGAGACGATTCCTCTGATCGTGATCAAGAAGGACAACAACCGGGAGCAGTATCAACGGGCAAAGATTGAGAATGGTGTGTTGAGTGCGTGTTATAAGCGTCCTGTTCCGGCAGATCAGATCCAAAAGACGATCGAGGCGATCGAGCTTGAGATTTTTAACCGGGAAGAAAAAGAGATCCCGAGCAGTGAGATTGGAGAGATCGTTATGGATAAGTTAAAAGATCTTGATCCGGTGGCATATGTGAGGTTCGCATCAGTATACAGAGAGTTTAAAGATGCGAATACATTTATGGATGAGCTGAAAAAATTTTTAAAATAGAAAGAACGAACCGGTTATACCTGAAGCGGAAGTATGACCGGTTTTCTTTTTGAAAGAGGAGATGAAAGAATGCGGACGTACAGACTGGTGATCGCTTATGACGGAACTGCATATCAGGGATGGCAGAGACAGACCAATACAGAGATGACCCTTCAGGGTATTCTGGAATCCTGTATTTCAAAGGCGGCCGGATATGCGGTGGAAGTAAATGGATCAGGAAGGACGGATGCAGGAGTGCATGCCCGCGGACAAACAGCCAGTGTGGTACTTCATGGAAAAGTGGAGGATGGATTTTTCACAGAGGAAGTAAATAAGCTGCTGCCTCCGGATATCCGGATCCGAGAAGCTGGACTTGAAAAAAATGGGTTTCATGCGAGAAAGAGTGCTGTGGGAAAAAGGTATGTGTATCAGATAGATACTGACGAAAAGCCGGATGTATTTGACCGGCGTTACACATATCATTTCCCAAAGAAACTTGATATTGCGGCGATGCAGCGGGCAGCGGAACTTTTGACCGGTACGCATGAGTTTGCGGCTTATACGGATAAAAAAGATGAAACGTCCACAAAGCGGACAATTTATGCTATAATGGTTGGCGGACAAGGTGGCAGGATCAACATCCAATATGAAGGAACGGGATTTCTTTATCATATGGTGAGGATTCTGACAGGAACTTTGCTCGAAGTTGGAATGGGGACACGCAGGATCGAAAGCGTGACGACAGCTTTAGAGTCAAAGGATAGAACAAAGGCTGGATTTCTGGCTCCGGCAAGAGGGTTATTCCTTGACGAAGTCTATTATAAGGAGAAGTCCTGGAAGGAGGAATAGATTGAAGCTAATATCGTGGAATGTAAATGGTATCCGGGCATGCGTTCAGAAAGGATTCCTGGATTTTTTTCATGAGGCAGATGCGGATATTTTCTGTATTCAGGAGACGAAGATGCAGGAAGGACAGTTGAATCTGGAACTGGAAGGGTATCATCAGTACTGGAATTATGCTGTGAAAAAAGGCTATTCCGGAACAGCAGTATTTACCAAAAAAGAACCATTATCGGTATCTTATGGACTGGGGATCGAAGAGCATGACCAGGAAGGACGTGTGATCACCTGTGAGTTTGAGGATTTCTATTTTGTGACAGTTTATACACCGAATTCCCAAAGTGAGCTTGCAAGACTGGATTACAGGATGAAATGGGAAGATGATTTCCGTGCATATCTTAAGAAACTGGAGAAAAAGAAGCCGGTGATCGTAACCGGTGATCTGAATGTTGCACATAAAGAGATCGACCTTAAAAATCCGAAGACAAACCGGAAAAATGCAGGATTTACAGATGAAGAGCGTGGAAAGTTCACGGAGCTTCTTGATGCGGGTTTCATTGATACATTCAGGTATTTTTATCCCGATCAGGAGGGGATTTATTCATGGTGGTCGTACCGGTTCAGTGCAAGAGTAAAGAATGCAGGCTGGCGGATTGACTATTTCTGCGTGTCAGAAAGTCTGAAGGACAGGTTGGCGGATGCAAAGATCCTGACAGAAGTAATGGGATCGGATCATTGTCCGATCGAGCTGGATCTGAAATAAATACGGTTACTGTCCGGCAGGAACGGATCTGAATTGACAGAGCGGAAAGAAAAGAGATAAGATAGAAAAAGGCAGTAAGATAGGAGGTCTTTAAAATGACAAAAATAGATATTATTTCCGGTTTTCTTGGAGCCGGTAAGACGACATTGATCAAAAAGCTTCTTTCAGAAGGTTTTAAGGGAGAGCAGGTTGTATTGATCGAGAATGAGTTTGGAGAGATTGGAATCGACGGTGGATTTCTGAAAGAGGCGGGAATCGAGATCCGTGAGATGAACTCAGGTTGTATTTGCTGTTCACTGGTAGGAGATTTTGGAAAGTCTCTTCATGAGGTAGTAGACACATATCACCCTGACCGTATCCTGATCGAGCCTTCCGGTGTGGGAAAACTGTCGGATGTTATCAAGGCAGTGCAGGATGTGCAGGATGAGATTGATGCGGAACTGAACAGCTTTACTACAGTAGTAGATGTGACAAAGTGCAAGATCTACCGCAAGAATTTTGGTGAATTTTTCAGTAATCAGATCGAGTATGCAGGAGCAGTGATCTTAAGTCGTACAGATAAGGCAAAGCCGGAGAAGATTCAGGAAAGTGTCGCTCTGCTGAGGGAGTTAAATGAAAAAGCTCCGATCATCACAACACCGATCGAGCAGCTTCCGGGTGAAAAGATTTTGGAGGCAATGGAATCCAGCAAGTCTTTGGAAGAAGAGCTGCTTGCAGAAGTTGCTCACGAGGAGCATGAGCATCATCACGATCATGACCACGAGGAGCATGAGCATCATCACGACCATGACCACGAGGAGCATGAGCATCATCACGATCATGACCATGAGGAGCATGAGCATCATCATGATCACGACCATGAGGAGCATGAGCATCATCATGATCACGATCATAAATGTGGATGCGGCTGTGGACATCGCCATCATGATCATGAGGGACACCATCATGCCGATGATGTATTTACAAGTTGGGGAAAAGAGACAATCCGTACTTACACAAAAGAAGAGATCGGAAATATCCTCAAGACTCTGGAAGAAGATGGATCTTATGGAAATATCCTTCGAGCAAAAGGTATGGTTGCAGGTGCTGATGGAGAATGGATCTATTTCGATATGGTTCCGGGTGAGCATGAAGTAAGAACCGGAGCACCTGAATATACAGGACGTATCTGTGTGATCGGTGCGGAGATTAAAGAAGACAAACTGGCGGCATTATTTCAGGTGAAATAGTCTGAAAGAAAAAGAAAGTGAGAAGGAAAAAATGAGACAACCGGATGTTATGGTATATCTGATGACAGGATTCCTGGACAGTGGAAAGACCCAGTTCCTGACATTTACGTTGGAGCAGGATTATTTTCAAATCCAGGGAAAGACGCTTCTGATCCTCTGTGAGGAAGGAGAGGAAGAGTATGATCCAAAGGAAATGCTGAAATATGGTGTTGTAATCGAAAAAGTAGAAGATAAAGAGGATCTGACAGAAGCATGGCTTGAGGAAATGAACCGGAAATATAAACCGGAGAGAGTTGTAGTTGAATACAATGGTATGTGGCCGGTCAGTGATTTTGAGAAACTGGCACTTCCGGCAGGCTGGAAGATCGAACAGAAGATCGCAACTGTTGATGCAAGTACTTTTCAAATGTATCTTACAAATCTGAAGCCATTATTTGTTGAAATGGTAAAAGGGGCGGAACTGGTTCTTTTTAACCGCTGTGAGGACAGAAGTCCGCTGGCGGGATACAGAAGAAGTGTCAAGGTAGTCAGCCCACAGGCAGAAGTTATTTTTGAAGATGAGAACGGAGAAGTAGACAATATTTTTGAGGATGAGGTTCCGTATGATTTAAATGCTCCGGTGATTGAAATTCGCAGGGAAGACTATGGAATCTGGTATGTGGATATGATGGAAAATCCAGACCGGTATAAGGGAAAAGTAGTAGAGTTTGTGGCAAAAGTGATGAAGCCACGGGCTTTCCCGTCAAAGGTATTTCTTCCGGGACGTACAGCAATGACCTGTTGTGCAGATGATACCTCTTTCCTTGGTTATGTCTGCAGAAGCCCATATGCACCAAAGTTGAAACCGGGCGACTGGGTAAAAGTAAAAGCAAAGGTCAGCTTTAAAAATCTCTCTGTATACAGAGGCGAGGGTCCGGTATTGGATGCGGAGAATATTGAACCAGCAGAACCGATCGAAGAAATGGTATATTTTAATTAGAAAAAAGGTTGATTGACAAGAGAAAATCAAGCCGATATAATAAGGCACAGAGACAAGGGCGTTTCCAGTATGGGTGGAGATCGCCCTTTATCAATATATACCGGAGTGTGTGGGGACTGCTGATGGCAGATTTTCTGTATTAGGATGAAAAAACTGGAAACGGTATGAGAAGGAGGTTGTTATATGCATAACTATACAAGGGAAGACATCATTCGTATTGCGGAGGAAGAAGATGTTGCCTTTATCCGTCTGCAGTTTACAGATATTTTTGGAATGTTGAAGAATATGGCTGTAACAGTAGGACAGCTTGAAAAAGTACTGAATAATAAATGTATGTTTGATGTGTCATCGCTGGAGGGAATCGAAGGCGAAGAGGATTGCGATATGTACCTGTATCCGGATCTGAGTACCTTTGAGATTTTCCCGTGGCGGCCGCAGCAGGGAAAGGTAGCAAGACTGATCTGTGATGTCTATCGTAAAGATGGAACTCCGTATGAGGGAGATCCACGTTATGTTCTGCGGAAAGCAGTTGCCGAAGCGGAAGAGATGGGATATTCCATGAATGTCGGACCGGAGTGCGAGTTCTTTCTGTTCCATACAGATGAAGATGGACTGCCCACAACAGTCACTCATGAAGAAGGAGGATATTTTGATATCGGGCCATTGGATCTGGGAGAAAATGCAAGGAGAGATATGATCCTTACACTGGAGGAAATGGGATTTGAGATCATTTCTTCTCACCATGAGATCGCACCGGCTCAGCATGAAATCGATTTTCATTATGATGAGGCGATGGTTACGGCAGATAATCTGATGACATTTAAGATGGTGGTTAAGACCATTGCAAAAAGACATGGACTGCATGCCACGTTTATGCCAAAGCCAAAGAGTGAGACTTACGGTTCTGGAATGCATATCAATCTTTCCCTTTATGGAAGAGATGGAATGAATGTCCTCTATAATGCGGAGGATGTAAATGGTCTGAGCGAAGAAGGATATTATTTTATCGGTGGTCTGATGAAGCATATGAAGGCGATTACGTGTATCACGAATCCGACAGTCAATTCCTACAAGCGTTTTGTGCCGGGATATGAAGCACCGGTGTATATGGGGTGGTCAGCAAAGACCAGAGGACCATTGATCCGTGTGTCTGCAGATAAAGAAAGAAAATCCAGACTGGAGCTGCGAAGCCCGGATGCAACGGCAAACCCGTATCTGGCGCTGGCAGTTCTTCTGAAAGCAGGTCTGGATGGAATTAAGAATAAAATTATGCCGCCGGCGAATATAGATGAGAATATCCAGAAGATGACGCAGGAAAGAAGAGATGAACTTCATGTAGAAGAACTTCCGAGAAATCTGGGGGATGCTGCAGCGGAATTGGAAAAAGATCAGTTTTTGATCGATGTATTGGGGGAAGAACTGGCTAAGAAGATCATCAAAGCCAACAAGAAAGAATATAAGGAGTACTGTATGCAGGTAACTGACTGGGAGATCGCACGTTATCTCCACAGACTGTAGAACAGGGCTATCGCAGAAAATTGAGCTTTGAACGTCAATTTCTGAAATGGTATGAAGAGAGGATCAAAAAGGCAACTGGAGGTGAGCAGATATGAGCCATATTATTGTGGTATTTCCGACAAGAGATAACGCAGTAAATATCCGTAATGTACTTGTGCGTGCGGGGATGGAAGTATCTGCGGTTTGTCTGACTGGTGCAAAAGTCCTGCAATATGTGGATAACTGGAGCGATGGAATCGTGGTATGTGGATATCGGCTTCAGGATATGCAGTATACGGAGCTAAGAGAAGCACTGCCGGTTTCGTTTAATATGCTTCTGGTCGCATCCCCATCAAAATGGCTGGATGAACTGCCGGACGGTGTTGTGGGGCTGCCACTGCCGATCAAGGTCTATGATCTTGTCAGTACAGTGGAAATGCTTCAGCAGTCACAGGAAAGAGAAAGAAAGAAGCGGAAAGAAAGAAGCAGGAAAAGAAATGATGCAGAAAAGAAACTGGTTGATCAGGCGAAAGCATTACTGATGGAACGCAATAATATGTCTGAGGATGAAGCACACCGGTATTTGCAGAAAAACAGTATGGACAGTGGAACCAATCTGACGGAGACAGCCCAGATGATTCTGACGATCCTGAATGAGTAGGATACATAATTAAACGAAGAAAATACTTAAAAGCTGCAACAGGCAGCGGAATGGAGAAAAAGATGAAATTTACAAAAATGCAGGGACTGGGAAATGATTATGTATATGTAAATTGCTTTAAAGAAAAGATAGACGATCCATCAGCACTGGCTGTCAGGATCAGTGACCGTCATTTCGGAGTCGGATCAGATGGTCTGATCTTGATCAACCCATCGAAAGTGGCAGATTGTGAGATGGAAATGTACAATGCGGATGGTTCACGCGGAGAGATGTGTGGAAATGGAATCCGTTGTGTTGGAAAATATATGTATGATTATGGGCTGACAGATAAGGAGGAAATTTCCGTAGAGACGCTTGCCGGGATTAAATATCTACAGTTTTTCATAGAAAATGGAAAGGTCGCAAAAGTAAAGGTTGATATGGGAAGTCCGATTCTCACACCGGCAGAGATCCCTGTGGTAGCGGAAGGAGAACGTGCAGTAGATGAGCCGATCGTTGTGGATGGGACAGAGTACCGGATGACCTGCATTTCCATGGGAAATCCGCATGCGATCGTATATGTGGATGATGTGAAAAATCTTCAGATTGAAAAAATTGGTCCATCATTTGAAAAGCATGAAAGATTTCCAAACCGTGTGAATACAGAGTTTGTAAAAGTACTTGATCGCAATACTGTAGAGATGCGGGTATGGGAACGCGGATCAGGAGAGACACTGGCATGCGGAACCGGAGCCTGTGCAACAGCCGTTGCCTGTATTCTGAACGGGTTGACAGAAGAGAAAGTTATAGTAAAGCTTCTCGGCGGAGATCTGGAAATTGAGTGGGATCGTGAGGAAAATAAAGTATTTATGACAGGACCGGCGAAAGTAGTCTTTGACGGAGTATGGGAAGAATCTGCTGAATGATTCGGAGCAAAGAAAAAGGATTACAGAAATCTGTAATCCTTAGACATCGGAGTGACAGGATTCGAACCTGCGACCTCTACGTCCCGAACGTAGCGCTCTACCAAGCTGAGCCACACTCCGATAAAATAGGGAACTTGCAACTGCAAATTCCCAGCTACGGAAAAGGGACTTGAACCCCTACTAACAGAGTCAGAGTCTGCTGTGCTGCCAATTACACCATTCCGCATCATCTTAGCTTATTTTGTCTTGTCTTGTCCGACGCAACAAGGTTATTATATCAGACTGTCAGAAAAATGCAACACTTTTTTTGAAAAAATTACGTTAGAATTTTTGAACGAAAAACATAAAAAATCAGAAAATTCAGAAAATTATAACAAGGGAATAATACAGGGTTTTACATTTAGTGTGGGAATATGATATCCTTAAAAGAAAAGGGAGGCATAGGATATGGAGGCAGCAGAGATTATTAAAGGATTGAGAGATAAGACCGGAATGACAAGAAAGGCATTTTCAGATCATCTGGGGATTCCGATAAGGACGGTAGAGGACTGGGAAAAAGGAAAAAGGACACCACCGGAATATATCCCGCGTCTGATTGCATATCAGTTAAAGTATGAAGAACTGACGGGAAGAACCGAAAGACTGGAGAAAGAAGAGTACTTATGAGTATATTAAATGTTGAACATCTGACGCACGGTTTTGGAGACAGAGCAATCTTCACAGACGTGTCGTTTCGTCTGCTGAAAGGGGAGCATATCGGACTGGTCGGAGCAAATGGAGAAGGAAAGTCCACCTTTATGAATATTGTCACGGGAAAGCTTATGCCGGATGAGGGAAAGGTAGAGTGGTCGAAGAATGTCCATGCAGGGTATTTGGATCAGCATGCCGTGTTAAGGCAGGGGATGACGATCAGGGAAGTCCTGAAATCAGCTTTTGATCCGCTTCTGCAAAAAGAAATAAGAATGAACGAAATCTGCGATCTGTTAGGAACTGCAGATGGGGAAGAAATGAATCTTCTGATGGAAGAACTGGGAACGATACAGGATGAGCTGACGTTACATGATTTTTATACCATTGATGCAAAGGTGGAAGAGGTTGCAAGAGCCTTAGGACTTCTTGATCTTGGCCTGGACCGGGATGTAACTGATCTGAGTGGTGGACAGCGAACCAAAGTGCTGCTGGCGAAACTCCTGTTGGAAAAACCGGACATTCTTTTGCTGGACGAGCCAACGAATTATCTGGATGAAGAGCATATTGCATGGCTGAAAAGATACCTTTTAGATTATGAAAATGCATTTATACTGATCTCCCATGATATTCCTTTCCTAAATGAAGTGGTCAATATCATTTATCATATGGAAAATCAGGAACTAAACCGTTACGTGGGAGATTACGATCATTTTCAGGAAGTTTATGCAGTGAAAAAAGCACAACTGGAGGCAGCATACCGCAGACAACAGCAGGAGATCAGCGAATTGAAAGATTTCGTGGCAAGAAATAAAGCGAGAGTTTCTACGAGAAATATGGCAATGTCCAGACAGAAAAAGCTGGACAAGATGGATCTGATCGAACTGGCAGGGGAACGGCCAAAGCCGGAATTTCATTTCCGGTATGGAAGGACTCCGGGAAAAATGCTCTTTGAGACAAAGGATCTTGTGACGGGATATGACGAGCCGCTGTCAAAACCTCTGAATTTTTCTATGGAACGAGGACAGAAAGTCGCGCTGGTTGGAACGAACGGAATCGGGAAGACGACATTGCTGAAAAGTATCCTTGGGCTGATCCCGGCCCTGGAAGGAAACTGTGAACTTGGAGATAATCTGGAGATCGGTTACTTTGAACAGGAAGTAAAAGGTGAAAATAAAAATACATGTATAGAAGAGCTGTGGCAGGAGTTTCCATCCTGTACCCAGTATGAAATCCGTTCTGCACTGGCAAAATGTGGACTGACGACAAAGCACATAGAAAGTCAGGTCAGGGTTCTGAGTGGTGGCGAGCAGGCAAAGGTACGCCTGTGCAAGCTTTTGAACCGTGATACGAATCTTCTTCTGCTGGATGAACCGACAAACCACCTGGATGTTGATGCAAAAGATTCTCTGAAGAAAGCCTTACAGGAATACCGGGGAAGCATCCTTCTGATCTGTCACGAACCAGAGTTTTATGAGGATGTGGTGGATGAAGTCTGGGATATGAGCCAGTGGACGACCAGAATTTCCTAAAATTGCACAAATGTAAATATGAGTTAATTGTAGAAAAATGACGAAAATATTTGAAAATTAGAAAAATCCTTAAATTTAACCTGAAATAATGATAAAATATACAAGGATAGTCTGTTAATAGAGAATTTAAATGAAAAGTCTCTGTATTATTGGCAATAATTGAAGTATAAGATTCAGGAAAAGGAGGATTTGAAATGCTCAGCAGAGGAGATGCGGTAGTTTATAAATGCAGAGGAATGTACAAAGTGGAAGAAATTGGTACGCTGGATTTTTCATTTTCGGACAGTAAAAAGAAGTATTATACGTTACAGTCCATAGAAGATGCAAGGGATAAGGCTTATGTACCTACAGATGATGAAAAAAATATCCGTCGTCCGGTGAGTTTTGAAGAGGCAAAGCATTTACTGGACTGTGTAGATAAGATTGAACTGCTGAGTGTAAAAAATGAAAAGTTCCGGGAACAGGAGTATAAAGATTGTATTTCGGATTTTAGACCGGAAAACTGGGTGAGAGTCCTAAGAACTCTCTATACAAGGACAAAGCGTCGTGGCAGCATGACAAGTATGGACAAGAAATATCAGATGCTGCTGGAGCATGCCCTGTACAGTGAAATGCAGTATGTTCTTGGAATTTCGGCAGCAGAGCTGTCCGGGCTGCTCACATCAAATCTTGCGAAAATATAATGCACATGATATACTTCTCCTGAATGTAAATTTAGGAGAATTTTTTACTGGAAACTGAAAGGAGAAAAGACGAATGAAGATGCTGTCGATCGAGCAGGAACTGAAGAACAATTCTTATCCGGGAAGAGGAATTATTATCGGAAAGACCCCTGATGGAACGAAGGCTGTCACTGCCTACTTCATTATGGGAAGGAGTGAAAATAGCAGGAATCGTGTATTTGTGGAAGAGGAAGAAGGGATTCGCACGCAGGCGTTTGATCCGTCAAAGCTGACTGACCCGAGTCTGATCATTTATGCACCTGTAAGGGTTCTTGGAAATAAGACGATCGTGACCAACGGAGACCAGACGGATACGATCTATGAAGGAATGGACAGACAGCTTACATTTGAGCAGTCTCTCAGAAGCAGAGAATTTGAACCGGATGCTCCAAATTATACACCACGTATTTCAGGTGTGATGCACATTGAAAATGGAAGATACAATTACGCAATGTCCATCCTGAAGAGTAATAATGGCAATCCGGAGAGCTGCAACCGCTATACATTTGCCTATGAGAATCCGGCGGCAGGAGAGGGACATTTTATCCATACTTATATGTGCGATGGTGATCCGCTTCCGAGTTTTGAGGGAGAGCCGAAGCTGATCCAGGTACCTGACAGTATGGAAAAATTTACAGACCTTCTTTGGAACAGTTTGAATCAGGAAAATAAAGTTTCTCTTTTTGTACGTTATATTGATATTGAGACAGGTAAGTACGAGACAAAGATCGTAAATAAAAATCAGAAATAGAAAGAACGGTAACCAGACAGATCAGATCACGAAAGAATGGAGAAGAAGAATGAAAGAATTAGAACTGAAATATGGATGTAACCCGAATCAGAAACCGTCAAGGATTTATATGAATGATGGAAGTGAACTGCCGATCAAAGTTTTATGCGGACGACCGGGTTATATTAATTTTTTAGATGCTTTTAATGGATGGCAGCTGGTATCAGAACTTAAAAAGGCGACAGGTCTTCCGGCCGCTGCTTCTTTTAAGCACGTATCTCCTGCAGGGGCAGCCGTAGGACTTCCGTTGACAGAGACTCTGGCAAAAATTTACTGGGTGGATGATCTGGGAGACCTTTCTCCATTGGCAAGTGCTTATGCACGTGCCAGAGGTGCGGACAGAATGTCTTCTTTTGGAGATTTCATTTCTTTGTCAGATGTATGTGATGTAGATACGGCAAGACTGATCAAGAGAGAAGTTTCAGATGGAGTGATCGCACCTGGATATGAACCGGAAGCTCTGGAACTTCTGAAGCAGAAGAAAAAAGGAAATTATAATATCATTCAGATCGACCCGGATTATGTCCCGGCTCCGCTTGAGCATAAAGAGGTCTTCGGAATTACTTTTGAACAGGGAAGGAATGAACTTCATATTGATAAAGATTTCTTCTCCAATGTTGTGACTGAGAATAAAGTGATTCCGGATGCAGCAAAAATCGATCTTGCGATCGCAATGATCACTTTAAAATATACACAGTCTAATTCTGTCTGCTATGTAAAGGACGGACAGGCAATCGGAATCGGAGCAGGACAGCAGTCCAGAATCCATTGCACACGCCTTGCGGGACAGAAAGCAGATAACTGGTGGCTTCGTCAGAATCCAAAAGTTCTGGATTTACAGTTTAAGGATGGAATAGGACGGGCAGACCGTGACAATGCGATCGATCTTTATATTGGTGAGGAATATATGGATATTCTTGCAGACGGAGTATGGGAAAATACATTTAAGGTAAAGCCGGAAGTGTTTACAAGAGAAGAGAAGCGTGCATGGCTGGATCAGATGACAGATGTAGCACTTGGTTCTGATGCGTTCTTCCCATTTGGAGATAATATCGAACGTGCCAATAAGAGTGGCGTAAAATATATTGCACAGCCGGGCGGTTCTGTGAGAGATGATAATGTAATCGCAACATGCAATAAATATCAGATGGCGATGGCATTTACAGGCATTCGTCTGTTCCATCATTAATCGGGCAGACCGTGAGATTCCGGGTACAGAAAAGAGGCAGAAACTATGATAATAGAGACAAGAAGTCCTGAAGAGACATTTCAGGTCGGAAAAAGTCTTGGTGAAAAAGCATATCCCGGTCAGGTGATTACCCTGACCGGAGATCTTGGTGTGGGAAAAACCGTATTTACGCAGGGACTTGCAAAAGGGCTTGGGATTGAAGAGCCGGTAAATAGCCCTACGTTTACGATTGTCCAGGTATATGAAGGAGGGCGTCTGCCCTTTTATCATTTTGATGTTTACCGGATCGGCGATGTTGAAGAGATGGATGAAGTAGGATTTGATGAATATGTGTCGGGGGAGGGAGTCTCACTGATCGAGTGGGCAAATCTGATCGAGGAGATTCTGCCGGAGAACCGGGTGAACATTACCATTGAGAAAGATCTGGAACAGGGATTTGATTTCCGAAGGATCACAATCGAAGAACAATAGAGGAAAGAAGGAAAAGTAACGTATGAGAGTATTGGCAATAGACAGTTCCGGGTTAACTGCGACCGTAGGGATCGTTGAGGATACGCAGACCATTGCAGAATATACTGTGAATTATAAAAAGACGCATTCTCAGACTCTTCTTCCAATGATCGATGAGATGACAAGGATGGTAGATCTGGATCTTTCTGACCTGGATGCGATCGCGGTGGCAGGAGGCCCCGGATCATTTACAGGACTGAGGATCGGATCGGCAACAGCAAAAGGACTTGGACTGGCATTGAATAAACCGTTGATCCATGTACCGACTGTGGATGCACTGGCTTATAATGTTTATGGATGCACAGATGTAATCTGCCCGATCATGGATGCAAGAAGAAAGCAGGTATATACGGGTCTTTATACTTTCGTAAAGGGAAAGGACAGTGGGAAAGGACTTGAAGAACCGGAATTTCAGGTGATGGAAAAGCAGATGGCACTTCCGGTAGAAGAATTGATTCAGAAACTGAACAGTTATGGACGTCCGGTTGTATTCCTTGGAGATGGAGTGCCGGTTTATGAAGAAATGATAGAAGCAGGTATGGAAGTTCCATATTCTTTTGCACCGGCCTATATGAACAGGCAGAGAGCAGCGGTGGTTGGATCTCTTGGAATCTGCTATTACCGTGAAGGTAAATTCGAGACAGCTGCAGAGCATAAACCAGATTATTTACGGATATCACAGGCAGAACGGGAACGTGCAGAAAAAGAAAAAAATGCAAAGCCGGAAGTCCGTGTTATGACAATAGAAGATGGTGCGGCGGTAGCAGAGATGGAGCATCAGAGCTTTTCAGATGCGTGGAGTGAAAAAGCGGTTCTGGAAACGCTCAGACAGCCGACAGCCCTCTGTCTTGTGGCAGAGAAAGCCGGGAGACGGGTCGGATATCTGCTCGCATATCAGGCGGCGGACGAGATTGAGATTGCAAGAGTTGCCGTTGTGGAAGAAGTGAAACGTCAGGGAGTTGGTACTGCACTGATGAAGAAACTTCAGGAAGAGGGAACGCAGCGAAAGGCTGGAAAGATCCTTCTTGATGTACGCGAAAAAAATCATACAGCACAGGCATTTTATGAAAAAACTGGATTTAAAAAGGACGGGATCAGAAAGAGTTTTTATACTGAACCGGAAGAAGATGCTGTGTTGATGAGTATGCAGATCAGCGGATAACCATCACTTTCCAGTAGGCACAGAGGCATACGCTCGCTATAATGAAGGCGTGATAAAGAAAATGACAGTTACGCAGGAGGAGATTGTATGCATCAGTATCAATTAAAAAAGACGAAAGAAATTTCAAAGATCATTTGTAATCAGTGCGGAAGAGAGATCAGTGTCATAAATGGAAGACCAGAGAAAGAAGTTCTTTGTGTGGAACATACATGGGGCTATTTTTCTGAAAAGGACGGGGAGAATCATCGATTTGACTTATGTGAGGAATGCTATGACCGGTTATTGAAGGGGTTCCTCATTCCGGCTGAAATTGAAAAATAAGAATAGAGGAAAAATATGTTAGATGTATGTTTACTTGGAAGCGGAGGCATGATGCCGCTTCCTTATCGCTTTCTGACAGCACTGATGACCCGTTATAACGGGAGTAGTCTCCTGATTGACTGTGGAGAAGGAACGCAGGTTGCTGTAAAGGAAAAAGGGTGGAGTTTTAAACCGATTGATGTGATCTGCTTTACTCATTATCATGGGGATCATATCAGTGGACTTCCGGGACTGCTTCTTACCATGGGAAATGCAGACCGTAAAGAACCGTTGACGCTGATAGGGCCTAAGGGACTTGAGCGGGTAGTAGGCTGCCTGAGGGTCATCGCACCGGAGCTGCCGTTTCCGATCATTTACAAAGAAATTGAAGGAGCAGAACAGTGCTTTGAAATGAATGGATATCGTCTGAAGGCATTTCGTGTAAACCATAATGTGCTTTGTTACGGATATACCATCGAGATTGACCGGTCAGGAAAATTTGATCCTGTAAGAGCGAAAGAACAGAATATTCCTCAAAAATACTGGAGTGTTCTTCAGCGTGGAGAATGTGTGGAGGCAGAGGAAGGACATTTTACCCCCGAGATGGTTCTTGGACCGCCGAGGAAGGGGATTAAACTGACTTATACGACAGATACCAGACCCACTGATTCTATACGGAAGAATGCGAAAGATTCCGATCTCTTCATTTGCGAAGGAATGTACGGTGAAAAAGAAAAGGCGGCAAAAGCAGTGGAATATAAGCATATGACCTTTTATGAAGCGGCTGAACTGGCGAGAGAGACGCAGGTAAAAGAACTGTGGCTTACGCATTACAGCCCGTCACTGACCAGACCGGAACCTTATATGGAAGACGTAAGAAAGATTTTCCCAAATGCAAAAGCCGGAAAAGACGGAAAATCAGTAGATCTTATGTTTGAAGAATGAGAGGCGTGAAAAAATGAAGGAAAATAAAGATGTAACAATACTTGCAATAGAAAGTTCCTGTGATGAAACTGCAGCAGCCGTTGTACGGAATGGAAGGGAAGTTCTTTCAAATGTGATTTCTTCACAGATTGATCTGCATAAGCTTTATGGTGGTGTTGTCCCTGAAATTGCATCAAGAAAGCATATTGAGAAAATTAATCAGGTGATAGAAGAGGCTTTGAAAGAAGCCGGTAAGACGTTAGATGATATAGAAGCGATCGGGGTGACATATGGTCCCGGTCTTGTTGGGGCGCTTCTTGTTGGTGTGGCAGCGGCAAAGGCGATTGCCTGGGCGAGAAAAATTCCATTGGTCGGAGTTCATCATATCGAAGGGCATATTTCAGCAAACTATATTGAACATCCGGATCTTGAACCACCGTTTCTTTGTCTGGTGGCATCAGGAGGACATACGCACCTTGTAAAAGTAGAAGATTATGGAAAATATGAAATTCTTGGACGGACCAGAGATGATGCGGCGGGGGAGGCGTATGATAAGGTGGCACGTGCAATCGGACTTGGATATCCGGGTGGACCGAAAATCGACAGGATTGCAAAAGAAGGAAATCCGGATGCAGTGAAATTTCCGAAAGCAAAGGTTGACGGGGCAGAATATGACTTTAGCTTCAGCGGACTGAAATCAGCAGTGTTGAATTATATTAATGGCTGTAAAATGAAAGGTGAGAGTTTTGATCCGGCAGATCTGGCTGCGTCATTCCAGAAAGCAGTTGCAGAAGTGCTGGTAGGAAATTCAATGAAAGCGGCAGAAGAACTGGGAATCTCAAAATTCGCAATCGCAGGCGGAGTAGCTTCAAATTCAGCTTTGCGTGCGGCAATGATCGAGGCATGTGAAAAAAGAAAAATGAAATTCTATCGCCCGTCTCCGATTCTTTGTACGGATAATGCAGCAATGATCGGGGCAGCAGCTTACTATGAATATATTTCAGGAGCAAGAGCAGGACTGGATCTGAACGCAGTTCCGAACCTGAAATTGGGAGAACGCTGAGATGAATAAGGATAAAATGGAAAAATCATATTGTACGGCTATCGTACTGGCAGCGGGCAGTGGGAAAAGAATGGGAACAACTACACATAAGCAGTATTTACTTATGGGAGGGCATCCTGTCCTTTTTTATTCGTTACGCACTTTTCAGGAGTCGGAGTTTATAGATGAGATTATACTGGTTACAGGAAAAGATGAGCAGGAATATTGCAGGAAAGAGATCGTAGACCAGTATGGCTTTACAAAAGTCAGCAGGATTGTTGAAGGTGGAGCTGAACGGTTCAATTCGGTATGGAATGGTTTGCAGGTAATAAAAAGAAAGGGATATGTATATATTCATGATGGTGCAAGACCGTTTATAGATGAAGGTATCATAGAAAGAGCGTATGAGTGTGTCTGCAAGTCTGATGCCTGTATCGCGGGAATGCCGGTGAAAGATACAATTAAAATTGTAAATGAAAGACAACGGGTGGAGTCTACACCGGATCGGGCAACATTGTGGGCAATACAGACACCACAGGTTTTTTGGGCAGATCTTCTTTTAAAGGCATACGGGAAATTGATGAAGCAGAATTGGATACAGGTGACGGATGATGCGATGGTAGTAGAGAAGATGCTTAATCATGAAGTGCAGGTTTTTACGGGAAAATATGAAAATATTAAGATTACAACCCCAGAGGATCTGGTGATTGCAGAAGCTTTTTTAGGTAAATAATACATATTTTTAATAAACTGCAAGAATATAAAAAAATAGCGAAAAAAATAGTAAAAAAGTGTTGACATTTCGTAAAGTACTATGATAAAATAATCAACGTCGCAAATGCGATACAACTTAATAGTTTGCTGAAATCGGCAATTAGGTATCTTGGAGAGGTATCGAAGTGGTCATAACGAGGCGGTCTTGAAAACCGTTTGTCCGAAAGGGCGCGTGGGTTCGAATCCCACCCTCTCCGCTCTTGGAGAAGTACCCAAGCTGGCCGAAGGGGCTCCCCTGGAAAGGGAGTAGGTCGTTAGTAGCGGCGCGAGGGTTCAAATCCCTCCTTCTCCGTTTGTTTAAGACTGAGTTTAGAAAAGGGATTTTCACCAGTTGGAAAACAACGCTGAAATGTCGAAAAAGGATGAAAAAGTTCTTGACAAGCGAAAGCGAAAATGATAAACTATTAAGGATGATTCGTGAGAAACGGCAAAGAAAAAGAATTGAAAAAATTCTTGACAAATGAAAAAGCTTATGATAATATAAATAAGCTTGTTGCTGAAAAGCAACCAAATAGCTTTGAAAAAAGTTAAAAAAGTTCTTGACAAAGAGAAAAGCTTTTGATAAAATATAAAAGCTGTCGCTTGAAAAGAA
>NZ_CAKRGI010000005.1 GCF_934330165.1 uncultured Mediterraneibacter sp.
TGGCCCAGTGGCTCAGTTGGTTAGAGCGTCGCCCTGTCACGGCGAAGGTCGAGAGTTCGAGTCTCTTCTGGGTCGTTCAAGATGTTGATCATCTTGACAAATGCCGCAGTGGCGGAACTGGCAGACGCCCGGGACTTAAAATCCCGTGGGTAGTGATACCCGTACCGGTTCGATTCCGGTCTGCGGCATTAGTAAAAAATGGGAGAAACGTTGAATTTACAGCGTTTCTCTTATTTTTTTAAAGGAAAAAGTTTGAATACCTTTGAATACTTTATGATAAACTCCTGTTTCAGTGACAATATTTTATTATGAGGAATATAATTTGATATGCATAGGAGATAAAATGCGGTATAATAAAGTGAATTACGATATAATGAGTGTTAGCGAGCAGGAGAAAGCATCGCTTTTTCAGTGCGAGCGGCGAATGGCGATCATGATCGCTGCAAAGCAGCTTCAGACACCGGAGGTGTCGATCATGATATAATGATGATAAAAAGAACAGACGGGTACAATAAGTAATTCAAGACTCTGATACATTTTTTAGATATAATTTTTGAGGAATAAATATGATATATGTCAGTAGATACAAATCCTCGATTGGTAATATCCTTTTAGCTTCTGATGAAGAAGGACTTACTGGTTTGTGGTTCGAAGGACAGAAATATTTTGTAAATACACTTCCAGATGAAAGAATTTTGCAGGAAACGGAGATTCTCAGAGAAGCAAAAAAATGGTTGGATGTGTATTTTACCGGAGAAGAACCCCCATTTACGCCACCTCTGCATCCAGCAGGATCAACATTCAGACAGGCAGTGTGGCAGCTCCTATTGCAGATTCCCTATGGGCAGACGATCACATATGGAGAGATTGCTCGCCGGATGGCTGAAGTGAAAAAAGTTCCCCGTATGTCTGCCCAGGCAGTCGGAGGAGCCGTTGGACATAATGAGATTTCCATTATTATTCCATGTCATCGTGTAGTAGGTACAAACGGAAGTCTGACAGGATATGGAGGTGGAATTGATAAAAAAATTTCACTGCTTAATCTGGAACATGCAGATATGAGCCATCTATTTATTCCAAAGAAAGGAACTGCGTTGTAGAAGATATTGTATGATATTTTGTTATGTATAATAAAGAATAGTTTTTATGTGAGAATAGTTTTTGTGACAATTTTTGTTTGACTTTTCACTAAAAAGAAAATATAATGAATTTTGAACGAGTAGCAGATTAGCGTAAATCCAGTTTTGCTACTCGTTTTTTTGTGCAACTGATGTCGTACATTATTAAAATATATAATATCATCGAAAGTGTGTAGCTTATCAGCGTAAGTCCGGCTTATCAGATAAGTTCACACTTTTTTTATGCAGAAAAGGAGGATTTAGTTAAGATGGCTGAAGGTAACAAAATGAGAGAAATGTCGGTAAATAAGCTCATGGTACAGATGGGAATACCGATGATCTTATCAATGGCATTGCAGGCTGTTTACAATACTGTAGACAGTGCGTTTGTAGGAAACATGAGAAGAGGAAGTGAGGCTGCACTTAATGCACTTACACTTGTGTTCCCTGTTCAGATGCTAATGGTGGCGGTTGGAATTGGAACTGGTGTGGGGACCAATGCACTTCTTGCGAGAACCCTGGGACAGGGAAATGAGAAAAAGGCTGCAAAAGTTGCAGGAAACAGCTTATTTTTAGGAATAATCATTTATGCAATATGCTTGTTATTTGGAATTTTTGGAGTAAAAGCATACATCTCATCACAGACAGTTGATCCGGAGGTTGTTTCAATGGGAACGAGCTATCTGAGAATATGTTGTATCATTTCATTTGGAATTATTTCCTTCTCATTATTTGAAAAACTGCTACAGGCAACCGGACGTTCTCTTTATTCAACAATTGGTCAGGTTGTGGGAGCAGTGATAAATATTATTCTTGATCCAATTATGATCTATGGAATAGGACCGATTCCTGAAATGGGAGTGGAAGGTGCTGCGTATGCAACGGTAATCGGGCAGGTGGTGTCCGCGGTATTGTTGTTTGTATTCCATATAAAGATGAATAAAGAATTTGAGCATAATGTAAAGTATATGAAACCGGATGGTGGAATTATCCGGGAAATCTATGCCATCGGACTTCCGGCAATTATTGCACAGGCACTTATGTCTATTATGGTTTATGCAATGAATCTGATTTTGAAGTTCAGTCCATCGGTACAGACAGCCTATGGGTTGTTCTATAAAGTGCAGCAGTTTGTATTATTCCTTGCCTTTGGGCTGAGAGATGCGATTACACCGATTATTGCTTTTGCATATGGAATGCACAGCAAAAAGAGAGTTCAGGATGGAATTATGTATGGATTGATCTATACGATTGTACTTATGATTGTTGGTGTAGCGATTACAGAAATTTTCCCGGGGGCTTTCGCTACTTTATTTAATGCAGGACAGTCCAGAGAATATTTTATCGGAGCCATGAGAATTATCTCTGTCAGCTTTATTTTTGCCGGAATTAATGTAGCATATCAGGGAATTTATCAGGCATTGGATGGTGGTATAGAATCGCTGGTGATTTCATTACTCAGACAGTTAATAGTCATATTACCACTGGCGGGCATTTTCTCCACTTTTGTCAGAAACGGACAGATGGGGATTTCATTGATCTGGTGGGCATTCCCAATTACTGAGCTTATTGCTTGTCTGGTGGGATATGTATTTTTAAAGAAAATCCGAAAGAACAAAGTGGAAAGATTAAGTTAAGGAGGAGACAGTTATGGCAAAGAGAATTATTACAATCAGCAGGGAATTCGGAAGTGGTGGCCGTTTTATTGGTGAAGAAGTGGCAAAAAAGCTTGGTATTGCCTATTATGATAAAGAAATGATCGGACAGATTGCAGAACAGGCAGGGTTATCATCGGCGTATGTTCGGGAAAATGCTGAGTTATCTCCGAAGAAAGGATGGTTTGCGTATGCTTTTTCTGGTCGTGATATTACGGGAAAATCAGTAGAAGATATGGTGTATGAAGCACAAAGAAAAGTAATTATGGAAATCGCTGAAAAAGAAAACTGCGTAATCGTAGGGCGAAATGCAGATTTCATTTTAAAGGACAGAAAAGATGTATTAAATGTTTTTATACATGGAAGCATACCGGAAAAAGTCCGGCGTATCTGCAGCTTATATAATGTTACAGAAGTGGATGCTATAAAAATGATAAATGATATAGATAAAAGACGCAGAACAAACTATAATTTTTATACCGAACAGAAATGGGGAATGGCAGAGAACTATACCATGTCTTTGAACAGTTCTGTGTTAGGGTATGATCTGTGTCAGAAAATTATAATAGATTGTGCAAAATTATAAGAACAGCAGGATACTCTGCTTTCACTTATGAATAATTTTGTGTTATAATGTGTTATCAGATTTTGGGGATCGCCGCTGCCGCTGCGGTCGGTGCAAAGCGGACATCCACCGGATGTCCTGCACCTTTGTATTTCCAATATCAGAGTTCGTAAGGGTTACCGGGAGAAGGAGAAACGTATGAAAAAGTGGACATCATTTATTTTAATATTAATTATTGCGTTGAATCTGGCAGGCTGCAGCAATCGGACTGTGAATAGAAATCTGCAAAATAAGCCAGATATTACGGGAACTGTCCTGGAAGTACAGGATAATTCTATTCTGCTTGAAATTAATAAGGAAGGGTATCCTGATGGAACGAGGTGTAAAGTATCGTTAAATGAAAAAAATCGGGACAACTATGCAGAGGTATCTGTCGGTGATGAAGTTGTAGTATATTATGACGGGAAAATTGCAGAAAGTGATCCGTTGCAAATAAATACTGTATATGGTATTACATTAAAAAATTCTGTGGATTAAGTGGATATAAAAATGAAAAAAATTTGTTGACATATTTTTTTATTGTGATATACTTTGAAAGTCAAAGTATTTAAGACTCAAATTATTTTGAAAGAGTTGGAGAAAAAAATGATTGGAAAAATATGTGGAACAGGATCATATCTGCCGGACTATATCATAGATAATTTTAAATTGGCAGAATCTGTAGACACCAGTGATGAATGGATTCAGGAGCGGACAGGAATCAGGCAGCGTCATATAGCAAAGAAAGAGACCACGTCTTATATGGCTTCAATGGCGGCTCTGAAGGCTTTGGAAAATGCCGGGACAGAACCGGAGGAGATTGATATGATCCTTGTGGCAACTTCCTCATCAGAAACGGTTTATCCATGTACGGCATGTGAAGTCCAAAAAATGACCGGTGCAGTCAATGCAGTGGGATATGATGTGAATGCGGCATGTTCTGGATTTGTGATTGCCTTTCATACAGCACAGGCGTATATCCATTCCGGTATATGCAGAACGGTGCTGGTCATTGGGGCAGAACGGATGAGCAGGATGGTTGACTGGTCGGATCGGGGAACGTGTATCTTATTTGGAGATGGAGCGGGGGCAGTTGTGGTAAAAGCAGAAGAGAATGGGTATTGCCATATGGCAGCACATTCTGACGGGACAAAGGGCGAAGCTCTTGTGGGAAGCACAAAGTCGTTCCTTAAAATGAATGGTCAGGAAGTTTTTAAATTTGCAGTACGCAAAGTGCCGGAATTGATTTTAGAACTTACCGGGGAGGCCGGGATCAGGCCGGAAGAGATAGATCATATTGTGTTGCATCAGGCGAATCAAAGGATTATAGAAGCTGTTGCCAGAAGATTGAACCTGAAAGATTCAAAATTTCCGGTGAATTTGGACAAATATGCAAATACTTCGGCAGCTTCGATCCCTGTTTTGTTGGATGAAATGAACCGGATGAAAATGTTAAAGCAAGGGCAGAGCATTCTTTTGGCAGGATTCGGTGCGGGACTGACCTGGGCAGGGTGCTTATTTGAATGGTAGTCAGGAAAAGGATACTTTTCCTTATTACATAGAAAAATGAAAAGAAAAGAGAGGAAATAAAAATGTTAGAGCAGATTAAGGAAATTGTAGCAGAGTCATTAAATGTGGAGGCAGATACACTTACAACAGATACTTCATTCAAGGAGGATCTTGGAGCAGATTCACTGGATCTTTTTGAGCTGGTTATGGCGTTTGAAGAAGCATTTGAAATTGAAATACCGAGTGAAGATCTGGAAGAAATCAAAACGGTCGGAGACGTGGTTTCTTATGTAGAAAGTCACAAATAAGAAAGAGGAATTCAAAATGAAGACATCAATAACAAAACTGCTTGGAATTGAATATCCCATTATACAGGGAGGCATGGCATGGGTTGCAGAATATCATTTGGCTGCGGCTGTATCGGAGGCAGGGGGACTTGGTCTGATCGGGGCAGCAAATGCTCCTGCTGAATGGGTACGGGAACAGATACAGAAGGTAAAAGAGCTTACGAAGAAGCCTTTTGGTGTGAATATTATGTTGATGAGTCCTCATGCAGATGAAGTAGCAAAAGTAATTGTTGAAGAAGCTGTGCCGGTGGTGACAACCGGTGCAGGATCTCCGGAAAAATATATGAAAATGTGGAAAGCAGCCGGAGTGAAAGTGATTCCGGTAGTTGCATCGGTTGCCCTCGCAAAGAGAATGGAACGGTGTGGAGCAGATGCTGTTGTTGCAGAGGGAACGGAGGCAGGAGGCCATATCGGAGAAAATACAACGATGGTTCTTGTTCCACAAGTTGCGGATGCAGTTCAGATTCCGGTTATTGCAGCTGGTGGGATTGCAGATGGAAGAGGTGTTGCAGCGGTATTCATGCTGGGAGCGAAGGGAGTTCAGTTGGGAACTCGCTTTGTTGCAACAGAAGAAGCACAGGTACATGAAAATTACAAGAACTGTATTCTGAAAGCAAGGGATATTGATTCCAGGGTTACGGGACGTTCTACCGGACATCCGGTACGAGCCCTCCGCAATCAGATGACAAAGACATATTTACAGAAAGAGCAGGAAGGTGCTGCGTTTGAAGAGCTGGAGTTACTGACGCTTGGTGGACTGAAAAAAGCGGTTGTTGATGGGGATGTTCAGAATGGAAGTGTCATGGCAGGTCAGATCGCAGGGATGATTAAAGAAAAAATGTCCTGCAAAGAGGTAATCGAAAAGCTGGTGCAGGAGACAGATGCATTGCTTGGAGGGACAGAATTTTATGAGTAAAGTTGCATTTATTTTCCCCGGACAGGGCGTACAGAAAGCGGGGATGGGAAAAGATTTTTATGACCAGTACAAAACGGCTGCGAAGGTTTTTGACCAGGCAACCGAATTGCTTGGCATCGACATGAAAAAGCTTTGTTTTGAAGAAAATGACAGATTGGATCAGACAGAATATACACAGGCAGCACTCGTGACAGTCTGCATGGCGATGGAGCGTGTTGCTGAGGAAGAAGGTCTTGTGGCAGATGTGGCAGCAGGACTGAGTCTGGGTGAATATTGTGCGATCGTAACAGCCGGAGGAATGAAGCTGAAGGATGCAATCCGAATCACAAGAAAAAGAGGACTTCTGATGCAGAATGCAATTCCGGATGGACAAGGTGCAATGGCGGCAGTGTTAGGTCTTTCAGGAGAAATCGTCGAAAAGACGGTGGCATCGATGGAAGGTGTGAGTGTTGCAAATTATAACTGTCCCGGACAAATCGTGATTACCGGTTGGAACGATGCGGTGGAAAAGGCAGCAGAACGGCTGAAAGCAGCAGGAGCAAAAAGAATTCTTCCGTTGAAAGTCAGTGGGCCATTCCATTCTCCATTATTAAAAGAAGCAGGAAAAGAGCTGGGAGAAGAATTGAAAAGTGTGGAACTCTCAGAATTACAAATTCCCTATGTGACAAATGTTACAGCGGAATATGTCTCAGAAATCGATCAGACGAAAGCCCTTCTTGCAAAGCAGGTGGCGGCATCGGTCAGATGGCAGCAGAGTATAGAAAAAATGCTCAGTCAGGGTGTAGATACTTTTATAGAGATCGGTCCGGGAAGAACACTAACCGGATTTATGAGAAAGATCAGCAGAGAAGTTCGGACATACAATATCAGTACAGTCGAAGATCTGAAAAAGGTGGTAAATGAGTTATGCAAAATACATTGACAGGAAAAGTTGCATTAGTGACAGGAGCCTCCCGGGGAATTGGAAGAGCGATTGCTTTGAAGCTGGCAGCAGAGGGGGCAGCAGTTGTGATCAATTACCATGGTTCAATGGAGAAAGCCAGGGAAGTGAAAGCAGAAATTGAATCTGACGGAGGAATTGCAGAGATCATGCAGTGTAATGTAGCAGATTATCAGGCCACAGAAGCAATGATCAGAAAAGTAACGGATGACTTTGGAAGACTGGATATTCTGGTCAATAACGCAGGAATCACGAGAGATGGTCTGCTGATGAAAATGTCAGAAGAAGATTACGATACAGTCCTCGATACCAATCTGAAAGGGACATTCCATTGTATCCGGTTTGCTGCAAGGCAGATGCTCAGACAAAGAGGCGGAAGAATCATCAATCTGTCATCAGTTTCAGGAATCCTTGGGAATGCAGGACAGGCAAATTACTCGGCATCCAAAGCAGGCGTGATAGGACTGACCAAAAGTGCTGCAAGAGAACTTGCATCCAGAGGAATTACTGTCAATGCAGTCGCTCCGGGATTTATTGAGACAGAAATGACAGCAGTTCTTACGGAAAAAGTCAGGGAATCCGCTGTGGCACAGATCCCGATGGGAGCCTTTGGAACAGCGGAAGATGTTGCAGAAGCAGTCGCATTTCTTGCATCTGATTCTGCCCGGTATATAACAGGACAGACGATCCATGTCGACGGTGGCATGGCAATGTAGAAGGAGGCAGGAAAAGAAATGAAACGCAGAGTAGTTATAACAGGAATGGGTGCAGTGACACCGATCGGGAATACCATAGAGGAATTTTGGGATGGAATCCGGTCAGGAAAATCAGGAATCGCTCCCATCACACATTTTGATGCATCAGAATATAAAGTAAAACTTGCAGCAGAAGTAAAGAATTTTGTCGCAAAAGAACGAATGGACTTTAAAGCGGCAAAAAGAATGGAATCTTTTTCCCAGTATGCAGTGGCGGCAGCAAAAGAAGCATTTGAAGATGCAGGACTGGATATGGCAGAGGAAGATCCCTACCGTATCGGGACAATCATTGGCTCAGGAATTGGTGGCCTGGAGTGTCATGAAAAAAATTATAAAAAACTGCAGGAGCGTGGTCCGGGACGCGTGAATCCATTGATGATTCCGTTAATGATCTCCAATATGGCAGCAGGAAATGTATCAATCCAGCTTGGACTGAAAGGAAAATGTACAGATGTAGTGACTGCCTGTGCTTCAGGGGCAAACAGCATCGGAGATGCTATGCGGGCAATCCAGTATGGAGATCTTGATGTCTGTGTGGCGGGAGGAACAGAAGCAAGTATCTGTCCTTCCGGTGTAGCGGGATTTACAGCTTTGACAGCATTGTCCTGTAATCCGGATCCGGCATCAGCATCCCGGCCATTTGATAAAGACAGGGATGGATTTGTGATCGGAGAGGGAGCCGGAATTGTTGTATTGGAGGAACTGGAGCATGCCAAGGCGAGAGGTGCCAGAATCTATGCGGAGATGGCAGGATACGGATCAACCGGTGATGCCTATCATATTACTTCCCCTGCAGAAGACGGATCCGGAGCAGGCATGGCGATGAAAATTGCCATGAAAGAAGCAGGAATACAGCCGGAGCAGGTTGACTATATTAATGCACACGGAACAAGTACGCATCATAATGATCTGTTCGAGTCAAGAGCGATCCGTTATGCACTGGGAAAGGCGGCAGAAACGGTAGTGATCAATTCTACAAAATCAATGGTCGGCCATATGCTGGGTGCAGCCGGTGCTGTTGAGGTGATTGTATGTGTAAAGAGTATTGAGGATCAGTTTATCCATCAGACCATAGGGACAGAGCATATAGATCCAGAATGTGGACTGAATTATGCAGTTGGTTCTCCGGTGGAAAAGAAAATTGATTATGCAATGTCAAATTCCCTGGGATTTGGCGGTCATAATGTGTCACTGATCGTAAAACGCTATGAGGAGTAGAGCATGAGTATGAAAATGGAAGAACTGCTGCAGTTGATCGATGCAGTATCAGAGTCGGACCTTACAGAGCTTGAATATAAAGATGAAAATGCAGAAATCTCTTTGAAAAAGAAACTACAGCCAATTCAGTCTGGACAGCAGATAGAAGAGGTGTCATGTACGGAAGAAATTGTGCAGCAGAAAGCCGCATTAAATAAAAATGAAGCAGACGGGCCGGAGCAGAAAAAAGGGAAAATTGTGACAGCACCACTGGTAGGAACGTTCTATGCTGCTCCGGCAGAAGATGAAGAGCCGTTTGTGAAAGTCGGGGAGCGAGTGGAAAAAGGTCAGATCGTAGCGATCATTGAGGCGATGAAACTGATGAATGAGATTGAATCAGATTTTGCAGGAACAGTGACAGAAGTTTTTGTAGAGAATGGTCAGTCCGTAGAATATGGACAGCCACTTTTTGCAGTTGGATAACAGGAAAGGTCAGGACAGAACGATGCACAGTTTAAATACAGAACAGATTCAGCAGATTATTCCGCACAGACATCCATTTCTTCTGATCGATCAGATTGAGGATTACGTGCCTGGAGAATATGCCGTGGGATACAAGGGTGTTTCCTATCATGAAGATTTCTTCCGGGGGCATTTCCCACAGAAAGCAGTGATGCCGGGTGTGCTGATTTTAGAGGCACTGGCACAGACCGGTGCAGTTGCGATTCTAAGTCTGCCGGAAAATCGTGGAAAGATTGCATTTTTCGGAGGCGTTCAGAAGTGCCGGTTTAAGGGAATGGTTTTGCCGGGAGACAGGCTGCGTCTGGAAACGAGGATCATCAAAAGAAAAGGTCCGGTCGGGGTCGGTGAAGCGACAGCATCAGTAGATGGAAAGACGGTAGTGACAGCAGAGCTTACCTTTATGGTAGGCGAATAGCTTTTAGCATTAGTAAGTTTCAGATGGGAGAGTAAGATATGATCGAAAAGATACTGATTGCCAACAGAGGTGAAATTGCGGTAAGGATCATCCGGGCGTGCAGAGAGATGGGAATCCGTACCGTTGCAGTATATTCAGAGGCAGACAGGGATGCTCTGCATACACAGCTTGCGGATGAAGCAGTATGTATAGGTCCGGCACCTTCCACAGACAGTTATCTGAATATGCAGAACATCATCAGTGCGACGCTGGTATCCGGTGCGGATGCAATCCATCCGGGATTTGGATTCCTTTCAGAGAACAGCCGGTTTGCCCGGTTGTGCGAGCAGTGTAATATTGTCTATATCGGACCACCATCGGACGTGATCAGCCGGCTCGGAAATAAATCCGAGGCAAGGAATACCATGATAAAAGCAGGAGTCCCGGTCATTCCTGGGAGTAAAGAGGCAGTTTATGATGTGAAGGAAGGGGCAAAGATCGCAAAAAAAATCGGTTATCCGGTTATTATCAAGGCAGCACTCGGTGGTGGCGGAAAGGGAATGCGTGTGGCACAGAACCCGGAAGAATTTGAGCAGAGTTTCCAGACAGCACGGAAAGAAGCCGGGATCGCTTTTGGAGATGAAACGATGTATATTGAACATTTTGTAAAGCATCCGAGGCACATCGAGTTTCAGATTCTTGCAGACAACTATGGGAATGTAATCCATTTAGGAGAACGTGACTGTTCTATCCAGAGAAACCATCAGAAAATGATCGAAGAATCTCCATCGGTTGCACTGAGTGCCGGTCTGCGTAAGAAAATGGGAGAGGCAGCTGTCCGGGCTGCAAAGGCAGCAGGCTACAGGAATGCCGGTACGATCGAATTTCTTCTTGAAAAGAGCGGAGCATTTTATTTTATGGAAATGAATACCAGGATTCAGGTGGAGCATCCGGTCACGGAATGGGTGACGGGGGTGGATCTGATCAAAGAGCAGATCAGGATTGCAGATGGTCAGAAACTTGGCATGAAGCAGAAAGAAGTGCGTATCAGCGGACATGCCATTGAGTGCAGGATCAATGCAGAAAATCCGATGAAGAATTTCAGACCATCACCAGGCACGATCACAGATGTGCATTTCCCGGGAGGGGAAGGAATCCGTGTAGATACTGCGGTTTATACAGGTTATCAGGTACCGCCCTGTTATGATTCTATGCTGGCAAAGCTGATCGTTCATGGAGACAGCAGGGAAGAAGCAATCCATAAAATGAAAAGTGCATTAGGAGAAGTAATCATCAAAGGGATTGAAACGAATATAGATTATCAGTATTCAATCTTAAACCACCCTGATTTTATTTCAGGAAATATTGATGTGGAATTTGTTGCAGAGGCAAAAGGACTTTTGGCATAAAGAAGCAGGATTTTCGTGATGCAGGGATGGAAGAAGGGAGTAAAAATGAGACTTCAGAATATGTTTAAAAAGACAGGGGAAAGAGAGAATCCTGTACGAAAGGGGCGTTTAAGAAGAAGACCGGAAGCACCGGAAGGACTTTTGAAAAAATGCAATAAATGTGGTGCGGCAATCCTGTCGGAAGAAGTGATCAATGGAGCATATATTTGCCCGAAATGTCATGGGTATTTCAGAGTTCCTGCATACAAAAGGATTGAGATGATCGCAGATGAAGGAAGCTTTGAAGAGTGGGATATGGATCTGGATGGGCTGGACGGTCCGCCTGACCCGCTGCAGTTTAAAGGATATTCTGAAAAGATAAAGAAACTCAGGGAACAGACGGGATTAAAGGAAGCTGTTGTGACCGGGCGTGTAAAAATCAACGGAAGGCAGGCTGTGATCGGAGTCTGTGACGGGCGTTTTATGATGGCAAGTATGGGGTATGCGGTCGGTGAGAAGATCACCCGGGCAGTGGAACGTGCCACAAATGAAAAACTTCCTGTGATCTTATTTACCTGTTCCGGTGGAGCGAGGATGCAGGAAGGGATTATTTCGCTGATGCAGATGGAAAAGACTTCAGCGGCATTAAAACGTCATAGTGATGCAGGACTGTTATATGTGACGGTACTGACAGATCCGACGACAGGAGGAGTGACAGCCAGTTTTGCCATGCTGGGGGATATTATAATAGCAGAACCACAGGCATTGATTGGGTTTGCAGGCCCACGGGTGATCGAGCAGACGATTGGAGAGAAACTGCCGGAAGGATTTCAACGGGCAGAATTTCTTTTGGAACATGGATTTGTAGATCAGATTGTAAAGCGGGAAAATATGAAGTCGGTTTTAGGAATGATTCTGAAAATGCATGACAATATCCATCCGGATTGCAGAAAGGAAAAAGAGGTCAGAAAATCCGACAGAACAGAACCGGTTCAACAGGCAGAAATGACAGAAAAAAAAGCAGGAAAGAAAGCAGTGGAACAGGAATCGTGGTCTGAAAGATCTCTTACGGCATGGGAGCGGGTCTGCCGGTCCCGTGCAAAAGAGCGTCCGGTTGGCAAGGATTATATTGACATTTTGTTTGAAGATTTTGTAGAATTACATGGAGACAGATATTACAGAGATGATCCGGCGATCATTGGAGGAATTGCATATTTTCAGGGAATCTGTGTGACGGTGATCGCACAGGCAAAGGGCAGGACGACAAAAGAAAATCTGGAACGGAATTTTGCCATGCCTTCCCCGGAAGGGTACAGAAAAGCACGGAGGCTGATGAAGCAGGCAGAAAAATTCCATCGTCCGGTCATCAATTTTGTAGATACTCCGGGTGCATTTTGCGGAATGGAGGCAGAAGAACGTGGGCAGGGAGAAGCAATCGCAAGAAATTTATTTGAATTATCGGGATTGAAAGTGCCGGTACTTTCTGTTGTGATCGGTGAAGGCGGAAGTGGTGGTGCATTGGCACTGGCGGTTGCAGATGAAGTGTGGATGCTGGAGAACAGTGTCTATTCTGTCCTTTCGCCGGAAGGCTTTGCAAGCATTTTATGGAAGGACAGCAGACGGTCGGCTGAAGCAGCAAAGATGATGAAACTGACAGCAGTCGATCTGAAGAAACTGGGGGTGATCGAGAGAGTATTCCCGGAACCACAAAACTTTAGTGCTTTGACGATGAAACCAACAGCAGAACTGCTGCGGGCAGGTCTGGCAGAGTTCCTGACAAAATACCAGAAGTTGGAAACGAAAGACTTGCTGGAAGGAAGATATGAGCGTTTCAGAAAACTGTAGCGGACAGGATGGGGCGAGCGTTTCAGAAAACTGTAAATGACGGATAAATGCACTGGGATAATAAGGCGGAGGAGGAAAATCAGGAATGAATACCTATGAGACGATCAATGATATTCTGGTACATTTATTTAATGAAATATGGGAACTGGAAAAAAATGCGATCATAACGGAAGAGTTTAAGGATATTACGAACAATGATATGCATATCATCGAGGCAATCGGTCTGACCGGAAAGACGACAATGTCTGTGGTGGCAAATAAAATGAAGATCACAGCAGGCTCACTTACGACGGCAATGAATGCATTGGTCAATAAAAAGTACGTTTTGAGAGAACGTGGTGAGAAGGACAGGAGGGTGGTCTATATCTGGCTGACGGAAAAAGGACAGCGGGCTTACAGGCATCATGCAAAGTTTCATGAACAGATGACGAATGCCGTGATCGAGGAACTGGACGAGACGGAAATTCCGGTGCTGTTAAAGACTCTGAGAGGACTGGATACTTTTTTCAGGAGTTATTCTGACCATCAGGATCGGTCATGAGAGGCAGGAAAATAAAGGAAAAATTCTTGAATTTGACGTTTTTGGAAAAATGCGGTACAATCTGATAGAACTGTGAAGTTATTCACAAGTACAAAGCAGGAAAAATCTATTGTACTTGGGTGTATAATTTAGGAGGGAAACGAGATTATGGTATCAAAGAAAGCAAATTCAACAGTGAAAGTAACAGCAGCCAAAGAAGAAGAGAAAGCAGCCGTTAAAGAAGCCGTTGGAGCAAAAGCAGTGAAAGCAGAAGAGAAAGCAGCAAAGACTCCGGTCGCAAAGCCGGAAGCAAAGACCGATAAGAAAGAGACAGCAGCTGCAAAAGCGATTGAGACTAAGAAAGATTCTACAATGAAGCTCGAGACAAAGGCAGCAGTATTAGTGGATACACCGAAAGTTCAGACAGAAGAGACTGCAGCAAAAGAGACAGCAAAGAAAGCCGTAAAGAAAGTTGCTGAGACAGCGGAAAAAGCTGTAAAAGCTACTGCAAAGGCAGCAGATAAAGCAGTGAAAAAGACTGCAGCAAAGAAGACAGCAACGAAGAAGTCAACAGCCAAAAAGGCAGAGCTTAAGACGGAGATGTTCCTTCAGTTTGCAGGTAAGGAATATACAGAAAAAGAGATCCTTCAGAAAGTGAAAGAAATCTGGACAAAGAATCTCAAGAAAAAAGTCGGAGAGATGAAGGAGGTCAAGATTTATCTGAAGCCGGAAGAGTCAGCAGCATATTATGTTGTCAATGGCGATACAACCGGAAAAGTAGATCTGTAAGATACATAAAAATTATTTTCAGGAGATGCGGTACATGAAGTGTGTACCGCATTTACTGTATGTGGTGAGGAAAGAGAAGATGTATGAAAAGGAAATAGCGGAACTTCAGAAGATCATAGATGAGAGCAGCAGGATCGTATTTTTCGGAGGAGCAGGAGTTTCAACTGAAAGCGGGATTCCGGATTTCAGAAGTGCAGACGGAATCTATCATCAGAAATACAAGTACTCTCCTGAGCAGGTTGTCAGTCATAGTTTCTTTATAAAATATACGGAAGCATTTTATGAATTTTATAAAGAGAAGATGATGATGTTGGATGCAAAGCCGAACCCGGCACATCTGAAGCTGGCAGAGCTTGAGGCAGCAGGAAGACTTCAGGCAGTTGTGACGCAGAATATTGATGGTCTTCATCAGGCGGCCGGAAGTAAAAAAGTATATGAACTTCATGGAAGTATCCATAGAAATTATTGTATGAAATGCGGAAAATTTTATGACGCAGAGTATGTAAAAAAATCGGAAGGTGTACCGCACTGTTCCTGTGGCGGAGAGATCAAGCCGGATGTGGTACTATATGAAGAAGGACTGGATGCAAAGACAATTGATGGTGCCGTCCGGGCAATCGGTTCAGCAGATACACTGATCATCGGAGGCACATCGCTGGTTGTATATCCGGCAGCAGGGTTTATTGATTATTTTCGGGGAAAGCACCTGGTTGTTATCAATAAATCCAGCACGGAGAAAGCAGTCCGGGCAGAATTGAACATTGCAGCACCTATTGGGGAGATCCTTGGGTCAATCCAGGTAAGATGAATCAGAAAGCCGGAAAAAGAGAAGTAAAGAAAAGCAATGAAAACCAAAGGAAAAGCACCGGAAAGAAAACTCTTGGAAGAGATTCCTTATTCCGATGCTTTTTTCATATAGTTTACAATGTAAAAAGACAGCCGGTATCAGAAAAATCAGCAGGATTCCCATCTGCCGGAAGCACCGCAGGGAAGAACCAGTCCTGAATTTGTAACAGGGAGTCCAATCTCCTGGGAATCAACATGACCGTTCCAGGATTTTAATTCGGTGGAGATCATGTAAGTCAGTACTGCAGGTGCAAGACCCGTTGTATAGGAGTTGACCAGAAAAAATAATGCATCTTTGGACAGGATTTTTGTGCAGAGCTGGATTAACGGATGGATCATGTCTTCAATCTTCCAGATCTCACCTTTTGGCCCGCGTCCGTAAGAAGGGGGATCCATGATAATGGCATCGTAGGTGTTGCCACGGCGGATCTCACGTTCTACAAACTTTACACAATCATCTACAAGCCAACGGATCGGAGCATCTTTTAACCCGGAAGATACAGCATTCTCCTTTGCCCAGCTGACCATTCCCTTGGAGGCATCCACATGAGTAACAGTTGCACCGGCAGCCGCAGCCGCGAGGGTAGCCCCTCCGGTATAGGCAAAGAGATTCAGTACTTTGACAGGCCGACCGGCGTTGCGGATCTTTTCTGAAAACCAGTCCCAGTTGGTTGCCTGTTCAGGAAAAAGACCGGTATGCTTAAAACTGAACGGCTTGAGATTAAAAGTAAGCGAACCGTAATGGATCTGCCACTGCTGTGGGAGCTTAAAAAATTCCCATTCACCACCGCCTTTTTTGCTGCGATGGTAGTGACCGTTCATATTTTTCCAACCACTGTCGGTCTTCGGGGTGTCCCAGATGACTTGGGGATCAGGACGGACGAGAAGATATTTGCCCCAGCGTTCCAGCTTCTCCCCCTTTGTACAGTCAATAATTTCATAGTCTTTCCAATTATCTGCAATCCACATAGATATAAAAGTCCTTTCTGATCTGTAAACATTTCACACAAAATAAAATACTGCTTTATATGACCTTATGATTATAGCACAGGAAAGAGCTGGCACTCAAGAGAAGAATCTTATGTAAATTCTGTACTTTAAGGTGAAAATATGCTATAATTCAACAGTTAAACTGCGGTTTGGCAAGGTAAAGCGGCACTGGTGTAAAATGACAGTTTTTGGGGAAGCTGACTTGGAGAAAGGATGCTGCAGTTTCAGATGAGAAAGGAATGGAAAAATGTTATCTACGATTGAATCAGTAAATAATGTTGTCAACAACTTTATATGGGGTGTGCCGGCAATGATCTGTATTATTGGAGTTGGTCTGTTGCTGAGCTTCAGAACGAGATTTTTACAGATCTGCAAATTCCCGTATGCAATGAAGGTGACGATCGGACGAATGCTCAGAAAGAGGGATGCATCGGACGGAGCGTTGACCCCGTTTCAGGCAGTGTGTACGGCACTGGCAGCTACGGTAGGAACGGGAAATATAGCCGGTGTGGCCGGTGCGATCGCTATCGGAGGTCCGGGGGCGGTCTTCTGGATGTGGATCTCGGCAATCCTTGGAATGTGTACAAAGTTTTCCGAAGTAACGCTTGCAGTTCATTTCCGCGAGAAGAATGAAGACGGGGATCTTGTGGGCGGGCCGATGTACTACATAAAAAATGGACTGAAGAAGAACTGGCACTGGCTGGCATATCTTTTTGCAGCGTTTGGTGTGCTGACTGTATTCGGAACAGGAAATGCAACCCAGGTCAATACGATCACGACAGCGATTGATTCAGCATTGATCAATTATGGAGTCATTGAAGCAGGAAATTCAGGAACATTGAACCTGATCATAGGAATTATTCTTGCTGCTTTGATCGCTCTGATCCTTTTAGGAGGGATTAAGAGGATCGGTCGGGTTACAGAGAAGCTGGTTCCGTTTATGGCAGTTATTTATATTCTGCTGGCACTGGGCGTGATCCTGTTGAATATCAAGAATGTTCCGGGTGTATTTGCATCAATTTTTGAAGGTGCATTTTCTCCGGCTTCTGTTACAGGCGGTGCAGTGGGAAGCTTCTTTATGAGTATGAAAAAAGGTGTATCAAGAGGAATCTTTTCTAATGAAGCAGGTCTTGGTACAGGTTCGATCGCCCATGCATGTGCGGATACGCAGAAACCGGTCAAGCAGGGATTTTTTGGAATTTTTGAGGTGTTCGTAGATACGATCGTGATCTGCACAATGACAGCACTGGTTATTCTTTGCAGTGGCGTTTCCATTGGTTATGGTGAGGCTGCAGGTGCAGAGCTTACGATCAGCGGATTTACTTCTACTTATGGAAACTGGGTTTCTATTTTTACCGCAGTTGCCATGTGTTGTTTTGCATTTTCCACAATCCTTGGATGGGGTTTATATGGAACAAGATGTATTGAATTTTTATTTGGTTCAAAAGTCAATAAACCATTTATGGTACTTTATTCGCTGGTAGCGATTGTCGGTGCTACGATGGATCTTGGGTTGATGTGGAGTATTGCGGAGACATTTAACGGATTGATGGCGATCCCGAACCTGATTGCAGTGTTCCTGTTATCAGGGGTTGTTGTGAAGCTTGTAAAAGAATACTTTGAAAATGAAGGGAAAAAATAAGTTGCAGTTTTGGATGCAATGAGAAGGGGCAGTGGTCTCATGCGAAAAAAAGAATTAAAAATTGTTGTAACCTTTCATACGACAGCAGATGCGATGGCAATGGAAAAAATCTGTAAAGAAAAGGGAGTACCGGGACGTCTGATCCCGGTTCCCCGAATCCTGTCTGCAGGGTGTGGACTGGCGTGGGCTGCACCGCCTGAGGACAGAGAGCTGATAGAAAAAACTTTGGCTGAAACCGAAATTAACAGAGCGGGACTGAATGAATGTATGGTTTAATCCTGAAAAGACGGGATTGCCATACATTTTTAATTGCGTTATACTCAAGATGGATAAAATACATCATGAAAGAAAGGACAGAGAAGATGAAAGTGACGGATGAGATTATTTATGTAGGCGTGAACGATCATGATATTGATTTATTTGAGGGACAGTATGTTGTTCCGAATGGAATGGCTTATAATTCTTATGTGATCCGGGACGAAAAGATCGCAGTTATGGATACGGTTGATGAGGCATTTGGAGAAGAATGGCTGGAGAATATAAAGAATGCACTGGACGGTGCGAAACCGGAGTATCTGATTATCCAGCATATGGAACCGGATCATTCAGCCAATATTGAGAAGTTCTTGGAAGTATACCCGGATACAAAGATTGTGGGTAATGCGAAGACATTTACTATGATATCCAACTTTTTCCGCAACCTGGATTTAGAGGAAAAGAAAGTTGTAGTTAAGAGCCAGGAGAAGCTGGAACTTGGCAGGCATATCCTTACGTTTGTCTTCGCACCGATGGTACACTGGCCGGAAGTCATGGTAACTTATGACAGTACGGATAAGGTGCTGTTCTCGGCAGATGGATTTGGAAAATTCGGCGCATTGGATGTAGAGGAAGATTGGGACTGTGAGGCACGTCGTTACTATTTTGGAATTGTTGGAAAGTATGGTGTCCAGGTTCAGAATCTTCTGAAGGCTGCATCTGCACTTGAGATCGAAAAGATCTGTCCTCTGCATGGACCGGTTTTAAGCGAAAATCTGGAGCATTATCTGGGTCAGTATCAGACCTGGTCTTCTTACAGCGTTGAGTCAGAAGGGGTTATGATCGCTTATACTTCTGTTTATGGAAATACCAAAAAGGCGGCAGAGCTGCTGGGAGAAAAGCTGAATGAAAAAGGCTGCCCGAAAGTTGTGGTATGTGATCTTGCCCGCGAGGATATGGCAGAAGCGGTAGAGGATGCATTCCGTTATGGAAAGCTGGTGCTTGCCACAACAACTTATAACGGAGACATCTTCCCGTTTATGAGAACTTTCATTGAACATCTGACCGAACGGAATTATCAGAACCGGACGATCGGTCTGATTGAAAATGGTTCCTGGGCATCTACTGCAGGAAAAGTGATGACAGGAATGCTGGAGAAGAGCAAAAATATTACCATGCTGGAGAAATCGGTGAAGATCATGTCCTCTCTGAGTGAAGAAAATCTGAAAGAGTTGGATGAGATGGCAGAAGAACTCATGAAATAAAAGCAGAGATATAAAAGAAAAGCTACAATATAAAAGAGCGGATAAAAAATGCCGGCTATAGCGGATCTGAGCAGGATGCAGGATCTGTATAGCCGGTATTCTTATGAGGAATTAAAGCGATTGAGGTCAATCGGTATAAACTGTCTTTCCTGCACAGATGGTTCGCTTTACCTTTCCATATAATTCCCAACCGGTAAAGGGAGAGTTGGAAGATCTGGAATGATACTCTGTCGGAATCCATTTTTCATCGGGGTCAAAAAGTACCAGGTCAGCAGGAGCACCCGGTTTCAGTTTCCCTGAAGGAAGATGATACAGCTGAGCCGGATTAACTGTCATTTTCTCGAGTAACTGACTCAGAGTCAGATGACCCGGGCGTACAAGAGAAGTAATGCCGAGTGCAAGTGAAGTCTCCAGTCCGATGATCCCACTTGGAGCAGATGAGATCGGACGGCTCTTTTCCTCTTCACTGTGCGGGGCATGGTCAGTGGCAATGATGTCGATCGTTCCGTCACAAAGTCCCTGTATAATGGCAAGGCGATCCTTTTCTGTACGAAGCGGTGGATTCATTTTTGCAAGAGAACCATACTTTATTACTGCCTCATCGGTCAACGTAAAATGATGAGGGGTTGCCTCTGCGTGAAGCTTTGCTCCAAGAGCTTTAAAAGTACGCACCAGTTCCACGGAAGTTCCGGAACTGATATGCTGGATCACGACGTCTGCACCGGATTTCAGGGCAAGCATACAGTCACGGGCGACAAGGGATTCCTCGGCGATCGAAGGAGAACCGTAGATCCCAAGAAAATCAGAAGCAGTTCCGTGGTTGATCCCGTTCGTTTCAATGAAAGACGGATCTTCCTCATGAAGACTGATCGGGAGGTTTAGTTGTGCGGCAAGTTCCATGGCTTTCAGAAGGAATGCAGCATCTTTTAACGGAATGCCGTCATCAGTAAATCCGCACGCACCGGCAGCGGCAAGAGCTTTCATGTCAGTTAGTTCTGTCCCTTTGAGATCATGGGAAACGGCGGCAGCCTGATAAATATGAATAGCTTCTTCCTGTTCGCGGGCAGCAAGGTTGGAAAATACAGAAACTGAGTCAACGACAGGACTGGTATTTGCCATACAGATCACAGATGTGAATCCACCGGCAGCGGAGGCAGAAGCACCTGTGTGAATATCTTCTTTATAGGTGAATCCAGGATCGCGAAAATGAACGTGGGTGTCGATCAGCCCCGGGGCGATGGTCAGTCCTGAAGCATCAATGATCTCTTCTGACGGGGAAACTGAAAGATGCTGCCCGATTGAAAGAATTTTTCCATCAGAAATCTGAAGATCAGCAAATTCCGCTCTGCCGGAAGCGGGATCAATTATATAACCATTTTTTATAAGCATAAATAAATCCTCCTGTAAAAAATTATAATCATAGATGATTTCAGTATAACGTATTTGTGATGAATTGTGTATAATAGAATGAAAGATAAAGAAAAGTAACTTGCCATTAAGGCCATCTATCTGTAACGTGGACGGATAAAAATTTGAATGGGAAAGGACAGGAGAATGAATCTGAATCAGACTCCGGCAGCGGAAAGACCACATATTGGATTTTTTGGCTGCCGGAATGCAGGAAAATCAAGTATCGTCAATGCGGTGACAGGACAAAATCTAGCTGTAGTCTCCGACGTAAAAGGAACAACAACCGATCCGGTCATAAAAGCGATGGAACTTCTTCCGGCCGGTCCGGTCGTAATGATCGATACACCGGGGATTGATGATGACGGGGAACTGGGAAAGCTGCGGGTAAAAAAAAGCTATCAGATGCTGAACCGGACGGATCTGGCTATCGTAGTGATTGATGGAAGGACAGGCATCAAGAAAGAAGATATTGCCCTGCTTAAGGAAATAAAAAAAAGAAAGGTGCCTTTTATCATTGCTGTAAATAAAAGCGACCTTTTAAAAGAGCATCGTATACAGCCAAAGGGCAGCAAAAAAGTGCCGGAAGAGAGTCTGATATATGTAAGTGCGGAGACAGGAGAAGGAATCTGTGAATTAAAGAAAAGAATCGGAGAAAGCATCTGCACAGGGGAAAATAAAAAAAGAATCGTGGGAGATCTGTTGGAAGCGGGAGATGTTGTTGTGCTTGTTATTCCGCTTGATGAATCTGCACCAAAAGGGCGGCTGATCCTTCCTCAACAGCAGACAATACGGGACATTCTGGAATCGGGAGCAATTTCAGTCGTTACCAAAGAGGACAGAGTGAAAGAGACCATTGAGAATCTGAAAATACCGCCAAAGCTTGTGATTACAGACAGCCAGGTATTCAAAAAAGTAGCATGCAATGTATTAAAAGAAATAAAATTAACATCATTCTCGATTTTGTTTGCACACTATAAGGGAAACCTCAAAATGAATATAGAAGGAGTTATGATGTTGGATGAGCTGAAAGACGGAGATAAAATCCTAATCAGCGAGGGATGCACTCACCATCGGCAGTGCGGAGATATCGGAACGGTAAAGATCCCGAAATGGATCAGGGGGTATACCGGAAAAGAGATTCTTTTTGAAACTACATCAGGAACGGAGTTCCCTGCAGAGCTGAGTTCTTATAAAATGGTTGTACATTGTGGAGGCTGTATGCTTAATGAACGGGAAATGCAGACCCGGCTGGAGAGGGCGAAAAGGCAGAAAGTACCAATGACAAATTATGGGATACTGATCGCATATACGCATGGAATATTAAAAAGAAGCGTGGAAATATTCCCGGAGATTGCAGAATTGTTCAGATGAGAAGGTTTTATCGGAAAGATTCTGTAAACTGAAAGAGTTCTTTCCTATTATAATAGGAAGAAAATTTCACACAGGAATCAAAAAAGAGAATGCCGGATAGAAATTTTATATAGGAAAACGAAAATAACGCTGCACATCCGGATCTGCAACTCCGGACAGCAGCGTTATTTTCATGGTATGTAATTGAGAGGATTCTTGAGCCATCGGGCAGAACATCTGCATATTAACTGGGGAATCCCTGCAAAGAGGATATAAATGCAGAAAGAGATTTTGCCGCGGCAGGGACATTCTTGGGGGAAACGTCCGGCTCTGGCATACTGCAATACTGCACGATGACCAAGGATCTGACCTGCAAAAAAATAGACGGTCTCCCTACAGGGAAAACCGCCTTTGGTTCTTCTACAAGTCAAATACAATATACCATTCTAATAGGTATATGTCAAGGATCTGCAATGTACGAAAAAAAATACAATAAATAGAAAAAAAGACTTGAAATAAAGAAAAGTATCATTTATACTAAGAGAGCTGTGACATGATAGCAATGAAGCGTGAGGTTGCTGTCCTGCAAAAAAGATAAGCAAGGGCAGGTTTTCCGTGGAGCGAATGTCAAGTTAGGAAACTGGCGACAAGTCACTGTACGAATCACAACTGATTACTGTTTACCATACCATAAGGTAGTAGTATGAAACAACGTGTGAGTTTCTCACGACACACACGGGAGAGTGTACAGTCACCGCTTGTCGTACTGAAGTCAAAAGTACGAAAAGGAGGCGACTTTTTTTATGGCAAGTCAAGTAATGAGAATCACATTAAAGGCGTATGATCATCAGCTCGTTGATGCATCCGCAAAGAAAATCATCGAAACTGTAAAAAAGAACGGGTCACAGGTGAGTGGACCGGTACCACTTCCGACTAAGAAGGAAGTTGTAACAATTCTGAGAGCTGTACACAAGTACAAAGATTCCAGAGAGCAGTTCGAGCAGAGAACTCATAAAAGACTGATCGATATCATCACACCAACACAGAAAACTGTTGATGCACTTTCCAGACTGGAAATGCCGGCTGGTGTATTTATCGACATCAAGATGAAGTCTAAATAAGACGAAATCTAAATTAGAACAGTATTCCTAAAATTTAGGATGAGCGCGAAAGCGTTCCGCTGTAAATCACAGGAGGTAATTATAATGAAGAAAGCTATTTTAGCTACAAAAGTTGGAATGACTCAGATCTTCAATGAAGAAGACGGAGTTCTGATTCCGGTAACAGTTCTGCAGGCTGGTCCTTGTGTAGTTACACAGGTTAAGACAGTTGAGAATGACGGCTACAGTGCAGTACAGGTTGGATATGTTGACAAGAAGGAAAAGATTGTCACAAAAGACAACAGTGGTAAGAAGTCCATCGCTCACAGAAACGGTGTGACAAAAGCTGAAAAAGGTCATTTTGATAAAGCAGGCGTATCCGGAAAGAGATATGTAAAAGAGTTCAGATTTGAAAATGCTGAAGAGTATACACTTGCTCAGGAAATTAAAGCTGATATCTTTGCAGCAGGCGACAAGATTGACGCAACTGCTATTTCAAAAGGTAAAGGTTTCCAGGGCGCGATTAAGCGTCATGGCCAGAGCAGAGGACCTATGACACACGGTTCCAAGTTCCATCGTCATGCTGGTTCAAACGGTGCTGCATCTGATCCAAGCAAGGTATTCAAAGGTAAGAAGATGCCAGGACAGATGGGTAACAAGAAGATCACTGTTCAGAATCTCGAAATTGTAAGAGTTGATGCAGAGAACAATCTGCTCCTCGTTAAGGGATCTGTACCGGGACCGAAGAAATGCCTGGTAACAATCAAAGAGACAGTGAAAGCTAACTAGTCTGACAGTTAAGAAAGGAGGAACATACAGATGGCAAAAGTATCTGTTTACAATATCGAAGGTAAAGAAGTTGATACAATCGAACTGAACGATGCTGTATTTGGTGTAGAAGTAAATGAGCACCTTGTACACATGGCAGTTGTAAATCAGCTTGCAAACAATCGTCAGGGAACACAGAAAGCCAAAACTCGTTCTGAAGTTTCCGGCGGCGGAAGAAAACCATGGAGACAGAAAGGAACAGGTCACGCAAGACAGGGATCAACAAGATCACCTCAGTGGACAGGCGGTGGAGTTGTATTTGCTCCGGTTCCGAGAGACTACTCCTTCAAAATGAATAAGAAAGAGAAGAGAGCAGCTCTTAAGTCTGCACTTACTTCCAGAGTAGAAGAGAATAAGTTCATCGTAGTTGATGAAATGAAATTTGACGAGATCAAGACAAAGAAATTCCAGACAGTTCTGAACAACCTGAACGTGAACAAAGCACTTGTTGTTCTTGAAGAAGGAGATAAGAACGCTGAGATCTCTGCTAAGAACATCCCGGATGTTAAGACAGCTCGTGTAAATACGATCAATGTATATGACATCCTGAAATACAACACAGTAATCGCTACGAAAGCTGTTGTTGCAGCAATCGAGGAGGTGTACGCATAATGGCAAATATTCAGTATTATGATGTAATCCTTAAACCAGTTGTGACTGAGAAGAGCATGGAGCTTATGGCTGACAAGAAATATACATTCCTTGTTCACACAGAGGCTACAAAATCTCAGATCAAAGAAGCTGTTGAAAAAATGTTCAACGGTACAAAAGTAAAAAGCGTCAACACTATGAACCTTGATGGTAAGAACAAGAGACGTGGAATGACTTTCGGAAAGACAGCCAAGACAAAGAAGGCTGTAGTAGCATTGACAGAGGACAGTGCTGATATCGAAATCTTTGAAGGTCTGTAAAATATAAGACATTATACGGTGCAAACCCGTGAAACTAATAATCAGAGCAAACGAAAGGAGAGACAGTAATGGGAATCAAAACTTATAACCCATATACACCTTCCAGAAGACAGATGACAGGTTCTGATTTCTCAGAGATCACAAAGACAACTCCAGAGAAATCCCTCCTGGATTCCAAGAAGAGAAAAGCCGGCCGTAACGCACAGGGTAAGATCACAGTAAGACATCGTGGCGGCGGAGCTAAGAAGAAATATAGAATCGTAGATTTCAAGAGAAATAAAGATGGTATTGCAGCAAAGGTTATCGGTATCGAGTACGATCCGAACAGAAGTGCTAACATCGCACTGATCTGCTACGCAGACGGCGAGAAAGCTTATATCCTTGCTCCAGAAGGTCTGACAGATGGCATGACAGTTATGAACGGTGCTGAAGCAGAAGTAAGAGTAGGAAACTGCCTGCCACTTTCTGAGATCCCAGTTGGTACTCAGATCCATAACATTGAGATGCACCCGGGAAAAGGCGGACAGCTTGTTCGTTCCGCTGGTAACAGTGCACAGCTTATGGCTAAAGAAGGAAAGTATGCTACACTGAGACTTCCTTCAGGAGAAATGAGAATGGTTCCGATCATCTGCCGCGCATCTATCGGTGTTGTAGGTAACGGAGATCACAACCTGATTAATATCGGTAAAGCCGGACGTAAACGTCATATGGGTATCAGACCTACAGTCCGCGGTTCCGTAATGAACCCGAATGACCATCCGCATGGTGGTGGAGAAGGTAAGACAAGTATCGGTCGTCCAGGTCCATGTACACCTTGGGGTAAACCGGCACTCGGTCTTAAGACTCGTAAGAAGAACAAAGCTTCTAACAAGCTGATCGTAAGAAGAAGAGATGGTAAAGCGATTAAATAATCAGATTCACAAGGAGGTTAGAACCTATGGCTCGCTCACTTAAAAAAGGACCATTTGCAGATGCAAGCTTACTGAAAAAAGTAGACGCAATGAACGCTGCAGGTGATAAATCAGTTATAAAGACATGGTCACGCCGTTCTACAATCTTCCCGTCATTTGTTGGTCATACATTTGCCGTACATGACGGAAGAAGACATGTGCCTGTATATGTTACAGAGGACATGGTTGGCCACAAACTCGGTGAGTTCGTTGCAACAAGAACTTACAGAGGACACGGTAAAGACGAGAAGAAATCAAAAGTTAGATAATTTTCATACAGTTTGAAAGGAGGGTTCATCCATGGCTAAAGGACATAGATCCCAGATCAAAAGAGAAAGAAACGCACAGAAAGATACAAGACCTTCAGCTAAGATTTCTTACGCAAGAGTATCTGTGCAGAAGGCATGTTTCGTTCTTGATGCCATCAGAGGCAAGGATGTACAGACAGCACTTGGTATTTTAGCATACAATCCAAGATATGCTTCAAGCGTTATAGAGAAGTTACTGAAATCAGCAATCGCAAATGCTGAGAATAACAACGGTATGAGCGTTGAGAACCTCTACATTGAGGAATGCTACGCAAATAAAGGACCGACAATGAAGAGAATCAGACCGAGAGCACAGGGTAGAGCTTACAGAATCGAAAAGAGAATGAGCCACATTACAATCGTGCTGAATGAAAGATAGGAGGACAATATGGGACAGAAAGTTAATCCTCATGGCTTGAGAGTTGGCGTTATCAAAGACTGGGACTCCAAATGGTACGCAGAGAAAGATTTCGCTGATAATCTGGTTGAAGACCACGAGATCAGAAAGTTTTTAAAGAAGAGATTATACAGTGCCGGAATCTCCAAGATTGAGATCGAAAGAGCTTCCGATCGCGTTAAGATCATTGTTTATACAGCTAAGCCTGGTGTCGTAATCGGCAAGGGTGGTTCCGAGATCGAAAAGGTGAAAGCAGAGCTTGCACAGTTTACAGACAAGAAGCTCATCGTTGACATCAAAGAAGTTAAGAGACCGGACAAAGATGCACAGCTTGTAGCTGAGAACATTGCTCAGCAGCTTGAGAACCGTATCTCCTTCAGACGTGCTATGAAATCCTGCATGTCAAGAACAATGAAGGCTGGAGCACTCGGAGTTAAGACTTCCGTATCCGGACGTCTTGGCGGTGCTGATATGGCTCGTACAGAGTTCTACAGTGAGGGAACAATTCCGCTGCAGACACTTCGTGCTGACATCGATTATGGATTCGCAGAAGCTGACACAACTTACGGAAAAGTCGGTGTAAAGGTTTGGATTTACAAAGGCGAGGTTCTTCCGACTAAAGCAGATAAGGAAGGGAGAGATAGATAATGTTAATGCCAAAAAGAGTAAAACGTCGTAAACAGTTCCGTGGTACTATGAAAGGTAAGGCTCTTAGAGGTAATAAGATTTCTTACGGTGAATATGGTATCGTAGCAATGGAACCATGCTGGATTCGTTCTAACCAGATCGAGGCAGCCCGTGTTGCCATGACACGTTACATTAAGCGTGGTGGTAAGGTTTGGATCAAGATCTTCCCAGACAAGCCGATCACAGCAAAGCCGGCTGAGACTCGTATGGGTAGTGGTAAAGGTACTGTTGAGTATTGGGCAGCAGTAGTTAAACCGGGCCGTGTAATGTTTGAGATTGCAGGAGTACCAGAGGAAACAGCTAGAGAGGCACTTCGACTTGCAATGCATAAATTACCTTGCAAATGCAAAATCGTTTCTCGCGCAGACTTAGAAGGCGGTGATAACAGTGAAAATTAATACATTTGTAAACGAGTTAAGAGGAAAATCCGTAGAGGAATTAAATGAAGAATTAGTAGCTGCTAAGAAGGAACTCTTTAACCTGAGATTCCAGAATGCAACAAATCAGTTGGATAATACAAGCAGAATCAAAGAAGTTAGAAAGAATATTGCCCGTATTCAGACTCTGATTACAGAGGCTAAGAGAGCTTAACTACCGTATTAATCCCAGGAAGGAGAAAAACCGTGGAAGAGAGAAATTTAAGAAAAACCCGTACGGGTAAGGTTGTCAGCGACAAGATGGATAAGACAATCGTTGTTGCCGTTGAAGACCACGTTAAACATCCACTTTACAAGAAGATCGTAAAGAGAACTTATAAACTGAAAGCTCATGATGAGAACAATGAGTGCAAAGTTGGAGATACAGTTAAAGTAATGGAAACAAGACCGCTGTCTAAAGATAAGAGATGGAGACTTGTGGAAATCATGGAGAAAGCGAAATAATTATTTGAAGGAGGTTTACCTGCATGATACAGCAAGAAAGCAGACTTAAAGTAGCAGACAATACAGGTGCTAAAGAGTTACTGTGTATCCGTGTGCTTGGTGGTTCTACAAGAAGATATGCCAGCATCGGAGATGTGATCGTTGCAACTGTTAAAGATGCAACACCAGGCGGCGTTGTTAAAAAAGGCGATGTTGTTAAAGCTGTAGTTGTCCGTTCTGTAAGAGGTGCTCGTCGTAAAGACGGTTCCTACATCAGATTCGATGAAAATGCTGCTGTTATTATAAAAGACGATTTGAACCCACGTGGAACACGTATTTTTGGACCAGTAGCCAGAGAGCTCAGAGAGAAACACTTTATGAAGATCGTTTCCTTAGCTCCGGAAGTACTGTAGGGAGGTGCCTAGATGTCAACTATGAAGATTAAAAAAGGTGATATGGTTAAGGTTATCGCCGGTAAAGATAAAGACAAAGAAGGCAAAGTTATTGCCGTAAATAAAAAAGACGGTAAAGTCCTGGTTGAAGGCGTCAATATGCTGACAAAGCACACAAAACCAAGTGCTGCAAATCAGAATGGCGGTATCGTACATCAGGAAGGCTACATTGATGCATCCAACGTTATGTATATTCATAAAGGAAAAGCAACAAGAGTAGGCTTCAAGATGGACGGCGACAAGAAGGTTCGTGTTGCGAAGTCAACAGGCGAAGTTATTGATTAATTCAAGGAAGGAGGTCCAGGACTTTGAGTAGACTGAAAGATCAGTATCAGAATGAGATCGTTGATGCAATGATCAAAAAATTTGGATATAAAAATATCATGGAAGTGCCGAAGCTTGACAAGGTTGTAATCAACATGGGTGTAGGCGAGGCAAAAGATAACGCAAAACTTCTGGAGTCAGCTATTGCAGATATGGAGAAGATCGCAGGACAGAAAGCGGTTGTAACCAGAGCAAAGAATTCGGTAGCTAACTTCAAGATCAGAGAGGGCATGCCGATCGGATGCAAAGTTACTTTAAGAGGAGAAAAGATGTATGAGTTCGTTGATCGTCTGATCAACCTTGCACTTCCTCGTGTACGTGACTTCAGAGGAGTAAACCCGAACGCATTTGACGGAAGAGGAAACTATGCACTCGGAATTAAAGAGCAGCTGATTTTCCCGGAGATCGAATACGATAAGATTGACAAAGTCAGAGGTATGGATGTAATTTTCGTTACAACAGCTAAGACTGACGAAGAAGCTCGTGAATTATTGACTCAGTTCAATATGCCATTCGCAAAGTAAGGGAGGGAAATTCATGGCTAAGACATCAATGAAAATCAAACAGCAGCGTGCTCCAAAGTTCTCCACAAGAGAATACAGCCGTTGCAGAATTTGTGGACGTCCACATGCATATTTAAGAAAATATGGTATCTGCCGTATCTGTTTCCGTGAACTGGCATACAAAGGACAGATCCCGGGTGTTAAGAAAGCAAGCTGGTAGGCTTTATAAAAGACCGGTACAGACCTGCACATGGATGCATGGTCAGTCCGGCAGCCCACAGCAGACGATATACTGTGCAATAATATAGGAGGAATCACACACATGACTATGAGCGATCCAATTGCAGATATGCTTACAAGAATCCGTAATGCAAATACTGCAAAACATGATACAGTAGATGTACCTGCATCCAAGATGAAAATTGCTATTGCTGACATTCTTGTAGATGAAGGATATATCGCAAAATATGACCTTGTAGAAGATGGAAGTTTCAAGACTCTTCATATTACACTGAAATACGGTGTAGACAAAAATGAGAAGGTTATCTCAGGAATTAAGAGAATCTCCAAGCCGGGACTTCGTGTATATGCTAATACAGAAGATATTCCGAGAGTACTTGGTGGACTTGGAATTGCAATCCTTTCTACAAATAAAGGTGTTGTAACAGATAAAGAAGCCAGAAAGCTCGGCGTAGGCGGAGAAGTTCTTTGCTTCGTTTGGTAAACCGAAAGCAACTTAGTGAGAGCGAGGCGTAGCCGAAGTTCGAACTTAGTGCGAGGTTGTTCTTTGAGCTTAGCGAGGTCTTGTCGAGCTTAGCGAAAAGAACTTCCACAGATTTGCTCATTTGAGCGGATGAACCAATTTGAAAAAGCGAATTCTTTGAGCTGGTGAGTCTATCTCATCTGGCGAAAAGAACTTCCTTTTTATAAAGTAACTGAAAACAGAGCGGGCAAAGCATCCGCTCCGAGAATCTAAGTTAAGGAGGAAAATGGTATGTCACGTATAGGAAGACTGCCTGTAGCAATTCCTGCAGGAGTAACTGTAGAAGTTGCTGAGAACAATGTAGTGACTGTAAAAGGTCCTAAGGGAACTCTTACAAAAGAGCTTCCGGTAGAAATGGAAATCAAAGTTGAAGGCGAAGAAGTAATCGTTACAAGACCGAACGACTTAAAGAAAATGAAATCTCTTCATGGTCTGACAAGAACACTCATCAACAACATGGTTGTAGGTGTTACAGACGGATATGAGAAAGTTCTTGAAGTCAACGGAGTAGGTTACAGAGCTGCCAAATCAGGAAATAAACTGACACTGAACCTTGGTTATTCTCATCCAGTAGAGATGATCGATCCAGAAGGAATCGAGACTGTACTTGACGGACAGAACAAGATTACTGTTAAAGGTATCGACAAAGAGAAAGTTGGACAGTTTGCGGCTGAGATCAGAGATAAGAGAAGACCGGAGCCATATAAGGGCAAGGGAATCAAGTATGCTGATGAAGTAATCAGACGTAAAGTTGGTAAGACTGGTAAGAAATAAATAAGGAGAGTGTGAAAATGGTTAGTAAGAAATCAAGAAGCGAAATTCGTAGAAAAAAACACCTGAAATTACGCAACCGTTTCAGCGGAACTACGCAGAGACCGCGTTTAGCTGTGTTCAGAAGTAACAATCATATGTATGCACAGATCATCGATGACACTGTTGGAAATACTCTTGTTTCAGCTTCCACTCTTCAGAAAGATGTGAAAGCAGAGCTTGAGAAAACAAACGATGTAAATGCAGCTGCATATCTTGGAAAAGTAATTGCTGAGAGAGCAATCGAAAAAGGAATTACAGAAGTTGTCTTCGATAGAGGAGGCTTTATTTACCAGGGTAAGATTAAAGCACTGGCAGACGCAGCAAGAGAAGCTGGGCTGAATTTCTAAGAAGGGAGAACACACATGAGACAGGAACGTATTGATGCTAGTCAGCTGGAATTATTAGATAAGTTGGTATCAATCAAACGTGTTACTAAGGTCGTAAAAGGTGGTCGTAACATGAGATTCACAGCTTTGGTTGTAGTTGGTGATGGAAACGGTCACGTTGGTGCAGGTTTGGGAAAGGCTACTGAGATTCCAGAAGCAATCCGCAAAGCAAAAGAAGATGCTATGAAGAAAATGATCAGCGTTTCACTTGACGAGAATGCAAGTGTTACACATGATGTAATCGGTAAGTTCGGAAGTGCTTCCGTACTTCTTAAGAAAGCTCCGGAAGGTACTGGAGTTATCGCCGGTGGTCCGGCTCGTGCCGTTATTGAGATGGCAGGAATTAAGAACATCCGTACAAAATCTTTAGGATCCAACAACAAACAGAATGTTGTACTTGCTACTATCGAAGGACTTAGAGGTGTTAAGACACCGGAAGATGTTGCAAGACTTCGCGGCAAATCAGTTGAAGAGATCTTAGGCTAATCAGAAGAATAGCCCGATCAAGCGCACAGGAGGTTAGATTGAAATGGCAAATTTAAAAGTTACATTAGTAAAGTCTACAATCGGCGCCGTACCAAAGCACAAAAAGACTGTTGAGGCTCTTGGACTCAAGAAACTCAACAAGACAGTTGTATTGCCGGATAATGCAGCTACCAGAGGTATGGTACAGCAGGTTAGACATTTAGTTAAAGTTGAAGAAGAGGCTTAATTAAGATAAGGAGGTAATGTCATGGACTTATCAAACTTAAGACCGGCAGACGGTTCTAAACAGAGTGATAATTTCAGAAGAGGCCGTGGTCATGGTTCAGGAAACGGAAAGACAGCCGGAAAGGGCCATAAAGGACAGAAGGCTCGTTCAGGAGCTACAAGACCTGGTTTTGAAGGCGGTCAGATGCCTTTATACAGAAGAATTCCTAAGAGAGGTTTCACATGCAGAAACTCTAAGACAATCGTAGGAATCAATTTAGACGTACTTGAGAGATTTGAAGATGGAGCTACAGTATCAGTTGACACACTGATCGAGGCTGGTATCGTTAAAAATCCGAGAGATGGCGTTAAAATTCTTGGAAATGGAGAGTTAACTAAGAAGCTTACAGTTCAGGCTAATGCATTCAGTGCAAAAGCTGCAGAGAAGATTGAAGCTCTTGGTGGAAAAGCAGAGGTGATCTAATGCTTAAAACCGTGCGTAATGCGTTTAAGGTTGAGGATATAAGGAAAAGATTACTGTATACACTGCTTATGCTCGTAGTTGTAAGATTTGGATCTCAGCTCCCGACACCGGGAGTTGATCCAACCTTTATCCAGAATTTCTTTGCACAGCAGACCGGTGATGCATTCAATTTCTTTGAGGCATTTACGGGGGGATCCTTTACAAGAATGTCGGTGTTTGCTCTGAGTATTACACCGTATATCACATCATCCATCATCATGCAGCTGCTGACGATTGCAATTCCGAAGCTTGAAGAAATGCAGAAAGATGGAGAAGACGGAAGAAAGAAGATTGCTGCAATCACAAGATATGTGACAGTTGGACTTGCTTTGATCGAGTCTATCGCTATGTCAATCGGATTCGGACGTCAGGGACTTCTCGTTGATTATAATTTCGTAAACTGTGCAATCGTTGTGTGTACACTGACTGCAGGAAGTGCATTCCTGATGTGGATCGGTGAGCGTATTACGGAGAAGGGTGTTGGAAACGGTATCTCAATCGTTCTTCTTATCAATATCATTTCCCGTGTACCGGATGACCTTGTAACTTTGTATACACAGTTCATGAGTGGAAAGAAGCTTGCTAAGGCAGGACTTGCCGGAATTATTATTCTTGCTATTTTACTGGTAGTAATCGTATTTGTTATCATTCTTCAGGATGGTGAGAGAAGAATTGCGGTACAGTATTCCAAGAAAGTTCAGGGAAGAAAGACATATGGCGGTCAGTCAAGTCATATTCCTCTGAAAGTGAATACAGCCGGCGTTATCCCGGTTATCTTTTCATCTTCGTTGATGCAGACTCCGATCGTTATCGCTCAGTTCCTTGGAAAAGGAAATGGAACAGGTATCGGAAGCAAGATCCTTGCAGGTCTGAACTCGAATAACTGGTGTGATCCTGAGAATCCGATTTATTCGATCGGACTCGTGGTTTACATTTTACTTACAATATTCTTTGCATATTTCTACACATCGATTACATTTAATCCGATGGAGATTGCAAATAATATGAAAAAGAGCGGTGGATTTATCCCGGGAATCCGTCCCGGAAAACCGACTGTAGATTATCTGACAAAGATTCTGAACTATGTCATCTTTATCGGAGCATGCGGTCTGATCATCGTTCAGGTGATCCCATACTTCTTTAACGGTGTATTCGGTGCGAATGTTTCCTTTGGAGGAACATCCTTGATCATCATCGTAGGAGTTGTCCTTGAGACAATTAAGAAGATTGAATCACAGATGCTTGTAAGAAATTACACAGGATTTTTAAATAATAAGGGAAGCAATATGAAGAACAGCTACCTTGGATATTAGAAGACATTTAGCTCGCCCCGATTTTGTCCTTGAAAGAGGACAGAACGAAGCGAGTTAAAGTTATATAAAGGAGGATGAGACTATGAAGATCATCATGTTGGGAGCTCCGGGAGCCGGAAAAGGAACTCAGGCAAAGAAAATTGCAGAAAAATACAGTATTCCTCATATTTCTACAGGAGATATTTTCAGAGCCAACATCAAGAATGGAACAGAACTTGGTCAGAAGGCAAAGACTTATATGGATCAGGGACTTCTTGTACCGGATGAACTGGTTGTTGACCTGGTTGTGGACAGAGTGAATCAGGATGACTGTGCGAATGGATATGTGCTTGATGGATTTCCGCGTACGATCCCACAGGCAGAGGCACTTGATAAAGCACTTAAGGAACTGGGACAGAAGATCGATTATGCAATCAATGTAGAAGTACCGGATGAAAATATTGTCAACCGTATGTCCGGAAGAAGAGCATGCGTTGACTGTGGAGCAACATATCATATTGTGTATGCACCAACTTCCAAAGAGGGAATTTGTGACAAATGTGGTGGCGGACTCATTCTCAGAGATGATGATAAGCCAGAGACAGTCCTGAAAAGACTGGGCGTATATCATGAGCAGACTCAGCCATTGATCGATTATTATACAGAAGCCGGAATATTAAAAGAGGTTGACGGAACAATCGATATCAATGATGTATTTGCTGAGATCGTTAAGATTCTGGGAGAATAATCATGAATTACAGACCCGGAATGATCGTAAGATCAAAAGCCGGACACGATAAAGACCATGTATATGTTATTATCCGTGTCGAAAAGAATTATTTATATCTGTCTGATGGTGATTTAAAACCTTTAAATCAGATGAAAAAAAAGAATGTAAGACATCTTCAACCGATATTATCTGAATATGCAGAAGATATATCGGCAGATGAGGCCATCAGGAGTTTATGCAGGAGGATTAAAAATGTCAAAAACTGACGTGATTGAAATTGAAGGGGTTGTAGTTGAAAAACTTCCTAACGCAATGTTCAAAGTAGAACTGGAGAACGGCCACATTGTGCTGGCACATATTAGCGGAAAGCTGCGTATGAATTTCATCAAGATTCTGCCGGGAGATAAGGTGACCTTAGAGATGTCGCCATATGATTTGAGCAAGGGAAGAATCGTCTGGAGAGATAAATAAACAACACTGCTTCTTAATAAGAAGAACAGTTCAATAAGCAGAAGACCTCTGAAAGATAGAAAGGTTAAAACCTGAAATTTTTCAAAGGTCTTTTTTAAAAAGGTCAAAAAAGATTTTGAAAAGGCTGAAAAAGATTTGAGAAAGTTGAAAAAAGATGCTTGACTTTACACAAGTGTTGGTGATACAATATGAAATGGTCATTTTTGGATAGGTGTGACCAAAAATACCAGAATATATATAGGCAGAGCAAAATAGGGAAGGAGGATTTAACATGAAGGTTAGATCATCAGTAAAACCAATTTGTGAAAAATGCAAAATCATTAAAAGAAAAGGTAGTATCAGAGTAATCTGTGAGAACCCGAAGCACAAGCAGCGTCAGGGCTAAGGCAGGCATTGAACACTTAATGAGTGCAAGCATAAGCGTAGCACGAATTTAGTGAGAAAGCCCATCAGGAGACTTGGTGAGGTATTATCGAACCTAGTCGAGTGATGTAACTGATACTTTGTGCAAATTAAAGCGGCTGACAGCCGGACACGCCAGGAAGCGTGGGCTGTTTAATATACAGTGAGGATACACCGCTGCTGTTCGCAGGTACCGACAGAGCGTGTGGTCTGGGCATCACTCGAACGTTTGCTGTCCGGTAAAGGACAAGAGTTGTATGCTATTGTATATTGCTTATAATACCCGGCATTTGCATTGGCGGATGAAAGTATGATCCGTGCCGGGAAAGGGTATGTAGTTTCCGTACATGCCTGGGCTGGGATATTGGAAAGATACATTCCGGTAGGATGCAGCATGAACAGATGACACCATTCTTTCTATATTATATAGAAGATATCTGATTCGCATTCACAGCCTCAGTTAGGGACAATGAACAAGAAAACCAGAAAAGAAAATGGAGGAAAGACACATGGCTCGTATTGCAGGTGTAGACTTACCAAGAGACAAACGTGTAGAAATCGGTCTTACTTATATCTACGGAATTGGTAGAACAAGTGCAGATCGTATCTTAAAGGATGCAGGAGTAAATCCTGATACCCGTGTAAGAGATCTTACAAGTGAAGAAGTAAAGAAGATCAGTGCAGTAATTGATGAGACTCAGGTAGTAGAAGGAGACCTCAGAAGAGAGATCCAGCTGAATATCAAGAGACTGAAAGAAATCGGATGCTACCGTGGAATCCGTCACAGAAAAGGACTTCCGGTACGTGGTCAGAAGACAAAGACTAATGCAAGAACTTGCAAAGGTCCTAAGAGAACTGTAGCAAATAAGAAGAAATAATTAAACGTATAAAATAGAAGAAAGTAGGTTAGTTTAAATGGCTAAGAAAGTTGCGAAAAAAGTAACAAAAAAGCGTGTCAAGAAAAACGTTGAACGCGGACAGGCACATATCCAGTCATCCTTTAACAATACAATTGTTACACTGACGGATACTCAGGGAAATGCTCTTTCATGGGCAAGTGCAGGCGGTCTGGGATTTAGAGGTTCAAGAAAATCTACTCCATATGCAGCACAGATGGCAGCTGAGACAGCAGCAAAGGCAGCATTAGTACATGGTCTTAAGTCAGTAGATGTATTTGTAAAAGGACCAGGATCAGGAAGAGAAGCAGCAATCCGTGCACTTCAGGCATGCGGAATCGATGTAGTAAGTATCAAAGACGTAACTCCGGTACCGCACAACGGATGTCGTCCACCGAAGCGCAGAAGAGTCTAATTACAATTCTGCTGCATGAGATAAGCAATATAGTAAATGTTGATACAGCGGAGAGTACCGTTGACATGTATATAAATTAGGAGGATAGAAATGGCAGTAAATAGAGTTCCTGTTCTTAAAAGATGCCGTTCATTAGGAATGGATCCGATTTACCTCGGAATCAATAAGAAATCTAACAGACAGTTAAAAAGAGCAAATAGAAAGATGAGCGAGTACGGTCTTCAGCTTCGCGAGAAGCAGAAAGCTAAATTCATCTATGGTGTGCTTGAGAAACCTTTCAGAAACTACTATGCAAAAGCTAAGCAGATGGAAGGTATGACAGGTGAGAACCTGATGATCATTCTTGAGTCAAGACTGGACAATGTAGTATTCCGTCTTGGACTTGCAAGAACAAGAAAAGAAGCAAGACAGATCGTTGATCACAAGCATGTACTCGTAAACGGCAAGCAGGTAAATATCCCATCTTACCTTGTAAAAGCCGGAGATACAATTGAGATCAAAGAGAATAAAAAAGGCTCACAGAGATACAAAGAGATTCTTGAAGCTACAGCAGGCAATATGGTTCCGGAGTGGCTTGAAGCAGACGCTGAGAATCTGAAAGGTGCAGTAAAAGAGCTTCCGGCAAGAGAAGCCATCGACGTTCCGGTTGATGAGATGTTAATCGTCGAGCTGTATTCTAAATAATAGAATCATAAATTCGGATCATTTGCAAAGGATCTGCAGACTGATCCGAACTATCATAGATACAGTTTTGTACCCCCTCAACGTAGATTAAGCCCATAAGGAGGGTCTGTGTAGTGTTTGATTTTAATAAACCTAATATTGAAATTACAGATGTTTCAGATGACAAGAAATACGGAAGATTTGTCGTAGAACCGCTGGAGAGAGGATACGGAACTACGCTGGGAAATTCCCTGAGAAGAATTATGCTTTCTTCTCTTCCGGGAGCAGCGATCAGTTCAGTAAAAATCGACGGTGTACTGCACGAGTTCAGTTCCATCCCGGGTGTTAAAGAAGATGTGACAGAGATTATCATGAACCTGAAATCCCTGGCGATCAAGAACACTTCTGAGTCTGATGAAGTAAAGACAGCCTATATCGAATACGAAGGAGAAGGCGTTGTAACCGGTGCTGATATCCAGGCTGATTCTGATATTGAGATCGTAAATCCGGAGCAGGTAATTGCTACATTAAGCGGTGGCAAGGACAGCAAGCTCTATATGGAACTCACGATCACAAAAGGAAGAGGATATGTAAGTTCAGATAAGAATAAGACAGAAGATATGCCGATCGGTGTACTTCCGATTGATTCTATTTACACTCCGATCGATCGTGTAAATCTGACAGTACAGAATACCCGTGTTGGTCAGATCACAGATTATGACAAGCTGACACTGGATGTGTGGACAAAAGGTACAATGGCTCCTGATGAAGCAGTCAGTCTTGCCGCAAAAGTTTTAAGTGAACACTTGAAGCTCTTTATCGATCTTTCTGAAGTTGCACAGCAGGCAGAAGTTATGATCGAAAAAGAAGATGATGAAAAAGAAAAGGTTCTTGAGATGAGCATTGACGAGCTTGAACTTTCAGTTCGTTCTTATAACTGTCTGAAGAGAGCTGGCATCAATACCGTTGAAGAGCTTACAAATAAGACTCCTGAAGATATGATGAAAGTTCGTAATCTCGGACGTAAATCCCTTGAGGAAGTACTTGCTAAGCTGAAAGAACTTAATCTTGAACTGAACCATAGTGAAGAGTAAGATCCTGTCGTAAAGACAGAAGAAACCGAAGCATCGTTTGAGATGTTCGGCAGTGATTGAATATCCTGTCGGTAAGCCCGAAGAGTTCGGCAGGAGCATTTGATTAATAAGTCCGAAGATGCATAACCAAATGTGAATTAATGGAGGAATAAAAAATGGCAAAGTATAGAAAGCTCGGCAGAACAGCCAGCCAGAGAAAAGCTTTACTGAGAAACCAGGTAACAGCACTTCTTAGCAACGGAAAGATCGTTACTACAGAAGCTAAGGCAAAAGAGATCCGTAAGCAGGCAGAAAGCCTGATCGCTCTTGCTGTAAAAGAAAAAGATAACTATGAAGAAGTTACAGTAAAGGCTAAAGTTGCACGCAAAGATGCTGATGGCAAGCGTGTAAAAGAAGTCGTTGATGGAAAGAAAGTTACTGTATACGACGAAGTAGAAAAGACAATTAAGAAAGATAAGCCAAGCAGACTGCACGCAAGACGTCAGATGCTCAAAGTTCTCTTCCCGGTTAAAGAAGGCGAGAAGAAGAATATGAAAGAAGTAGATATGGTTGCAAAGCTCTTTGATGAGATCGCACCGAAGTATGCAGACCGTAACGGTGGTTATACAAGAATCGTAAAGATTGGTCAGCGTAAAGGTGACGCAGCTATGGAAGTTCTGATCGAGCTTGTATAATCTATATTAGAATTTATATCAGATATTGGAAATTCTATGATCCTCTGTGGGATGGGCTAGTCCTGCAGAGGATTTTTAGCATATATTTGAAAAATTATCAAAGTAAAAGCAAAATGAGTCATAAAATAATCATAATAGCAAAGAAAAATACTGGTTACAGGATGCATGAGAGTGTTCTAAAAGGTTTGAAAAAATCATGGATTTGGTGAAAATGCACAAAAGAATACCCCAAAAATATGTTAAATTATTAACAGAAGCAGCATTGACAATTTATTAACGAACGAGTTATACTAATAACTGTGATCAGGAATGACCTGATAGGAAATGATTCATTCAAGTACAGGAGGAATAATCTAATGGCTAAGAAAGAAACCGAAAAGACTGTAGAGAAGACAGTTAATACCGGATTCATTGACAATGTAGAAGCCCTTGAGGCAAAAATGAAAGAGATGCGTGAGGCACAGAAGGTATTCGCTACTTTTACTCAGGAGCAGGTAGATAAGATCTTCTACGAAGCTGCTATGGCTGCCAACAAGGCACGTATCCCGCTTGCAAGACAGGCTGTTGAGGAGACTCAGAGAGGTATTCTCGAAGATAAGGTCATCAAGAACCATTACGCAGCAGAGTACATCTACAATGCATATAAAGATACAAAGACATGTGGCGTGATCGAGGAAGATAAAGCATACGGAATCAAGAAGATCGCAGAGCCGATCGGACTTGTTGCAGCAGTTATCCCGACAACAAACCCGACATCAACAGCAATCTTTAAGACTCTGATCTGCTTAAAGACAAGAAATGCAATCATCATCAGCCCACATCCGGCTGCGAAGGCATCTACAATTGCAGCAGCTAAGGTTGTTCTGGATGCAGCAGTTAAAGCCGGAGCTCCGGAAGGAATCATCGGATGGATCGATGCTCCGTCACTGGAACTGACAAATACAGTTATGAAAGATGCTGATATCATCCTTGCAACGGGTGGTCCTGGAATGGTTAAGGCAGCTTACTCTTCAGGAAAACCGGCACTCGGAGTTGGAGCTGGAAATACACCGGTTATCATCGACGATACAGCAGATGTAAGAATGGCAGTAAACTCTATCATTCATTCTAAGACATTTGATAATGGTATGATCTGTGCTTCAGAGCAGTCTGTAACTGTTCTTGAGAGCGTATATGAGGAAGCTAAGAAAGAATTCCAGTACAGAGGATGCTACTTCCTGAAACCAGGAGAGGAACTTGACAAAGTTCGTAAGACAATCATCATTAATGGTGCATTGAACAGTAAGATCCCTGGAAAGTCAGCTTATGAGATCGCTAAGATGGCTGGCGTAGATGTTCCGAAGGAGACAAAGATCCTGATCGGTGAAGTTGAGTCTGTAGATATTTCAGAAGAGTTTGCACATGAAAAATTATCTCCGGTACTTGGTATGTATAAAGCTAAGACATTTGATGAGGCACTCGAGAAAGCAGCTCAGCTTGTAGCAGACGGTGGATACGGACATACATCATCTCTTTATGTTCATCCGGCTGAGACAGAGAAGATCGCTAAGCATGCAGCAGCAATGAAGACTTGCCGTGTTCTGATCAATACACCTTCTTCTCACGGTGGAATCGGAGATCTTTACAACTTCAAGATGGCTCCGTCACTGACACTTGGATGCGGTTCTTGGGGTGGAAACTCAGTTTCCGAGAACGTAGGAGTGAAACATCTTCTTAATATCAAGACAGTAGCTGAGAGGAGAGAAAATATGCTGTGGTTCAGAACACCTGAAAAGGTATACTTTAAGAAAGGTTCTATGCCGGTTGCACTGGATGAACTTGGTACAGTAATGCACAAGAAGAAAGCATTCATCGTAACAGACTCTTTCCTTTACAAGAACGGATATGTAAAACCGATCGAAGAGAAGTTAGATGAGATGGGAATCCAGCATACATGCTTCTTCGAGGTTGCTCCAGACCCGACACTGCAGTGTGCACGTAAAGGTGTTGACCAGATGAGACAGTTCGAGCCAGATACGATCATCGCTCTTGGTGGTGGATCTGCTATGGACGCTGGTAAGATCATGTGGATCATGTACGAGCATCCGGAAGCTAATTTCGAAGACATGGCTATGGACTTCATGGATATCCGTAAGAGAGTATTTACATTCCCTAAGATGGGAGAGAAAGCTTACTTCGTAGCTATCCCGACATCTTCAGGAACAGGTTCTGAGGTAACACCATTCGCTATCATCACAGATGCAGATACAGGTGTTAAATGGCCAATAGCTGACTATGCTCTGCTTCCGAATATGGCAATTGTAGACGTAGACAACATGATGACTCAGCCTAAGGGACTGACAAGTGCTTCAGGTATCGACGTTATGACACATGCGATCGAGGCATATGTATCTATTATGGCTACAGACTACACAGATGGTCTTGCTATGAAGGCTGTTAAGATGGTATTTGAGAACCTCCCATCTGCTTACGAGAACGGAGCAAATGATCCGAAGGCTCGTGAGGAAATGGCAAATGCTTCCTGTATGGCTGGTATGGCATTCGCAAATGCATTCCTTGGTGTAAACCACTCCATGGCTCATAAGCTTGGTGCTTTCCACCACCTGCCACATGGTGTAGCTAACGCAGTTATCCTGACAGAGGTTATGAGATACAATGCAGCAGAGGTTCCGACTAAGATGGGAACATTCTCACAGTATCAGTACCCACATGCACTTGCAAGATACGCAGAACTTGGACGTTTCGCAGGATGCACAGGTAAGGATGACAAAGAAGTATTTGGGAACTTCATCGCAAAACTTGAAGAGCTGAAAGAAAAGATCGGAATTAAGAAGACGATCAAAGATTATGGTATTGATGAGAAGTACTTCCTTGATACACTGGATGATATGTCAGAGCAGGCATTTAACGATCAGTGTACAGGTGCTAACCCGAGATACCCACTTATTCAGGAGATCAAAGATCTGTATCTGAAGTGCTACTATGGAAAATAAGATGACGTCAGACGTCATTAGGACATTCCGGAAGAACTGTCAGAATTGAATAGAATGAATTAAATCCCACAACGGTATATCAAGCTGAAAATGCAAGATATACCGTTGTTTTTGTTGTGGGGGATAGGAAGAAGACACAGGACCTCTTTTTGCAGTAATAAGAAAAATCCAATATGCCCGCAGTCCATATAAAGACAGGTATGTATAAAGGATAAAACAATAATGAGTGTTAAAAAAATAACAATATAAAAGAGAATAAAAAAATCGTTAAAAACTGCACAAAGTTGTCCTGAAGGGGTTACATTTTAAAAAATTATAGGTTATAATGTAGTCATCAAAAGGAAAGCAGCAAAAAGCTGACGAACAACAAGGAGGGCTACATCATGAAATTAGAAGAAAAAAATATCATCGTAAAGCGTCCATATAAGACAGTATATAAGTGTGACGACAGTATCGTAAAAGTATTTGCAGAGACTCATCCAAAGTCAGATGTATTTAATGAGGCATTGAATACGGCACGTGTGGAAGAGGCAGGACTGGATATTCCAAAGGTAAAAGAAGTAGCCCAGATCGATGGTAAATGGGCAATCGTGATTGAATATAAAGAAGGCAAGACCCTGGAAGAAATGATGGAATCCGATAAGAAGAATCTTGCAAAATATATGGATGATTTCGTAGCATTGCAGCTCGAAGTACAGAGTAAGCACGCTCCATTACTGAAAGGCATGAAAGATAAACTGGCACGTCAGATTAACGGACTGAAAGACCTGGATGCTACAACCCGTTATGAATTGATGACACGTCTTGAGAGTATGCCGAAGCATAATAAGATCTGCCACGGTGATTTCAATCCAAGTAACGTAATCGTAGGAAAGAATGGAAAGATGACAGTTGTTGACTGGGCACATGCTACTCAGGGAAATGCAAGTGCAGATGCAGCGATGACTTATCTCTTATTTGCATTGAAAGATCAGGAAGTTGCAGATTTGTATCTTAATACATTCTGCAAGAAGAGCGATACAGCAAAGCAGTATGTACAGCAGTGGCTTCCAATCGTAGCAGCAGCACAGCTTTCAAAAGATAATGAACTGGAAAAAGATTTCCTTATGAAATGGATCGACGTTATAGATTATCAGTAGAATAAGATTATTTTTGTCATTACATTTTATCCTTCTAAAAAAGAACCGGGATTTGAACCGCTCCTAAAGGTCAGACCTAAAATCTAACGATTGGGAGTCGGGGTGATCCCGGTTCTTTCTATTTATTACCAGCTTGTAAAGAAGACATTGTCACCAATAACGACACCGGATCTGCTGGTAGATGGTGCGTAAAGGAAAAAGTAACAATTCGATACGGACGCCAGTCTTGAACCATTGATGGCATCCTGGGCAACCTGTCTGGAAAGAGTGCCGGGTCCCTGGGAAAGTACACGCTTCAGACTTCCTGTCCATACCGGTGCAAACTGTCCTTTTGCATAGACAACACCAGAAATACTGTTCGGGAAACGACTGCTTTCCACACGGTTCATGATCACGGTTGCAACTGCGAGCATGGATTCATAATTATAATGAGCCTCACATTGGATAATCGCTGCAAGTAAGGTAAGATCATCTGCGGAAACCGTCGTACCACCGGTCGTGATCGTACCACCGCCGGTACCGTCTACCTGTCCGGCATTGTCCTTTTTAGCGGCTGCCGCTGCTTCAGCCGCAGCTCTCTGTCGTGCTTCTTCAGCAAGGCGTGCGGCCTCTTCCTCTTTTGCCTTTTTCAGTTTGGCATTGACAGTGTCCAGGTCGGTAGAAGTAGCAACTGCTTTTGCCTGAAGCTCTGTCTGCTTGGATTTTAACTGTTCACTCAGAGACTGCATGGAAGCCTGCTGGTTTTCCAGATCTTCCTTCTGATCTGCAATTTCCTGGTGGACATCCTGAAGCTGGGTCAGAGCCTGCCGGTCGTAATCACTGAGATTTTCAATAAAATCAGCTTTGTTCAGAAAGTCAGTCATATTTTTGGCTGAAAAAAGCATCTCCAGAAGTGATGCATTCCCGTTCTCATACATATATTTGATACGGGTCTTCATATCTTCATACTGCTTATTCTCTTTTTCCTCGGCATCAAGCAGATCGTCCTGCGTCTTGTCTATACTACTGTTGAGGATCTCAATCTGCATCTCAGTATCAGAAATCTGGTTGCTCAAATCCAGAATATCCTGGTTGATCCCTGCAAGTTCACTTTCAAGGGCGGAGGTTTGGTTTTCCAGACTCTCAATACTGTCTGTGGCATGAACCGGAAGAACAGAAAGAGTTAATGCAAAGGTGCAAAGGAGAGCAGCTCCCGTACGCATCCTGCGATTTTTATAGATTTCCATAATCTCGAATCCTTTCTATATAACGACATTTAATTTGCCGAGTACCTATTATACAATAAATTGCATTATAAGGCAAACTCTGTTAGAATTATTTTAGAAATAATTTACAAGATATACTTAATATATTTAAAAGATTCGTAATAAATAGAATTATAATAAATCAGGAGGAGCAGGAAAAGCGTGCAAAAGATTAAAATGATCGGACTTGATCTGGATGGTACATTATTGAACGATAAAAAAGAACTGACACCTTATACAAGGCAGGTGCTGGAACAGGCGATCCAGCAGGGCGTTGAGGTTCTTGTTGCAACAGGACGCCCGTGGATGGGAGTGCCGGAGTTCCTGAAAAGTTTTCCGGGAATGGATTATGCACTGACATCGAATGGAGCAAGGATTGTCCGTACGCAGGATGGGAGTGTTCTTATGGAGCAGCTCCTGAGTCAGGATAAGGCGAAAAAGATATTGGAAATCTGTGCGAAATATGATACCCTACAAGAGGTATATTTTGATGGTCAGGGATATGCAGAAGCAGAAAAGCTGCTTTGCGTGGAACGATATCATCATAATCCGAATATGTGGGAATATACAAGAACAACCCGTATTCCGACAGAAGATATTTTTGACCTGATCGACCGGGAATCCCGCAGTCTGGATAAAGTGCAGGCGTTGTTTGCTGATCTGGATGAACGGGCAAGGGCGTGGAAAGAACTGGAGTCACTGAAAGAAGTGGAGATTGTCGGTTCATTAAAATATAATATAGAAGTAAATGCAGCCGGAGTGAATAAGGGAACCGGTCTGGTGGAACTGGGAAAGAGGCTTGGGATTGAAAGAGAAGAGATCATGGCGTTTGGTGATGGCGATAATGATGAATTGATGCTGAGGGAAGCCGGTTTTGGAGTGGCGATGGCGAATGCCGAAGAGAAAGTAAAGGCAGCGGCAGATTATATTACAGGAAGTAATGAAGAAGATGGAGTAGCGAAGGCAATCGAACGGTTTGTACTAGAAGGAGGAGAAGTATGTTAGAGGCATTAAAAGTAATTATTCTTGGTATTGTGCAGGGAATCACGGAGTGGCTTCCGATCAGCAGTACCGGGCATCTGATCCTGGTGGAAGAGCTGATCAAGCTCAAGCAGAATGATGCGTTCAAAAATATGTTCAATGTAGTGATCCAGTTTGGATCGATCATGGCAGTAGTGGTGATTTATTTCCATAAGCTGAATCCATTTTCACCAACGAAGACGCAGAAGCAGAAGATGATGACGATCCAGTTGTGGATTAAAGTGATTATTGGAACGCTCCCGGCGATGATCGTGGGACTGTTATTGAATGACTGGATAGAGGCGAAGATGAGCAATGCGTATGTGGTTGCATTTATGCTGATCCTGTATGGTATTTTATTCATTATCATAGAGAATATTAATGCAAAGAGGGAACCGAGGGTGACAAAGCTGTCCCAGTTGTCTGTTCCGACAGTTCTTCTGATCGGAGTCTTCCAGATGATGGCGATGATCCCCGGAACATCCAGGTCAGGAGCAACGATCGTAGGTGCTTTGGCACTGGGAGTATCCCGTGGAGTAGCAGCAGAATTTACATTCTTCCTTGCAATTCCGGTTATGTTCGGTGCAAGTGCATTGAAATTGTTCAAGTTTGGACTCGCATTCACACCAATGCAGGTATTTTTATTGCTGCTTGGAATGCTTGTATCATTTGGAGTGTCGATTATTGCGATCAAGTTCCTGATGAAGTATATCAGAAACCATGATTTCAAAGTATTTGGATATTACCGGATCGTGCTTGGAATCATTGTATTCCTTTACTTTGGAATTTTAGCATTACTGTAATACATAAAAGTAGAGTAGAGAACAGAAAATGTAGGGCGATTTACTTGCATTATGTGAAAAGTATGTTAAAATTATTAAGATAATCTGTATGTTTATGCAGAAAAGTAATGGATAGATCAGGAGGAAAGAGACATGAAAAAATTATTAGCAGTATGTCTGTCAGCAGCACTTGCAGCCAGTATGCTGGTTGGATGCGGCGGAAAAAATGAAAAAGTGACTGCAAAAGTAATCGATATCGACCTTACGAATGAAGAGTATGCATTTGGTGTTGATAAAGAGCAGCCGGAACTTCTTGACGAAGTCAATGATTTTATTGCATCGATTAAAGAGGACGGTACACTGGATGAAATCTGTAATAAGTATTTCTCAGATGGAGAGCCGGAGGCAGTAAAGTCAGCAAAGCTTGATACGACAAAGGATCAGCTCGTTGTTGCAACAAATGCAGCATTTGAGCCTTTCGAGTATACAAAGGGTGAAGATTATTATGGAATCGATATGGAGATCGCATCCCTTCTTGCAGAGAAGCTTGGAAAAGAACTTGTGATCGAGAATATGGATTTTGATGCAGTTTGTCTGTCTGTAAGTCAGCAGAAGTGTGATATTGCAATGGCAGGTCTTACGATCAATGAAGAGAGAGAAAAGTATGTAACCTTTACAGATTCTTACTATTCGGCATCCCAGCGTCTGATCGTACCAAGCAACGATACAGCATTCGATGACTGCAAGAGTGCAGATGATGTGGCAGCGAAGCTTGCAGAACTGAAAGATTCTGATAAGATCGGTGTTCAGCAGGGAACGACAGGACAGTATTATGTTGAGGGAAGCGAAGACTGGGATTTCCCGGGACTTCCGGCAAAATGCGTAACTTATAAGAGTGGTTCTCTGGCAGTACAGGATATGCTCAATGGAAATATCAATTATGTTATCATTGATGCCGCTCCTGCATCCGCAATCACAACAGCGATCAACGAGGTTCAGTAGGATCAGGGAAACGGGACAGTGATCTGCCACAGTGCAGTACTGTTGAAGGAAAGAGAAGAGAAAGGGAAATGCAGGCAACGTATGCTGCGGCATTTTCCTTTTTTAAGAAAGGAAACTTATGGGCAATTTCAGTCAGAAAGTAGATAAATTTATAGAAATTTTTCTGGATCAGAACGGCTATGTAAAAGTACTGCAGGGTTTGCAGAATACATTGATGATCGCAATCTGCGGTCTTATTATCGGTATTGTGATCGGAACTCTGATCGCAACGGTAAGGGTGATCCCGAAATACAAGACACTGCCAAAGGTGCTGAATCATATCTGTAGTTTTTATGTGGCACTTTTCAGAGGGACACCTATGGTAGTACAGCTGCTGGTGTTTTATTATGTATTGCTTCCGATCATTGGAGTAAAAATTACCGGTGTGCAGGTCGCAATGGTTGTATTTGGCCTGAACAGCGGAGCTTATATTTCAGAGATCATGCGAAGTGGTATTCAGTCAGTAGATCCAGGACAGATGGAGGCAGGACGTGCCGTGGGTCTGAGTTTTGGGACAAGTATGACAAAGATCGTTATTCCACAGGCTGTTAAGAATATTCTTCCGACCCTTGGAAATGAGTTTATTTCGCTTGTAAAAGAGACTTCTGTTGTCAGTTTCGTCGGAGCAGCAGATCTTTATGTTGCGTTTAATTATATCGGAAGTAACAGTTATGAATTTATGGTACCTTATCTTGTGATGGCATTGATCTATATTGCACTTGTACTGATCATAACGCTGCTTGTAAAAATCTTGGAAAGGAGCCTGAAGAAGAGTGATAGACGTAATTAATCTTAGAAAAAGCTTCGGGGACAAAGAGATCCTGAAGGGAATTAATGTCACGATCAACAAAGGTGATATCGTTGCTGTACTCGGACCATCCGGCTCCGGTAAGAGTACTTTCCTGCGGTGCTTAAACTGTATGGAAGATCCGACAGGCGGAAGTATCATCTTTAACGGTGTAGATATTGCAGATATGAAAGTAGATATTAATGTTCATCGCCGCCATATGGGAATGGTATTCCAGCATTTCAATCTTTTTAATAATAAGACGGTTCTGCAGAATGTGATGATGGCACCGGAATATCTGCAGTGCAGGGATCTGAAGAAAGCAAAGAGAGTAAATCGCAGGATTCAGTTTAAAAATGTTTTCAGAGGAAAAGATAAGAAAGAAGCTCTTATTCCGATCACTACGACAAAGGAAAAGATCAAAAAAGAAGTCAGGGAAAATGCCATGAAGCTTCTTGCCAGGATCGGACTGGAGGATAAGGCAGATGTCTATCCGTCCACTTTATCAGGCGGTCAGAAGCAGAGAGTTGCGATTATCCGCTCTCTTGCAATGAACCCGGATGTGATTCTTTTTGATGAGCCGACTTCTGCACTTGATCCGGAGATGGTTGGAGAAGTTCTGGAACTGATGAAAGAGCTGGCACAGGAAGGCATGACGATGGTGGTTGTAACCCATGAGATGGGGTTTGCGAGAGAAGTTGCATCAAGGGTTCTTTTCATGGATGACGGTCAGATTAAAGAAGAAGCCGATCCGCAGGAGTTTTTTGAACATCCAAAGGATGCACGACTGAAAGAATTTCTTTCAAAAATTTTATAGAAAATGATAAAATATCTGTTCTGTGATATAATACGGAGCAGATATTTTTTGTTGCCGGATATATAACGGAAAGTGTCAAAGTTTTGAGCTGCCAGACATACGAAAAATTCAGAGGATCTTTTTCAGTAAGGAGAATAAAATGAAATATGAACGGATAGAAAAAGCTGTCTTCCTTGAGCGGGAAAACCGTTTTATTGCTTATGTGGAGCTGGATGGAAAAAAAGAAAAGGTTCATGTGAAAAATACAGGCCGGTGTGAAGAACTGCTGACTCCCGGGGCAGAAGTATATTTGCAGAAAAGTGAAAATGAAAAGCGTGCGACCCTGTGGGATCTGATCACCGTGAAAAAAGGAGAAAGGCTAGTCAATATGGATTCGCAGATTCCGAACCGGTGTGTGGAAGAATGGCTGCAAACCGGCAAGCTGTTCAAAGAAACCCAGTGTATCCGTCCGGAGATAACCTATGGAGATTCAAGATTAGATCTTTATGCAGAGGGTGATGGAAAAAAAGCTTTTATAGAAGTGAAAGGGGTGACCCTGGAAGAAGACGGAGTCTGTCTTTTTCCGGATGCACCGAGTGAGAGAGCAGTCAGGCATATAGAAGAACTGATCAAAGCAAAAAAAGAAGGTTATGAGGCAATCCTCTTTTTCGTGATCCAGATGAAGGAAGTTCGTTATTTTGCTCCAAATCAAAAGACACAGCCGGAGTTTGCAGAGGCATTGAAAAAAGCAAAGGCGGCAGGTGTGAAGATCCTGGCATATGACTGTGAAGTCAGCAAAGATGAGATCAGGATCTGTGATCCGGTGGATGTAGTGCTGGAGAGTCCGCAAATGAAAGAAACTGTACCGCTGATCGTGGAATGGTACAGGAAAAACCGCAGAGATCTGCCGTGGAGAAAAAATATCAATGCGTACCGGGTGTGGATCTCGGAGATCATGCTTCAGCAGACCAGGGTGGAGGCAGTAAAGCCTTATTATGAAAGATTCCTTTCAGAACTGCCGGATATAGAAGCACTGGCAAATGTGGAAGAGGATAAGCTGCTCAAGCTCTGGGAAGGGCTGGGATATTATAACCGGGCAAGAAATCTGAAGCTTGCTGCACAACAGATCATGGAACAGTATGGCGGAAAATTTCCTGAAACTTATGAGAAAATCCGGGAACTGAAAGGAATCGGCAATTATACGGCAGGAGCGATCGGCTCTTTTGTCTATGGTCTGCAAAAGCCTGCGGTAGACGGAAATGTATTCCGGGTTGTGTCCCGGATTCTGGAAGATGCAGATGACATTCTGAAAGCATCCACAAGGAAAAAAGTGGAAAGTTTACTGGAGGAGGTGATTCCAGAGGAATCACCGGGAGATTTTAATCAGGGTCTGATCGAACTGGGGGCAATCGTATGTCTGCCGGGAGGAGAACCGAAGTGTGAGATCTGTCCGGTCAGTCATTTATGCCTTGCACACCGGGATGGATGTGAACTGGAGTATCCTGTGAAGAAAAAAGCAAAAGAAAGAAGAGTCGAAAAAAAGACGATCCTGAGATTTTGTGATAATGAAGAAGTGGCAATCCGGAAAAGACCGGATACAGGTCTGCTTGCCGGCTTATATGAATTTCCAAATGTAGAAGGACATCTGAAGCAGAAGGAAGTGATCGAATATGCCAGGTCACTGGGCCTGACTCCGGTGCGGGTGAAAAAACTCCCGGATGCAAAGCATATTTTCAGTCATGTAGAATGGCAGATGAAAGGATACGAAGTGATCGTGGATGAGCTGGAAAGAGAACTGGATCAGAAGATATGGAGTGAGCAGGTAATATTTGCAGAAAAAGAAGAACTGGAAAAGAAGTATCCGATGCCATCTGCATTTGCAGCATATCAGTGATAAAATATTGCAGGAGAAATATCTTGGGGCAGTATGTAAAAGCAGTATACTAGAACAGTTTGCATGTAGAATACAGAGTATACTCGGTTTTCTTGAAACCAATCGGTATTTGTGCTATACTGAGTGCATCATAAGAAGAAATTCAAAGTAGAAGTTGAGGATAGTCGTAAACTAGAATTTCTTTTTAATCCATACAGGAGTGTAAATTTTAATGAGTGAAAAAGTAGAACTTTCCAGGCAGCAGCGTAAATCGCAGGAAACGAGAGAAAAGATTTTTCGGGCAGCAAAGAAAATCCTTCAGAAAAAAGGATATGAAGAACTTTCTATTAAAAATATTTGTGAGGAGGCCGGAGTTTCCAACGGCAGCTTTTATCATCATTTCAAGACAAAAGATGATCTGCTGTCCTACTATATTGAGGAACAGCCGACGATCAACCCGGATCTGTTGGAGATTCCGGAGAATGCAGGTGGTGTAGAACAGGGGATCATCCGGGTCTACATGAATTATGTGAAGTATTGCCGGGAACTGGGCGTGGAATTTATGTCGGGGTATTACGATACGAAGAATCAGGCATTGAATGCAGCAATCAGAACAGAGCGTCCCTATCCGATCGTGACAGTGCAGACATATGTGGAGAAGGCGATTGAGGCAGGCGTGGTAAAGCTGAATGTCAGCATTGAAGAGTTTACGACCGATATCAGAATGATCGTGATCGGAAATGTATTTGAGTGGTGCCTGAGAAAAGGAGAAGTTGATTTTGAAGGAAATATGAGCCGTTCTCTTGGAAAATATCTGGAAAGTACATTGTGCGAAGTGGAGAAAAATTAATGGACTACATTTTTATTGTAAATCCAAAATCAAGAACAGGACAGGGAGAGCTGCTGTGGAGTCAGCTTGAGCCGGAACTGAAAAAAAGGCGGATCTCCTACGAAGTCAGAATGACAGGCAGAAAAAAAGATGCGGAAAGGATCGCAGCTGAGATCACAGCAGATGAGGAAGAGCATACGATGATCGTGCTTGGCGGGGATGGTTCACTGAATGAAGTGATCAATGGAATTAAAAATCCGTCTAAAGTAATGCTTGGATATATTCCTACCGGATCGAGTAATGATTTTGCAAGAGGCATGGGGATCCCGAAAGATGCAAAAAAGGCACTGGAATTGATCCTGAACCCGGAAAAGATTGAAAAGCTGGATGTAGGAGAACTGGCATTTAGCGGGAAAAGAAGACGATTTCTGGTTAGTGCAGGTATAGGATTTGATGCGGCAGTGTGCCATGAAGTGTGCATCTCAAAATGGAAGAAGATTTTAAACCGTTTAAAACTCGGAAAGCTGAGTTATGCAGTGGTTGCCTTGAAGCGGCTGCTGAAGGATCAGCCGGTGAGAATGGAGATCCGGTTGGATGATGGAAGTGTACATCGGTTTGAGCGTGCATATTTTGCAGCATTTATGAATCAGAAATACGAAGGCGGCGGATTTAAGTTCTGCCCGGAGGCATCTCCGTCTGACGGAAAACTGGATATCATGGTGGCAGCAGATCTCTCCAAAAAGAAGATTCTGTGCCTGCTGCCGACGGCATTCTTTGGGAAGCATACAAAGTTCCGTGGTGTTACGATCCTTCAATGCCGCAGTGCAGAAGTTTCTACGGGCAGTATGCTGCCGGTACATACGGACGGTGAGCCGATCTTTTTAAGAAATGAAATGAAAGTACGGTTGGTGGAAGAAAAAATAAGATTCATTACAGAGTAAGGAGTAATGGTGGTTATGATGAAAGGGATCTTGATCGTTCTGTTGGTTTTACTTTGGGGAAATGTAATTCTGCTGTATCTGCTCGCACCGAGATTGTCGGGGCGACGCAGGGTATATCCGTTTTTGGGGGTGAAATGGGCTCATCGGGGGCTGCATGACATAAAAAAGGGAATCCCGGAAAATTCGATCCCGGCGTTTCAGGCGGCGATAGAAGCCGGCTATGGGATCGAGCTGGATGTGCATCTTACAAAAGACGGAAAGCTGGTAGTCTTTCATGATGATGATTTCAGAAGGATATGCGGAGAAAAAGGAAAAGTGGAAGAGACGGATTATGCCCGTATGAGAACTTACCGATTAAGCAGAACCGGGGAAAAAATCCCGCTTTTTTCAGAAGTTCTTCGGCTGGTCGATGGAAAAGTTCCTCTTCTGATAGAAGTAAAGCTCCCGAGTGCAGACACAGAAGTCTGCCGGAGGCTGGATGAAGCACTGCAGGGATATAGAGGAAAATATATGGTTCAGTCTTTTAACAGTCTGGTGCTGCGGTGGATGAAAAAGCACAGAAATGAGATCCCACGCGGACAGCTTTCTGAAAATCTTACCAGAAAGCCGGATACAACACATTATGCATTAAGATTCTGCGTAAAATATTTACTGAGCAACTGTATGTGCAGACCGGATTTTATTTCTTATAAATGGGCAGACCGGAAAAATCCGGGCTTTTGGATAAATAAAAAGCTGTTTCATGCACCGGTGGCAGCGTGGACACTGCACGGTGAGAAGGATTTAAGGGCAGCAAGAAGATCTTTTGATATGTATATTTTTGAATTAAATTAGAAGAAGGAGAATAAGTCAGTAACCGGATGTGGATAAAACCTAAGATTTCTGAAAGAAATGTTAAAAACTTATGAAGTCGGTTGAGGTTTAAAATAAATCGTGCTATAATCGGGCATGTTACAAAGAAAGGATTCAGAAAAGAGCAGTTGGAGCAGAGCGGTTTGTTCGAAAGTCCACGCGGATGGCAGAGGGAGTGTCGTGTATGAAGTGGAGAGCAAAGGCAGGGACATTTTTTAAAAAGTATAAGCATATGTGGGTATTTTTGTATGCATTTATTTATATGCCGTGGTTTTTATTTTTGGAGAAGCATGTTACGACAAAGTATCATGTGATGCAGACAGCACTGGATGAACGGATTCCTTTTATTGAGTACTTTATTGTACCGTATCTGATGTGGTTTGCATTTATTGCGGTTGTATTTCTGTACTTTTTCTTTACGGATGTGCAGGGCTTTTATAAGCTGGCAGCAATCTCATTTGCCGGGATGACAATTTTCCTGATTATCTGTACCTTTTTCCCGAACGGACAGGATCTCAGACCGGTAGTATTTGAACGGGAGAATATTTTTGTGGATGCGGTGAGGGTTCTCTACAGGACGGATACCTGTACCAATGTATTTCCGAGCCTGCATGTGTTTAATTCCTTATGTGCGTGTATCGCGATTCATGAGAGTGAGAGACTGAGAACGCATAAGGCAGTCTGTATTTCAGCGTATGTGCTTGCGGGATTGATCATACTTGCAACGATGTTCCTGAAGCAGCATTCAGTACTGGATGTCATAGGAGCAGCGGTGATGACATTGGTTCTTTATCAGATCGTATATGCACCGGAAAAAAAGCGGGTGCCGGGATATATGAAGCGTGCCGTATTACAGGAGAATAAATAAATTTTCAGGCCAGGGTATGGAAAGTACCCTGGCTTTTTAGAAGAAATCTAGTAGAAAAGGAAGAATATTAGTGTTATAATTAAGAACAGTACGAGAAAATCAGAAGGAGACGGAAGAATATGAAAAAGATTATGCTTACCGGTGATCGTCCGACAGGAAAGCTCCATGTGGGACATTATGTTGGATCGTTGAAGCGTCGGGTGGAGCTTCAGAATACAGGAGATTTTGATGATATATTTATTATGATCGCAGATGCACAGGCGTTGACGGATAATGCGGATAATCCGGAAAAGATCCGGCAGAATATTATAGAGGTAGCTCTGGATTACCTTGCATGCGGTTTGGATCCTGCGAAGTCAACTTTATTTATCCAGTCCCAGATACCGGAGTTATGTGAACTTTCATTTTATTATATGAACCTGGTGACAGTATCCAGACTTCAGCGGAATCCAACTGTCAAGTCAGAGATCCAGATGAGAAATTTTGAGGCAAGCATTCCGGTTGGATTCTTTACTTATCCGATCAGCCAGGCAGCAGATATCACAGCATTCAAGGCAACGATCGTTCCTGTCGGGGAAGATCAGATGCCGATGCTGGAGCAGACAAAAGAAATTGTACATAAGTTTAATTCTGTGTATGGTGAGACTCTGGTAGATCCGAAGATTCTGCTCCCGGAGAATGAAGCATGCCTGCGTCTTCCGGGGATTGACGGAAAGGCAAAGATGAGCAAGTCCCTCGGAAACTGTATTTATCTTTCAGAAGAGTCGGATGAGATCAAGAAAAAGGTATTTAGTATGTTTACTGATCCGAACCATATCCGTATTGAAGATCCGGGAAGTCTGGAAGGAAATACTGTATTTACTTATCTGGATGCATTTTGCAGACCGGAGTATTTCCCGGAATTTTTGCCGGAGTATAAGAATCTGGATGAATTAAAAGAGCATTATCAGCGTGGCGGACTGGGAGATATGAAAGTGAAGCGTTTCCTGAATAATGTACTTCAGGCTGAATTAGAGCCGATCCGTAACCGCAGAAAAGAGTGGCAGAAGGATATTCCGGCAGTTTATGAGATCCTGAAAGCGGGAAGTGAGAAAGCAGAAGCAGTTGCTGCACAGACATTGAAAGAAGTAAAGGCAGCCATGAAGATCAATTACTTTGAAGATCAGGCTTTGATCGCATCTCAGATAGAGAAGTTCGCGAAATAAAAAAGCAGGCACAGACTTTGGGCTGCTGCCCGCAGGAACGAAAATAAGACAGCATATCAGAGCAGGAATGCGATATGTGGCCAGAATTTTGGGTACATATCAATGCTCCGATGCTGTCTTATTTGTTATGTCTGTATCATTGCATCTGATGTCTGGATGGGCAACAAAAAAGAGATTGCAATCTGCAATCTCTTTTGACGTGCGATAGAAGATTCGAACTCCCGGCCTTCTGATCCGTAGTCAGACGCTCTATCCAGCTGAGCTAATCGCACATATCACTGTTCCTCAACAGCGAATTTAATTATATAGGATGAATGGGGAAATGTCAACACCCAAAATTAAAAAAATGAAAAAATTAAAATCCTCGCACGTGCAAAATAAAAATGACGGATGAAGAATTATAATAATTCCGTAATTATTCCTCAATGATCTGAATTTCAAGATAATCAAAATCAATATCATCAATGAAAGAATCCTGATAAAATCTGGCACGTGAATGGCGTTTAAATTCATTGATCGTAGAATCCAGCCACAGAGGTTTACTCAGATCAAATTCATAGCAGATTTCATCCAGGGCATGAAAAATCTTATGCGTACGGGTATCATCGGATTCATCACAAATGACGAGATCCTTTAACATTCGGTTATCTTTAAATTCTTTTCCCCATAAACGGAACATATGTCTACCTCTTTCCTTTAAAAGTCCAAGATCAGTGAAGATCAGACCTGACAGTCACATTTCAGAAAGTTATCTCCGGTTATTCTATCATATTGAAGATAAAAATCCAATAAGACAGAAAAAATCTCGATTGAAAAATCCCGTTGCCTGAGGGAATGGATTTTGTTATAGTAGATAAGGTAACAGAAAATAGACGGAAAAGTGAAATGGGGATAAAGAAATGATCAGAGAATGCAATGCATCAGATTTGGAGACTTTAGAAGCATATTTAAAGGAAGAAGTATATGGAAAAGCAATTCTGTCACTGATAGAAAAAAATGGCTTTGAGCAGGCAGCTCAGAGTGTTTATGGAGATTTTGAGGAGGGCGTATGCAAGGGGGTATATCTTTGCATTTATAAGAATCTGCTGCTTTACTGTAAGGAGAATCAGGTGGATATTGATTTTCTGGAGCAGATTGTTTCTATGCAGGTGCCGGAAGTGGTGGCAGGCAGACCGGATAATGTAAATGTTATAAGCTGGCTTCTGACAGATTACCGGCAGGAAAAGGCAGCTACAATACCGGAACTTCTGGATCAGGAGGGGCAGCCGCTGGAGTCCGGAGAGGAATGCAGCGGAGCAGTTGAAAAAGGCTGGGGTATTCTGCTGAAATAGGTAAAAGGAAGTAAAATTGGAGAGAAGAAATGAAGAGAATATTTATTGATGGCCTCAGTGGTATGGCACAGGGCTTATTTGCGACGCTCATTATAGGAACGATCATACAGCAGATCGGCTTATTTGTGGGCGGTGATTATGGGAATCTGATCTATCTGATCGGAAAAGTGGCTGCAGGTCTGACCGGAGCAGGAATTGGTGTCGGTGTGGCAAGAAAGCTGGAGGCACAGCAGTTAGTGATGGTTTCGGCTGCAGTAGCCGGAATGATCGGTGCATTTGCGTCAAAACTGTTGGCGGGACAATTGATCGTCGACGGCAATCTGGTGCTGGCGGGACCGGGAGAGCCACTGGGAGCGTTCATTGCTGCTTATCTTGCGATCGAAATTGGAATTTTAGTGACAGGAAAGACAAAACTGGATATTATTCTTACCCCATTGGTATGTATCGGTACGGGATCTGTAGTGGGACTGGTTGCAGGACCGCCGATTTCAAAATTTATGGCATGGCTCGGTTCACTGATCAACTGGGGTACAGAACAGCAGCCATTTCTGATGGGCATTGTAGTATCAGTTCTGATGGGAATCTTTCTGACACTGCCGATCAGTTCTGCGGCGATCGGGGTGATCCTGAATCTGTCGGGACTGGCAGCGGGAGCTGCGACAGTTGGATGCTGCTGTAATATGATCGGATTTGCAGTTGCAAGTTATCGTGAAAATAAACTGGGAGGAGTGGTGGCACAGGGAATCGGAACGTCCATGCTTCAGATGCCGAATATCATACGGCATCCTCAGATATGGATCCCGCCGATCCTGTCAAGTGCGATCCTTGGACCGGTCAGCACGATGCTGCTTCATATGACCAATAATGCTACCGGTTCAGGAATGGGAACAGCCGGACTGGTAGGACCTTTGATGACCTGGCAGGTCATGACGGCTTCAGAAGATCCAATGATCGTACTGGTCAAAATAATTACAATCCAGTTTGTCCTTCCGGCTGTCGTGACACTTGGAATTTCAGAGCTGATGAGAAAGAAAAAATGGATTCATCAGGGCGACATGAAACTGGAACTTTAAAATCCTTAAAAATATATAAAGGATGTCAGCAATCGTGTGACACTGTGAAGAATCCATGGTATACTAAAGAAAGAAATAACAACCAAATAGGAGATGTCCACGATGAAAAGTGAACAACAGGTTGAAGCTGCAGTTAAGAGTTATGAGGATGTTGACAGCTGGAAGACCGTGATATTTTTATATAATGCGGCACTGAAGGAAGTCGGCACGAAGCTTGAGATCCTGAATGATGAATTTCAGCATGTGCATCAGTATAATCCCATTGAGCATATCAAGACCAGAATTAAGACACCGGAAAGTATCGTGAAGAAATTAAAGCGTTACGGTTATGAGACCTCGATTGAGAATATGGTTCGGTATATCAATGATATAGCAGGTGTCAGGCTGATCTGCTCTTTTACCTCCGATATATACCGGCTGGCAGAGATGATCGGGAATCAGAGTGACCTGAAAGTATTATCAATTAAAGATTATATTAAGAATCCGAAAGAAAGCGGATACAAAAGTTACCATATGCTGGTTTCCGTACCGATCTTTCTTTCAGACAGTGTGGTAGATACGAAGGTCGAGATTCAGATCCGCACGATCGCCATGGATTTCTGGGCAAGCCTGGAGCATAAGATTTATTATAAGTTCGAGGGAAATGCACCGGATTACATAAGCCGTGATTTAAGAGAGTGTGCGAAGATGGTTTCAGAGCTGGATGAGAAGATGCTTCAGTTAAATGAAGCAATCCAGGAGTGCATTTTAAAAGAATCAGACCGGGAACGGCTGGAAGGAGTCTGCCGGGATGTGATCGGAAGCAGAGAAGAACAGAAGCTGATGTCAGCGGAGTCTGCAGCAGAAGACCATAAAAAAGAAGATCAAAGAGACTGAAAAAGTCAGCAGAAAAGATTATAGACTGCAGGTGCTTTATCAGCACCGGAATAAAAACTGAATAAGGAGAGAAACCGGATAGGGGAAGATGATTTGTTCAGGTACATTTCCTGTATCCGGTTTTTTGTTTAATTTTAACGGGAGAGCAGAAAATGAAAAAGAAGAGAATGGTATTGGTGATGGCTGTCAGTGCGATGTGCATGATGGCAGGATGCGGAAATACAATAAAAGATGGAAACGAGGCATTGGAGAAGGGAGATTATGATACTGCGATCGCTTCTTTTGAAGAGGCGGCAGGAAGTGATGATAAAGAAGAAGCTGCAGAAGGATATTGCGGACTTGGAATGACATACTATGAGCAAAAGCAGTATGATCAGGCACTGGAGATGCTGGAAAAGGCTTTTGATAATGGGACAGTAAAGACGGAAGAACTCTGTAATCTTGCCGGAACGTCAGCTCTTTGCAAGGAGGATTATGCAAAAGCACTGGAGTATATCCAGGAAGGAATCGCACTGGCAGAAGAAAAGCAGGGAAATGAGAAGCAGGAGACGCTGCTTCAGGAGATGAAATATAATGAGATCATCTGTCTGGAAAAGACCGCAGACTGGGAAATGGCAAAAGAAAAAATGTCAGAATATCAGGCAGCTTACCCAGATGATGATTCAGTAGCGAAAGAAGCAGAATTTTTGCAGACGAGGTAAAATGCAGATGTATAATATGGATGATATCAGAGAACGCGTCATCCTGGTGGGCGTGGATACAGAAGGCGGTGAGACGGCAGAACGGTCACTGGATGAACTGGCAGAGCTTGCGGCTACAGCAGGGGCTGAGGTGGCAGGCAGACTGGTCCAGACCAGGGAGTGTGTACACCCGGCAACCTATATCGGGCGTGGAAAACTGATCGAATTAAAAGAACTGTTGTGGGAAACTGAGGCAACAGGGATCATCTGTGATGATGAACTGAGCAGTACCCAACTTGGCAATCTGGAAGAAGAACTGGATTGCAAAGTACTGGACAGAACGCTTCTGATCCTGGATATTTTTGCCGCAAGAGCTGTATCGGGAGAAGGAAAGATCCAGGTGGAGCTGGCTCAGCTCAGATACCGGGCATCCCGTCTGTCGGGACTGGGAAGATCACTGTCAAGACTGGGCGGTGGAATCGGTACAAGAGGTCCGGGAGAGAAAAAGCTGGAGATGGATCGCCGTCTTATCCGGGAGCGGATCAGTCGTCTGAAAAAAGAACTGGCAGATGTGGAGCGGCACCGAGAATTGCTCCGCAGTCAGCGGAATCAGTCAGGAATGAAGGTGGCAGCACTGGTAGGATATACGTCAGCAGGAAAAAGCAGTATTGAAAATGCATTGACAAATGCGGGAATTTTAGAAGATGCAATGCTTTTTTCAACATTAGATACGACAACAAGAGCTTTGCAGCTTGACGGAACGCAGGAGATTCTGCTGACGGACACGGTTGGTTTTATCAGAAAGCTGCCGCATCATCTTATAGAGGCTTTTAAAAGTACACTGGAAGAGGCAAAATATGCCGATATTATCATTCACGTTGTAGATGTATCGAATCCGAGGATGGATGAGCAGATGTATGTGGTCTATGATACATTACGTCAGCTGGGAGCGGAAGGAAAACCGGTGATCACACTGTTCAATAAGCAGGACCGGCTGGAAAAAGAAGAAAGTCATAAAGATTTTCAGGCAGATTACTCGATTGCCACATCGGCTAAGACCGGACAGGGGCTGGACGAACTGAAGGCAGCATTACTGGAGATCATCCGACGGGATCAGATTTATGTAGAACGTCTGTATCCTTTTGCTGATGCCGGTAAGATACAGATGATTCGAAGTAAAGGACAACTTCTGTCAGAAGAGTATCTTCCGGAAGGGATTCAGATCAAAGCGTATGTCCCGCAGGATGTTTATGGGAAACTTTAAATGAAATACATTTTGTAAAAATATCCAAAGCAGTGCAGCTGAATGACAGCTTTATCAGATAAAGCCGCCATCCATTCCGATGATCTGCCCGGTCATATAGGTTGGGGAACTGCAAAGGAGCAGAACCAGTTCCGCTACTTCTTCCGGGGATGAAAATCTGCCGGAAGGGATTTCTTCTGCAAGAGCGGCACGTTCCTCTTCGTTCAGCCGTGCATTCATTTCCGTATCAATGACACCGCAGGCGATGGCATTGACCTGGATATTACTGGGAGCAAGTTCTTTGGCAAGAGCCTTTGTCAGACCATGGATGCCGGATTTGGTTGCGGAATAGGCAGCTTCGCAGGAAGCACCGGCAGTTCCCCACATGGAAGAAATGTTGATGATCCGTCCACATTTCACAGAGACCATATGTGGAATGGCGGCACGGCAGCAATAGAAGACGGAAGAAAGATTTGTCTGAAGAAGAGAAGACCAGTCTTCGTCTGTCATATCGGTAAGCAGACCGAACCAGGCAATGCCGGCGTTGTTGACCAGAATGTCAATACCGCCGGTTTCTTTTTCAATCTGAAAGAACATAGACCTTACCTGGGATGGATCACCGACATCTCCTGGAAGAAGGGTACAGGTACCGCCACAGGAAAGAATTTCTTCCTGTAAAGAATGAAGAAGGGCGATATTTTGACGGCAGTTGATAAATACATGATATCCGGCCCTGGCAAACGCAATCGCACAGGCTCTTCCGATACCACGGGAAGAACCAGTTACCAATACAGATTTTTTATTCATAATAATTTGTCACCTCATATATAAAATAGTAGTCAGTTTTTAATAGTCAGGCATATGATAGTAGTTAAGCGTACTAAAAAAGATCCATCAGATCTTTTTTAGTATAGACTCAGTATAGCATGAATAAGCTGTGAGAGGGAATGAAAATAGTGGAGCAGAAATATGGAAAATAGAAAAAGAGACCGGATCATAGAAGCGGGAATGGCATTACTGCTTGTCATAATGCTTCTGGCAGCAGGGCAGTCAGGAAAGATTCCCGTTGTGAAGAGTCAGAAGATACAGGTCCAGGCTGATTCAGGGAAAGAGAACAAAAGTAAAGAAAAAGAAAATACGGAGAATACAGACTCTGAGACAACGGGAACGGAGGAAAATTCCGGGGATACCGGGAAAAATGAAAATGGATCAGATATAGAAAGCGTTGCAGTGGCTGCTTCTGCAGCCCAATATCCGATCATGGGAAAAAGCGATGTGACAGTACAGGAAATGGTCGATTATTTTAACAGATCAGGACGAACCTATCCGGCTGCAGCACTGGCAGCAGGAGGGGCAGATTCTATCGAGACATTTTGTCAGATTTATTATGAAGAGGCAACTGCAGAAGGAGTCCGGCCGGAAGTTGCCTATGTACAGGCAATGAAAGAAACCGGTTTTCTTCAATATGGAGGAGATGCATCCATTGAACAGTATAATTTTGCAGGGATCGGAACAACCGGAAATGGAGTGCCGGGAAATTCATATGCGGATGTACGGACAGGAATACTGGCACAGGTTCAGCATTTGAAAGCATATGCAACAACTGAACCATTGAATGAAGCGTGTGTAGATGAGCGGTATGAATATGTAAAGAAAGCGGCAGCTCCGTATGTACAGTGGCTGGGGCAGCAGGAAAATCCACAGGGAACAGGCTGGGCGACTGGAGAAAATTACGGATATGATATCGTGGAAATGATAAAGAAAATGAGAGAGGGTCATGAGAATTAAATGAGAGGCATTCTTAAGATTCTCTAAACCACCTGAAATCCCTTGACAAATCAGCACATGACCGCTATAGTATTTGTAGTTAAAAAATATTTAACAATTTAGTAAAGAATTAAAGGTGCTGAGGAAGAGGAGTACATCGTTACTGCCGTCAGAGAGAACCGTTCGGGGAGAAGAGCATAGCTGCCGGTCAGACCGGTTGAGAGAGAAGATCACCCGGCTGAAAGACGGTTTCGGAGAAGGATGATGGAAGGTAGCTTCTGAACCGGATATCTGAAGGGTTGTAAAGTCTGTGGGAGTTTCTGGATTCAGGATTTCAGAAAGCAGAGGCAGGGCAGGTAGGATGTCCCGGAGTGGTTTCCGTTAAAGAACTTAAGAGATACAGAAAATTGTCTGTAAGATAAGGTGGTACCGCGAGATTTTCGCCCTTTACATTAGTAAAGGGCGTTATTTATATTATAGACAATTAGAAAAGTAAAGGAGAGATAGAATGAGCAAGGAGCTTGCAAAGACTTACGATCCGAAGCAGATCGAAGAGAAGATGTATGAGAAATGGTGTGAGAATAAGTATTTTCACGCAGAAGTAGATAGAAGTAAGAAGCCATTTACGACGGTGATGCCGCCTCCGAATATCACAGGAAAGCTGCACATGGGTCATGCACTGGATAATACACTGCAGGATATCCTGATCCGCTATAAGAGAATGGAAGGATACAATGCACTGTGGATTCCGGGAACAGACCATGCGGCTATTTCTACCGAGGTAAAGGTTACGAACCAGTTAAAAGAAGAGGGAATTGACAAAAAGGAACTTGGCCGTGAGGGATTCCTTGAGAGAACCTGGCAGTGGAAAGAAGAGTATGCAGGGACGATCGAGAACCAGTTAAAGAAGCTTGGTATTTCCTGTGACTGGGACAGAGAGCGTTTCACTATGGATGAGGGATGTTCAAAAGCAGTAGAAGAAGTATTTATCAGCCTTTATGAAAAAGGTTATATTTATAAAGGGTCAAGAATCATCAACTGGTGTCCGAAATGTAAGACTTCGCTGTCTGATGCCGAGGTGGAGCATGAGGATCAGGACGGACATTTCTGGCATATCAAATATCCGATCGCCGGAACGGACCGTTTCCTTGAAATTGCAACGACCCGTCCGGAGACATTGCTGGGAGATACAGCGATCGCCGTTCACCCGGATGATGAGCGATATAAAGATATCGTAGGAAAGATGGCAATCCTTCCACTTGTAAACCGTGAGATTCCGATCGTTGCCGATTATTATGTAGACAAAGAGTTTGGAACCGGTGCTGTTAAGATCACTCCGGCACATGATCCGAACGATTTCGAGGTTGGAAAGCGTCATAACCTTCCTGAGATCAACATCATGAACGATGATGCAACGATCAATGAAAAAGGTGGAAAATATGCAGGAATGGATCGCTATGCGGCAAGAAAAGCGATCGTGGCAGATCTGGACGAGCAGGGATATCTTGTAAAAGTTGTTCCACATATGCATGCAGTAGGAACGCATGACCGGTGTGGTACAACAGTAGAGCCATTGATCAAGCAGCAGTGGTTTGTCAAGATGGATGAGCTTGCAAAACCGGCGATCAATGCACTGAAGACAGGAGAACTGCGGTTTGTACCAGAGCGTTTTGACAAGATTTATCTGCACTGGCTCGAGAATATCAAGGACTGGTGTATTTCCCGTCAGATCTGGTGGGGACATCGGATCCCGGCTTACTACTGTGATGAGTGCGGCGAGTTCGTCGTGGCAAGAGAGATGCCGGAGAAATGCCCGCATTGTGGATGCACGCATTTCACGCAGGATGAGGATACGCTGGATACATGGTTCTCTTCCGCACTGTGGCCGTTCTCCACGCTTGGCTGGCCGGATAAGACGGAAGACCTGGATTATTTCTATCCAACCGATGTACTTGTAACTGGTTACGATATCATTTTCTTCTGGGTTATCCGTATGGTATTTTCCGGGTATGCACATACAGGAAAAGCACCGTTCAATACAGTATTGATCCACGGTCTTGTAAGAGATTCACAGGGACGTAAGATGAGTAAATCTCTTGGAAATGGAATCGATCCGCTGGAAATCATCGACCAGTACGGAGCAGACGCACTGAGACTGACACTGATCACCGGAAATGCACCGGGAAATGATATGCGTTTCTACAATGAGCGTGTAGAAGCAAGCAGAAACTTTGCAAATAAAGTATGGAATGCATCCCGTTTTATCCTGATGAACATGAAGGAAAATGTGGTTGAGAAACCGGATGATGCACTGCTGACACCGGCTGACAGATGGATTTTATCCGCAGTCAATACACTTGCAAAAGATGTCACAGAAAATATGGATAAGTTTGAGCTTGGAATCGCCGTACAGAAGGTCTATGATTTTATCTGGGATGAGTTCTGTGACTGGTATGTAGAGCTTGCAAAATACCGGATCTGGCATGCAGAAGAGGATCAGGAGGCAGCTAACTGTGTTCTGTGGGTACTGAAGACAGTTCTCGGACAGGCATTGAAGCTGTTACACCCGTTTATGCCGTTTATTACGGAAGAGATTTACCTGGCACTTGTACCGGAAGAGGAGTCTTTGATGATGTCAAGCTGGCCGGTATATAAGGATGAATGGAGCTTCCCTGCAGACGAGAATGTGATGGAGCATATTAAAGCGATCACGAAAGGTATCCGTAACGTGCGTGCGGAGATGGATGTTCCGAACAGCAGAAAGACCAAAGTTTATGTGGTCTGCCAGGACGAGGCACTCTGCAATGGAATGGAAGGAATGACAGAGTCAGTGAAACCACTGATGAATGCGAATGAGATCATCATCGAACAGACGAAAGAGGGAGTTGCGGACAATGCAGTATCGGTTGTCGTACCGGATGCGGTTGTATATCTCCCACTGGAAGATCTGATTGATTTTGAGCAGGAGCTTGAGAGACTGAAAAAAGAGGAAGACAGACTGAATAAGGAAATCAAGAGAGCAGAGGGGATGCTTGCGAACGAAAGATTTGTAAGTAAGGCACCGGCAGACAAGGTTCAGGCCGAGCGGGATAAGCTGGAGAAATATACAGAAATGCTTGCTCAGGTGAAGGAAAGAATGGAAGGTCTTGGTAAATAAGATCCGATGTGAGGTCATGTATGAAAAAAATTCATGTCAGAAAGCCCGATATAAAAGGGCTTTCTGTTAAAGTCAGAAATCTGAAGTTTAAAGATATTAAGGAACACTATAAGGTGAGAAAAGAGCGGCGTCAGAAAATCCTGGAGGAACGCCGGAACAGCAAGTTCGCAAAGAAAATGCAGCCTGTATATAAATGGATGAACCGGCTTTCATTGCCGCTGCAGTATCTGCTGGCGTGCGTGATCAATTTCTTTATTGAGGTGATTTCCAGACACTCACTTTTTCAGGCATGGAATTATATGACAGGGACTCCGCTGGTGTTCCTGTTTAATGCATTTTTGATCTTTGCAACATTTATGATCGTATACTTATTTAAAAGGCGTGTATTTGTCAGGATCTTACTTAGTGTATTCTGGTTGTTCCTCGGTACGTGCAACGGCTATCTGCTTTTAAAAAGAGTAACGCCGTTTAATGCACAGGATCTGAAAGTATTGTCAGATGCCCTGGAACTGACCAGCAACTATTTTAATGCATTCGAGCTTGTGATGCTTTCGGTAGGAATTGCAGCGGTGATCCTCTGGATCATTTCCATGTGGAGACGTGGCGGACAGTATACCGGAAAGATGCACCGCGTGCTTGCAGCTGCAGGGGTTGCAGTCGGAATTATGGGCTATATGGGTCTTACCAATGTAGCGATCGAGAACCGGGTGATCTCCAATTATTTTGGTAATATTGCATTTGCCTATGAAGATTATGGATTCCCTTACTGTTTTGCGGCAAGTCTGTTCAATACAGGGATCGATCAGCCGTCAGGTTACAGTGAAGAAACCATGAAAGAGATCAGTAATGACGGAGCATTGACAACAAGTGAGACTTCACTTCCGTCAGAAGAGCGTCCGAATATTATTTTTGTCCAGTTGGAATCTTATTTTGATCCGACAGAAGTAGAATGGCTTCGCTTTTCGGAAGACCCGATCCCAAATTTAAGAAAGCTGTATAAAGAGTATTCCAGTGGATATTTTAAAGTACCGTCAGTAGGGGCAGGTACGGCAAATACAGAATTTGAAGTCCTGACAGGAATGAATATGAGATTCTTCGGACCTGGAGAATATCCGTATAAAACCTATGTGAAAAACCATGTACTCGAAAGTGCGGCAACAGCATTGACATCTCTTGGATACGGTGCAGAGGCACTGCACAATAACGGTGGTAATTTCTACAGCCGTGCAAAGGTATTCAATGATATGGGCTTTGACCATTATACAAGTAAGGAATTTATGAATATCCTGAAGACTACTCCGAAAGGGTGGGCGACCGATGATATTTTAGTTCCGAATATTATGGAGTCTATGGATACGACAGCGGGACAGGATTTCGTGTTTACAGTCAGCGTACAGGGGCATGGAGATTATCCGACTGAGCCGACACTGGAGAATCCGGAGATCAAAGTGACCGGGGTTGAGGATGAAGGCAAGAGAAATGCATGGGAATATTATGTAAATGAAGTCCATGAGATGGATAAATTTGTTGCTCAGCTGATCGAGGCTGTGGAGGCAAGAAATGAACCGTCAGTTGTTGTATTTTACGGAGATCATCTGCCGACGCTTGGACTGGAGGCAAAGGATTTAAAGAGCAAGTATCTTTATAATACGAACTATGTCATCTGGGATAATATCGGATTGCAGAAAAAAGATGGAAATATAGCGGCATATCAGATCATGGCAGAAGTTTTTGACCGGCTGGACATCCATTCCGGTACGATCTTCAATTACCATCAGCAGAGAAATAAGACAAAGAATTATCTGTCAGATCTGGAACTGCTTCAGTATGATATCATGTATGGCAAGCAGTATGCTTATGAAAAAAATGGTGCACCGATCACAGAAGGTCATATGGTCATGGGGGTTAAGGATGCCGAGATCAAGGATGTGGTAACGCAGCTCAACAGCGATTACAGTATCTACGGGGCAAACTTTACGAAGCAGAGTAAAGTGTATATCAATGATGAAAAGCAGGATACCAAGTTCATGAATAATACGAGGCTGGATCTGAAAGATTCAGAATTGAAAGACGGAGATACGATCATGGTAGCCCAGGTGGGGTCAAGTAATACCATCTTCAGAACCTCAAAAACGTATGAATATAAAGATGGAAAACTGTCAGAAGTAGTGGCGACTGATGGTTCAGTAGAAAATGGACGACAGGCGTTTACAGATCAGGAAGAAAGTAAAAAATGACATATCAGGAAATAGAAAGATATATATCGGAGATTCCGAAGTTTACAAAAAAGCACAGCCTTTCCCATACGAAGCGGTTTCTTGAAATTCTTCAGATCCCGCAGGAAAAAATGAAGATTCTCCATGTGGCGGGAACGAATGGAAAAGGATCTGTATGTGTGTATCTGGATGCAATGCTGCGTTCCGAAGGGAAAAGGACAGGACTGTTCATTTCCCCTCATCTGGTAAAGATGAATGAGCGGATCATGATCGATGGTATTCCGGTGAGTGACGAAGTTTTCAGCGGAGTTTTTACACAGACACTGGGAGCGGTAAAGCAGATGGAGGCGGAGGGACTGGAGCATCCGACTTTTTTTGAATTTCTGTTCGGAATGGGAATGCTGGCATTTTCCCAGGCAGAAGCAGAGTATGTGATCCTGGAGACAGGACTTGGCGGAAGGCTGGATGCAACCAGTGCCACAGAAGATCCAAAAGTGTGTGTCATTACTTCCATCGGACTGGATCACATGGAATATCTGGGGAATACCGTGGAGCAGATCGCCGGTGAGAAAGCAGGGATCATCCGTCCCGGTGTTCCGGTCTTTTATGCACAGAGTGCGGAAGAAAGTGACAGAGTCATTGAAAAGACGGCAGCACAGCTGCGAAGTTCCTGTAAAAAAATCGGGAAAGATGCGTACGAAATTCTTGGAATCAAAGAGAAACATATTGCTTTTTCCTGCACGAATGCTTATTATGGAACTACCACGTGGAAACTGAATAATATAGGAAGTTATCAGCCGGGAAATGCCCTGCTTGCCATGGAAGTGATGCAGTACCTGTTCCGGGAAAAAGGGCATGTGGATCGTTGGAGAGAGGCACTGGCACAGGTGAAGTGGCAGGGGCGGATGGAGGAGATCCTTCCGTCGGTTTATGTAGATGGAGCCCATAATGTGAGTGCCATTGATGCATTTGTGAAGAGTGTACCGGAGACCGCAGAAGGAAATATTATTTTATTTTCTGCTGTGAAGGATAAAGAGTATGAAGAGATGATCGCACACTTATGCGGCAGTGTTCCGGCAGAATTTTACGTGGTTACGCTGATCGACGGGGAGCGGGCAACGGATGCAGAGCTGCTTGGAAAGTTATTTAAAAAGTATACAGACCGTCCGGTCATCGTCATTGAATCGGTGCAGAAGGCTTTGGAATATGTACTGGAGCATCAGGAAAAAAAGACGGTGTATTGTCTGGGATCACTTTACCTGACCGGGATGGTCAAGGAGACGGTAGAGCGGATGCGAAAAGAAAAAGCAGATGAAAGCCGGATGAGAAAGAACTGAAGAGCAGCAGGAAAAGCAGAAGCCGGAAGCAGCAACAGACAGAAAGAGCAGCAGACATGTGGGAGGTTACAGACAGATGCTGAACTATGAAGAGGAGATCAGAAAGTTTAAACCGAGCCTCGAAGTAGAAGATATCGAGGATGCGGTTTATGAGGAAGATCTGACAGATATGCAAGATCTTCTGAAAGAAGTCATGGAAAAGAAGAAAAAGAAGAAATAGAAAATGGTGGGTATAAATGGATTATGCTAAGAAGATCATGTACCAGTCCAACTACTGGTATAATGATGGTCTGAAGAAGGCTCAGGAGAGAGATATGAGCGGAGCGATCATCGCCCTGCGTCAGAGCCTGCAGTACAACAGGGAGAATATTGCAGCGAGAAATCTTCTGGGACTGGTATATTATGGAATAGGGGAAGTGGCAGAGGCACTGGTGGAGTGGATCATCAGTAAGAACCTGAAGCCGCATGACAATATAGCTGATTCCTACATACGGAATGTTCAGGACTCTGCGAATGAACTGGAGAGTATTAATCAGGCGATCAAAAAGTATAATCAATGTCTGGGATATTGTAAGCAGAACGGAGAAGATCTGGCGACGATCCAGTTAAAGCAGGTGATCGCGGCACATCCGACCTTCCTGAAGGCTTATCAACTGCTGGCATTGATCTATATTCAGACGAATCAGAATACAAAGGCAAGGCAGCTTCTTCTGACAGCGAGAAAGCTGGATGTTTCAAATACAACGACGTTGAATTATCTGCGAGAGATCACGAGACAGCGTGGAAGACATGGAAAAGATGTGGATCGAAAAAAGAAAAAGAAGGATGAAGCAGTGGAATACAGCCTTGGCAATGAGACGATCATTCAGCCAAAGCGTTCTCCGGTAAGGGAGCTGGCGGGAAGACTGGCAGTTTTGAATATCTTTATCGGAGCGGTGATCGGTGCGGCAATCATCTGGTTTCTGATTGCACCGGCAGTGAACCAGTCCAGATCAGAGAAACTCAATGATCAGATGCGGGCATACAGTGAACAGATCGGTACATTGGATGCACAGATCAGTGCTCAGTCGAAGACACTGGAGCAGTATCGTGCCGCAGGTGAAGAGGCACAGGCTGCAGTGGACAAAGCGAATGCCACAACTGCAAGTTATGAAAAGCTTTTGAGTGTGTACGATCAGTACCGGGCAGAGTCAGTGAATAGTTCGAAACTGGCAGATGCTCTGCTGGAGATCAATAAAGATTCCATGAGTGATAATGGAAAGAATCTTTACGATAGTATTTCCGGGGATATTTTTCCGGCTGCATGCAAGAGAAAGACTGTCAATGCTGAAGATTCGCTGGATTCAGGAGCGTATGATGATGCGATCGCAGAGCTGACCAAAGTTCTCACAATGGATTCTACTTACAATGATGGTAAGGCGATCTATTTGATCGCACAGGCATATCAGGGTAAGCAGGATACGGAGAATGCAAAAAAATACTACCAGATGTATCTGGACAGCTATTCAGAGTACCGTTATGCCGATGATGCTCAGGAGCAGCTGAATGCACTGGGAGGTGGAACGGCAGCAGACGGAAATACCGGAGAGAATGGCACTACAGGCGAATAAAAGAAAGATACTTAAGAGGATATGCGGAAAAGCATATCCTTTTTTCTTTGTTATAAATTAGAATAAGGAGCGGGAAAAGTATGAAATATCAGGTGCAGGAAAATTGTCTGACGATCTATCTTCCGAGAGAGGTAGATCATCATAATGCAGAGGAGATCAAAGCAGAGGCAGATGCGGTGATCGACAGAAATCATATCAGATATGTGATCTTTGATTTTGACAGAACTGATTTTATGGACAGTTCAGGAATCGGAGTCATCATGGGAAGATATAAGACCATCAGTCTGATCGGAGGAGAAGTATGGGCAGTACATACCAATGAAAGGATCAGGAAGATCCTGACATTATCGGGGGTTACAAAAATTATGCAGATCTACGAGGAGGAACGGGTATGAGAGACACAAATGAAATGGAGATTCAGTTTGACAGTAAATCCTGCAATGAAGGATTTGCGAGAGTGGCAGTCGCCTCATTTCTGACGCAGATGAATCCGACAGTGGAGGAAGTTGCGGATGTAAAGACGGCAGTTTCGGAGGCAGTGACCAATGCCATCATTCACGGATATGAAAAACGGCAGGGAAAGATCTGTATTTTCTGCCGGATCTCGGAAAATCAATTTTTTATGGAAGTATCAGACAAAGGAAAAGGGATCCTGAATGTTGAAGAGGCGATGCAGCCTATGTATACGACAAAGCCGGAAGAAGACCGTTCCGGGATGGGATTTGCGTTTATGGAAGCATTTATGGATGAAGTGAGGGTAGAATCGGAACCGGGAAAAGGAACGCGCGTCAGGATGAAAAAGCTCATCGGAAAAGGACGGGAACTATGGACCACACAATCTCTCTGATCAGAAAATCTCACCATGGGGATAAAGAAGCGAGAGAACAACTGGTAAAAGAAAATGTAGGTCTGGTGTGGTGTGTAGTAAAGAGATTTTATGGAAGAGGTGCAGAGCCGGAAGATTTATTTCAGATTGGGAGCATCGGACTGTTAAAAGCAATCGATAAATTTGACCTTTCTTATGATGTTCAGTTTTCGACGTATGCAGTGCCAATGATATCAGGAGAGATCCGCCGGTTTTTAAGGGATGACGGAATGATAAAAGTGGGTCGTTCTTTAAAAGAACTTTCATATAAATGTGGAAAGAAAAAGGAAGAACTGACGGAGCGGATGGGAAGAGAACCGACGGTGGAGGAACTGGCAGCATCGCTGGGGACGGAAAAAGAAGAACTTGTCCAGGCAATGGAGGCGGCAACAGAGGTAGAGTCGATCTACAGACCGATCCATCAGGAAGGGGATTCTCAACTGAGCATTCTGGACAGGCTGGAAGAAAAAAGCAGGCCGGAAGAGCATCTTTTGAACCGGATGATGTTGTCTCAGATTTTAGACGGACTGGACAAGGAGGAACGACAGTTGATCTATCTGAGGTATTTTCAGGAAAAGACACAGGCAGCAGTGGGAGAGATTCTGGGGATTTCACAGGTACAGGTGTCGAGAATGGAAAAGAAAATACTGGAACGAATGAGAAAGCAGATGTGAGAAGACAGATCTGAGAAAATGAAAAAAGCAGGTACAGGAAAACTGACAGACCCCGGAATAGATGAAAGTGAAATTTATCAGGTATATCTTTCCACCGGAAATGGAATACTAGCATAGAAAAGATTGGAAAGGTATGGTGAGTAAAATGGAAAATGGACATGGAAAAGTATGGATCTGTCTGTTGATTCTGGTTCTGATCGCAGTGGTGATCGGACTTTTATATTATACGACTGCCGCAAAGCAGCCGGATGAAGAAGGATTTTTGATTCGGTCAGAGCAAATCAAGCCCGGAGAACGGGGATCAGGGAAATTACAGTCAGGAGAACCGGGTTCGGGAGAGTTACGGTCAGAAAAATTGCGATCAGCACAAACCGGGAATGGGGGGAACGGATATGGCATCTGAATCTGTGACCGTTTATCTGAAAGGCGACCGGAATGTAGAAGTGACAAAGCAGGATGTGACACTGGGCGATCTTCTGGAGATTGAATGTGCAGATAAGCTACTGCAGTCCAAAATCCGGGTTTTGAAGGTCCTTCGGATCCGGGAAGAAAAGGAACAGCGTTTTGTGATCTCTCTTTTAAAAATCATAGACCTCATCCATGAGCAGTATCCCAAAGTAGAAATACAGAATCTTGGAGAGAGTGACCTGATCGTAACATATGAAAATCAGAAGACACCGCCAATGATCTGGCATTTTCTGAAAACCGCAGTGGTAACGGTTATTATTTTTTGTGGATCAGCATTTTCGGTCATGGCATTTAACAATGATGTGGATGTATCGAAACTGTTCGGACAGATCTATGAACTGGTTATAGGAAAAGAATCGAATGGCTTTACGATCCTGGAGATCATGTATTCTATCGGACTGGTAGTTGGAATCCTTGTTTTCTTTAATCATTTCGGAAAAAAACGGTTTACGGTAGATCCGACTCCCATGGAAGTACAGATGCGCCTGTATGAGAATGATATTCAGACGACGCTGGTGGAAGATGCTGCGAGAAGAAAGAAGGAAATTGACCTGGAAAATGGAGGAGGAAAATAATGTGGGCAGGACAGATTTTTCTCGGTATTCTGGGGATGAGTGCAGGCGTTGTCGTGGCAGGAGGATTATTTTCTTTTATTGTAGAACTCGGGGTGATCTCGGATTTTGCAGACCGTACCCATACTGCAAACCACATCCTGCTTTATGAGGATGCGGTTTCAGCCGGGGCGATCTTTGGAAATGTCTTTCAGATCTTTCAGATTGGAATTCCCGGACAGTCCGTGCTGTTGGCACTTTTCGGACTATTTGCCGGGATTTTTGTCGGCTGCTGGGCGATGGCACTTGCAGAGATTCTGAATGTATTTCCGATCTTTATGAGGCGTGCAAGGATCGTACGGTATGCAGCAGTCTTTATCCTGATGCTGGCACTGGGAAAAGGAATCGGTGCAGGACTCTTTTTCTGGAAAGGGTGGTAATAAGAAATCTTAATAATGATATTTTTTCTTTTCCTGAAGGAGGAAAGAGCCGGTTACGATCAGCGTGAGAAGTTCTGCTGCCGTAATCGCACACCAGATGCCGTTGATGCCAAAAAAGACTGGGAGGATCAGCAGTGCAAGTGTCTGAATCACCAAAGTACGCAGCGAGGAAATGATCGCAGAGATCTTTCCGTTATTCAGTCCGGTGAAAAATGCCGAGCCGAAAATGTTAAATCCGCTGAAGAGATAGGAAATTGCGTAAAGCATAAAACCGGTCCGTGTCATTTCGCACAGAACAGGATCGTATCCAACGAAGAGACGGGCGATCGGAAGAGCCAGTATCTCAGACAGCAGGGTAATGGAAAGGGCAGTGATCCCGGTGATCCGCAGGCTTTTTGTCAGCAGATTATGGAGTTCAGACTTGTTGTCTGCTCCGTAATGATATCCGACGATGGGATTGATCCCGATGGCATATCCAAGGTAGATGGAAGTTGCGATGAAAGAGGCGTACATGACCACTCCGTAGGCAGCGATTCCATTTTCAGCAGCAGCACGCATCAGCTGGAAGTTATAGATCACTGATACCAGGGAGGTGGACAGGTTGGATAACATTTCTGAAGAACCATTTCCACAGGCTTTGCGGATACTTTTCCAGTCAAAGGCAGCGGGACGAAGAAGCAGTCCGCTTTTATTTTTATGAAGAAAATAGATCAGCGGGATAAAGCCTCCGACAAATTCGCTGGCACAGGTCGCAACTGCAGCACCGGCAATTCCGAATTTTAAGATACCGACCAGCGTAAAGTCGAGTATAACATTTGTAAGTCCTGCAAGAATCGAGATCCGAAGCCCGAGCTTCTGCTTTCCTGCCGTGGCAAGAAAACTCTGGAAACTGTTCTGAAGCATAAAAAATGGTTCAGAGAGAAGAAGAATCCGTCCATACAGGATCGCATCTTCCCGGATCAGATCGCTTGCACCCAGCAGAGAAACGATCTGCGGCATAAAAAGGAAACCGAAAAAGGCAATGATGGATGCTCCGAGAAGAATCAGCTCGATGAGCATGGAAAAGACTTCATTTGCCTTTTTCGGATTTTTCAGACCGAGATAAAAGGCTACCAATGCACTGCCACCCGTTCCAATCATAAATCCCAGGGAAGAAACTCCCATCAGGACAGGCATGATCAGATTGACTGCAGCAAATGCATTTTTTCCCGCATAATTTGACACGAAGAATCCGTCAACAATACTGTAAACAGAAGTCAGGATCATCATGGCAACGCAGGGGAGGACATAGAGGATCAGTTTTTTATAAGTAAAATGTTCAGAAAGCTTCAGTTCCATAATTGTTCAGAATACTCCTTTAATGAGGTGAGTTGTTGCTGCATGAGTTTCAGGAGAAGGCTGCGTTCGTCTGGTGAAAAAGCAGAAAAAGAGTGGATATCTGCCTGTACCAGTGGGGCAACATAAGCTGCGGCAAGTTCTTCTCCCTTTGGTGTGAGCCGGAGGTATTTGATATTTCCATATCCTTTTTGCGTGAAAAGTGAGACCAGTCCATCAGAAACCAGTTTTTTCACGGCTGAATTTACAGTCTGACGTGGAAAATACCATTTTTCACAAAGATCCGCCTGACTCAGCGGTGACGATGCAGTTACGACAATCGTATATAAAATCCAGTACGAAGTGCGTGGAAGACCGGATTTACGGGCGGCTTTCTGCCAGATATCATCCTGCTCCTTCCAAAGCCGGTTATAGAGTTCCAGTTGTCCGATGAGGACGGAGTCCTTTTGAGGAGTCTTTTGTATCGTCATGAGATACCTCCAGTCATGAAATGTAAATCTGAAAAAATGGTTCAGCGTATATCCGAAATCGGATTAACATGGCTGATTGTATATCCGATTTCGGATTTTGTCAAGAGGGATTGGTGTATTAGCGATAAATGGTTCACTGATAAATCTATATAGAGAAAGAAGCGTTCGCATAAGAACAGAGTAAATGTGAGTATATTTTTAAAATTGACATTATACTCCTGTGGGAGTATAATTGCGTAAAAGATTTTACTGATAAAGAAGGAGAAGAACTTGAAAAGGGAAATTTACCATGGCTCGTCAGAAATTATTGAAAGACCGGTTTATGGATACGGGAAATCTTATAATGATTACGGAATGGGATTTTATTGCACAGAAAGCCTGGAGATGGCGAAAGAGTGGGGTGTTTCAAGGAAAAGAGATGGGATTGCGAATTGTTATGAGCTGGATGATGAAGGACTGAAGATCCTGGACCTGAATGCAGATGATTTCTGTATTCTGCATTGGCTGACTATTTTGCTTGAGAACCGGGAGTTTAATATTCCATCTGCACTGGCACAGGAAGCAAAAGAATATCTGATTCAGAATTTTCATGTAGATTATGAGCGTTATGATCTGATTCAGGGGTATCGTGCGGATGATAGTTATTTTTCATTTGCACAGGATTTTATAAATGGAACGATTTCATACCGGCAGTTGAATCGTGCCATGCATCTTGGGAAATTAGGGCTTCAGATCGTGCTGAAGAGCAAAAAAGCATTTGAAAGACTTTGTTTTAAAGGATATGAGCTGGCTGATAAAGAGGAGTGGTATAGGAAAAAGATGATGAGGGATAAGTCCGCAAGAAGAGAATATTTTGATACGGAACGTAACAGAAGGCAGAAAGGAGATCTGTATATGTTGCAGATCATAGACAGGGAGATGAGAGCAGATGATTTTTGCTTACGATAAAACTTATTTGGAAAATGCAAGGATCGTTTTGGCAAAAATGCTGGATTTTGCAGTGTATGACCTTCATTATGAGTTAGAGCAGTATTATGGATTATTTCTTTCCTCCGAAATTTCAGAAAGATTCGGGGAAGGAGATTTTACTCTGCTGGCGGGACGGTCAGGCATTGAACTGACATATGAGGTGCTGGATTCGCTGGGAATGAAAAGGCAGAAGGTGACACCCCGGTATTCAGTTACCCGCAGTGAGGAATACTGGACGGGCTGGGCATTGGCATATTATCAGTGGAAAAGTTCCCTGCGTTTTTCTGAGATTGAAAGATATATCCCTATTACGGAGATAAGAGAAATGTATATTCCGTATCATGAAATGGATATTCGCCAGTTTACAGACCGGATGGATGAACTATATCTTGAGTCTAAGAAGGGAACTAATCTGAAAATTCTGAGAAAATATGCAGGAATGAGTCAGAAAGAACTGGCAGAAATGTCAGGAGTACCTTTAAGAACGATCCAGCAGTATGAGCAGAGGCAGAAGAATATTAACAGAGCAAAGGTGGAGTATCTTATAAGATTATCTCAAAGCCTTAGTTGTGAGATAACGGATTTGATCGAGAAAGTTGAGTAAGAGGCAATATTTTGTCTGAAGATAAAAGGGATGCCCGATATACGTATGGCTTTTCTTGTATTTGCCATGAAAATCGGATATACTAGGACTATTGAACAGTGATAGGATTTCTGGCATTCTATGTATTTCACATAACAGGAAGAAGAACAGGTGAGGAGAGAAAAAGATGAGCATATATGATCTGACAGCATATGAAGTACTTCAGCAGGAAGATTTATCTGATCTGAAGTCCAAAGGAACGCTTCTGAAGCATAAAAAGAGTGGTGCGAGAGTACTTCTGATGGAGAATGATGATGAGAATAAGGTCTTTACGATCGGTTTCCGTACGCCTCCGTCCGACAGCACGGGAGTTCCGCATATTATGGAACATTCAGTTCTGTGCGGATCGAGAGAATTTCCGGTGAAAGATCCTTTTGTCGAGCTGGTAAAGGGATCTTTGAATACATTTCTGAATGCAATGACGTATCCTGACAAGACGGTTTACCCAGTTGCAAGCTGCAATGATAAGGATTTTCAGAATCTGATGCATGTGTATATGGATGCGGTATTTTATCCGGATATCTACAAGCAGGATAAGACGTTCCGTCAGGAAGGCTGGAGCTATAAACTGGATGCCCCGGATGGGGAGCTGACGATCAGCGGAGTTGTATATAACGAGATGAAAGGGGCGTACTCTTCGCCGGAAGGTGTGCTGGACCGCGTGATCCAGAATTCGCTTTTTACAGATACAACTTATGCGGTTGATTCAGGTGGAGATCCTGAGGTGATCCCACAGTTGACCTATGAGCAGTTTTTGGACTTCCACAGAAAGTATTACCATCCATCCAACAGTTATATTTATCTGTATGGTGATATGGATATGGAAGAGAAACTGAGATGGCTGGATGAAAAATATCTTTCTCACTTTGAAAATGAACCGGTTGATTCAGAGATCCATCTGCAAAAGCCATTTACTGAGATGAGAGAAGTGATTGAGAATTATTCGATTACGAGTGAAGAAAGTGAGGAGGATAATACGTATCTTTCTTATAATAAAGTAGTGGGAACGTCACTGGATGAGAAATTATATCTGGCATTTGAGATTCTGGATTATGCACTGCTGTCTGCACCGGGAGCACCGCTTAAGAAAGCCCTGATCGATGCGGGAATCGGAAAGGATGTATCAGGTTCTTTTGACAGTGGAATCTATCAGCCGGTATTCTCCATTGTTGCAAAGAATGCCAACGTAGAGCAGAAAGAGGCATTTATCAGTACGATTGAGGATACACTGAGAAAAATTGCCGAAGAAGGAATCGATAAAAAGGCACTCCGGGCGGGAATTAATTATCATGAATTCCGTTTCCGGGAGGCAGATTTCGGAAGTTACCCGCGGGGACTGATGTATGGACTCCAGTTATTTGACAGTTGGTTGTATGATGAAGAAAAGCCGTTTATCCATATGAAGGCAATCCCGACATTTGAGTTCCTGAAAGAGCAGATTGAGACAGGATATTTTGAAGAGCTGATCCGTGAATACATTTTAGACAATCCGCATGGTTCAATCGTGATCATCAGACCGGAACAGGGGATGACGGCACGTATGGATAAGGAACTGGCAGATCGTCTGCAGGCATATAAAAAGGGTCTTTCAGCAGAAGAAATAGAGGCCCTTGTAAAAGCAACGAAGGAGCTGGAAGCGTATCAGGAAGAAGAGTCTGCACCGGAAGATCTTGCAAAGATACCGGTTCTCGGACGGGAAGATATTTCAAGGGAGATTGCTCCGATTTATAATGAAGAGCGTCAGACAGACGGAGTGAAATTGCTTTATCACGATGTGGAGACAAATGGGATCGGATATGTGACAGCTCTGTTCGATCTTTCGGAGATCGAAGAAGAACTGCTTCCATATGCAGGGATCCTGCAGAGTGTTCTCGGCATCATTGATACAGAACATTATGGATACGGAGAACTTTTCAATGAGATCAATGTGCATACCGGTGGAATCGGAACTTCACTGGAACTGTATACAGATGTGACAAAAGTGAAGGAAAAAGAGTTCCGTGCAACGTTTGAGATCAAAGGAAAAGCACTTTATCCGAAGCTGGATGTGCTTTTTGCCATGATGCGTGAGATTCTGATGGAGTCGAAGCTGGGAGATGAAAAGCGTCTGAAAGAAATTTTATCTATGCTGAAGACAAGACTTCAGACCTCTTTCCTTTCAGCCGGACATACGACAGCAGTACTGCGTTCACTTGCCTACACTTCTCCGATCGCAAGATTCAGAGATATTACCAGTGGGATTGGATTTTATGAAGTTGTAAAAGATCTGGAAGAGAATTTTGAAGAAAGAAAAGAACTGCTGATCGAAAATCTGAAAAAGATCGCAGGATGTATTTTCAGAAAAGAGAATCTTATGCTCAGTTATACTTCCGCACAGGAGGGGCTGGCAGTACTGGAAAAGGCAGTGCCACAGTTTGCAGATTCACTTCATACGGGAGAGAAAGAGAGTCATGGACCGTGTATCATCCACTGTAAGAAGAGAAATGAAGGCTTCAGAACTTCCTCCAAAGTCCAGTATGTGGCAAGGACCGGTAACTTTATTGATGGCGGAGCAGAATATACGGGTGCATTGCAGATTCTGAAAGTTATTTTAAGCTATGATTATCTGTGGCAGAATGTACGTGTAAAAGGCGGAGCATATGGCTGCATGAGTGGATTTAACCGGATCGGGGAAGGCTATTTAGTTTCTTACAGAGATCCGAATCTTGAAAAGACAATGGAAATTTATGAGGGAGTCGTAGATTATCTGAAGAATTTTGATATAGATGACAGAGATATGAATAAGTTTATTATCGGTACGATCAGTAATATAGACCGTCCGATGAACCCGGCGGCAAAGGGCAGCCGGTCACTGAACCTATATATGAACCGGCTTACAGAAGAGATGATCCGCAGGGAAAGAGAACAGATCCTGGATGCACGGCAGGAGGATATCCGTGGACTGGCAACAGTACTGGAGGCGGTACTGGCAGCAGGAGAATTGTGCGTGATCGGAAGTGAAGAAAAGATTGAAGAAGCAAAGGAAATGTTCGGAGAGATCAGGACACTTTAAGATACTGGAATGAAAAGAAAAAGGAGCAGATATGAAAGAGAACTTTAAGTCAGGATTTGTAACTTTGATCGGAAGACCGAATGTAGGAAAGTCAACCTTGATGAACCATCTGATCGGACAGAAGATCGCAATTACGTCAAATAAACCGCAGACGACAAGAAACCGCATCCAGACAGTGCTTACAACAGAGGAAGGGCAGATTGTATTTGTGGACACTCCGGGAATCCATAAGGCAAAGAATAAACTGGGCGAATATATGGTGAATATTGCAGAGCGTTCTTTAAATGAAGTGGATGTAGTGCTTTGGCTTGTCGAACCATCCAACTTTATCGGGGCGGGAGAAAAGCATATTATTGAGCAGCTGAAGAAAGTAAAGACACCGGTTATTCTTGTTATCAATAAGATCGATATGGTGAAAAGAGAAGAAATTCTGGCTTTTATTGATACCTATAGAAAAGAATATGATTTTGCAGAGATCGTTCCGGTTTCTGCAAGAACAGGAGATAATACGAATGAACTTGTAAAAGTAATTCTGAATTATCTGCCGTACGGTCCGCAGTTTTATGATGAAGATACGATCACGGATCAGCCGGAGCGTCAGATCGTTGCAGAACTGATCCGGGAGAAAGCATTGCATTGCCTGAATGAAGAAATTCCGCATGGAATCGCAGTGGCGATCGATCAGATGAAGATGAATAAAAAAGTATGCCATATTGATGCGACGATCATCTGTGAACGGGATTCTCATAAGGGAATTATCATCGGAAAGCAGGGAAGTATGCTGAAAAAGATCGGAAGCACAGCACGTTATGAGATTGAACGGCTCTTAGACTGCAAAGTGAATCTGAAACTTTGGGTAAAAGTGCAGAAAAACTGGCGTGACAGTGATTATATGATGAAAAACTTTGGATACAGGGAGGATGATATGTCGTAAATCTTAAAGAATCATACGTTTTTCTTTAAGAAATACGAAAGATAGTTGTTATTTTGAAATTATCGTCTAAAATGGAAAGCATGGGAAAATTAAAGTTACTTAAAGGAAAAAATTCAGAAGAGTTATGTAGGATGGTTTTACCACCGTTATTTACCTTTGTGTTAAATTCACTGGTTTATTGGGGCGCACCATTGATCGTGGGGACAGGAAGATCGCACAATTTGTCCGGCAGTCTGGACGAACTGGTTCCGTTTATGCCTGCATTTATCATTATTTATTTTGGTTGTTACATTTTCTGGGTAGTCAATTATCTGATAGTTGCATTTTATGAAGATGAGAATAAATACAGATTTTACACGGCAGATTTTTACGCACGGCTGATCTGTCTTGCGTTTTTTGTATTTTTCCCGACGACAAATACGAGACCGGAACTTACGGGAAATGGGATTTTTATCCGGGCAATGCGATTTTTATATACCGTAGATAAGCCGGTGAACCTGTTTCCGTCGATTCATTGTATGGCGAGCTGGTTCTGCTGTATCGGTCTTAGAAAGTGCAAGGAGATTCCTGAGTGGTATAAGTTGATGTCGGTGCTGATTGCAATCGCGGTCTTTGTTTCTACGCTTGCAACGAGGCAGCATGTATTATGGGATGTGGCAGGAGGCATCGGGGCAGCTGAGCTGACCTGGTTTATCAGCAGCCGCACGAATGGATGGAAGACATATCAAAGACTGAATGAAAAGATATCTGTTGGTATAAGCAGAAGATTAGGACGATAAGATCATGGAAAATAAGAAAAAAATGGTATTTAATGTGGTATTTCTGATCCTTGTATTCGCCGGTACAATTTATGGAGTCTTCCACGGGGAAGATCTTGGGGAGATTGTGAGGATACTGAAGACTGTGAACCTGCTGTGGCTCATTCCCGGATTTATATGCGTGATCCTATTTATATGGGGAGAATCTATCATTATCTATTATATGATGAGGACTCTTGGGATAAAAAGAAAAAAGTGGACATGCTTTTTATTTTCATCTATTGGATTTTTCTTTAGCTGTATTACGCCGTCTGCTTCGGGGGGACAGCCTGCACAGATTTATTATATGAAAAAGGAAAATATCCCGATTCCGGTATCAACACTGGTGCTTATGATCGTAACGATCACGTATAAGCTGGTGCTGGTTGTCATCGGAGTTGTGCTGACTTTGTTCGGGCAGGGATTTATACATAAATATCTTTATGATGTCAGATACATTTTTTATCTTGGAACAGGACTGAATGTATTCTGCGTGGTAACAATGCTGATCCTTGTTTTTCATCCGGTACTTGCAAGAGCAATTCTTGTAAAGGGAATGGCACTTCTTGAGCGGATGCATCTGATGAAAAAGAAGCAGTCCAGGCTTGACAGGCTCAATGCCTCCATGGATCAGTACCGGGAAACGGCAGTGTATCTGAAGGATCATGTAAAAGTGCTGATAAATGTATTTGGAATTACGCTGTTCCAGAGATTTGCACTTTTTACGGCTACATGGTTTGTATATAAGGCATTCGGATTGTCAGATCAGAGTGCGTGGCTGATCATTCTGCTTCAGTCGACTATCTCGGTTTCTGTGGATATGTTGCCACTTCCGGGAGGAATGGGGATTAGCGAAAAACTGTTCTTGGTTATTTTTGCCCCAATTTTTGGAACGGGTTTACTCCTTCCGGGAATGATCTTAAGCAGGGGACTTGGATATTATACGGAGCTGCTTGTAAGTGCAGTACTTACCATTGTGGCTAATTTTACTATAGGAAAAGGGAAAAAGGTGAGAGAAAATGTTGGGAATTTATGATTATACGGTAGTGCTTACATATGTAAGTCTGATGGTATCCATCGGGGGAATGATGCTGTCAGTAAACGGACATCTGAATCTGGCCGTACTTTGTCTGGCAATTTCGGGATTGTGCGATATGTTTGACGGGAAGATTGCCCGGACGAAAAAGGATCGTACTGAAGAAGAAAAATGCTTTGGAATCCAGATCGATTCGTTGTGTGATATCGTCTGTTTTGGGGTAGGCCCGGCGATCATCTGTTATTGCATTGGGATGAGAGGTCCGATCGGAATGGTGATCCTGATGTTCTATGTCCTTGCAGGACTGATCCGTCTGGCGTGGTTTAATGTGACAGAGGAGTGCAGACAGAAAGAGACCGATGAGAAGCGTGCATGTTATCAGGGACTTCCGATTACATCCATGGCGATCATTCTTCCATTGGTTGTAGTGTTCCGCCCATTGCTTGGAAAAGAGTTTATGGTAGCACTTCATGCAGCGGTACTCATAGTCGGACTTTTATTTATTACCGATTTTAAATTGAGAAAGCCGAAAAATGCAACACTGGCAGTGCTGGTAGCAGTAGTGGCAGCCGCAGTTCTTAAGATTCTGCATGTATGTTAGTAAGGCAGGATGAAAATGACTATGATTTATGTAGATAGAAATGGAAACCAGACAGAGGAAACAACGGGACAGGACAGGCTGCTGAAGTTTATTTATACGCATACTGCGACAAGACTTCTGATCCGTCCTTTTCTCAGCCCCTGGGTATCAAAGCTTGGCGGAAAGTTTCTGAGTACAAGATTTTCTACAGTGGCGATCCGTCCCTTTGTCGAAAAAAATCAGATCGATCTCAGTCAATATGAAAAGCAGGAGTTTGATTCTTATAATGAATTTTTCACAAGAAAGATAAAGGTGCAAGAGCGTCCGGTGGAAATGGATGAAGAAGTGCTGATCAGTCCGTGTGACGGAAAAGTGAGTGTATATCCGATCTGTGAAAAAGGAAAATTTGAGATCAAGCATACGGCTTATACAGCAGAGCAATTACTTCAGGACGCACATCTGGCAAAGCATTATTATGGTGGATGGATCTATATCCTGCGGTTGACGGTGGATGATTATCATCGGTATTGTTATGTGGCAGATGGAATAAAGTCTTCTCAGAAGAAGATAAAAGGAATCCTTCATACAGTGAATCCGGTGGCGAACGATGCCTGCCCGATCTACAAAATGAATGCAAGGGAATACTGTCTGTTAAAGACGGAGACTCTTGGAACAGTGCTGATGATGGAAGTTGGTGCTTTGATGGTAGGAAAGATCAAAAATCATGAGCAGGGAAGAGGCAGGGTCTGCCGTGGAGCGGAAAAGGGAATGTTTGAGTTTGGGGGCTCAACTGTGATCCTGATGACAGAACCGGGCAAAGTGCAGCCGGATGAAGATCTGATCCGGAATACAGAAGCCGGGTATGAGACACTGGTGAAGCTGGGAGAACAAGCAGGAAGAAAGATAAAAGTCTGATTATAATGATTTGAGAATATGAGCCTGATTTTGATTCAAAAATGCAGGCATATAAAGGAAAAGTTTATGCAGCGGTCAGTTGGGGATTCAGAAAGACCGCAGCGTAAACTTATTTTTATAAAAATCGAGAATCCCATCAGTCCGCATTTTTCCGAGTTCTTTGGAAAGGGCGGTACGATCTACATTTAGATAGTCAGCGAGCTGCTGCCGGTCAAAAGGAATTTGAAAGGTAGTATTCCCGGCTTTGACAGACTCCATGGACAGATAAGTTAAAAGGCGGGAGCGGATCGTTTTGGCAGAAGTACAGAAAATACGATTAGATAAAACCAGATTTTTCTGTACTGAAAGTTTCAGGATATTTTGCATGATTTTTGCGTGCCATGGCTGAGAAGCATACCGATTGCTGAGGAGAATATCAAGATTGGCGAAGAGAACCTGTGTATCCTCTATCGCAACGACATCCACCAGCATCGGTTCGTGGCAGATTGCATAAGTTTCGGCAAAAATCTGCCCTTGTGAAATATTGCTTAAAATACTTTTATTGCCCAAAAGATCAATATTTTCAATATTTACGCTGCCGGATTCAATGATTCCGATTTCGTGGATCAGGTCCCCGGTATGAAAGATCGTTTCATTTTTGAAGAAAAAAGAAGAACGCATGGAATGCAATTCCTGCATGATCTCAAATTCAGATTCTGTAATCCCGAGGAAAAGCGGAGTGTGGAAAAGTTTCATAAAAAGCTCCTTTCGTGGTTATAACCACATAAATATTAAATTTATTATAATATAATTGCAATAGAAATTGAAGGGAGAAGAGATAATATGATAAGAAGAGTGATTCAGATAGATGAAGAAAAATGTAATGGTTGTGGAATATGCGTGACCGCCTGTCATGAAGGGGCAATTGGTATGGTTGACGGAAAGGCAAGACTGATGCGTGATGATTATTGCGACGGACTGGGAGACTGTCTTCCGAATTGTCCGACCGGTGCAATTAGTTTTATAGAAAGAGAAGCTGCGGCATATGATGAGGCAGCAGTGAAAGCTAACATGGAAAGAAAAGCAGTCCATCAAGCAGCAGGACGAGAAGCATTTCAGGAAGATGTATCTCAGGAGACAGTGCAGTCCCGGCTTCAGCAGTGGCCATGCCAGATTAAACTTGTTCCTGTTCATGCCCCATATTTTGAAGATGCAAAATTATTGATCGCTGCAGATTGTACTGCATATGCTTATGCAAATGTGCATGAGGAGTTTATGAGAGGGAAAATAACCTTGATCGGATGTCCGAAATTAGATCAAATTGATTATAGTGAAAAGATGACGCAGATCATTGCAGAGAATAATATAAAAAGTGTGACAGTTCTCAGAATGGAAGTACCATGCTGTGGCGGATTGGAGCATGCAGCGGTTACAGCTTTAAAGAATAGCGGAAAATTTCTTCCCTGGCAGGTTGTAACAATCTCGATTGACGGAAGAATTTTGGAACAATAAATTTGTAGTTGTTATGATGATACGCTTAGAAGGCATATAAATTCTTAGTGACGGATCGGACGCGGAAAGCAGGATATTCCTTCGCAGTGCA
>NZ_CAKRGI010000006.1 GCF_934330165.1 uncultured Mediterraneibacter sp.
TGCGAAGGAATATCTCTGATTTCCGCGTCCGATCCGTCACTAAGAATTTATATGCCTTCTAAGCGTATCATCACAACAACTACAAATTTATAATCTCTTTGCGATCGCCTTAATAAATCCTTCGCTGTTCAATACGGTTGGATTTTCAAGTGTTGTGATCAGTGCGAGGTCTTTCGTCATTTCTCCTGCCTCGATCGTATCAATTGTTGCCTTTTCAAGCTTATCAGCGAACTCCATCAGTTCTTTATTTCCATCAAGCTCTCCTCTTTTTCTGAGAGCACCTGTCCATGCAAAAATCGTTGCAACAGAGTTCGTAGATGTCTCCTCGCCTTTCAGATGCTTATAATAGTGACGCTGTACTGTTCCATGGGCAGCCTCGTATTCATAATATCCGTCCGGAGATACGAGTACGGAAGTCATCATGGCAAGAGATCCAAAAGCGGAGGACACCATATCACTCATTACATCTCCATCATAGTTCTTACATGCCCAAATATATCCGCCTTCTGATTTCATTACACGGGCAACTGCATCATCAATCAGTGTATAGAAATATGTGATTCCTGCTTCTTTGAACTTCTCATCATATTCTGCATCGTAAATTTCCTGGAAGATATCCTTAAATGTATGATCGTACTTTTTAGAGATCGTATCTTTTGTTGCAAACCACAGATCCTGCTTTGTATCCAGTGCATAGGAGAAGCAGCTTCTTGCAAAACTTTCAATAGACTTGTTGATATTATGCATTCCCTGTACGATTCCCGGTCCGTCAAATTCATGTACCAGTTCTTTTGTCTGACTTCCATCTTCTGCTGTATAAACCAGCTCTACTTTTCCTGCTCCCGGAATTTTCATTTCAGATCCTTTATATACATCACCATACGCATGTCTTGCGATCGTGATCGGCTTTTTCCAGTTCTTAACACACGGCTCAATTCCCTTTACAACAATCGGTGCACGGAACACTGTTCCATCAAGAATTGCACGAATTGTCCCATTCGGACTTTTCCACATTTCTTTCAGGTCATATTCATCCATACGTGCTGCATTCGGAGTGATCGTTGCACATTTTACGGCTACTTTATATTTCTTAGTCGCAAGTGCTGAATCGATCGTCACCTGATCATCTGTCTCATTTCTATGCTCAAGACCGAGATCATAATATTCAGTCTTAAGATCAATGTATGGCTCTAAAAGGTTTTCTTTGATCATCTTCCAAAGAATCCTTGTCATCTCATCTCCATCCATCTCGACCAGTGGGGTTGTCATTTTAATTTTTTCCATTGTCTGTTTCCTCCTGCTTATCATTTATATTGACTATTCATTCGTAATTCTGAATGAGTAATTCACGGATCTGATTTTCTGTCAGGCTATAACTCAGTTTTCTAATAGCCCTGCTTTTTCAAATTTTGTATTACATGTAAAATATGTTCATCAGCTAATTGTTCTGCCTGATCGGCATCTCTTTCTTTAATTGCCTGAAGGATCTGCTTATGCTCCCGGATTGACTTTCTCGCCCGTTCTTCCGACACGATTGAATCTTTTCTTGCCGACTGGACATATTCATGGAAATCTGATAAAACTCTTGCAAGCATACGACTGCCTGATGCCTCATACAAAATTGTGTGAAACCGTCCGTCAAGCCCTGTCACCTGCTCTGTATTAAAAGCATTTCCCTTCTTCATTTGAAATTCTGATAACAGAATGGTCTCTTCCAATCTGTCAATCTGCTCCTCTGTGATATTCTCCACAGCCCATCTTGCACAAAGACCTTCTAATGTTGACCTCATATAATAAATATCCCAGATATCTTTTTTCGAGATGCCATTAACATAAGCTCCTCTGTTCGGCACGATTGAAACCAGACCCTCCAATTCCAACTGACGAAGTGCTTCTCTGACCGGAGTTCTACTGACTCCAAGCTCCTTCCCCAGAGTTGCTTCTTTCAATTCATCGTTCTGCTTATATTTTCCTTTCAAAATATCTTCACGGATTCTCTGGAAAACTCTTCCTCCGAGCGAATGTTCCTGATGCTCTTCCATTTTGTCTCCTCTCATCCTTTTTCCCACAATGGGCAATGCACGAACCAACGATACACTCCAGTATCTCTTTTCGCTTTGCACTCTTGTATAATTGTATACAATTATACATTTTTTGTCAAGTTTGGATTTGCTGAATTCATTGATCTAGATTTTTCAAAAACATTCATTGTCTTAAGAACCCCCAAAGGCACGACCTCATGTAATCTACATAAAGATCGTGCCTTTTATTTTCAATAATGAGCCTCCTCTGTGAACTGCTCTTAAATAATATCTCTGTGCTTTTTCAACTCCCATGCAGCAAGCAGTATTATCGCTGACGTAACGAATAATAAAACTGATTTTTCTGCATTCAGAGGATCTCCTGTCTTAACCGCTGTATCATTTTTCCCTGAAACTGAAGCATCCTTATTTCCTGATGCCTGATTTCCATTTGATAGTTTATCAGATGTTGATGGCCAATCCGCATTGGACGGCTGATCAGGGGTGGATGGCTGCTCAGGATTGGACGGCTGCTCAGGGTTGGACGGCTGCTCAGGGTTGGACGGCTGCTCAGGGTTATCTGTACCTGCATCATTTTTCTCAAATTCTGCTGAAACACTTACTGCTCCTGCCGGCATCACAAATGAATAGCTATGGTCTGCTTCCTCCGTAAGCTCTACCACGGAATCATTCTCCATTACCGCCTTTACAGCCTTAAGTTTATATCCGTCATCTGCAGATACTATAACGGTGATCTTGTCTCCTTCTTTTGACTCATTTTCCGAAACTGTGAGACTTCCGTTTTTCGGCTGAACCACTGTAACAGAGTAGGTCTTTTCCGGCTCTGGTTTTGTACTGTAATTCTGCAATGCCGAAGCCAGCTCTGTTCTTACATTCTCTATCTCTTCAAACGTTGCAAGTTTATTATTCTTCAAGGAAGAAGCATAAACTGCGGCATTTACAAGTCTCAATTCTGTTGAATCCGTTGACTCAAAACCGAGTCCATCTTTTTCTATTAACTCTTCTGCCTGCTTCAGCAGCATATTTAACTGAGTTTTATCAACTGTCTCATATACTTTAAATTCCTGGATCATGTATGTTCCTGAAGATGCATTAGATGCAATTCCCTGCATTTTCACATATCTTGCCTCAGTTGGTTCATCAAGGCTTACTGTATTGAAAAAATCACCATTTCCGCGTACTTCTTTTGCAGTTGTCCAGTTTTCTCCGTCATCCGATACAAGAATATTAAAGTCTTTTCCTTTTCCACCGTATCTCCACTGAATCTCAATTTCGCTGACTGTTCTGGTCTCCCCAAGATCCACACATAAAGAACTGTCTGCATGATAGCCTTTCCAGAATGAATTCATCTCTGAAGTATTTGTATCCGGCTTCGCTGTTGTATCTTCTTTTTCAGTAAATGCATCTCCATCAAATGCCTTAAAAGCGACATTGATCCTTCGTTCTGCATTGTCAACTGCATCTCCTGATTTGTAGGAAATACCGCCTGCTGCTTTATTCTGTGCAACATTCGTCTTGACTGTAGTTTCACTCCAGTCATCTGTATAGTATTCTGCTGCCTCTTCTGCTGACAGTGCCTGATTGTAAACCTGAAGATTTGCCATCCTTCCATGCAGGTTTTCTCCAATCTTTTCCAGCGGAAGAAGAACGGAAGAATTAAGTGTTGTTATTGCACCACTTGCCAGTCCGTCTGCATCTGACTTCTGTGAAAGGAATGTCTGCAGCTGTCCATTTACATAAAGTTTGGTTCCCTGGAATGTTCCTACGAGCATGATCTTCGCTGTAGAATCATCGGTCGGTACTGTATAGTTGAAATCTCTTGTAAAGTAATTTACATTGGCTGATAAATGACCGCTCTCTGTTCCTGCGATCTGAATCTGTCCATCATAACCTGAGAACAGGGAAGATTCTGTTGTATTTTTTGCAGCTTCTTCCGAATCTACTTTCAGGTCAAATGCTACTGTATATGGATAAGAAAGCGTCTTAAGCGGAGTTGTCAATGCTGTACCGTCAAAAGACAAATATCCGTCTTCACTGATCTCTGATCCATTTCCAAGTGTTCCGTTATAGCCGTTACCGCTTGTATCATAAACTGTCTTTCCATCAGAAGATACATTCTTGAAATCATAATCCAGTACCAGGGATGAGTCTGAATCCACCTGCATTGCAATGTCTGTTCCCGGGCCTTCTGCAAGTTTTGCAGCTCTCATCTCATACTTTTCAAATGTATCTGAATCATCCGTTCCGCCCCAGGTCTTCTCGCTTACAATCGCTGTTGCCCTGAGAACTCTCTGGTGAATATCCCTTTCTGTCATACCTTCCTGGCTCTGATCTCCCCAGATAGCAGCCTTTGCTCCAAGAAGATTTGGCTCACCCAAAAGTACATTATTTGCTCCAAAAATCGTTGGATTCCAGTCATTGAACAAATATTCTGCATTTGGTACATCACGGTTCGTTCTGCCCGGATTTCCATATAAATATGCATCACGGCAGTTTACAATTCCATATCCCTCTGCTGCACGTGCTTTTGCATTTTCATAATTTGTTGCCCAGATATCCAGCTGATAGTTGGACGTAAGATCCACATCAGAAAGTACAGTAGATGCTGTTGAGAACATTCCTGTTCCGGCACCCCACATTCTGATCTTTGTATCAGATCCTAAATTGCCCTGAATCGTCTGTCTGAGCTGATCCGCGAACTGTGCGAACTGGTCTTTTGGGGTATGATCCCAGTATTCATCCGCTCCGATATGTACTACCTCACCTGAAATCGTCGGAGAATCTCCCTCTGTATACTCATTCCACAAAGTCTTTGCAAAGCGGAGTGCTCTTTCAGCATTTGCCCCCTGCAGATCCAGAAGCTCCAGACCTCCCTTTGTAGTTACGTTGGTACTTCTACTGCGGATCCCTCCCTGCAGCCAGTCAATGCCATCCGGATTTTCATCTGCATACTTATTATATAAAAGAGAATGTCCCGGAAGATCGATCTCGGTCAGCATATGGATCCCAAGACCTGAACAGGTCTGCTGCAATTCCTGCCACTCTTCCTTCGTGTAGGTCGGATTGCCCTGATAATCTTCATTATTCAGATAATAATCCTCATTCACAAGAGCTGATGGAATGCCCGCATGCTTCACTTCAGATGTCAGTGACGGGAATTCATCACTCTCCAGCCGATGGAATCCGGCATGTGTCTCATTGCTTGCAAACGCTGTATTACAGTTATCATTATCATTAATGTGGAGATGATATTCGTTCATCTTATACCACAGCATGACCCTGGCATAATCCTGAAGCTGTGACAGTCTGTATGGTGTACGTGCCACATCCAGCATGATTCCCCGCACCTCGTAAGCCGGATAATCTCTCGTAATACCTTTTGGAACTGTTCTGTTATCCTCTGCCTGATCCAGAATCTGCTCCACCGTGATCGTTCCGTACAGGCATCCTGTATAGGTTGGAGCACAAATATGGACACCCTCATCATCGGTCTTTAACAGATATCCCTCATCCCCGACTCCATATGTATCATCCGTCTGTGACTCAATATAAATATCGTTGGAGGAAGATGGTGCATTTCCTTCTTCTACAGTAAGATCCAGTCCTGAAATTTCCTTTAAATCTTCCTGCATATTCCAGGCTGCTTCGCGGATTCCTACATCTGCAGTATCGTTATAAATAATCTTTGAACTTTCTGTCAGTTCAAAATCCCCCTCATATCCATACCACTCCTGGAGACTTGGTATCACTTCTGGCTTTTCATTCGGAGCTGATACTTCCGGGAAGTTTCCATCCGGATAATTGCCGCTGTGATCCTGGATCGTTACTTCTATATTCTTCTCCGCATACTCATCCGGATTCTTTTTATTCTCTACTCTGACAAGCAGTGTCACATTACGGTCACCGATATTATAATCACTGATCTGACCATCATTGCTGACTACATTCTCCAGGCTGCTGCCTCTTACATACGCATTCACACCTCTGGCAGTTCCTGTATTTACAGTGATCTGACCATCCTCAATCTGTAATGAATCTGCCGTGATGCCAGCCAGCGTTCCATTCACATCTGCACTTTCATTCTGGGAAAAGACCTGAACTTCCCGAAGATTGACATTATTTCCGGCTGCCTGTGCATTTACTTTCCTGATATACATTAAGACATATCTCTTCAGCTTTGCATCCACTGCCAGTGCCGGACTGCTCGTTGTAGTAATTGTATCCGTATTTGCACTGGTATCAGCGATATTCTGTCCTTCACCATTGGCAACCAGACCATTTGCTGAAGGTCTGCTGACACTGACAATACTTGTCCAGTTGTTCAGGTCAACATCCGTGCTTCCCGCTGTCAGTGTTGACTCATCTGCTGTATAAAGCTCATATTCCATCGGCCATACTTTCATGTTGTACCAGAGCCTGATCGATGAAATATCCTCTTCCTCCGCATCTTCTCCGCGGTCGATCTGAATCCACTGAGCAGTCTGTTCTTCAGAATCCTTGCTGCTTCCTGATGCTGCTCCCCAGTTCTTCATATCTGCCGAATTCCACTGAACTGCCTCCGAAGTAACTCCATCCACAGCGTATTCCGGTCCATAACCGTTCGCTGTAGACGAGGCGATCGTCATCTTGCCCTGGACAAGATTCTCCATCTGCACATTTTCTTCCGCATAAACTCCTGTCGGAACATATGTGGCTGCACCTGTAAATACAAGTGAAAATGCTGCAATAAGAGAAAGCAGTCTCTTCTCTTTCATATAAATTCCTCTCTTCCTTCTATTTATATAACTCTCATATAACTCATTTGTGCAAAATTATACCATATTTTTCCTATAAAATCCAATTAATTTATACAATTTTTCCATAAAGCAGGTCAGGTACTCTATTCAAAATACTTATACGCTGCGTAAATATTTTAAAGAAACTGAATCCGTATATAAAAAAGCATCATCCTGTGTAATCTCCACACAGGATGATGCTTTTAATAACATCCGCTCTGCAATTATTTTCTAAGACCAAGTTTCTCGATCAAAGCACGATATCTTTCGATATCAATCTTTTTAAGGTATGCAAGAAGTCCTCTTCTCTGTCCTACCATCTTCAGAAGTCCTCTTCTTGAGTGGTGATCCTTCGGATTAGCCTTGAAGTGATCTGTCAGCTCGTTAATTCTTGCTGTCAGGATAGCAACCTGTACTTCCGGTGATCCTGTATCTCCCTCTGTTCTTCCAAATTCTTTGATGATAGCCTGCTTCTTTTCTTTTGCGATCATGTTCTTTTCCTCCTTAAAATTCTTGATATAACCGCCTGGTATTAAGCAATGGTCGGAGTGATCCGATTACCGAACACCGGCTGATTCATAACCTTTGCTAGTATAGCACAGGGGAACATTCTTGTAAAGAACTATTTTCCCGAATCATTTCTGAATGTAACCTTCCCTGATGAATGATCTCTGAACCCTGTCCCCACAGCTCTATCCTGATCCATCAGCTTTTTTTCAGTGGATGTTCCCGGAAATATTCCTCACCATATCGCATATCCTGCATCACACACGCCCTCAGTTCTTTCACAGAATCAAATCTTGTCTCCGGACGCTCAAACTCCAGGAATTGGATCGTAATGCATTTTCCATATGCATCCCCTTCATAATCATAAACATAAACTTCAAATAATTCTCTCTGTTCCTGCGTTACTGTCGGCTTCACTCCTGCATTTCCCACACCACCATACCATTTTCCGTCAATCAGGACCTGGCAGGCATAAACTCCGTACCGCGGAAGAATCTTCCCATCCTGTGGTGCGACATTCATCGTCGGAAATCCCAAAGTACGCCCCAGTTCCCGTCCATGTTCTACAATTCCCGTCATTTCATAAGGATAGCCCAAAAGTTCCTGTGCCAGCCGGATATTTCCATGGGACAAAGCCTCCCGTACATAGGTACTGCTGATCTCACGGTCTCCCAAACGTGCTTTTTCTACCACATCAACAGTATAATCATATTTCTGTGCATATCGCTCCAGCATCTGATGATCCCCGCGTTTTCGATACCCGAAGGAAAAATCCGAACCAACGACAATATGTGCCACATGAAGCTTTTCGTAAAGGATGTTCTGAATAAACCGTTCAGCTTCCATTGTCATCAGATCTCCGGTAAATGGATAATCGATCAGATAATCCACTTTTCCATCCAGTAATTTTTTTCTTTCTTCTTTTGTCATCAGACAGTTTCTCTGCATATCAAATGCACATACAACACTGACACAGTCGTTTCCTGCATAAGAACAAATCTTTTCGATCAGTTTCTGATGTCCTCTGTGAAGCCCGTCAAATTTTCCAAGAGTTACGGCTGTTCTTTTTCCCTCTCTGAAAGCATCAATTCCTTTTATATACTGCATAATTACCTCAATTCTTCCGGGTCAAGGAACATCTTTACAAGATGGAACATTTTTCTATCTTCCATATACCGGTAAACCCCGATAAAATGTCCCTGTGCATCATATACTCTGACCTTTTCGCCGGAACAGAATTTTCCGTCTTCTGATAACTGGTTTTTGAAAAAATCATTTCCATTATAGGCTTTGGAAATATATTTCTCAGCAGGGACAACGGACTGTAATTCACTGAACATCTGATCCAGTGGGATCAGTGCATCTTCCAGTCTGCCATTTTGTGCAAGATCACGTAGTTCCTCTAATTTCAGACTGTCTTTCAACTCGAATCTCCCGACTTTTGTCCTGGTCAGTTCTTCCATACAGCCACCTGTTCCGAGCCGATTTCCTATATCATGACAAAGAGTGCGGATATACGTTCCCTTTGAACATGTCACTTCCATCCTTACTCTCGGCAACTGTATTTTTTTGATATGGATCTGATAAATGGTTACTTTTCTGCTTTTACGTTCTACCGTCTTTCCCTCTCTCGCAAGCTCATACAGCTTTTTTCCATTGACTTTCAGTGCAGAATACATTGGAGGGATCTGATCGTATGTGCCTTTGAAGTTTTCAATCACTTTTGTCACTTCTGCTTCATTCAGATGGTCTGTCGGATGTTCTTTCAGTATCTCCCCTGAAATATCCTGCGTATCCGTTGTCTTTCCCAGTAACAGTACTGTCTCATAAGTCTTATCGTGGTCTGTCAGAAGATCGCATACCTTTGTTGCACGCCCCAGACAAACAGGAAGCACCCCTGTCGCATCAGGATCAAGGGTGCCTGTATGACCAATCTTTTTCTGACCGGCAATCTTACGCAGAATGGCAACTACATCATGGGATGTATATCCTTTTTCTTTATATACATTTATAATTCCATTCATTCTTAGTCTTCCTGTTCTTTTTTCTCATCTAATTGCTTTTCGATCAATGCTGTCAGATTATTGATGACATCATGGACGGAACCTTTCATCGTCACTCCGGCTGCACGGACATGACCGCCACCACCGAAATATTTTGCAATGCTGCTTACATCGACCTGTTCTTTAGACCTGAGACTTACCTTAAAGGTCTGTGAAGCCGTTTCATGAAGGAACATCGCCACCTCGACCCCTTTTGTCTGACGCATCTGACTGACAATCCCCTCAAGATCGGACGGCTTTGCCTTAAAAAATTCCATTTCTTTCAGACGAACCACTGAAACAATACACCGTTGATCCAGAACCATAATGCTTTCCAGAAGTGCTTTTCCAAGGATCTGATTCTGTATATACGTCTTTTCGTAATACGTGCGGTCTGTGATCTTTGCAGTATCGACCCCTTTCCGCATGAGCTGTGCCGCTGCTTCCATCGTCTCCGGACTGGTACAGGAATACCGGAAAATTCCGGTATCATGAGCAATTCCCATATAAAGTGCCTCTGCCGTCTCAAGACTCATTTTATCATAATCCAGCAGATTATATACCAGTTCAGAAGTAGAACTTGCATCCGGCACAATATAATTGACATCCGCAAACGCCTCATTGCTCACATGATGGTCAATGCACGCAGTCTGCTTTGATTCCAGAAATAATTTCCGGGAAAATCCAAGACGCTGCAGATCCCCACAATCCATACAAATGAACAGATCATAGCTTTTCCCTTCGGAAAGCTCACTTTTCACTTCATCGGTATGACGGATCATGCTGTAAGCCTCCGGAACCGACTCCAGATACAGATCTGTCTCAATCTGCGGGAAATTTTCTTTCAGATAAAGATACAGTCCCATCGTAGACCCTACACAGTCGCCATCCGGGCGGACATGTCCGCCCAGTGCAACACTCTGCTTTCCCTCCAGCAATTCCTTCAGATTAAACATCCTGCTCATCAGCTCCATCCTTTAAATCTCTTGTCACTTCATCGATTTTTTTACTGATATTCACACCATATTCGATTGACTGATCTACGATAAACCGAATTTCCGGTGTATTTCGCATATTGATCGTACGTGCCAGTTCGCGGCGGATATAGCCTTCCGCACTCTGAAGTCCTTTAATTGTATCCATCTGGGCTTTTTCATCACCCAGTACACTGATATAAGCCTTGCAGGTCTTCAGATCCGGAGCTACCTCCACGGCAACTACAGAAGTCATCGGTGCAACGCGGGGATCCTTGATCCCTGCACGCAGGATATTGCTCAGCTCACGCTGGACTTCAGCATTGACACGAGTATTTTTAATACTGTTCTTTCTCATTGCTGCTCCTTTTACTTACGCTCAGTCTCGACCATCTTATATGCCTCAACCTGATCGCCCTCTTTAATATCATTATAATTTTCAAATACAAATCCGCATTCGTAACCTGCTCTTACTTCCTTCACATCATCTTTGAAACGCTTCAGGGATGCAAGTGGTCCGTCAAATACTACAATACCATCACGCACCAGACGTACGGAACAGTTTCTCTCAAAAATACCATCCAACACATACGCGCCTGCGATCGTTCCGACACCGGATGCCTTGAATGTCTGACGTACTTCTGCATGACCAAGTACCTTCTCCTCAAATACCGGATCCAGCATTCCCTTCATAGCCGCCTCTACATCTTCGATTGCATTGTAGATAACTCTGTAAAGTCTTAAGTCTACACCTTCACGTTCTGCAATTTCTTTTGCTGTCGCATCAGGACGTACATTGAAACCGATAATGATCGCATTGGATGCAGATGCAAGGATTACGTCAGATTCATTGATCGCTCCGACACCACCGTGGATGATCTTCACTACAACCTCATCATTACTCAGCTTAAGCAGACTCTGCTTGATCGCTTCTACAGATCCCTGGACATCTGCCTTTACAACAATATCCAGTTCTTTCAGGTTACCCTCCTGAATCTGGTTAAACAGATCATCCAGTGACATCTTGGACTTCGTCTCTTCCAGAAGTTTTACTTTGTTCTGTGAAATAAATGTCTCAGCAAATGCTCTTGCTTCTTTATCAGAAGCACATCCAACAAAGACTTCTCCTGCATTCGGCACATCATTCAGACCGAGAATCTCAACCGGCTGGGACGGACCTGCCTCTTTGACACGTCTTCCCTTATCATCCATCATCGCTCTTACACGGCCATGTGCACTTCCGGCTGCGATGGCATCACCAACATGAAGGGTTCCCTTCTGTACCAGTACAGTTGCAACAGCTCCTTTTCCTTTATCCAGCTCCGCTTCAATTACAAGGCCACGGGCAGCACGGTTCGGATTTGCCTTCAGTTCCATTACTTCTGCTGTCAGAAGAATCATTTCCAAAAGATCCTGGATTCCCTCTTTCGTATGTGCAGATACCGGTACGAAGATCGTGCTTCCGCCCCAGTCTTCCGGGATCAGTTCATACTCTGTCAGTTCCTGCTTTACTCGCTCGATATTGGCACTTGGCTTATCAATCTTGTTAATGGCAACAATGATCTCGATTCCGGCTGCTTTTGCATGGTTAATTGCCTCGATTGTCTGCGGCATAACACCATCATCAGCTGCTACAACAAGGATCGCGATATCTGTAGAATTTGCTCCACGCATACGCATTGCTGTAAACGCTTCATGCCCCGGAGTATCAAGGAATGTGATCTTTTCTCCGTTGATCTCGACAACGGATGCACCGATGTGCTGTGTGATACCGCCGGCCTCACGTCCTGTCACATTACTGTCACGAATCGCATCCAGAAGAGAGGTCTTACCATGATCAACGTGTCCCATAACGCAGACAACCGGAGGACGTTTCACCATCAGGCTTTCATCTTCCTCATCCTCTTTCAGGAGTTCTTCGATTACATCCACAACCTCTTCCTTCTCGCACAGAACATCAAATTCCATTGCGATCTCTTCAGCAGTATCATAATCAATCTCCTGATTTACCGTAACAACTTTTCCCTGCAAAAACAGCTTCTTTACGATCACAGACGGAACAATCTTCATCTTGTCGGCAAGTTCTTTGATCGTAAGAACTTCTGGGATCACGATCTGTCTGATCTGCTCTTCCTTCTTTTCTTCCGGCTTATTCTGTGGCTTCTTTACTTCGGCCACATTTTTCTGCTTTTTACCTTTTTTGCCTTTGCCCTCAAATGCCTCGTCTCTGTATTCTTTCTTCTTATTATCTCTTTCTTTATCTTTTGCCTTATTTCTCTGGCTCTTCTGCTGCTCTACGATTGGAGCCGCATCCCTGTCCGTACGCTCATTTCTGCGGTTATCATTTCTTCTGTCAGGACGAGTTCCCTGACCGTTTCTTCCATCACGGTTATCGCGTCCTCCGAATCCCTGTTCACGACCGCCTCTTCCATCGCGGTTGTCACGCGGTCCTCTTTCCTGACGCGGTCCTCTTCCGTCACGGCTGTCACGAACCGGACGGTTCTCTCTGTCACTGCCTGGACGCTGTGGTCTGTCATTTCTCTCCTGACGTACTGGTCTTCCCTCTCCGCTGGTACGTCCTGCTGTCTGAGCCGGTCTTTCTGTGCGTACCATTCTCTCTGTCTGAGCCGGTCTCTCTGTGCGTACGGTTCTCTCTGTCTGAGCCGGTTTTTCTGTGCGTACGGTTCTCTCTGCCCGGTCAGTTTTCTCCTGACGCGTACCTGCCTGAGCCGCTCTCTCTGTACGCACCGGTCTTCCCTCTGCACCTGCTGCACGTACCGGACGGTTCTCTCCTCCGCGTGCATTTCCCTGTGCGGCACCTCGTCCCTGGTTTGCTCCCGGACGCTTATTTCCCTGCAGTCTGCTGCTATTTCTGGAATTCTGCGGACGCACTACAAATGCAAGATTTTTCTTCTTTGGCACTGTGCTGTCCTTTTCTCCTGCTTTTTCTGCTGCCGGTTCTGTCTTTGCTGGTTCTTCATTTCTTCCGGCATTTTCTCTTCTAATCTCTTCTGCCACGTTATCCTCCACTGTACTCATATGATTCTTAACTTCAACATTTTTCTTTTTCAACTGTTCCAGGATCTCCTTATTCCCTACTCCCAGCTCTTTTGCAAGTTCATATACCCTCGCTTTCGCCATATCAAAAAACCTCCTTCAGGCAATCAAGAACACTCTTTTAATGCTTTTAAAATTCCTTTTGCAAATCCTTCGTCCAATATTGCCAGGGATGCACGGAACTGCTTTCCCATTGCATGCCCCAGAGTATCTTTATCACTGTAGAAAATAATGGGAACATCATAAAATTCACACATATCCCGAAACTTCTTTTTCGTATTCTCTGATGCATCCTCTGCCACAACTACAAGTCCGGCTCTTCCTGACTTCGTTTCACTCTCTGTCAGGAACTCACCACTTGCACAGCGTCCTGCTTTTGTAGCAAGGCTGATCAGCGAAAGTACTTTATCTCTGGCCAATCTGTTCCATCTCCTTTGCAAGTTTTTCATAAACTTCCTGTGGAATTTCCTGCTTAAAGGAACGCTCCAGTCCATGACTCTTCACTGACAGGTCAAAGCATGCTTTACACGGACAAAGGTAAGCACCTCTTCCGTTCTTCTTCCCGGTCACATCAACCAAAAATTCTTCTTCCGTTCTGAGAATCCTGATCAATTCTTTTTTCGGTTTCATTTCCCCGCAGCCCACGCATTTACGCATGGGAATCTTTTTATTCACTGCCAAATGCTTCACTCCTCCGAGTCTTATTCTACGTCTGTCTCCACAAACTCAATTTCATCGCTGTCTGTCTCATCCACAGCAGCTTCTGTATTCTCTTCTTCCTCATCATATTCACCGACTGTATAGCCTTCTTCACCGACCATACCCATCTGCTCCATATAATTTTCTGGAAGTTCGCCACTTTCGATTGCCTGTGTCTCACTCTTGATATCAATCTTGTAACCTGTCAGACGTGCTGCCAGTCTTGCATTCTGACCTTCTTTTCCGATTGCCAGTGACAACTGATAATCCGGTACGATCACACTCGCTACCTTTGCATCCGGGTCAGCCATAACAGAGATTACTTTTGCCGGGCTCAATGCATTCTCGATCAGAAGTGCCGGATTTTCATCCCAGTTAATAATATCGATCTTTTCACCACGCAGTTCCTGTACTACTGCATTGACTCTTGCACCGTTCATTCCCACGCATGCTCCGACCGGATCTACATTTGGATCATTGGACCATACTGCCATCTTTGTACGGGAACCTGCTTCACGGGCAATACTCTTGATTTCTACTGTTCCGTCTTTGACCTCGGCGACCTCTGCCTCAAACAGACGCTTTACAAGCTCCGGATGCGTACGGGATACAAGAATCTTTGGTCCTTTTGTTGTATTCTTTACTTCTACAATATAAAGCTTGATACGCTCTGTCGGCTCAAAATGTTCTCCCTTAACCTGCTCATTCTCTGTCAGCATCGCATCTGCTCTTCCGAGGTTGATACTGATATTTTTCCCAACATAACGCTGTACAATACCGGTTACAATATCTTTCTCTTTCTCAAAATACTGATCAAAGACAACTTTTCTCTCTTCTTCTCTGATCTTCTGAAGAATCAGATTTTTTGCATTCTGCGTTGCAATACGCCCGAATTCTTTTGAATAAACCGGAACCTGGGCAACATCACCGATGTGCAGGGACGGATTGATCTTTTCTGCATCCTCCAGACTGATCTCGATCGCCGGATCAAAAACTTCTTCCACAACTTCTTTTTCTGCAAATACGGAATAGTCACAGGTCTCTCTGTCCATCACGATCTTAATATTATCGGATGTCCCGAAATGGTTCTTACAGGCACTGAGCAGAGAATTTTCGATTGCTTCCATCATGACATCTTTGCTGATATTCTTTTCTTTCTCAAGAATCGTCAACGCTTCAAGTAATTCTGTATTCATTATTTTTTCCTCCTAAATTAAAAATCCAAAGCAAGGCGGATCAGAGCGATGTCTCCTCTGTCAAATGTCTGCTCTGTATCATCTTCATAAGTGATCGTCACCGTACTGTCATCATATGCTTTCAGTAATCCTACAAATTCTTTCTGACGGTCAATCGCACGATACGTGCGGATCTCCACTTCTTCTCCAAGACTCCGCTTAAAATCTTTCTCTTTTTTCAGAGGTCTTCCAAGTCCCGGAGAACTCACCTCAAATACATAGGAGTCTGCAATGTAATCCTTCTCGTCAAGGATATCTGAAAATCTCCTGCTCACTGCTTCACAGTCATCGACAGCAATGCCTCCGGGTTTATCAATGTACGCTCTTAAGTACCACGTACCACCTTCTTTTACATACTCCACATCCACAAGCTCAAATCCCAGTTCTGTTACAATTGGCTCAAGAAGTGTCTCTGTCTGCTGCTCATATTCTTCTCTTCTGGACACACTAAACTCCCTTTCTTTAAAATGATATTTTACATAAAGAAATCCTTATATCATCAAAGAAGAGTGAACTTTCGTCCACTCTTCTGCCGTTCCCTTTATGTATCTTTTTTAACCTTATCACCTTTTTTTTGATAAATCAAGGGTTTTCTTTTATTTTTTGCCGATTTTACTTATTTTTTCCATTTTTAACGGGTTTTATTCCCGACGCCATCTCTCTTCGCAGCTTTCAGGCGATTCAGCGTCACCGTCTTCTCTCCATAGGTTACTTTCGTCTCTGTTCCTTCTTCAAAAAGATAAGTATGCTCCAGCTCATCCTTTTTCTGCAGACGGATCCCTCTTACTCCGACTGCCGCCTTCTTTTTCTCCGGTACATCTGCTGCCGGGAATCTTAAGAAATATCCACTTTTTGTCTGCAATACTAGATTCTGAGTTTCGTTCACTACTTTTACAGAAACCAGCCGGTCATCTTCCTGAAGTTTCGTTGCCACGATCGTACGCTTTGCAACCTGAAATTCTTTTCCATCCACCCGCTTGATCATGCCCTGTGCTGTGGCAAAGAGGAGTTTTGCAAACCGCATCTGTTCTGCATCACAGATCATCACGATTTCTTCCTCACTGCTTGTATAATTGCTCACATTATCGATCGGAGTACCTTTTTCACGGAATTTTCCATAAGGAAGATCCAGTACCTTCACCTGGTGCATCTTTCCGGTATCCGTAAAGATACAGAGCTTTCCGGTATTCATGCAATGGACAATGTATTTATTTTCAGAATCCGCAGCCTCTTTATTTCTCTCATATACTGCCGTATCAACAGTCTTCGCATAGCCAAACCGATCCATCAGGAACACGACTTCCTGTTCTTCCACCTTCTTTTCCTCAAAGACGGCTTCTTCTGCATTTTCGACAACAGTGCGGCGTTTTCTTCCAAATTCTTTCTTATAAGAATCCAGTTCTTCCATGATGACTTCTGCCATGGAATCATAATTGTTCAGGATATCTTCATATCTTGCGATATTGTTCAGTGTCTGCTCATGCTCCTTCTGAAGTGCCTCTATCTCCAGTCCGATCAGACGATAAAGACGCATCTCAAGGATTGCAGTGGCCTGACGTTCTGTAAACCGCAGCATTGCTGCCATTTTCTTTGAAATGGAAGATTTAAACCGGATATTCTCTGTCTTTCCCTCAACCAGACAGGCTCTTGCATCCTTCACCGATTTACTTCCCCGGAGGATCTCGATGATCAGGTCGATCACATCGTATGCCTTGATCAGTCCCTCCTGAACTTCACTCTTCTCCCGTTCTCTTTCCAAAAGTGTTGTATACTTTCTCGTTGCAAGTTCAAACTGGAAATCCACATGATGCTCAATGATCTGCTTTAACCCCAGTGTCTCGGGGCGTCCGTTCGCAACTGCAAGCATATTAACCCCGAATGTATCTTCCAGCCTCGTCTTTTTATAGAGCATATTTTTCAGGTTCTCAACATCCGCCCCACGCTTCAGTTCAATGACGATGCGGATTCCCTCTTTAGATGACTGATTGGAAATATCTACAATATCTGTCGTCTTTTTTGTCTCTACCAGATTGCAGACATCATTCAGAAATTTTCCGATTCCTGCCCCGATCATCGTATACGGGATCTCCGTTATGACGAGCTGCTTTTTCCCACCTTTTAAATCCTCTACTTCCACTTTACCACGGAGCTTGATCTTTCCCTGCCCTGTCTCATAAATATTCAGCAGGTCATCTTTATTGACCACGATCCCCCCGGTCGGGAAATCCGGTCCTTTAATATATTTCATGAGCTGCCTGGTCGTGATCCCGTCATTTTTCATATAAGCTTTGACACCATCGATCACTTCACAGAGGTTGTGCGTCGGGATACTCGTTGCCATACCAACTGCAATTCCTTCTGCTCCATTTACAAGAAGATTCGGTACACGCATCGGAAGAACCACCGGCTCTTTTTCTGTCTCATCAAAGTTCGGTCCAAAATCAATCACATTTTTATCCAGATCCAAAAGACATACTTCCTGTGTGAATTTTGTCAGCCTTGCCTCCGTATATCGCATTGCTGCCGCACCGTCTCCCTCAATCGAGCCAAAATTTCCATGTCCGTCTACAAGGATCTGACCTTTTTTAAAATCCTGTGCCATGACTACAAGTGCATCATAGATCGAACTGTCTCCATGCGGATGGTATTTACCCATGGTATCTCCGACAATACGGGCACACTTCCGGTAAGGCTTATCATAACGGATCCCCAGCTCATACATATCGTACAGAGTCCTTCTTTGCACCGGCTTTAGTCCATCCCTGACATCAGGAAGTGCCCTGGCGATGATGACACTCATCGCATAGTCGATATAAGATTTTTTCATCAGCTCCGAGTATTCGGTTCTGATAATCTGAGATTCACTGTTCATTTTCATTCTCCTTAGATATCAAGTTCTGCCTCCGTTGCATTTTCATAAATGAATGCTTTTCGTGGCGGAACTTCTGTTCCCATCAGCATCTCTGTAACACTGGATGCCATTCTCGCATCTTCGATCTCTACCAGTTTCAGAAGACGTCTCTCTGGATCAAGCGTTGTCTCCCATAACTGCTCCGCATCCATCTCACCAAGACCTTTGTACCGCTGCAGTGTGAAAGGACCTGTATGGTTTTTTCTGTATTTTTCCAGTGCTTTGTCATCATACAGATATTCCTCTTCTCCTTTCTTTGGCATGGCTTTATAGAGTGGCGGCATGGCAATATAGACATGTCCTTCATAAATCAGTTCCGGCATAAAACGGTAAAATAATGTCAGAAGCAGCGTCGATATATGGGCACCGTCTACATCGGCATCTGCCATGATAATGATCTTATCATATCGCAGCTTACTGATATCAAAATCATTTCCATATCCTTCCGAAAAACCGCATCCGAACGCATTGATCATGGTCTTGATCTCCGCATTTGCAAGTACTTTGTCAATGCTTGCTTTCTCCACATTTAAGATCTTACCACGGATCGGAAGGATTGCCTGATAATTTCTGTCTCTGGCAGTCTTGGCAGAGCCACCCGCAGAATCTCCCTCAACAATAAAGATCTCGCACTTTTTCGGATCTCTGCTCTCGCAGTTTGCAAGCTTTCCGTTACTGTCAAAAGAATACTTCTGCTTTGTCAGAAGATTCGTCTTTGCCCGCTCCTCGGTTTTACGGATCTTCGCGGCTTTCTCTGCACTGGAAAGAACCGTCTTCAATGTCTCGATATTTCGGTCAAAAAAACGGATGATCTCCTCGCCTGTCACTTTTCCGACTGCCTTGGCTGCATCCGGGTTGTCCAGCTTCGTCTTCGTCTGACCTTCAAATCTCGGATCAGGATGCTTGATCGATATGATCGCAGTCATTCCATTACGGATATCTGCACCGGTAAAATTCGCATCTTTTTCTTTCAGCACTCCCAATTCTCTTGCATACTGGTTCATCACCGTCGTAAAAGTCGTCTTAAATCCGGTGAGATGCGTTCCTCCTTCTGCATTATAAATATTGTTACAGAAACCAACCACATTTTCATGAAATTCATTCACATACTGAAGTGCCGCTTCTACCTCGATCCCGTCTGCTTCTCCCTTAAAATAGACTGGCTCATGCAGCACCTCTTTCTTATGGTTCATATCCGTGATGAAGCCGATAATCCCCTCCGGCTCATGGTATTCGATCCTCTCTTCTGATCCCTGCCTTTTATCTTCAAAAAATATTGTCAGTTCCGGGTTCAGATAGGCGGTCTCATGCAGACGGCTCTTGATCTCTTCTGCCTTGAATCTCGTCTTTTCAAAAATCGTATCATCCGGGAGGAAATTCACCGTCGTCCCGGTCTTTCTCGTCTTTCCGATCTTCGGCAGCAGTCCGTCTTCCAGTTCAATGACCGGGATTCCCCGCTCATACCGGTCATGATGAATATATCCATCACGACTGATCTTTACGTCCATGTAAGTGGAAAGTGCATTTACGACTGAAGATCCGACGCCATGAAGTCCTCCACTGGTCTTATATGCTGAATCATCAAATTTTCCCCCTGCATGAAGTGTCGTATAGACCAGACGTGCTGCGGAAATGCCTTTCTGATGCATATCCACCGGAACTCCTCTTCCGTTGTCAGATACAGTTGCAGAACCGTCTTTTTCCAGCGTGACATGAATTTCCGTACAGAATCCTGCCAGATGCTCGTCCACTGCATTGTCCACGATCTCATAAATCAGGTGGTTCAGTCCCTTTGTGGACACACTTCCGATATACATTCCGGGACGCACACGTACCGCTTCCAGACCTTCCAGCACTGCAATACTGCCTGCATCGTATGTAGTCTTTCTTGACATTTCATCTTCTCCTTTTGTCAAATTTTCAGAATAATCCATTTGATACTATAACACTTCACAAAGCGTATCTGCAAGCACTTCCATTGCATTTTTCATTTCCTCAACGGTATTGGTCTGTGCTCCGGCTTCGATCAGAAGCGATTTTGGGAGAAGATGAAGGTTGTAGCGGTAAGCTTTCAGATAGATATGCCTTACAAAGCCCGGATACATCCTTTCTGAGGCAAGCTGCATCTGCAGGGAAAATGCCAGATTATCCTGTATGTATGGATTATAAAGATACGTGATATCCCCATTGGTTCTTGAACGGCTCAGTCCATTGAAATACATGATCCTGGCTGTCGGCTTTCCATTGATCTGCGTGACAAGATGGGTCGTCTCTGCCACTCCGTCCCGGTGAAGGTCAATAGCTACTTCAATGGAAGGATTCGCCTCCAGGATCGGACGGATTGAAGCTTCTGCATTTTCATATGCCTCACTCCGATCCAGTTTTCCATTAATAATATCATAGACTCCAAAATCATGAAGCGTAGGAATCCCTTTCGCATTCAGAAGTTCCGTCAGATATTGTCCGATCCCCACGATCCCGGTTGAAACATCTCCCGGAACTGAATCCACGAATGTTTCCTGTGAATGGGTATGAAAGATCAGTATTTTGGGTTCCTTTCCTTCCCGGCTGATCTTCATATTTCTTCCAAGCAGATCATCCACATTGAGCTGTTCCGCCCCGATCATCGTAGAACTGTCTACCGTATAAAAATTGCTCAAAAGGTACTCAAAATCTCTCAGTTTATCAATAGACTGGTCAGCTGCTACCTCGGATGAGACCGGCTGCTGCGTCTCTTCCGGCTGACCGATCAATTTTCCATTTTCATCGACTGCATTTTCGTCATTTGCCTGACTTTCCAGTATTTTTGCGATCGTTGCCTCATCTTCAAGAGAAGATCCATACTCTGCATAATCTTCCACATACTGAACCACCGGAATCCACGCCAGTGCTTTTTGTCTGATCCATTCCCCCGGTCCCGATGAAACCGAATCTTCTTTCCATACAAGAGAAGGCACATACATAGCCTGTGCAGTCCGGAAAATATACTGTTGAAGCTGATACTGTAATTGTGCTGCATTTTTTCTGATTCCATTCAGGATCAGAAGCATACTGCACACTGTCAGAACCAGTACTGCACCAGTCCTCTCCGACTGCCATTTTCTGCTTTTTACCCTCTTCATTTTCCTCGTTCTCCCTTCCTGCCTCACGATTTTTCTGTAACTTTCTGCTATCTTTCAATTATATGAGAGCAAAGAAGGTTCAATGCTTCTGCAATCGTATGACTGATCTGATGAATCATCTCATCTACATCTTTTGGTGTCACAAACATTCCATTCAGATGAGGTGCGATCAGCTCTTTCACCAGTTCGTACTTTTCCCCCTGATTATAAGAACGCAGTGTTTCTCCTACACTTTTCAATGTTTCCGATTCTTCCAGTGCATGAATGAAATTTTCCATCGTATCATTTACGATCGTTGCAGCATCCACAACTGTTGGTACACCGATTCCGATCACCGGAACTCCAAGAGATTCTTTCGTCATTCCATTTCTGTAATTGCCTACACCGGATCCCGGATGAATCCCTGTATCTGCGATCTGGATCGTCCGGTTTAATCGCCTGCTGTTGCGTGCTGCCAGTGCATCTACCGCAATCACAAGATCCGGTCTGGTTTCCCGGACAATCCCTCTGACTATTTCGGTTGTCTCCATCCCGGTCTGCCCCATCACCCCCGGAACAATTGCACTGATGAGTTTCGCATGTTCTACTCCCATTGCATATTTTCCATATTCCCTGATAATATGTCTCGTCACATTCAGATGATCTGCCACACAAGGACCAAGGGCATCCGACGTTATATTACGGTTTCCCAGTCCGACTACCAGGATAGACAGATCTTCCTCTGCTTTTCCCTCGTTTGTGTCAAAGTTTTTTCTCAACAGTTCACTGATACAATCACGGATTTTTTCCGAGATCCGCATCTGCTCTTCTTCATCCGGCACTGCAAGAGCCGGACTTTCCAATGTCAGATACGTGCCTGCCGGTTTTCCCATTGCCTTTGCTCCATTTTCCGTTTCAATGATCACCCGTGTGATCCTGGTCTCACTGCTTTCATCATAATCCTCTTCCAGAATTACTCCCGAAATTTCCACCTGATCAGATTCAAACCTCTCCCTCTCTTCAAGTGCAAGATCTGTCCTTACGCTGTAATTTTTTGTCATCTCTTTTTCCTCTCCGTTGCCTATTATAGTTCCATAAAATTATTTTCTATTATTTCTCTTTTTTATCAAAATATGTATTGACAACGTCTATTTCATGGAATAAAATAAATGAGTATGTTTCGACAGAACGTCCGTGTCCGAGTCTGTCCCAACAGAATAACATTTGAAAATCATATGATACATTTTGGAGGTGTACACATTGGCTAACATTAAATCTGCAAAGAAAAGAATTTTAGTAAACGAGACAAAGGCTGCTAGAAATAAAGCAATTAAGTCTAAAGTTAAGACTGCTGTTAAAAAGGTAGAGGCTGCTGTTGCTGCAAAGGATACAGAGGCTGCTAAGACTGCTCTTCATACAGCAATCGTAGAGATTTCCAAGGCTGGAAGCAAGGGCGTTTACCACAAAAAGACAGTTTCCAGAAAGATTGCACGTCTTTCCAAGGCTGTAGATGCTATCGCTTAATCAGAAATAAAAATAATAAAAAAGGACATCCACTGCCGTCAGGTGGATGTCCTTTTTTTATGCGTGCAACCAGCCGCAGCTGTGCTTTATAACTCCACAAAGCCAAAGCTGTTGATCAGTCCTGTCAGTTTCTGTCCTTCTTTGCAGAGTTCACACTCATGAGAATTATAAACCTGATAATCCGGAAGATCCGCACTTGTGAAGATTGTCTTTACTTCCATGCCTGCCACCTTCGAAATTGAACTGAACACTGCACAGATACCGCTGACTCTTCCTCCGTAATAAAGTACAGACTCAATTGCCTGTCTTACAAGAGAACCTGTAGACATGGAATCTGTCAGTACAAGTACCTGCTTACCTTCGATCATACGCTGGTTATTATCTCTGAAAAGAATCTGTCCTGCCGGATCAAATTCCGGAGTTACAACAGAAATATTATTTCCCGCACTGACCGATGCATTTCCACTTCCTGACAGGTATTCTGCCATAAACGCCCCGATCACTTCCGTATTCTTCAGACATACGATCGTCTCTACCGGTGTATTCGTCATATATTCCTCTGCAAGTGTCTTCGCAGTCTCACGTGCATTATTATGACGCGTCTTAACAGTTGACATATCAATATAAGTATTCACATGTGAATTTTTCGTTGCAAAATGCCCCTTCAGGATCTTAATACGTGCCTTTCCGTTCTTTCCTGACCTCAGGTCCACAAATCTCTTGTCCATAGCTTTGTTGCTCCCTTCTGCTGTTGTTCATTTATCTGACTTCAAGATAGCTTTATTTTAGCACAACAAAAAAGAAATTACAGCAGTTTTTACAAAAAACTTACTGCAATTTCTTTTTTATTAACTATTTTTACTATCTCGTATCTGGATTAGTTGTTGATCAGCTTATCCTCATCGCTCCAGCTGTAAAGCTTTCTGATCTCAGCTCCGACTTTCTCTGACTGATGCTCAGCAGCAAGCTTTCTCATAGCCTTGAAGTGAACCTGTCCGCCTGCTTCAGACATATCAAGCAGGAAGTCTTTTGCAAATGTACCATCCTGAATATCTTTCAGTACCTGTTTCATAGCTTTCTTTGTCTCTGCTGTTACAATCTTAGGTCCTGTGATATAGTCACCATACTCTGCTGTGTTGGAGATAGAATATCTCATTCCGGCGAATCCTGACTGGTAGATCAGGTCAACGATCAGTTTCATCTCATGGATACACTCGAAATAAGCATTTCTCGGATCATATCCAGCCTCAACCAAAGTCTCAAATCCTGCCTGCATTAATGCACATACACCACCACAAAGTACAGCCTGCTCTCCGAAGAGGTCTGTCTCTGTCTCTGTTCTGAATGTTGTCTCAAGGACACCGGCTCTTGCTCCACCGATTCCAAGACCATAAGCAAGTGCTCTGTCAAGAGCCTTTCCTGTATAATCCTGCTCTACAGCTACCAGACAAGGAGTTCCTTTTCCAGCCTGATACTCACTTCTTACTGTATGTCCCGGTGCTTTCGGTGCGATCATTGTAACATCGACATTCTTCGGTGGTACAATGGTTCCGAAATGAATGTTGAATCCATGAGCGAACATAAGCATATTTCCTTCTTCAAGGTTTGGCTCGATATCTTCTTTGTAAAGTTTTGCCTGCTTCTCATCATTGATCAGGATCATGATGATATCTGCCTGCTTTGCTGCTTCTGCTGCTGTATATACTTTAAATCCCTGCTCTTCAGCCTTCTTCCATGAACGGCTTCCCTCGTACAGACCGATGATAACATCACATCCGGATTCTTTTAAGTTCAGAGCATGTGCATGTCCCTGGCTACCATATCCGATGATCGCGATCTTCTGTCCTTCCAGAAGAGAAAGGTTACAGTCTTCCTGATAATAAATTTTTGCTGCCATTTTAAATTCCTCCTAAATACATAAAATAATATTCGTAGAAATCTTCCGGTCACTGCCGGAGGTATCTATGTATAGTGAAAGGTCACTGCCTCTTACTAACGAATGAAATAAATCCTGTAGATTTTTCTTTTATATTTTAGAAAAATGCTACATCTTTACTGCCTCTGGATAATCCTGTAATTCCGGTTCTTGCAAGCTCCAGTATTTCGTAATCCTTCAGCAGATTTAAAAATGCTTCCAGTTTGCTCTTGGTTCCTGTCAGCTCGATCATCAGACAATCTTCTTCGACATCAACAATCTTCGCCCTGAAGATATCCGCCACAGAAATGATCTCACCACGCTGTGAAGCATCTGCTCTTAACTTCACCATGATCAGTTCTCTGCAGACTGACTCATTTTCTTTCAGCATCTTGATGTCCACTACATCTTCCAGTTTGCGGAGCTGCTTTTCGATCTGAGATAAGATCAGCTCATCTCCTGATGAAACAACTGTGATTCTTGTAAATCTCGGATCTGCTGTCATACCGGCTGTGATACTGTCAATACTGTATCCGCGGCGGCTGAACAGTCCTGCGATTCTGCTAAGGACACCTGGATTGTTGTCCACGAGCAGTGAATAAACCTGACTTCTCATGCGTATCCTCTCTTTCCAGTTTGAATCTGCAAAAACAGAGTGCGTTCTGTTTTCCTTAATATTAACAACTTAAGTTTGCTTTGTCAAGAGTATTTTTAAATATTTTAGAGTGGATTCTGTTTTTTATTTTTTCTATTGTCTCACAGTCCCATCTGTTCTGCAAGCTCATTTAAATACATCCACCGTTCCTCTTTTTCTTCCAGTTCTGCCGCACAATTTTCCTGTTCTTCCATCAGCTCCCGGAGTTTCACTGAATTAGTGGCATTGGCAGTGATCTGCCGTTCGATTGATGCCAGCTTTTCTTCCAGCTTTGCAATATCTTCATCGATGGTCTCATACTCTCTCTGCTCTTTATAAGTAAATTTCATTTTTTCCTGACGGTTCTGCTTCCAGGTCTTTTTAGAAGCCTTCTCTTCCGTATTTTCTTCTGTCCCGGTTCCTTCTCCTTTCCCTGCGGAACTTCCATTTATTTTAAAAATCATTGACGCAGATTCCTCCTGCTGCCTTTTTGCATTCAGATAATCGCTGTACCCGCCTTCATACTGACGAATCCCGCCTTTTCCATCCAGTTCAAAAATACGGTCTACAACATTATCCAGAAAATAGCGGTCATGGGATACCGTGATCACAATCCCGGTAAAAGAATTCAGGTAATCTTCCAGAATGGTCAGTGTCGGAATATCCAGATTATTTCCTGCCTCATCGAACAGAAGTACGTTTGCATTTTCAGCCAGAACTCCCAGGAGATACAGCCGTCTCTTTTCTCCTCCTGAAAGCTTTCCGATCGGTGCATACTGCATATCCGGTGTGAAAAGAAAACGTTCCAGAAGCTGCGTTGCACTGATCCTGCCATCCTTTGTCGTGATATACTCTGCAATATCTTTTACATAGTCGATCACCCTCTGACTGTCATCCATATGCTTCTCTTCCTGTGCAAAATATCCGATCTTTACGGTTTCTCCGGTCTCGATGCTTCCGCTGTCCGGCTGTACGATCCCTGCAATCATTTTTAAAAGTGTAGATTTGCCACATCCGTTCGATCCAATAATCCCAAGTCTCTGATTTTTCAGCACAATATAATCAAAATCATTTAAAATCTTCTTTTCTCCAAATGCTTTGCTTACATGATGCAGTTCCACCGTCTTTTTTCCCATTCTTGTCTCAACTGAATCCAGTTCCACTGTCTGATCCTTCACCGGTGCTTTTCCATTCTTCAATTCTTCCAGACGTTCCAGTCTTGCTTTCTGCTTTGTAGTCCTTGCCCGGCAGCCACGTTTCGCCCATTCCAGTTCCATCCGCAGTACACTCTGCCGCTTCCGTTCTGTCGCAAGTTCCCTTTCCTCTCTCGCCGCCTTTAATTCCAGAAATCCGGTATAGTCCGCATCATATCCATACATCTTTCCGTGACTCAGTTCCAGAATCCGATTTGTCACACGATCCAGGAAATACCGGTCATGCGTTACCATCAAAACAGTTCCTCTGTAGGAACGCAGATATTCTTCCAGCCAGGTGATCATTTCCTGATCCAGGTGATTTGTCGGCTCATCCAGCAACAGTACATCAAAATTACCGGCAAGGATCTTTGCAAGTACAACTCTTCTCTTCTGTCCTCCTGAAAGCTGCTCAATTTTCTGATCAAAATCTGTAATTCCAAGTTCTGTCAGATTACTCTCTACCTGCCAGCTCTCATCTGTTCCACTTTCCAGTGCATAAGAACGGATATCCGCTCCGTCCGGGAAAACCGGATTCTGCGGTACAAATGCAAGTTTCAGTCCATTCTGCCGTATTACCTGTCCACTGTCCGGTACTTCTTCACCGGCGATCACTTTCAGTAAAGTAGATTTTCCTGTTCCGTTGATTCCGACAATCCCGATTTTATCTCTCTCCTGTATTCCAAAAGAAGCATCATCAAAAATCACTTTCTCCCCGTAGATTTTATTGATATGTTCCAGATTGATTATATTCATTTCTGCCGACTCCTCTGCTTTTTCTATAGAAACTCTGAATTTTATTTTAAAGATTTCAAAATTTGCTTGTTAAATCTCATCAGACATTATATCATGATAAAGTTATTTCTTAACAGTCTTTAATTAAAAATCTGCAGATTATGAGCTTGAAACCTGCAGATCAACGGAAAGCGAGGGATTTCTTATGAGTCAGAAAAAAGAGTTCGATGATATTTTTGATGATGATTTTGAGGTTACATATGAAGAAGAACCCGTCTATGATGAAGATGACTTTGAAAATGACGGTTTCTACGAAACAGAAGATTTTAACGAAAAGGATTCTGAGGGAAATTATTTTGAAGAGAAATATCCCGATGAAGAAGACCCGGACGAAGATACAGAAAATGAATATGACGATGCTATCTATAGTCCTTCCGGCAGAAAGCGTAAGAAGCGGCATTCTTCCGAGGGAGAACCGGAATATGAATCCAGGGAAAAAAGTGATCCACGCTCCCGGAAAAGAGGTGGAGTTCCTCTTGCAGCCCCGATAAAAAAAGGCGGGAAAGCACTCTCCAGGCTGACAGGCTTCCTGCTCCAGCAGCTCTCAGTCCTTTTGATCCTTGCTACAACTATTTTTGTATTATATAATTTCTGGCGTGCAAGCACCCCTTATGGCGACATACAGGAATCGATCCAGAAAAAAAGTATTTCCCAGACACTGGCTGCCTACCTGTGTATCGCAGCGATCTTCCTTTTCTTTGAATTTATCTCCCTGATCTGGACAATGACCCGGGTACGCGTGAGAGAGAACGGACGAACCATAAAAGAAGATACTGGAAGAGGTCTTTTTTCCTTTCTTCTGGTATTTATCACGTCCTACCTCTGCTTTTTATTCGGTCATTTTCTTCCCGACAGTCCGGAGATCCTCTATGGCATCAAAGGTGCGTTCGATGTATACGGTTCTCTCCATAATGCACTGCTGGGACTTTGTGCTGCCGGAGTCATTTCCTGCCTGATCCGACGGCATATGAGCTAATTTTCACACAGCGAAATACATTGTGTAAAGATCTCAGCTCATCGTCGCAGTTGTCAGTCTTTCATGCAGGTACGGACTTCAGTCCGTCGCCTGCATCCATTAAAAAAACAGCAGATCCACGGAACCAGAAAGTTCTTCTGACACGCTCCCGCATTTTTGGATCTGCTGTCTTTTCTTTTAATCCCTTTATTTCCTAATTAATCAAAAATGATCAGTGCCATAAATACAAGATCTGTATCTCCTGTATTCTTCAGTCCATGCCCTTTTCCGTCAGGAGTAAAGGTAACATCTCCTGCTTTTACCGGACGAACTGTACCGTTGTCGTTATAATCTCCCTCTCCACGCAGGATATAGTATGTCTCGCTCTCATTATGATGCTCATGATATCCAAGAGAACATCCTGACTCGATCGTCACTTCTGCATATAATCCGCATTTTCCATTTAACTCTTTTTCACCAAGAATATGCTTGATCAGGACATGTCCTTCTCCACCACACATATTTTCTTTTCTTTCGACTTTCAGTTCACTCATCATTATCTCCTCCTGCCATAATATTTTATCACGAAACAGGACACCCGTTCTGTATCCCTGCCTCTATTTTTACAGTATAAGCTTGTTGATATTTTTTCGCAACATTTATCAAAAATTTTAACGGAAGATTTTTTCTTTCCTTATCTGAACGCACGCTTTGGAATATGCTACTGTCATGACCAGATACATTCCTGCAACAACAATAATTGCAAGGATTCCTGTATTAAAAAAGAGATTCAAAATTAATGTCAGAAGAAGTAACAGTGGAATTACTTTGTTCATACACATATATGCTTTATATGCACTCTGAAATACAATCTCTTTTTCTGCTTCATCACAACTTGCAAGCCATTCTTTCTGAAATTTTGAAGAGGAGGGATCTCCTTTCTTTTCCGGATGGACTTTCTGAACAAGTTTAACATACCGTACCTGCATGATCCCATCATAAAAGAAACAGCTCAAAAACAAAATACACGCCCACAGGAACGTGATTGAAGTACTACCGCCCCTTCCAATATAATCCAATGAATAACCGAAAGCCAGAATCAGAATACATAAGACCTGTGATAAGACATTCACACCCGTCAGCCATGCACCGTATTTTTCTTCTTCATATTCCAGTCTGTCACACTCTTCATCATCAGCTTTCAACAGAGCATTGCAGTTCTTTTTCAAACAATGACAGATCCATTCTTCCGCTATCACAGACAATGCAAGTACCACAGCCATTCCAGGAAGGATCAGTTGTTCTATCCCACTGATATGCAGCGTGATCGTTCCAATCTCCTTCCAGTCTGAGGCACGCTCTATAAAATACATTCCTGTTCCGCCCAGAACCATACCGATTATAGCACCCGCAGACATTTTAAGTATAAAACTTTTATAACTATTTTTCTTTTTCATTCTACATCCTCCTCATACTCAAACAGATCTTCTACTTTTACTCCACAGATTTTTGCCAGCTTTAATGCCAGTGTCACTGAGGGAGAATAATCCCCCCTCTCGATCAGACTGATCGTCTGTCTCGATACACCGGCAAGCTTTCCGAGTTCCGTCTGATTGATCCCCAGTTCGGAACGGTATTCCTTTACATGGTTCAGTAATGCCAAATGATTCTCTCCTCCCTTTTCCAAGTTATTATTGACAACTTTTCTTGTCATTCACAGCTTATCATTGACAACTTTCCTTGTCAATCCTTTTTGACAATTTTCTTTGTCATTTTTTAACATTGACTCCTGTTCTGAAAGGGACTATACTTTTGTGTAACCTTAATAATAGAATAAATTCTAGGAGATGATTGAATGAACGAAGAACAAAAAGTGGTTCCTTTTACTATAGAAGATTGCTATCATGTCTGCCGTCTTCTCTATCCCGACAGATCTGAAAAGAAAAAATTAAAGCTTGCCCGGAGGCTGCACCGGAAATGGCAAAGGAGACCTCCTCTTGAATATCAAATCAACGAGGATTCACTGACCGTATCAGACAAGATTATACTGACTAAAAAGAATCTCCGGAAATGTGCCGTCAGTGGAGATTTTTATTTCTTTCAGGTCAAAGACCGGCTGTCACTTGTCCTTTTCAAACCAGCCACTGAAGAACACCACCAGGCAATGGAAGACTTCCTGAGGATCAACGAAATTGAGACGCTCCGGGAACTTCCGGCAGAAGCATCTACTCTTCCGTGGAATGAAGTTTACAAAATGCGTGTCGGTTCTCTGTTAAAAAGAGACTTTAAAAAGGGACGGTTTTTTATAATCCATGCCCTTCTGATCCTTCTTCTGACATTTGGCTGCCTTATATGGAATGCTAAGGATTACGTTAATTATATTCTCGAAGATGCCGGACTTTCTTCCGCAATCTCCGAACGTATGATGGATACTGTATTTGACTCTCTTCCATCAGATGATATTGAAATTCTGGGGCAGATCCAAGATAAACTGCAAAATTCTCCTGCTGTAGATGCTCTTGCCGAAAAATATGCCCAGGCTATGATTCAGGGAATTGCAAACGGCAAAGAATTTGATGAGATCCATGTTGATATCAGCAACGAACTGGTTCAGATTGCTTCCACTGCATTGACCGAAATAAAAAAGCAGATCCCGCTATCCGATGGAACGGAAAAGCTGATCACCGCTTCTCTTTTATCCGATTCAGCATCTGCCCAGTCGGCGATCAATACTTATGCAGAGGGAATTTATGATGGTTTCAGCAACCGCCTCGGAGGACTTGTCAATCTGTACCGGATCCTGACCTCACAGTTTATGATCCTTTTTATTGCAGTTCTGTATATTGGTATGGTCATTGCCTGCATAGCCACAACTCCCCTGACCGTTGTGAGATTCAGCTATCCCGCAACTTTTGTACTATTTGGTATTCTCTATTACTTTTTAGTAAATGTCGTCGGAAATACGCTCGTTGCAAGGCTCAGCAACCGCTTTTTAGGCAGAACAGTATTCCTTGACCCGTCTATGGGATATGCAATGCTTATTGTTGCCATACTGGGGGCAGCCTTTCTCTTCCTTTGCCTGACCATCAGGATAAAAAGAGAAGAGAAAAAGCTGACTCAGCTCTGAGATAAATTTGAGACAGGCTAAAGCCTAATATAAATAAAATAATAGGACAATGTTCACATTGAAAGTGTTCATTGTCCTATTATTATTTGCATTTATTTACGTCTGTTTATGCCGGTTCTTAGAACTTACCAGCCTTTGCAGCTTCCTCAACAGAAACAATAAACACCATAAAATCAATGGATTTTAACTCTTTATATACAACTAGTATACTAATAATATAAATCTTTTTGATTTCAATCAGTCTTTTTATAATCAAAACAACTGGAATCTGTCAATTTTCTTTCCGAAGCTACCAGCGTAACCATCCTGTCCACCGCCAGTCTCGTTGTTGTACTGCCAGTCATAGTAGTTGCCGTTCACGGGGTGATCTCATTTCACCCTGAGTTTCTGACCGGCATAAATCTTATTCGGATTTTTGATGCCGTTCAGCGTTGCAATCTTCTGATAGGTTGTACCGTATTTTGCTGCGATCTTTGACAGGGTATCACCCGATTTTACCGTATAGTACACAGCAGATGATCCTGATCCACTTCCGTTGATTACTTTCTGCACTTCTACATACCGTTTTCCGAGTACCATCTTGCGGGTATCACCATTGCCATATTTTCCCGCCTTTGTTTCTGCCGCAAGCGTGGAGGCTGATGCAGTAGCGATATGGTTAATAAAGGTCTGCACCTCGGAATAACGACTACCAAGCTTTGCCTTGCGTGTATCGCCATTACCATACTTACCTGACAGCGTATCTACTACAAGCTGTAATGTTGTTCCAATCGGCACGACTGCACTGGGATTGGATGCAGGCTGTGACGGCTTGCTCGTTCCTGTGATTTCAGTTGGAAAATCACGATAGCAATAATTAACATCTACCCGTCCACTAATGCCCGGAACACTTCCATCGGAGCTGTACTGCCACATATCGGCTTTCATCCCAAGTGTACTATTATAGCGTGCGATCCACAGTGGATATCTTGTCCCCAGTGAACTTAAGTAGTTATCCCACCATGATTTATTACAATATACTCCACACTGATACCCTGCCGCTTCGATCAGTGCCGCAAATTTCTTCATACGGTCAGCCGCACCTGTCTGCGTTCCCGGTTCCTCCAGGTCATAAAATACCGGATACGACAGTTTATATCCTTTCACCAGTCTCAGCACATGTCTTGCCTCTGACTCTGCCTGTGCAGTTGTCTTTGCATACGAATAAATATAAACACCAAACGGAATCCCCAGTCTGGTACATTCATTTGCATTTCTCTTCCACTGCGTATCATCCTGAGAAGTCAGGTCATCCCCGTAACCACACCGGATGATCGCATGATATCCTGCTGCCTTAACTTTCTCCCAGTTAATAGTTCCCTGATGATACGATACGTCTACTACATTAATCGTTGCCATGATTATTCTTCCTCCTTATCTGAATCTCTCAACTGTAAAAGTACATCTTTCAGCCGTTCCGGGATTGGAACAAATACCGCTGCATTTTCCAAAAGACTCAACGCTTCGTTGCAAATGTAAAACGTAATAACCACTTCCCGGAGTGGAATCGTGCCACCGATCAGCATCTGAATTAAGTAAGCCACAGCGATCACAATAAACATCACGATCTTTTTCAGCAATCCACGAAATCCCGTTTCGGACGAGAGCTGCTTCAAATAGATCCCTTTTAGCACTCCCGTAACATAATCCAGCACCGCAAGACACACGATCGTCTTAAGCAGTACGTCCCATCCTCCTAAAAAGTACGCAAGGACTCCACCCAGGAATCCAAACACAATGCTGATTTCATTAAATAACTTGTCCATTTTTTTCATATTCCTCACTTTCCTCTCTTTCAACCTATAGCAAATACAGGGCGAACCCCATAAGTGCTTGTAGCCACATCACTGCTAGCATCGCCGTATTGCGATGTCAAGGTATATGTCTGTGATCCCGCCACATTTCTTAACCAATAATTCTGTCCGATACTTTTCAATTCCGGGCATAATCGGAACAGTGATAACTGCTGTGTATCGGATGTCTGCTTATTACTGTTGTCGGTGCAAATATAAGCTCCATGCACCATTACCTCATTCATGAGATCAACAGATGTATTTCCCCAGGATCCATCGGAAAACATCCTATGTGATATCAGTATATTTTTAAATATGCCCGGCAGCGAGTCTGCTATTTGGATTAACCGTGCAGCTTTCATTGACGAGTTCCTATAGCCGCCTGATGTACTGTTGCCGGTATTCATCTGACCACTTCCTAATATAGTATCAGGAACTATTAGTACGTGTGGTTTTTGTACTTTTTCTGATTCCGGATAACCTACATTTCGCCAATAATTTATGTCTGCTATCCTGTATTTGGTTCCGTTTATCTCCCAGTAATCACCGACGTACAGATCTGCAAAGCTTCCGTCTCTAATCACAGCTAATTGTCCCGCGGTGATCGACTCACCAAGACACCGTCCGCGGAAGATATTACGATGCATATAAGGGTTGTCGATAAGCGACTCGAGCATTGCTCCGACCTGTATACGATTGCCGTCATAGTTAACAATAACATCGCCTGCGTACTCTGCATTACCGTCCCAATCGACAGTGTGGATGTTTCTCCGGTTGTTAGCATCCGCTCCACCTCCTACGATATGAGCGTATTCGCCTTCTGTATCCTCTACATTATACTTACCTTGCACATGCTGATATTTTCCGGAAGCGATAGTTCCGCCACCCTCAGCGTGCGATGCAGTCTGGTTGGCGACCGTGGCAAACCCCTCTGCATGAGAGCATTGACCGTTAGCCTCTGTCCCATAATTCTGAGCGGTAGCCATACCGGCTGTAGCTTTGGAGTTGTACCCGGATGCATGGGAATAGCTTCCTGTCGCATATGTATTGTACCCCTCGCTATGAGCAGCTTGACCACTTGCCGTAGTACCGTACCCCTCTCCGTGAGCATATTTGTTCGATGCAATTGTTCCTGCACCACCTTCTGCATGAGATCCACGTCCTGTTGCTTTTGTCAGTTCTCCCTCCGCAAAGCTATATACCCCCGATGCTTCAACATCTTTTCCGAGTGCTACGCTCATGTCGCCCTCATCTGTTCCATCTTTTCTCCCCCAGCTAATCGCCCCATCTGCTGGCAGATACTGACTGTCATTCTCAATCTGGCTTACTCGTGTCGGGATGGTGTCACACTTTTTATCCAACTCAGTAACTTTTTCTTCAACCTCTGATACTTTCTCAAGTTTGTCCAGCACTTTCTGCCACAGTGTCGGCTCAGGATTGGATGGAGTGCCACCATTTAAGGTTGCCGGTACAAAAAAGCTTTCGATATCGGTCGTGATGATTGTCTCACCCAGAGTACCGGATACAGATACCCCGACCCGTCCCGATGCGGCAAGGACTTCTGCTGGCACGGTACAGGTATCCTCTTCCAGTAGCCGTGGAACAGTATCACCATTCGCTCCACGGAAGAAAGCAGTCTTTGTCATTTCATCCCATTCTTCTGAAAAGTTGAACTCTGCTTTCAGATACTCCCTTGTCCCCTCTGCTGTCTCAGGCGGCTCCTTTATATATAATCTTTGATTAATAATTTCTATTTTCATAGGTTCTCCGTAAAAATTATTCTTCCACGATCCAAGTTCCGTGAAATTTATAGAAAGTTTTTGTTGCTGGTGTCGAAAAATATATCATTCCTTTTGCATCTATATAAGCCATCACAGCACATGCACTATCCCAATTCTGACCACATCCGACACACTGAATGTGTGTAGTATCTGCCGGCCATAATTCCTTTGGCAATGCTGTCTGATTAATCCCATATAGATTATTTGCATTTAATACGGTTCCACTTTTCGGAGTTATTGACATATTAAGATGGACTTCATTCCCTTTTTTATACATCAAAAATGCTCCAACTGTGTAAAAACTTTGAATGTGTGCGTCTGTCAGATTATATTTTTTCAGCGAATTTTTATTGACATGGTCGGTGATTTTTTCATCTAATACTTTTCCCTGCCTTGCATCCAGTGCATATCCTTCTTCCGTTGTAGTCAAATCATTTACTACATCACTAGCATCCAACTTCTTTTCATCCAGGACTTTCCCTTGATAAGCATCCAACACATATTCTCCTGCAGATTTCGTTGTCAGGTTATTCGCAATTTTCCTAAAAGCTGCTGCTCCCAAATCTGCAAAATATTTTGCAATTTTTCCTAACATCGTTCCCATTTTTTCATTGCTTGCAATATTTTCTCTTGTTTTTGCAACTTCAAATGCCACTTGAGTGTTAGTATCTACTTTTCCAGCTGGTCCTTGCGGGCCAGCTGGACCTACAGGACCAGTTTCTCCTTTTGGCCCCGTTTCCCCCTTTGGTCCTGTTTCCCCTTTTGGTCCTACTACTTCCCCCAAATCAATCTGTTTTACTGCCATTTTCTTTTTTCTCCTTCACTGCTATACATTTTCTTCCAATATATATTTCAACCTTCCATCTACAATTTTTAATGGCGGGGCTTCTTCTGTTTCATTATATATAAGTAACAAATGCCCTTTTTCCACCGACAACGCAAATATTCCAGGTTCTAATGATGTAATGACTGCATTCGCATCTCTTCCTGGCGGTCCCTGCTGTCCTGTTTCACCTGTAAATTCTCCGTTCTTTAATTTTTGTTCCAACGTCTGCTGTATCTGTTCCGCTTTTTCCGAAGCCGCCTTTGCCCTCTCAGTAGCCTCTTCCATGCCTTTTATAAATCCATTGATCCAACCAGCTTCATTTTCGCTTTCCGGTACGTCGCCTTCTACAAAATTACGATGCACCTCAACTTCTTGCTCAAATGTTACTAATGTATCTTCTTCTTTTGTTATTGCTATTTGTAGCAAGTTTTTGCCCATTTCTGCAAATGTCTGATCCTTAACGATAACCCGCACTGTATTATCAATAATGGGGCATACATTATATGTTGCCTTCTTCGATGGTTTCAGCACGAACACCTTCGCCTCCGCTCCTTCCGGGATCTCAAAATCCATAAAATGGAAATAGATGGGAAGTGCATTCGTTCCTCGTGTATAATCAATTTTTCTTTTGATTCTATTTTCTGTAACATATATGTTCCGTTCGATGTAATTCATTTTCCACCTCCTATCCTGGTACCCATCTCACTAGATATACTCCTTCAGGTGTAATCTCTTCCGGGTACCTAAGAACATATTGCCACGGGAAATTATAATATCCATGTACGTGAATTTCATTTCCCGTCTGATCACCTGTCTGCCCACCCGTAACCCCTCCATGTTCATTTTGCGATGCAGCCACAAGCTGTCCAGAGCCTATAGACATCTCCGTATGGTTTCCAGGTTTAAGAAGCACATCCCCCCGTATCAATCCTGATCCGTTGGAAAGATTAATCTGTGATGTTACATCTGTAAAGCCGGCAGATATAAATACATCATACATTGTTCCTGTTGCTGGTGTGTATCCTGGTCTTGTATTGAGTCCGGCATTGTAATACGCCCAGCAAATAAGAGAGGAGCAATCATAATCTGGTCCGTCTCTATGAGCCTGATCATATCCATGACTATTATCATTAGCTATCGAGACAGCCCAGCTTACTGCCTTTTCAATAACTTCTCCCATTAAAAGTTCCCTTCTTTCGTAGATCCTCCCATCAAAAACCCGTTACTAAATTCTAGGTATGTACCGTCCGAAAATTCGGCTTTTCCAGTTTTTCCGGGTAATCCTCCTGTTCCGACTGTATCCGCATCGATGTAGATTGCATTTTTAAATATTCTCATCAATACTGTGGCGTCTGTTGCATCATCAAATGTTCCTCCAGCTCTTATCACCAGTGCATCGCCCGATCGTTCCACAAAAATTGGATTTTTTTGATCTTTTTTTGAAAACATGAGTGATCCCGCTTTCATTTCTGTTCGTCTATTTAGCCCCCCTAAACTTTCGCATACATAGCTTCCCGTAGCGTAGACCCCATTTTTTTCAAGTCGTACTATTTCATTTCCATTTGCATCCAGGACCCTCGCAACTCCATTTCCATTATCCTTTCCTCCTAATTCCAGTGTTCCTCCTTTGACCCTGTCAGCCAACATCGTTCCGGCTACTATAAAATCTGCATAAAACCCTTGTCCAGTTCCAAAAGTCGTCCACTTCCAGTCTCTCCCATCTGCAGTTCGCTCAGACGCTATCTCAAATCCAAGTGTTCCCAGGCACATGGCTCCAAATGTTTCAGACTCTGGATTAAGATCTTCAAATAACACTGCTCTCACATTCTGCTTTTTTGCAATCGTTGACTGTGCTTTCAATTGTGTCTTCACTCCATTTATAATTCCCTGTATCTGCTGACCAATCAGCGTTCCGTCTGCTCGTATCGCTTGATCCACTCGGCTCATTACCGATGATACATTGTTCAGAAAATTGTATTGGAACTCTCCCAAGGTTACAGATGTCAATTTATTCCTTACCGCATCCCACGTCAGTTCAACTACTCTCGCATCTGATACGATATCGAGTCTCGAATGATTACAATGCACTGTATCGCCAAGCGAAGCCGTTTCAAGACTTTTAACATCTTCATATAATTCTGTATTCTGTAAAAGTTCCATGTCTGCTTCTATTGTTATTTTAGGCTTGTCCACGCCCTCCTCGAACTGTTCTTCGCATTTCTTTCTGAGTGCTGCAGCTAATTGTTCTTGTGTATCACAGATAATGATTCCATTCTCCTCATCATCTTCTCCTGCATCTTCTCTCATTTTCACATCCGCAAATGATATTACTCCATAATGTACCGTTGGATATTTTTTTATCAGCGGAGAATCCACCCATGGAGCATCCCCTTCAATCATATATCCGTTGTACGACTTTGGTATGATTCTTGTAACCACATCATTCATGTCAACGGTTTCTGAAAATCCATCCTGTACGATATTTTTTCCATACAGAACCTGCACACCATAATCTCCACCTACCCTTTTATTAACCGTTATGGTGTAATTATCATATAGGATTTCTCCACCCCAGCGATTTATAAACGAATTTTCATCATTTCCGTTGATTGCTTCAATTAAATTTTTTGTTTGATAATAGGCTGTTGCTCGTATTATAATGTCTGACCTTGCACTATATCTTGCATTTGATGCTGTCATGATATCCAGTGCTTCCTGTCCGTTTTTGTCCATCGGTCTCACATCCAGTAAAAAACAATCCTCTTTTGCATCAAAGAAAACAGGAGTAAGATCTGCACTTACTCCCGAATCTTTTTTTTCTTTATTTTTTACTCGAAACAGCTGCTCCCCGTTGAAGGACGGCATCTTGATCACTGCATTATCTTCAATATATTTCCATCGTCCTTCTGGATCAATTGGATGCTCTAATGTGGCTGTCCATTCTCCATTCAGCACCACATGTATTGTTGCTTCTTCCGGCATAAGGGGCATATCTCCGTTATGCTCATATGCTGTATTATTCGGACTATATACCTGTATCATAAGCACCTCCAGTTTGGAACAACCTTCAAATCAAACCCCTCCGTAATCAATATTTCATTTTTCCCTTCCATTAAAAATAGATCCTCGTATTTTCCTGATATCGCTGTATTATTTAACGTTCCGTCTTTACGGAACGCAATCATGCGATCCGTATCAATTACAAGGTTTTGGCCAACATTCGCGATCATTTGCTTTCCATTCACAATTAGCGTACATTTTCCTTCTCCTGTTATTTTATAGATGGGATGAGATATTTCATATGGATTGAACACCACATCTTCTGCCGTATGTTCATTTTGCCCTTCTTTCAGATATCGCAACCCGTCTAACGTCAGGAAATCTGCTTTAAAAACTCCAATTCTGGCAGTTGTGTGTTCTGCATCTTCAAGTTCTACTTTCATAATTTTGTAAAAACAGGATGGATCTGTTCCTAAAATGAGATGGCTGTTTCTTGCAGATAGCCATTTTTGTATATTTCCCCATCGTTCACTCCAGTCTTCTTCTTCTCCAATCCAGTTAAACTCAATTGAAACTTTTGTAGACTCATATCCTCCATCCAGTGTATATAATGTTCCGTCTCTTCCTGCAATCTTTATCGAGGATTCTTTTTTGACAGCTGCAGGAATATCGGGAATTTCTTTTGCGTATACCTTTAGGATTGACCCTGCCATTCCGTTATATTCCACATCAATCATGCCCCAACTGCCCCTTTCTTCCATTTCACGCTCTGCGACATTTTTTTGATTATTGCATCTACTAACAGATCTGCCAGCTTCTTGTCCCCTAGAGTAATGTTGTTCTCAACCACAAATGTCAGCTCCGACAATGCTTCTGCAATGAGCCGTGCTAATGCATAGTTATTCGCCTGCATCTCATCCCTGATATATGTTTTCAACAAATCAATCGGGAGAACTGCTTCTGGTCCTGCTTCACCGCCTCCTAGAGCTGTATTGCCGTTCATTCCAAAAATGGTTGGACTATTCAAGATACCTCCGTTTGCGTACCAGTCTACGGAAAACTTTGGAACCTTTGGTGGAACAAGCGACCATTCGCCACTCGCCTTGAAATGTGGGAGCTTGATTTTAGGGAGTTTCCATTCAAAGTTCATAATTCCTTTAATTTTATCAATAACCCCTTTTATGAAATCCCGGATCCCGGCAAATACAGCATTGACACCATCCCGAAACCATTCACACTTATTATACAATACTACAAAAATTGCTATCAGTGCTGCTACTGCTGCCACTACAAGCAAAATCGGATTTGCTAGTAATACTGCATTGAATGCTGAAAAAACTCCACTTGCTTTCGATATGATTGGTGTGATTTTTGCCCCGACATCTATCACTGTAGATATACCGCCCGATACCTTGCTTATAATACTAAATACCGGGCCAAGTGCCGCCACAAGTAATGCGCATTTTATAATCATTTCCTGTGTTCCAGGTGACAGAGAATTCCATGTTCCTATAATATCTTTCAGAATTGGTATTACTGTCTGAAGACACTCAGCAAGCACTGGACCAAGTGCATTTCCAACATCGTACCCTGCATCTTTCAGTTCATTCAATGTAATCTTGAATTGATCTGCCGGATCCAGCGTTGCATTGAATGTATCGTTTACATTTCCAAGATTGTCGCTCAATGATGCTCCCAATTCCTCAAAATTCAGTTTTCCATCCTTGCAGAATTCTGCCAGTGCCGGTCCTGCTTTCGATCCGAATAAGTCAACAGCTGCGTTATAGGCATCTGTCGAATTTTCTGCATTCAGCATAGTGTTCTGCAGTTCTGAAAGAGCCTCCTTCATCGATTTTCCTTCTCCCGAAGCATTCACAAGTGCCTTTTTCAATCCTGCCATTACCGCACTGGTATCTACTCCTGATGTTTCGCACTGTCCCAGGAAGACCGCTGCATCTGCTGCCGACATTCCAAGTTCTTTCAGTGATGCCGCATTGGACACCATTGTAGAGGATAAAGTATCCATAGAAATTCCTGTATCCTGTCCCACTTTGTTCATGGTGTCGAGAAGTGCTCCTGCATCCTCTGCTTCCAGATTAAATGCTTCCATTACTTTTTGCGTACTGTCAATGGAGGATGATACATCCGTATCATTTAATGCTGCAAATTTCACGAATTTTGACGATAAATCTTCCAGCTCTTGTCCTGTCAGATGAAATCTTGTATTGACCTCTCCTACTGCCGAACCCGCTGTTGCAAAATCTGTTGGAATGCTTTTCGCAATATTTCTTGCCGATGTCTGCATCTCTTCCAGTGCATCTCCCGTGGCTCCAGTTTTTTCAACAATGATGTCCATTCCTTCATCAACTTGAGCCCATGCTGCCATGATTCCTGCTCCTGCTGCCGCAATTGGAGCTGTTACATTTTTATTAAGTGAACTTCCAATTTTTCCAGTTGTATCGCTGAAATTCTTAACCTTTTTGGAATAGTCTTCCAGTGTGGCTGCTCCACTTTCTAATTTTTTATTTACATCTTCAAGACCACTTTTATAATTGTTTAATGCTGCTTTCGCATTATCCAACTGCTGCCTTGTCTTTGATATTGCAGCTTCATCCCGTACCTCTGCATTTTCTTGAGCATTGAGGATTTCTGTTAATCTTTCAACTTTTGCAGTGTACGCTTCTGTCTGATTCTGTAGATATTCCTGTGTTGCTCTCAGTTTTTCTGCAGATGACGTGCTTTTATCCCATTCTGATTTTGCAAGCTTGAAAGCTGATCTGTTCTCATTCACAGCATTATTCACATCTGTCAGCGATTTTCTGAAATCGACAGATCCGTCTGCCTTAAAAGTAAGACCTACTGTTTTTAATCCATTATCCACTTAAAGTACCTGCCTTTCGTCTTTCAATGTCCAAAAATATTTCTAAACATTCATTAAAAAAAATGGGATCTGAGTTCCAAAATTCCGCTTCATTCATTCTCATCTTTCTTGCACATACCATGTACTCCGCCCAGTCTATATCTATTTTTTCTTCGGAGCCACTGACTTCTTCGCCTGTTCTTTTTTTTTATATTCCTTGAGTCTTTTTTCAAACTCATCAAAAATGTCCTGAATGCTTTTTGCATCCATCGGTGTAAGCATCATCGCCTCTTCTTCATCTACTTTTAAACCGTTCGACCGAAGAATTACATAAATCATCTTCCCTGCCAGTTCCATATTTTCTTCATCTGTCAGGTCATCTCTACCGTCCAGTTTCTTATCAATTCCATTCATTTTCACTAAATATAATGTATAAAAATTAACTTTTACTTCCAATTTTGATCCATCTGTTAATTCAATCAGCTTAGATTTCATGTGATCACGCTCCTACTGCTGCCGTCAGCTCTGCATCTGTCAGGATTGGCTTCATGAAGAATTTTTCTTCCGTCAGTCCTGCCGGTGCTGTAGATTCTGTGACTCTGCACGCAATATTTCCAGCCGCATCAAATGGATAAGCTCTGATCTTGATTGTATCCGTCTGCTCGCTTGATTTTTCTTCCGATGTTGCAATATCATCGGAATTCTCTGTTAACTTGCACTTCGGATACCATTCAAATCTGTATTTTCCATTTTTCAATTCCACAACTTTTCCATACGCAAAGAACGGTCTTTCGCTCTTTCCTCCTGACAGGATCAAGCCACCTTCTTCTACCGTATCTCCTCTCATCCTGGAGATTGTATCATCCGGGAATGCGATCACAGATACCTCGATATCGATACTTGTCATCGGTGTATCAGAATCATAGATCTTTCCCGAAGCATATACATCGCTTGACTCTGAGTTTTCTGTTACTTTTACACTTTTGACAACTTCCGTTTTTTCTACATCGCTTTCATAAGTACCATCATAGTCCCCCGGTGTTTCTGCATTTGCGAAACACAAATACTGTGCTCCTACGGTCTGCTTCATGGCCGGTTTTTTTGATTTAATCGCCATTTCTTCCTCCTAACCAAATATGTTCTCTGTCATTTTTCTGTAATATTTTTCTTTGTTTTTTTCAAAAAGTGGTGTCAAATGTTCCCTTGCCGCCATTTTTCTCGTTCCATGCTCTAACATTGGTCCATAATACTTTCCCCATCCAACTTTGATTCCGGATTTTTCTCTTTCCATTGAGAACGTATCTACAATATGTGTATACCCCGCCTTACTGATTTTACTTCTTGGTTTCGGCAATTTTCTAAGATCATCAACAAACTCCCTTGCTCCTTTTTCTACCGCATCCAGTGCCTTTTCTTCCGAGATCTTAGCATATTCCTGCATCATTTTTTCAAACTCTGCTAATCCAGAATCATAAAATTCAATCTCCGACTGACTCATCTGTATATTCTCCATCTGTAGTAATCGAAAAATAGGAATGCCAAATTCTGTCCTCCTGGACATATTCGTGAGCAATAGCTGGGTGGTATCCTAACTCATTCAATTTCTTTTTCAATTCCATCAGCTTTGGATTACGTGGCTTCTCCGCATAAAAGCTGATCTGCCAAGTGATTTTCTGATCATATTCATTTCCTGATGCCATCACATCTTCCCACAAAATTTCCCAGTAATCAATTCTCGGAAATTTCATTGTATTTTTCAGACTGCTGACTCCCTCATTTACAGGACATCCAGTACCGTGCAGAATCTCACTTAATTCCTTTTGTGTCATTCATTACCTCCCAATCACGTGTCGGTGTTTTCAATGTCAATTCTGACTCCCTGAATCCATCCTTTGTTGTTACATGAGCAACATTATAGATTTCATGTTGTATTCCATCAATTTCACATATACATTTACTGTTAATTTTTTTATATTGAGGAATACTTACTTTCATAGTTACCTCTATACTGTCTGCTGATAGTTTCGCTCTTGTTGTATCATACACAGACAGTTCCCGATACCAAATTTTTAATCCGGTTCTTTTTATTTTTTCCATCGGATAATCTTCTGTATTGTCTTCGACAATCTCAAAAAGTTCTAAAATTCCATCTGTATATTCAGGCATCTGTATCCGCCTCTGTTTCCATCTGCCATCCCAAAATCAGGCTTGCATAATTATCAAAAAATTCATTAACTTTATGATGATATGCATAATACATATAATTTTTCACAAGCATTCTATAAGTCAGATCTTCGGAAATATCACAGCCGGGATTTAATCCTCCGACTGCTTTTTCTCCTTCTTTTGCAAGATTTCTTAACTGCATATCCTGATAATATGGCGGGATCTGAAACTCTTCTCTCATTTCATCCGTCAGATTTTTCAGTTCTACTACTGTCATTTTTTTCTTTTTATTCTCCTGCCTGCTGTGGAATTGTTATCTGCGTAACCGGGAGAACATATTCCTCCAGTTTTGTTACGTCGAAAACAACTGCCACATTGTCATCTACAGCACGTCCGTTCGCAAAGCACGTCGCAATAATCAGATCTGCATTTTCCATTGCTTTTGTCTGATCGTACTCATTAACACGAACGCCTGTAGTACCCATCGTATAATATCCTTCGATTGTAAACGCTGCCTTTCCCTTCGGGCAGTTTGCGTCAACAATCTTTTCAATCTCAATAAAAGACTTATTCACATAGCCGCCTGTCAGAGCTTCCCCATACATACACGGATCAACATACTCTGCTTCATCTGCAGGATTGCAGATCAGATACAATTTGCTTACCACACGCTTTCCATCATTTGTAAGAGTTTTTCTTACCTCTGCAAGTCCTTTTGGACTAAACTTTGTAATCTTAGTTGAAACAGTTTTAGCTTTCTGTGTTCCATCTCCATTTGTTGTTCCGATCTGACGGAAGATTCCGATCGGACCAGTCTTTCCATCTCCATCAAGATACCCTTTAACAAGTCCATCCTGCATTGCTTCTGACAGGATTGCCATAAAATACCGGTCTACAAATTCCAGAGACAGCTCACGGATTGCTTTTGGAATCACGAGATAAGCAGAGAGCATATGAATCTCGATGTTCAGTGCTGTAACTTCTGCTGAAAGTTCACCTTTAATTTCATCTGTCAGCATCCCCCAAACAGCTGTTCCTGAGTGGGATGCTACGATCCATTTCTTCACGTTTGCCGGTGCCATGTTCACTAACTTCAAAATTGGAGATGCTTTTTTTACATCATCCAATGTACGGTCAATAATCTCCGTCGGAATGATGTCAATCTGATTCGCTGTGATAGACTGCTTGATATCTTTGAATCCTTCATAAAATTTCTTTTCTTCCTGAGAAAGGTTACGAAGTCCGAGCTGCTTTTTGAATTCTGCATCATGACCTGCCCTTTCAGCTTCCGCCACAACCTGCTGGATCAGATCCGCATGTGCTGCTTCCTCGATCATCTCAATGGACTGCATGATTGCATCTGCTTTCTGATCTGCCGGAGCATTGTCCAGCAACTGCTTCACTTTATCTTTTACTTCCTGGCTTAATCCTTCAATTTTCATTCTGCGATTTCCTCCTAATCAAAAAATGCACCCCATCCGGTGCTGTCTTTTTCTTCTTTCTTTTCTTTTTTATGTGTCAGCTGATAGAATTCAGCTAACTGCTTCTGATGTTCATTTCTATTTCTCAGTTTCATCTGAAGTGCCTCATTTTCTTTAAGAACCTCCTGCAGTTTCACATTTGGATCATCTGCTTTCTGTGCAACACCAATCTCATCAATCAACCCATATTCCAAAGCCATCTGAGGAGATAATGTTGTCGTCTTATGCATCATCTTCCGAAGTTCATCCTCTGATATTGTTGCTCGCTGCATAAATAACTCCACACAACTGTCCATTGCTACATCCAGATTGTCTGCTTCTGCTCTCAAATCTGCCGCATTTCCTGTGACTGTCTCCCACATATCATGGATGATGGCTGTTGTTCCCTGTCCCATGATACGCTTATCACACGCCTGTAGAATCGTAAATGCAATCGAATGGCAGCCTCCCATTACAATTCCTGTCTTACGAGATCCATGTTGTTGAAGCATGTTATAGATTGCTGTCCCCTGATCTACACTTCCGCCATTGCTGTTGAAATAGATCTTAATCTCATCCGTTTCCGGAATAGCATCCAAAAGTTCTTTAAAGTGCTTAGCTGACGTCTCAGAATCATCATACTGCCATGTATCCCAGTTGAATGGGCCAGTTTTTCTGATCTCATCAAAAATGAAAATTTCGTGTACATTATCCGTCTGCTGGAATCTATACACAACTTTTTTCTGTTCCATGTCCTTCCCCTTTCTCTTTTATTACTGTTTAACGGACAGCTCCGAGATTCTTGGATCACCTCCGTCTAATCATGTTTCCTGCACCGCATTACCATTTCCCTCCTCTCCATAGTTTTTCGTCAATGCTCTCGCCTGACTAAATTCTGTATTCAAAAGTGGATAACCTACCATCCCACGGATTTCATCGTAATTGAATCCGATTCCACGGAGCTTATCCAGATTTACAGCACTATCTACCACGTCCACATGCTTGAAGCGAGCCAGCCATACCATGACTTTCTCATCCTTTGCACAATAATCTGCTTCACCGACTATGTAAGCCGTCAACGTATCATTGATTACTTCTGCCACCGGACCGACTGCGTATGTAATGAATTCGTTTGTGGCATCCGACTTTTCTGTGATATTTCCATTGAACACTGCTTCCGGAATGTCAAATGCATTTGCCACTTCATTGTTGATCTGAAGAGCTGTCTTAGCCAGTTCTTCTGCCTTTACACCGGTATTGATCTGTAATTGATCAACTGAAACACTGTCTGACTCTGTAAGAACAGCAAGCTCATCAGATTCTAATAAGTTTTTGATTTTTTTGACGTATTGATCCTTTGTCATTATTTTATCTGTACCATCTTTCTGTTTTTCTCTAAAAGATAATGCAGATGTTCCAAGTTTTAATTTAAATCTCGGCATACTGGACATTCGCATCATTGCATTAACGGCATCCAGTGTTCGATCATACTGTCCAACTACGTTCTGCAAATACAAGCGAATTCTTGCATTATCATACTTTAGATGAATCACCTCCGATGAACGGAATTTTTTATAGATCGAATAGTTATATCCGGCACATGTAAGCGTTATATCGCTATAATTTCTCTCAGTCAGTACATTATTGCTGACCTGCCACGCTGATGCCAGATAATATTTACCTCCTAACGGGATGATCAGTGCTTCCTGTGCCGTCAGAAGTCTTTTCACTACTTCTGTCCAAAACACCGTACCACACTCATGATCATTAGGCTGTATGTTTAACCGATACTCCTGTTTATTTTTTTCTTTACTCTCTGTCTGAATCAGGATGTCAGATTTGGCAATCGCCTTTGCGATCATCATTATTGCTTTTTCAATGGCCAGCTTTGATAAATTCAGCTTTTCCATATCCACTGCAATAATCTCGGCAAGAGACTGTATCTCCTTATCCCGTTTCCACAAAAATTCAAACATATTTTTTTCCTTTCAAATATATATAATTTGGACTTCCAGCTCATCCTTGCAAAACATTGCAACATCAAAAGCCATAAAGCCATCATTTTTCCTTAATTTGGGTTCAATTTTTCCAAACATTTTATTCCCATATTTATCCTCACTTACGCTTGTATTATTTGTATACCACCGCATGATTGCTGATGATCCATAGTTGATCATGCCCTGACTAAACATTGCTTGAATGAATGGAGCAATAATTCCCGTCGCTGACGTTATCTTTCGGATCAGCCTTACAATTCCGTGAGGGTTTTTCTTATCTTCAATAGAAATTCCTCTTTCCTCAAATGCCTGCTTGAATAAAGTATACCGGTAAGTATCCATTGCAATTTTCTTCACATCATAATTTTTCATTTGTTCCATACACCAGTCTGCGATCAGATTCACATCAATCACTGGACCTGGAACAACCTCAAAATCTTCAAACTCTGTCTGTCCTGCATTTCTCAGCGGGAACTTGATAGAATCAATAAATGGTGAATCCGCACAGATCCACGTATGCTGCCGCCAGATATACTCTCCCTCATCCGTCTTGGTCAGTCTCCCGGCAGATGCGAAGTCTCTGACATCTGCATAATCAATTCCAATAACTGCTGCCTGTCCCCGTGTGTCCAATGTTATCCGTGGAATCTTTCGTTCCAGTTCTTCCATTGTCTCGCCTTCGTAGCAGGCTCTCAGTACATTCTGCCAGGTTGTAACCGTCTCCTCTTCCTTGCGTGCCGATCTGTCCATTCTTTTTGTGATAAATTCTGCCCGTTTGGAAGGAATCTTCTTCATTTCCAGATAATCATGCATGATCTGATTTGCAAGGATTGGCATATACTCCATAGATGGATTCGCCTTGTGCCATGCTTCCGGATCATCCACTTCTTTCATGTCGTCAATCTCACAGATAAACGGGAAGTATCCTAACAGATTCTCTCCTGTTTCCAGAATTTCAGCACACATCGCTGATATTTCATCCAACGGACCGTCTCTGACATATCCGTCTGTCGTGATTATAAATTCTCGCGAATGCTTAACCTTACCAAAAGAAGATTCAAATACATTGATCTGATCGTAATTCTCATAAGCATGAATTTCATTGAGTACCAAACAACCGGTTCTTTTACCATCCTTTGTTTTTGCATTAGATGTGTTGTATTTCATTTCTGATCCGGTCACAAGATTTGTGATCAGCTCCTTAGTTACAGAGAATTTCCCCTTAAACTTTGGATTATCATGCAGCATGTCATAAGCGACTTTGAAAGTATCTTTAACCTGTCCCTCTGAATTGGCAACAATCTCCACATGATAGTTTTTCACCCCGTATAAAGGGGTCTGGAAGAAATTAACAAGCGGTACGATAAAACCATCCTTACCATTTCCACGTCCCTCCTTGATGAAGAACGTGGGAAATATCGGGATGTCGTCCTTGTACATGAATGCGAATGCATAAATAAACTTTTGGAATGGAAATAATTCATAGAAATTTGATTTACAGTATTGTAAACAATTTCTGTACGTTTTTTCGTCAAAAAAAACATCGTTCCGCTTTAATGTCGGCTTAACGATGTTTTCTATTAGCAATTTTCTTTTCTTGTTTATCCACTTTGGATGCTCTTCGGCATATTTTATATAATCATCAATCTCTTTACAGGTAACCATCTGTCAGATTCTCCGGTTCTGCTATCGGTTCTTTCAACTTCAGATCGGTCAAGATTTTAAGCATAATGGATGTGGTTTTTTGCAGATTGACTACAGATTCATTTGCTTTCTCTACTCTGACTCCGTTTCCATTAATTGTCTCATACCTGAGTCCTTTATCTTCAATATCGGCAAGTAAGTCCTTCTTCAAGTTCCAGTAATGTACATAATCATTAATCAGATCTTCGTAAAATTCTGCACTCATTCCACGTCGCTCCAACTGCTTCACCAAAGATTCTCTTATCCGCTTTTCTGTCAGCTTTTTCTTTCTCGGTGCCAATCTTTCCACCTCCTTTTCCGCTTAAATCATGCTATTTTTATCATTTTTTTACGTCTTTTTCACGCTTTTTTGTACCTTTTTGAAGTTGTCTGAATTTTTTTCTTCTTATAGTGAATCCTGAATTTTTGACACCCCTGCCCTTTTCACGCGAGATTTCAAAATTTCTCCAGAGTCTTCTCTACATCCCCGTTCTTCACTCAGAAAAAATCGCTGAGAATTGACCGGGGGAGTCTACCACCGTTCCTCGCTTACAGGTTTTTTCTTTTTTGGAAACCCCTTCGGATTTCTGCCATGTCGTAGGTTATGACAGAACTTACACAGACTGATCAGATTATCATCTTCAAGCCCCAGCTCTGGATGTTCCTTCAGTTCCTGGATATGATGTACCTCTTCCGCTCTTCTGATTTTTCTTTCTTTTCCATGTAATGCGACACCTGCTGCCGCTGCATCCTTGAGTCGCTTGCGGCAATCCTGACATTCATAATAGTCCCGCTCAAGAATCTGCATCCGTTTGAGTTTCCATGCAGAAGAATTATAGAAAACTTTTGCCTCTTTGTCTGTCATTTCATCCACCTAAAAAGCACCCAGCTTCTAGCCAGGTACTTTTATTTATCTCTCTTTGTTCACTTCTTCGATGAATTCCCTCATCATCTTCATAAGCTGTCCCGCGGCACTCACATCTGCTTTTTTACAAGCTTCTGCATACTCTTCCACTATTTCCTTTTTCAGCTTATAAGATTTTGACATCCATCCCGCTTTTTTTTCATATTTTGCCGTCGCAACCGTCTGTGGCTTTGGGTTTCCTACTGGCATATCTCCTATCTCCTTTTTCTTGTAAAAAAAATAATTAACTTTACAATTCCAATCACAATAAAAAATATACCCAGAAATCTTAATACTTCCATTTGCTTTTAGATGAGCATTCGTGTTATATTGTGATTGGAGGAAGTTCTTTCTTCCCCCAACCTTTTAATTTTTTAAGTATCTTAGAGCAGATACTTTTGAAGAATCAGTAATATGATTCCCACGATTAAGTCCAATACCGCACTGACCGCCAACGTCTTGTAGTCGATATTGGACTTTTTCTTTCGTTTCTTTTTCTTGCTCATCTGTATCTCACCTCCTTATGTATATATAATATCATATGGTACACCATATGTCAATACCCTATTTCTTTTTTCATGTTAAAATATTATTATATTTTTCGACAAAAAAGACACCTGCTAATCTCACAGATGTCTTTCTACGAAGAGTATTACGTATAAGGAGTATTATCTATCGTCTTTCGACAATACCATATTATCATGAATAATACTGAAGTGAACTGCACTCTTTAACTAATTTGAATTTTTTTCAGTGCATCTCCATGCAATTTATGAATCCACCGTTCACTGTAGCCCAATATTTGTCCGATCTCCCAAAAGTCAAGTCCTTTTATATATTTGTAAAATAATACATCTCTTTCCTCTTGATTCGTCAGTTGATTAATTTTACACTCTATATCTTTATATGTTTCTACTTGCTTAACTCCTTCCTCATACAGTTCATCCTCTCTTTCTTGTAATATTGCTGCATAAGAACTCAAATCACTCTGATTCGACCCATGCGGCATCCCATCATTATTCATTGACGGATACATCTTCATACTTCTGATTTCTTCAATCTCCGATTCAATTCTTTTTATTCTTTTCTTATGCTTCCTGTATCCTTTCAAGTATTCTTTCTTCTTTTTGTTCTCTCTCTTTATGCTATTTTCTTCTAGTCTCTGCTCCACCGGCATCAGCCTCCTTTATGTGATATTTTTTCGCAAGGTATTCCTCCACTGTGATATGTTCCAACTGCTGCCCCTGTATTCTAATCATGTTGTTCGCTTGATATGCCGGACGATGGAAGTCCGCACTGGCTTTCTGATCTGGTGGATGCTCTGCCATCCCGGCATAGTGTTCTTTCTGATTCTGCCGGATTTCTGCTGGACTCCAGCGTCTGTCTGTGCTTCGCTTCAAGGGGTATCACTCCTTTTCTTCAACCATTCCATCATGCATTTATTACATTCTTTCGCTTTCAGAATCACTTTTAGATCATTCTCTGCCATTAATCATCATCTTCCTCAGATTCAAAGATTGAAGAGGAAAAGATACAAAATGGGCGAACCCCGTAACCGCCGTTGTAGCAATAGCTGTTACCGATGCGACCACCCGGGCAAACAACCCGAAGCCACATGCTGTCATTATTACATGGAGTGCTATCCGGTGTAATTGTCCACCAATATCTATCAGTACTCGGAAGAAACTTTCTATACTTTCTGTACTCATCTACAGAAATAAGAGAAACGAGATCTTTGCAAGTCCCATATTCTGTCTGACCGTCCATTGAGAGCAGATCACGCTCAAATCCAACTAGTGCTCCTTTTCCAAGCTCATCTTCGATCTTATCTTTTAAATCTGTATTCAGTTCTTTCCGAAGATCGCTACATTTCCAATTATTGCAGCTACCATCAAATTTTCGGTCTTCCCCATAAAAACCATCTGAAATTACAAAATATCCTTTTTCGAGCTTGTCCAATACTCTCCATGTAATTCCTGCAACCGTAATCGTCTTTCCTACTTCCGGCTTCCGATATTTCTTTTTCAGTTCATCATAAGCAGCGTTTAACTTTTCAAGATTTTCTCCAAATTCTTTTAATGTCATCATAGTTTTAGTCCTCCTCTACTTTAGATACAAAGATATTAGATTTTAAGATACAGAACATCTGCTATAATTAACTGCGCTGGTGGGATTGCATACTTTTTGTACTCCGACCAATACGCCTGTGCTGACTGCCCCCGATTGCTGACAGAATCATAATTATTATATTTGCTATCATTTTTCTACTCCACTGCCTTTCACGATCTCAATAGCCTTATCAATGCCATCTCCGAATCCATCATAGTATTGGTACATACCTTTCTCACACACAGACATATCATCATCTGCACGGTCGGACAGAACCTCCAACTGTTTCACAATATCATCCACATCATAGGCTGTTGGCTGATTTGATATCATGCTTCTGATTTCTCTACACGCACTGCATATCCCTCCGTAAAAGCTATCTTTATCGTTTTCATAATACCTCTCTACAGCTCCTTCAATTTCCTTTCCTAGTTTTTTCAAAAATTCATCCGCATCAATCAGTCTCATTATCTTCCACTCCTTAACATACAAAAAAGTAATTCTGTCATAGACCTGTTCCTTCGTCCCATTCTGCAAGGCTTTACTACCTTTAATTCCCACCCTGTCACATTTGCATCTCCTATCAGTGTTGGATTTTGAAATTCATCCTCCGGCTGTCCCATACATGGGACAGCCACCATAATCCCCCAGTATTTAGAGGATTCCGGGTTGCATTTGCGTAAGTGTTCATCAAATTTTCCACTTCGTAAATCCGGCAACAAATCTTTGTAGCATTCCATTGTAGTTACTATATAGTTCTTTTCTCCATAAAAATTTAATCCATTCCCACTATATACATCATCCTTGCAACTTTTAATTTCATAGCACGTAAATATTCCTTTTTCTATCCCTGATATGGACATTTGATCTCCCGGTGAAAACTGCATATAATCCACTCTTTTCGCATTGGATGTCCACGGATCAATGCTCACTTCTTTTGCATAATGCTTTCCAAAAACATTTAATTTGGTGCGTTCAAGGATGTGCGACAGAAAAAGTGTGGTTTCCTTTCTGTTCATCTTCTCCCCCTAAAGTTCCTCCAGCTCCTTTTTATAAGCTTCTTTTCTTTCTTCCAGCCACTGTGCCAGTTCCTCTTGGAATCTTCCTGACTGTCCTTCGTTGTATGGTTTTGGACTCGTCACGATCAGCCAGTGATTTTTCTTATGCTCCTCTAAAAGTACCTCGATGCATTTTATATCTGCCTCAAGCTCTTTCGCCCTGCTCAATGTTTCTTTGTTCATTTTTCTGTCTCTCCTTCTTCTGCTCCTGCTGCCACATCAGTCCTACATACTTTCCATAGGTCATTCCTGCCTGCTTTGCTTCTCTTGCTACTTTCACCAGTTCACTCTCATGTCTCCGCATTTTCTTCACTGCCTTTTCTCTTTTCTTTACCGGTCTTCCTATTTTTCCCGGATGTCTCATCTTTTGCTTTTCTCTTGTATGCTTAATGTTGGCCAGCCTCTGACACTCCGGTCCACAATATTTCTTTTTCGCTGTTACCCGTTCAAATTCTTTGTTGCAGATTGTGCAGACTGCCCTGCTTCTTTTTCCCACTTTTTCTCCTTTCTCTCCCTGCTCTCAGGCAGGGAGGAATCCATGATTTACGGGTTTCGTATTGTGACATACTTTTATAACCACACCTTTCGGCAGAGGTAACTTTATTATTCTTTATCCATCTCCCTGTCCCAGCATTTCCGGCATTCATCCGGCACTCCGGATTCACAAATCTCCGGCTTGATATACTCATATCCGTAATCTGCCGGACAGCCGCAACAGCCACCGTTATATCGCCTGTTCACTTTCCTTGGATGCTCCTTTTTCAATTTTTCCCGATAGGTCATTGTAATCTCCTTTCTTTTCCTGCCTGCAAGCAGAAACGAACCATTGCTATCATGCCTTACAGTTTATAAATAATTTTTCTTGTATCTTGCTTTCCACTCTTCTCTCGTGTGAGTTCGCTCATATTCTGCCTGTGCCATCCGGCAAAGCAGTTCCCGCATCTCCCGATTATTATGTACCGCTTCTACTCCATCCTTGTGATGGGTTCTGCAGAGATCTACTTTTAGTCCGTCAGCTTCTGATAGTTCTCGCTGTCCGGATCCGTACATGATGTGATGTTCCTCTGTGTATTGTTTAGAATGATCGCCATAGAGTAAATCACAGAGGAAACAGACTCCCTTTTGACTCTTGAGAATGCTTTTTTTGTGTGATTTTCTTTTTTTCTTTCCCGTTGATTTTGGAAATGCCATATCTGAATAATCAATACTCATAAGATATACACCCCAACTACACTCTCCTGATCTGCTGGCATCCTCTCAAACCACGTACACTGCTCATATTCTTTCTCAATATCCTGTCTCAGTTCTTCCACTGAATCTGCCAGCATGATGATATTCGTCGGACTGCTGCCGGCATAGACTCTTGCCACATACTTTTTTGTAAAATCTTTTGGATATCTGTAAATCGCAATGGACGGAATTCCAATCGCTGTCAGATCTACCTCTGCCATACTACGAACCACTTTATTTTTTACTAATCTGTTGCTCATATCTATTTCATCTCCTTGTCAAGAAAATCAAATAATGTCGGAGTCTCAATCTCGTCCTCTGCTTCTTGAAGATATCCCACCCCGTCCCTGAAATAATCAGGGTTGAGCTCAATTCCGTATCCTCTCCGATGCATCTTGACTGCCGTCATTGGAACTGTCCCAAGTCCACTGAACGGATCCAGCACAAGATCTCCCTCATTGCTGTACCGGTTGATGATCCGCTCCACAATATCCAGCTGAAGCGGGCACACATGCATTTGCATCCTTCTCCGGCTCTGTGTTGTGTTCAGGGTTCTCATCCTGTTAATATCATCCCACACTTCTCCCTGATTCCAAGATCCCGGAGCAACTATCATGAAAACAGCTGGTAGTTTTCCCTCCCTGTCAAGTTCCTCTGCTAGAGCAACATGCTCTTCATAGTTATAGACTGACTCCCGACTATATTTCCGGTACACCTTCTGAAGGCTCTCTACGGATACTTTTTTAATTTCATCTTTGCTGACCAGCCGGTCCCCTGATGATCTCCAATAAGCATGAGCATCAATCTGCCACTGTGCCCTGGTATATTCCTGCTTGCTTTTCTTAACCGGGACATCCGCATAAGCTGTCGAGCGGTCTGTTGGCAACTTTCGGAATAACAGAACATACTCTGGACAACCAACTCCCATCTTGGAACCGTCTTTGCACTGCTCCGTCCATCCAAGCCGGTAAGTCTGATTATTTTCTCTCACTACATCCGTCACAACGGTGATCATCCCGAAATACTGGAACCCATGCTTCATATAGTGTTCAATGCACAGTGCGTGGAATGGCTCGATGGTTGGCATTCCTGTACCGGTTGTATTCCCGAATAACACTCTGTCTTTTACATGGATCGCCGCAACACGCCCTGGTTTTAAGATCCGGAGAAGTTCAGGTGTCAGATAATCCATCTGTTCAAAAAACTTTTCTGTATTCTCGTTATGTCCAAAATCATTGTAATTTGCAGAATACTCATAATGATTTCCGAAAGGAATCGAGGTATGGATCAGATCAACGCTGTTGCTCTTCATCCTTCTTGTCTCCTCCACACAATCATCATGTACCGCTGTATAGTTCTTTCCTTCTACTCTCACGATCTCAACTCCCATCTTTCTTTCCAGTTTCTTCTCCATGCCTGCTGCCGATAATCCGTATTTCTTCACAATCTCAACCATTTTTTCAACCATGTGGTTGTGGTTCTTCCACTTTTCCATCAGTACTTCCTTAATTCCCCGTTCATTCTCCATGTAAATGATATCGATCACAACCTGATCTTTCTGCAGAAAACGGTAACATCTGTGGATTGCTTGAATAAAATCGTTAAATTCATAGTCAATTCCAAGGAAGATCTCCCGGTGACAGTATCTTTGGAAGTTGCATCCTGAACCGGAAAGAGATTTCTTTGTGGCAAATAATCTCGTTTTGCCCTGTGAGAAATCAATAACCCTCTGTTCTCTTGTGTCATAGTCCTGTGAGCCGTAAATATCTACTACTTCTGGCAGCGCTTTCTTTATTGCATGACGTTCGCTTTCCAAATCATGCCACAGAACAAAATGATCTTTCGGGGATACTTCCACTATTTCTTTCAATTTTTCTACACGCTGGTCAATGCTCTCTCGCTTCACCTGTGCCGCCTCTTTCAGTCCTGCTGCCGCTTCGTTGAATAATGCCGTCTGTCCGTTCTTCTCTTCTGCCTTGCCGTATACGGTCGGCAGTTCATGCCAGTTTACCTGAAGCGGCGGCAGTTCATATCCGACATCGGAATATTGTGGATTGAGATCAGACGGCTTTGTGATAAATAACGCCCAGGAACTCACCCACAACCAAAATTCATCTTCCATGTTCGGATATAAGGTCAGGTTATTTGCCTTTGTGGAATCCCTTTGGAAGAATCTCGTCAATGCCTGTCCTGTGTCCATTACTTCCAAATAGCCAGCATAATGGATCAACTCCTTGTATTTGTTCGGTGAAGGCGTTGCTGTCGCAACCAGCTTATACTTCACATTCTTGAACTTATCTAAGAATGTCTGATAGGTCTTACTTCCGAAAGATCTAAGCACGCTCGCTTCATCCAGTGATGTTGCTGTAAAATATTCCGGTGCAATGTCCCCATCCCTCACCCTTTCATAATTGGTCAGTAGAATACTCTCCTCTGCATCCTTTACTTCCTGCATATTTCTGACATATCTTGGTCTTTCATATCCAAGTACGTTCACAGCATCCTGCGTGAATTCTTGTTTTACTCCAAGCGGAAGAACAATCAACGCCTTGCCGCCCTCATGGTCTATCGCCTGTTTGCAGAATTCAATCTCCTGCACTGTTTTTCCAAGTCCAAAGGATTCAAATAATGCTCTTCTTCCACCCTTCAATGCCCATGCAACCGCATCTGCCTGATGTGGCTTCAATGCTTTATTGATCCGTTCTCTTTCTACGCAGAACCCGCTTTCTGTTGCAAGTTCAATCTTTGTTCTTAAAAAATCTATGTATTCCATTTTCAAAAGGAGCCGATATATCTTTGCCCGGCCGGAGCTCCGCCTCCTTTCTTAAAAATTTTACTTAAATCTCTTTCCTTTTTTTACTTTTTTCCGCTTTCTTTTTGTTCCGGCATACATAAATGCCGCCATATTTCCCTGCTTGTATCCGATTGACTGCTTTCTGTGACTGTTATAGCTGTGTTTCACATCCTGTGCCATTAGATTTCATCTCCTTCCATAAATGCCTGAAGCGTCTGCTTATACTCACTATCTTTCTCCCACACAACCTCTACCTTGTGCTTGTCCTTCTCTTGTAGAAACAACTGCCACAGCTCACGGTTCTGCACTTCCTTACCTGCAGACCGTTTCCACTCCGCACGTCTCCACTTCTCCGGGTTATTTGCCTGGATCATATTTTTTATATACGTGTTCTCTATGTAGAAGATAATATGGCATGACTCCCGAAATCTCTGGAATGCCCGGATCATTGCCAGCAGGACACTTCGGTTATAGGTTGTCTCAGCTTCCTCTCCCTGTATGAACAGGTCTTTCACTTCACCGTTTTGCTTAGTAAATACTAAGGCTGCAGCATATTTCCCATCCCGGACAGATGGTCCATGGATGGTTGTCTCTATGTAAACTCTGACCGTCTTCATTTTTTAAATCCTCCTGTTCAGCCGGATCAGCGTGTATCTCCGGTACTTAAATCCTGTGGCCGGATTGATCCCTTCATGGCTTTTCGCCACATAATACCCTTGCGGCACGTGGATCTTCTTTGGCCATCTCGCCAGCCGCTTCTTTTTCGGTGGCTTTAACGGCATATTCTTGGAGGTGCTGTAGCTGGATTCACTGAGCCGTGGCTTTTCCCTGCTGCCGTCTTCTTTCTTTTCTCCTACTTTTTCACTCTTCGTGATATAGGATGCAAGCTGTGAGCAGTTTTCTTCGTAATATTTGCTCTTTTCCAACTGCTCTGCGTAAATTCCACCATGTAACCAACACTCCTCCACCCAGCGGATCGTGTCCCGGCATCCGGTTATGATCAGATGGATATGCCATGCCCCTTTTGTTCCCCGTTCAATATTCCGGATCCACCGCAGTTCGATCTCCTCTTTCCGGTATCTCCTTCGGAGCTTGTCCATCAGCTTCGTAAAATCTTTCTTCGCTTGTGCCATGTCCGGTGGTCTTGCGTCCACCCTGTACGTCAGAGTCAAAAAGTAGTCCTTTTTGCCAAAATACTCCAACAGGCGGTGACGTGCCGTCTCTGCCTTATTCATGGCATTCACGATCGCCATCTGTTCCTGGGTCGGCTTTCTCTTCTTTTCTCTCGGTAATCCTTTTGCACCATATCTTCCGTCATGGTACTCTTTTACTTCTTTCACATCCCCATCCCGGAATGTATGTATTACTCTTCTCGTAGCCATCCGTATCCCTCTAACTTTAATATCTTTATCAAGTGCGAAAACGGGAAAAAATCCCCGTATTTCTTGACTTTCCGGCTCACAGATGCTATCATATATATGACTTTAATATCTGTGAGACAGAAAGTCTTGCGTCTAACACTTCCGTATCCCCGGAAGTGTTATTTTTTTCTTCTTTTTTCGTAGATCCTTGTCCCGATATGGAGCATGTATGCTGTCACTGCTATACATGTTCCTGTGATCAGCTCCCCTTTTATGACCGAGATATCCTGCATTAGTACTTCCGTGGTCTCTATCTTTGCACACATCACGATCAGGTCTACAAGGATAATCCCTTCCAATGCTCCCCGGAGCAGTCTCAGATTTCCTCTTATGCGACTATCACGTATTCTTTCCCTTTTTCTTCTGCCAGTCTCTCTGCTGTAGCCTTCGCTTCTTCGTAAGTCCCACGTTTGCAGGCCATTTCCCCGCTCTTCCATCTTATGATCCATATATGTTCTTCCTCTCTTCTTCCGATTCTCTGACTCATATCATTGCATCCTTCATAAAGCGTTCCACAGCGGCATCCCACTCTTCCATCAGCCTGATCTCCATCTTTGGCCGGAGCAGATCCGAATCTGTAATGACCTCCATCAGCTTTGCGGTCTGCTCCGCAGTAAAATCGTATTTCTCTGCACGTATTGTCCTGATTACCGACTGCCTGTACAGTTTTTCACGAGTTTCCCGGTCTTCCACTTCCCGTACCTTCTGCATAATGTACCGGTGCATTCTTACCACAAAGGAAGCAAACTCATCATTACTCATTTTTTTCATATAAATATCCTGTCTCCTCATACAGCTTTTTGGGACTAATGTAGTAATTAATTCTTCCCTTTTTGCTGTCCATCTCCTGCACGTCTGTAACCTGCTTCCCTTTCCTGATTGCGACTCCAATGTTAAGCCAGCCTGCAATAATACCGGCTCGAACCCAGGCAGGATTCTTTCCGTACGCTTTTGCAGCTATTGAAACTGGAACATGCCCCGGTTGAAATTCAATGTTTTTCTCCTGTAAATGATCCATCTCTTCTCACCCCACCTTTTTCTCATCCAGCTCTGCACATAATGCAAAGCCTTTTACCAATGCCAAAGCCTCCGGTTTTCTCTCCCTCGGAATCTTTTCAAGAATTTCCATCATTTCTTTTGCATCTTCTCTCTTTTTTTCAATACTTTCTCTGTATGTTCTTGTCATATCTCTTCTCCTTTCTTCTTGTCTTTTTTCACTTGTTCTCCTATACTTTCCTTACAGGCATTACTGTGCCGAGTTTTTAGGAAACCACTAGTTTTTTTAGGGGAGGTTTTGCCTCCTCTAATTTCATGTAAGATTTCATGAAGCAATGCCGTCTGATACATAATCTCTTTCCCGATGATTGAATCTGGATCTACACATACCTGTCTTCGCCTTTTTTTCTTTTCTTTATTAATTTCATCTCTTTGCCTTTTGGCAAATAATGATATTTCTTCGTAAATACTCATCTCTCCTCACCTCGCTTCCGTTTCGTTTGAATACATCATATTCTCTTTTGAATACTTTGTCAATATATTTTTGTTGCGTTTGAAAACTTTTTATATTGACTTCATCTCTAAGTAGTGCTATCATCAATTCAAAGGAGGTGTTTCTATGACACAAGGAGAGCGAATTAAACAGGTTCGCAAATCTCTAAATATGACTATGGATCAGTTTGGTGGTAAAATTGGCGTTACAAAATCCACAATTTCTAATATAGAAAACGGAAATCGAAATGCCACTGAACATATGCTTAAATCCATCTGCCGTGAGTTCCGGGTAAATTACTTTTGGCTCACCGAAGAAAAGGGAGAGCCTTTCATCGATATCCCTGATACTGCTTTGGATGATCTTGCCGATGATTACGATCTTGATAATATAGATAAAAAGATTATTCAGAAGTATCTGGAGCTGAGTGCTGATCAGCGTGACGTGATTAAAGCTTACCTTAGAAGTCTCTGCGAAGACGAAAAAAACGGGTGATTCACCCGTCTTTTCTGATGAAGTACTTATGTATGTATTGAAATATTTTGGCAAGATATTCTATCTTATCAATTTTTTCAATCATTTCAACAATGTACTTTTTGTAATCTTCGCTATTCATGTGTATTCCACCTCCAAGATTTCCTTTCACTTAATTAACAGCTGATCAGCGGAAATCTTACGGAGATGGGAGGATTTGTCCACTATATTGGACACTTATTTGTAATCCGATTCATACAGATCTGATATTTTACATTTCAGTCCTGCTGCCAACTTCTCCAATGTAGCAAGTGTCGGATTAGAATTTTCATCCATGAGCTTCTGCACCGTCGATTTTGGTACACCTGACATCATGGACACCTGACGCACAGTTAGGTTTTTTTCATATATTATTTTTTCTATTAAGATTTTCATGCTAATAGTATGCTGATTTTATAAATAAATTATTCATGTAAATTCATGATATAAACGGCTTAGCCGATTATATAAATAATCTTGTGGTGTAGATTAAAGGAATGATTCAAAATAGGAGGCACTTATGAGGATTCACAAAGGACACAGTTTACTTGATTTTCCAAAATCATTTATAGTTGTCGATATCGAAACAACCGGTTTCGATCCCTCCCACGATTTCATTATCGAAATTGGAGGAGTAAAAGTACAAAATGAGAGAATTATCGATACCTTTTCTTCTCTCATTAATCCCCACATGACGATTGATCCGTTTATTTCGTCATTAACAGGCATTACTGATCAGCAACTTTCTGAAGCTCCCGATATTAAACCAGTTTTGGAAACTTTTTCTGATTTTATCGGTGATTCGATTTTAGTTGGACACAATGTTCATTTTGACATTAATTTTTTATACGATAATTTTGATAGGCATCTTTCTCGTGCATTAACCAATGACTTTGTTGATACATTAAGACTAAGCCGTCGCTTTTTCAAGGACGCTCCGTCACATAAGCTTGATGCTCTTGCCAGTTATCTCAACATTCCGGTAGATACTTCGCACAGGGCTCTTTCAGATTGTTATACTACGTTGCATCTTTATTCTCTTTTAAATGATGCTTCAACTCAAATCCCGGCATCTCAAAAAGAGCTGCTTGATTCATTAACTTTTGATGATTCGAATCCGTTTTACGGCAAACGCCTTGTTGTCAAAGGAATCCCCCAAATATATTCCTTTGAATTCATGAAAGCTGTGTCAGAAAAGTGTACTGCAAAAATGAGCGATGTTTTTTACAATTCTTGTGATTATATCATTTTTAGTCATTATACATATAAGGCATTTATGAACGGATCTAACAGTGCCAAATTTGAGAAAGCTAAAAAGCTGGTAGATTCAGGTACACTGACTATTCTGTCCGAAACTGAATGGTGCAAAATGTTAGGACTTCCCATTCCAGTTGGATCTCCATCCTCTCGCACTAATCTGTCTGCCAAGTATATAGTTACTGAAAAAACCGAATTTGATGAAACTCATCCATTATATGGGAAAACTTGTGTCTTTACCGGAACCCTTGAAAAAATGGCTCGAAAAGATGCCATGCAGATTGTAGTTGACCTGGGAGGACTTGTTGGTAATTCAGTGACCAAAAAGACCAATTACTTAATTCTCGGAAATAATGATTATTGTTCATCTATTAAAGATGGAAAAAGTTCTAAACAGAAAAAAGCTGAAACTTTAAAGCTTTCTGGAAATGATATTGAAATTATTTCTGAAAATGTCTTTTATGACATGATTGAAGAAGAATAATTAAAAACCGCCCCTTCGCCAAAAGGGACGGCACTGGAAGCACACGCCAATGTGCTTATAGAATACCTCCGAAGAGATATCTTAAACGTGCTATATGCACTTCATCCAATAGATAGTGTATCATCTTCGGACAGCTACTGCAAGCAGAACGAGCGTTCTTTGCTGGCTGTTATTTTTATACGCAATTTTAGGAGGAATGATATTATGGCACTGATTAAATGTCCAGAATGTGAATTACAGGTAAGTGATAAAGCTCTCTCCTGCCCGCATTGCGGCTTTCCGTTGTTAAGGGGATCTCAAGAGCAGAAAAAACGTAGCACTCCCAGACGAATGAGATTACCTAATGGATTTGGAAGCATAACAGAAATTAAAGGGAAAAATTTGAGAAACCCATTTTTAGTTAGAGTCAGCATTGGGAAGACACCGACTGGTACTCCTATTACCAAATCACTTAAACCGCAAGCGTATTTTAGAACATACAACGAAGCTTACGAAGCTCTCGTAGAATATAATCGTAATCCTTATGATTTAGATTTATCCATGACCGTTGCCGAATTGTATCAAAAATGGACCTCAAAATATTTCGATGAAGTTGCCGCATCTTATACGAGAACAATCACATCTGCATGGGCTTATTGTTCATCCGTTTATAATATGCGTGCAAAAGATCTTCGGGCAAGACATATCAAAGGATGTATGGAAGATGGATTCCGCATAGAATCAAAAGGGAAAAATAAAGGTGAAAAAATTTATCCAACAGCAGGTACAAAAACAAAAATTAAATCCTTATTTAATTTAATGCTTGATTATGCAGTAGAATACGAGATTGTAGAAAAGAACTATGCCAGGGATTTTGAAATTTCAAGAGAAACTGCAGAAGCTGTCGAATCCGCGAAAAAATCTCATATCATTTTTACTGAAGAAGAAATACAGATATTATGGGATAATGTCGGAAAGGTAAGATATGTTGATTGGATTCTGATGCAATGCTATATGGGATGGAGACCTCAGGAGCTTGCCACTCTTCGATTGGACGAGATAAATCTTGATGAATGGTATATGCAGGCAGGAATGAAAACAGATGCCGGAAAACAAAGAATTGTTCCAATACATACAAAAGTCAGGAAATTATTAAAGGAGAATTATGCTTTTGCTGTATCTATCGGCAGTGATTACTTACTTAATGACAAAGGACAGACCCATGCCGGATCATGGAAATTGACTTATGATAAATACGCCAACCGATTTAAAAAAGCAATAAAAGAACTCAATCTTAATTCAGAGCATAGACCACATGATCCAAGAATGACCTTTATCACAAGATGTCAAAAAGCAAATGTAGATAAATTTGCATTAAAAGAAATGGTCGGACACTCAATACAGGATATCACAGAGTCTGTTTATACAATACGGGATGTTGAATGGCTACGTTCTGATCTTGAAAAAATGCAGTAAAAAAGAATACCTGGTTCTCTTTTTATAAATATTATATTATCGACAAGTCTCGGTATACAAGTAATCGACAAATAATCGACAAATAATGTGATTTTTACCCGTTTTTACTGGTTTTCAGATTAAAATAAATCAATATTTTCACATAAAAGAAAAACCCTTGAAACGTTGTATTTTCAAGGGTTTTCCGATATTTACCTGATCTATTTTTTAGAACTTGCCAGCCTTTGCAGCTTCCTCAACAGCTACTGCAACTGCTACAGTCATACCAACCATTGGGTTGTTACCAGCACCGATCAGACCCATCATCTCAACGTGAGCCGGTACAGATGAAGATCCAGCGAACTGTGCATCAGAATGCATACGTCCCATTGTATCTGTCATACCGTAAGAAGCCGGTCCTGCTGCCATGTTGTCCGGGTGAAGTGTACGTCCTGTACCACCACCTGAAGCAACTGAGAAGTATTTCTTTCCAGCTTCAAGACGCTCTTTCTTATATGTTCCTGCTACCGGGTGCTGGAATCTTGTCGGGTTTGTAGAGTTTCCTGTGATGGATACGTCTACATTCTCTTTCCACATGATCTTAACACCTTCTACTACATCGTTAGCTCCATAGCAGTTAACTTTTGCACGGAGTCCGTCAGAGTAAGCCTTGCGGAATACTTCTTTCAGTTCTCCTGTATGATAGTCAAGCTCTGTCTCAACATATGTAAATCCGTTGATACGTGCAATGATCTGAGCAGCATCTTTTCCAAGACCGTTCAGGATAACACGAAGAGGTTTCTTACGAACCTTATTTGCTTTCTCTGCGATACCGATCGCACCCTCAGCTGCTGCGAATGACTCGTGTCCAGCCAGGAATGCGAAACACTCTGTATCCTCTTCAAGAAGCATCTTTCCAAGGTTACCATGTCCAAGACCAACTTTTCTCTGATCTGCAACAGATCCCGGAATACAGAAAGACTGAAGTCCTTCTCCGATTGCTGCTGCTGCATCTGCTGCCTTTGTACATCCTTTTTTGATTGCGATAGCTGCACCTACAGTGTAAGCCCATTTTGCATTCTCAAAACAGATTGGCTGGATTCCTTCGATCATTTTATAAACGTCAAGACCAGCTGCTTTCGTTACTTCTGCAGCTTCTTCGATGGAGTTGATTCCATACTCAGCAAGCTTTGCAAGAATCTGTTTCTCTCTTCTTTCATATGATTCAAATAATGCCATTGAAATAGTCCTCCTTACTCTTTTCTTGGGTCAATGATCTTAACAGCATCGTCAACACGTCCATACTGTCCTTTTGCTTTTTCAAGAGCAACAGCAGGCTCGTCTCCGGCTTTGATGAAATCCATCATCTTACCAAAGTTTACGAACTGATATCCGATGATCTCATCATCTTCATTCAGTGCGATTCCTGTTACATAACCATCTGTCATCTCAAGATAACGAGGTCCCTTTTTCAGTGTACCGTACATTGTACCAACCTGTGAACGAAGTCCCTTTCCAAGGTCTTCCAGTCCTGCTCCTACCGGAAGTCCGTCCTCTGAGAATGCACTCTGAGTTCTTCCGTAAACGATCTGAAGGAACAGTTCTCTCATAGCTGTATTGATAGCATCACAGACAAGGTCTGTATTCAGTGCTTCAAGAAGTGTTCTTCCCGGAAGGATCTCAGAAGCCATAGCTGCGGAATGAGTCATTCCTGAACATCCGATCGTCTCAACAAGTGCCTCCTGGATAATTCCGTCTTTTACGTTCAGTGTCAGCTTGCAAGTACCCTGCTGTGGAGCACACCAGCCTACACCATGCGTAAGTCCGGAGATATCTTTGATTTCTTTTGCCTTTACCCATTTAGCTTCTTCTGGAATTGGAGCTGCGCCATGGTTTACGCCCTGGGCTACCGGACACATCATTTCTACTTCGTGTGAATAAATCATGTTAATACTCCTTTCAATATGTATGATTTTCTTCGTATACGGTACACTTTTTCGCACTAAAAAGGGCTCAGAGAACCCTTTCTTCCTATGCATGATACTCTTCCTGTCCACCGTGGCACACCTGTCTGCCCCGGATGCCTGTACCATAGAAAAAGGTGTGCCACCTGCCGCACACTTTTCTCATTGCACCATATGTATTTATTTTCGCACAATTTACCTCATTCGTCAATCATTACTTTGACAAGATTTTCACTAAGAAATGCCAGATTTTTTGTAAATCTGACATTTTCCACTCTTACTCTTCTGTAAGCAATCTTTCTTTTAACATTTCAAGTGCCGTCTCTACTGTATGCAGCCGGTTTTCCATCCGGTTTCCCGTAAACCGGCATTCTTTTACTATAGTCTTTCCATTCAGATAACAGCCGATATAAACCAGTCCTACCGGTTTTTCCGATGTTCCGCCTCCCGGACCGGCAATCCCGGTGGCACTCAGTGCGGCTTCCGCTTTTGCTGCTCTTGCTGCTCCTTCTGCCATCTCACGGGCAGTCTGTTCACTGACTGCTCCGAGCTGCTCCAGAGTCTGATGTGAGACCTTCACCAAACGTTCTTTTGCCTCATTGGAATAAGTAACATATCCTTCATTCAGTACATCTGATGCTCCGGCAACATTGACCAGAGTACCCGCGATCATCCCACCGGTACAAGATTCTGCCGTTGTTATATGGAATCCTTTTTCTGCCAGAAGTTCAACCACAGTCTCTTCCAGCGTCTTTTCTCCTGCAGTCTGCTCCTTTAAATACCATTCCAGATACATCTGTTACATGCCTCCCTGTGTCAGAACCTGTCTGTTCGTCCATACATAATCAATCAGTGAAATGATCGTCAGGGCAAGAGCCAGCCAGATCAGGATCTGTCCGATCAGATCAAAAATTCCTCCAAGATCCGCGATCAGTACAATGATCATCGCCATCTGAGATACGGTCTTAAATTTCCCCCAGTAATTTGCTGCGATCACAATTCCGTTATCTGATGCAACCAGCCGGAATCCACTGATGATAAATTCTCTTGCAATGATGACGATCACGATCGCTGTCGGCAGCTTTCCTGAAGGGATCAGGCAAATCATTGCGGAGCATACCAGCAGCTTATCTGCCAGCGGATCCATAAATTTTCCAAAATTCGTCACAAGATTATACTTTCTTGCAATCTTTCCATCCAGCATATCTGTCAGACTTGCAATAACAAAAATTGCCAGAGCAATCCACTTATTTGCCGCCCCTCCTACGTCCGTCAGCATAAAAAATACAAAAAATGGTACCATGATCACCCGTAATACTGTCAGCTTATTTGGTAAATTCATAATAACTCTCCTATCAAATCATAATCCAAAGCACCTGTTACTTTTACTCTGGCAAAATCACCCGAAAGCAACTCTTCATCTGTATTGATAAAAATCAATCCGTCAACATTCGGAGCGTCCCTGTAAGTTCTTCCGACATATGCATTTTCATCAGCAACTTTTCCTTCGATCATAACCAGAACTTCTCTTCCGATCATGTCTTCCGCCTTGTCAAAGGCGATCTCCTGCTGCAGTTCCATGATCTCTGCCTGCCGATCTTCTTTTACTTCTTCGTCGATCTGCTCCGGCATTCCTGCTGCCGGTGTATCCTCTTCCGGCGAATAAGTAAAGACTCCCAGACGGTCAAACTCCATCTCATCTACAAACTGCATCAGTTCTTCATGCTGTTCTGCGGTTTCTCCCGGGAATCCTGTGATCAGTGTTGTACGCAGACAGATATCCGGGATCTCACTTCTCAGCTTTTCTACTATATCAACCAGTTCCTGCTTCGTAGTCCTTCTGCCCATCCGCTTCAGGATCGTATCATTCGCATGTTGGATTGGAAGATCAAGATAATGGCAGACTTTCGGTTCTTCCTTCATCACCTGAATCAGTTCATCCGTAATCTCCTCCGGATAACAGTATAAAATACGGATCCAGCGGATCCCGTTAATATTACACAATGCTCTGACCAGCTTATGCAGTGACTTTTCTCCATAAAGATCCTTTCCATACAAAGTCGTCTCCTGTGCCACAAGGATCAGCTCTTTTACCCCCTGCTCTGCCAGTTCCCTGGCTTCATTCACAAGACGCTCCATCGGAACACTCCTATAATTTCCTCTTACTTTGGGAATGATGCAGTATGTGCAATGCTTGTCGCATCCTTCTGCAATCTTCAGATAAGCGAAATGTCCTCCCGTTGTAACAAGACGCTTTGTCTCCGGCAGCGGCAGTGCATCAATATCGGAAAGGATCACTTCCTGATCTCCTTCAAGTGCAGCATCTACTGCATCCAGTATTTTATCATATGCCGTCGTTCCAAGTACTTCATCTACTTCCGGTATTTCTTCCAGAATCTCATCTTTATAACGCTCTGCCAGACAGCCCGTCACGATCAGTGCTTTTACTTTTCCCTCTTTTTTCAGTTCTGCCATCTCAAGGATATTCTGAATACTTTCTTCCTTGGCATCATGAATAAAGCAGCAGGTATTGATCACGATGATATCCGCTTCCTGCTCATCATCTGTCATCTCATACCCTCTGGATGCCAGTAACCCCAGCATGACCTCTGTATCGACCAGGTTCTTGTCGCATCCCAGAGAGATAAAAAGTATCTTCATATAAATCTATAACCTCCATGATGTATCTATTTTTATTTTCAGATCTGCATTCTGCGTAAAAAGAGCAGATACATTTTCCGCATCTGCCCCGACCTTCTTACTCTTCTTCCTCTGCATTCTCAGCCATGATCTTTAATTTACCCTCATTCAGCTCTTCAATCGCTATTGAAAGTGGTTTATCTCCATTCTTAGCTGGAACTAACGGAAGCTCTCCGGCAATCAGCTGTCTTGCTCTTTTGGATGTAGCCATTACGATAGAATAACGGCTGTTGACGATCTTGGATTCTCCCTCTTCAACGTCCTGGTTCACGACCTTCATCAGGTCTGTATAAGATGGATGCAGCATATTTATTTTTCTCCTTTCAAACTGTTCAGATCTTCTTTGATCTTTTCCATAAATCCTGTATTTCTGGTACTACGGTGATGCTCGCCACGGATAATTTGATGAACCTCCTCCACGCAGGTATCCAGATCATCATTCACGATCAGATAATCGTACCGATCCATTCCTTCTGCTTCTTCACAGGCACGATCCATTCTTGACTCGATCACATCCAGCGTCTCTGTCCCCCTTCCGACCAGACGACTTCTCAACTCTTTCGCTGTCGGCGGAGTGATGAATAAAAGCAACGTATCCGGGAAAGCTTTTTTGACTTTCAATGCTCCCTGGATCTCAATCTCAAGAATCACATCTTTTCCGGCTTCCAGCTGCCTTTCTACATAATCACACGGAGTGCCGTAGTAATTTTCCACGTATTTAGCATACTCTATCAGTTCGCTGTTGGCAATCATTTTTTCAAATTCCTCTTTTGAAATGAAAAAATACTCTTTTCCATCCGTCTCGCCCTCTCTTGGCTGCCTGGTAGTTGCCGAAATAGAAAGTGCATAATTCTCAGGATATTTTTTCATAAGAGCTTTCATCAGAGTTCCCTTCCCTGAACCCGAAAATCCCGATACAACAATCAATATACCTTTTTTGTCCATAATCCCGTTCCTCTTTTTCTCAAAAACTACTCTATATTCTGGATCTGCTCCCTGATCTTCTCAATCTCAGTCTTCAGTCCGATTGCCAGATTCGATACTTCCAGATCATTGGCTTTGGAAAGGATCGTATTCGCTTCACGGTTCATCTCCTGTGCGATAAAATCAAGTTTCCTTCCGATTCCCTCTTGTTCTTCCAAAGTCGATCTCATATGCTGAATGTGGCTTTTCAGTCTCACTACTTCTTCATCGGTACAGATCTTATCTGCAAATAAGATCACTTCCGCCGCAATCCTGCTTTCATCAATCTGCACATCTTCCAGAAGTTCTTTTACTTTTGTCTCCAGCTTCGCACGGTACTCTGCAACGATCTGTGGAGAACGCTCCTCCACCTTTCCCACCTGACTTTCAAGATAAGACAGTTTTTCAAGAAGATCCTTCTTCAGATTCTCGCCTTCTGCCGTCCTGGTTTCAACAAACTGACGAAACGCCCCCTCTAATGCTTCTTTCAGGCCATTCCACAATTCATCCTCATCCTCTGCCTGCTCTTCCATTGTGAAAACTTCCGGGAAACGTGCAAGTGTAGATACACGGATATCATTCTCCAGACCAAATTCTGTCTCCATCTGCTGAAGATACTTCAGATACTCTCCGGCAATTCCTGCATGATATCTGACAGAAACCTGAGACTGCGATGCATCTTCATAAGTAATAAAAATATCTACTTTTCCTCTGTTCGCATAAGATTTCAGCAGAGTACGGATCGATGTCTCAAAAAAATTCAGTTTCTTTGGCATACGGATATTTACATCCAGATAACGGTGGTTCACACTTTTCAGTTCCACGGTAAACTTTCTGTTCTCCTTCTGAACCTCGCATCTGCCAAAACCGGTCATGCTTTTGATCATAATCATTCATCCTCTGTAATTCTCATTTTTCCCATAAAAGAAACGGTTTAAACGTCTCGTTCAAATCCGTCTGCCTTCATGTCTATAATCTTATTTATTATACTCCTACTTTTCCTCATTGGTCAACAGGTCTTTTTTGAAGTTTTTCAGATTCTGTGCTATACTGATTTCAGACTTATAAGAAATGAGGAATCTGAAATGGCATTTGACGGAATCGTTGTCGCGAATCTCGCGTATGAATTAAAAGAAAAACTTATAAATGGAAGAATTTCCAAAATTGCACAGCCTGAGACTGATGAACTTCTTCTTACTGTGAAGTCGGCATCCGGGCAGTATCGTCTGCTGATTTCTGCCGATGCTTCTCTTCCGCTGCTTTATCTTACTGATACCAACAAGCCAAGTCCTATGACCGCACCTAATTTCTGCATGTTACTGCGAAAGCATATCAGCGGCGGCAGAATTGTCGACATTTATCAGCCGGGGCTGGAACGGATCATTCACTTTACGATTGAGCATCTGGACGAGCTGGGTGATCTCTGCCGGAAGGAACTGATCGTAGAGATTATGGGAAAGCACAGCAATATTATCTTTTGTTCAGAGGATGGGAAGATCATTGACAGTATCAAGCACGTTTCTGCACAGATGAGTTCTGTACGTGAGGTTCTTCCCGGACGGGATTATTTTGTACCGGACACGATGTCCAAGGCAGATTCTCTGACCGTATCCTTTGAAGAATTTTCCTCACATCTGACCATGAAACCGATGCCTGTCTCAAAATCGATTTATACAAGCTTTACCGGGATCAGTCCGGTCACTGCAGAAGAGATCTGTTCTCTGGCAGGAATAGATTCTTCTATACCCGCCAAAGAATATTCTGAAGATCTGCTGCTGCATCTTTACACGCAGTTTTCTATTTATCTGTCTGCTGTAAAGGAGCATACTTTCACACCGGTTATTTATTTTAACGGATCAGAGCCAAAGGAATTTGCAGCACTCCCTCTGTCTCATTTTTCCAATTATATGCCGAAGGAGTTTTCCTCAATTTCACAGGTCCTGGAGACCTATTATGCAACCAGGAACCAGATTACCCGTATCCGCCAGAAATCCGCAGATCTGCGTCATGTCGTACAGACTGCACTGGAACGAAACCGCAAAAAATATGATCTGCAGATCCGCCAGTTAAAAGATACCGAAGGGCGGGATAAGTATAAGGTTTACGGAGAACTGATCAATACTTATGGATACAATGTTGCTCCCGGTGAAAAAAGACTGGAAGCTCTCAACTATTATACAAATGAAATGGTATCTATTCCATTAGATCCTGTCAGGACACCGCAGGAAAATGCACAGCGATATTTTGCAAAGTACAATAAGCAGAAACGTACTTTTGAAGCACTGACGGTTCTTTGCAAAGAGACTGCAGAAGAGATCTCCTATCTCGAATCCGTACAGACTGCACTGGACATTGCCCTGACAGAGAATGATCTTGCTGAGATCAAAGAAGAACTGACCAATTCAGGATATATCCGCCGAAGATATACAAAAAAGAAAGTCAAAATAAAAAATAAACCACTCCACTATATCTCCAGCGATGGCTTTCATATCTATGTCGGCAAAAATAATCTGCAGAATGACCAGCTCACTTTCCATTTTGCAGTTGGAAATGACTGGTGGTTCCATGCAAAGCAGGCTCCGGGTTCCCATGTCATTGTCAGAACCAATGGAGTCGAACTGCCTGATACTACTTTTGAGGAAGCAGCACGGCTTGCTGCTTATTATTCCAGTATGCGTGGTTCTGAAAAAGCAGAGATCGACTACGTTGAGAAGAAACAGGTTAAAAAACCTGGTGGAGGCAAACCCGGATTTGTCGTATATTATACGAATTATTCTATGGTCATCGACAGCGATATCAGTCAGATCCGGCTATGTGAGGATTGAATTTCTCAGCCGGTACTATACAGGGATTCTCCAATTTTCCATCTGAAGAAGAGAAACATCCCCTGACATTTTCCTAGGCATACAAAAACCACAGGACAGAATTTCCAGCCTTTCTCCGGGTTCTGTTCTGTGGTTTTATTCTCCTGCTGCTTCTTTTACTTCCTCAGGAACTTCAATGGCATCTACCTCATCAAAATCTGTAAACTTCAGATCGATCGAATAAAGATTCACTTTCGTAGTCTCTCCATAAGATTCATAGAGTTCATTCAGGACATCACTCATATCCACCAGGATCCTTGCCGGCAGCATCTCATCTTTATAAATCTCAAAAATTACCGGGATTTTTAATTCCCTGATCGCATCTTCATCCGGAAGTTCTACCAGGTGAAAAGCATTGACCATATCTTTTCCCAGAATACCCATCAGTTCTGTTCCGGTCACATCCCCGTACATCTGATAACATTCTTTTCCATCTTCTTTCACAGTCTTCTTTGCAAGATGAAAAGATTCCATTGCTTTGCCTTCCTGCCTGAAAATATCACCGTCTACTCCCAGATGACTCTCTGAGCTGTCCTCTGTCGTTTCCTTCACCCAGGTATCATTGGTTCTGCTGTACGTTACCGCCTTTCCATCTTCCTGAACCTGATAGATCTCCAGATCAGCTGAAACCTGTGCATTCTTGATCGTTACCTTTGCGGTTCCCTTTGCATATCCGGCAGGTGGCTGCGTCGTATTCTCAAGATCCAGTGCCATATTGACATTTCTTATGTCCAGCACATCTTCCATCTGGATCGCTACTTCAACATGATTTGCTGATGACGTGACATTCTGCATATTTTCTTCCATATCCGTCAGCAGCCTCTTTGGTGTCATCCTTCCGCTGCATCCTGCCAGCATCCCGGTCAGTACAAAGAGCAGCAGAATGGCTGCCACTTTGCACCTATATTCCATTTTATATCTGTTGTCGGATACTGGTCTCTTTTCCCCCGTCATACTTACTCCTGCCCGGACAGATAATCGATAAACTGCTGGGCTGTTCTTCCTGAAAGTCCTCCATGAGACAACTCCCATTTATTTGCTTCCAGAAGAAGTTGCTCTTCCGGCAGACTGATTCCATTTTTGACGGCAAGCGTCCTTACAATCTCCTGAAAGGCTTTTTTATCCGGTGAACCGAAATAAATCGTTACTCCGAATCTTGCTACCAGTGACAGCTTTTCCTGTACCGTATCATTTGTATGCATGTCTTCATCCCGATCCTGCTTGTCTTTAAATGTCTCACGAATCAGATGACGACGGTTGGAGGTTGCATAGATCAGTACATTTTCCGGCTTTTTCTCAAGACCTCCCTCGATCACAGCTTTCAGATATTTATATTCAATCTCAAACTCCTCAAAAGAAAGATCGTCCATATAAATAATAAACTTGTAGTTTCTGTTCTTGATCTGTGCAATGACATCATTCAGATCCTGAAACTGGTGCTTATACACTTCGATCATACGCAGACCCTGATCGTAATACTGGTTCAGAATTGCCTTAATTGAAGAGGACTTTCCCGTTCCTGCATCTCCGAACAAAAGACAGTTATTTGCTTTTTTGCCTTCCACAAATGCTTTTGTATTATCGATGAGTTTCTTTTTTGCATTTTCATATCCGACAAGATCGTCCAGATGCACATGTGCAATATTCGTAATCGGCACGATCTGAACTTCTTCATGTTCAGGATGCTCCACCCGGAATGCCTTGTGCAGTCCCAGCTTACCTACACCAAACTCTTTGTAGAACTGCGTCAGGATGACTTTAAACTCTTTTTCATCCTGTGCTGCACCAAGGTCACGGCTCAGAGTACAGATCCGATCCCGTATCCTGCGGTTAAAAACTTTCCCACCGACATTACATTTCTGATAATCCAGAATGACCTGCAGACACTCTGCATCCAGACTCTTTTCCATCGCACTGAAATCATAGTCAAATAATTCCTTAAATATCTTAAAATCATGCGACGCAATCTCATTGATACTTCCTTCTACTTCCCCCACGATCTCACAGGATGTGCTGTATGCATTCTCATCACTGGCAAGAAGAAAGGTAAGATAAGTATGCCAGAGATTCCCCTCAAATCCATGACTTACTGACAGTTCCAGCAGTTCATTGATACAATCAAATAACAATGCTCTTAAGTCTTCCCTGTTGTAATACTCACTTTCATAATGGTCGATCAGAAAGGTAATATCTTTCAGAATCTCACCATATTCCATATTCTTATACAGCATCAGTTCATTTGTCCGCATTTTTATAACCTCTTTTCCAGCTTCCGTCTTTCTTTTTATATCTCTGTGCTTAAAATAATATTCCGATCAATATGATCCTTTTCTCAAATCTGTCCGTCTATGGAATAATTCCCTAAAATACGGAGATTTCTTGCCTCTTCCCGCAGACCTCTAATCGCATTTTTCACTGCAGCGTCTTCCAGATTTCCGTCAAAATCTACGAAGAAACGGTATTCCCACTGCTTGCCCTCGACCGGTCTTGACTCGATTTTTGTCATATTCAGATCATTGTAAATAAAGTGCGAAAGAATATTATACAGTGAACCGCTTTCATGAGGAAGTTCAAACTCAATACTGATCTTGCTTGCATCTTTCAGAAAAATCTTCTGATTCGTAACTACGATAAACCTGGTTGAATTATCTTCCTCATCATTAATTTCATCCACCAGTACTTCCAGTCCATGAAGCTTCGCTGCATAAGCACTGCACACTGCTGCCTGTGCCTTATCCTGATCTTCCAGTACTTTTTTGGCTGCGATCGCTGTATTTACGACACTGATCCTCTGCCAGTCTGAATGGTCATCCAGAAACCGGGTTGTCTGCATCAGTGCTTCTGCCTTGGAATACACCCTCTTAATCTCACTTAACTTCGTTCCCGGAAGTCCTGAAAGAGTATGAACAACCGGAAGGATCGTCTCTGCTACAATATAATTTTCAAATTCATCCAGAAGATCATACATCTCATTGACCGGACCTGCTGAGGAATTTTCGATCGGAAGAACTGCATAGTCCGCAGAGCCTTCTTCAATCGCTTCCATCGCATCCCGGAATGTCCGCACATGGAAACAATTCACATCATCCCCGAAGAACTGGTGCATTGCAGCCTGCCCGTAAGCCCCCTCTGTTCCCTGAAATACGACTCTTGCATTTTCTTTATCCAGAGAATCAATCCGAATAAACGGTAACCGCCCTAATGCTCCTGCCTCTACCAGTCTCTGGTACTGAAGCTTACGGCTCATCGACATCAGTTGAGAATACAGTTCTTTAATCCCCTTCTTATTAAATTCCCCCTGGACTTTTGAAGCCACATCTGCCAGTTTGTCTTTTTCTCTCTGACGATCATAGACTTTTCTTCCGGCTTTTACTTTATATTCACCTACCTGCTGGCAGACATCCATTCTCATCTGATATAACTCTGCCATACGGTTATCAATTTCATCAAGCTGGGTTCGCAATTCTTCCAGTGTTGCCATATCTTTCTTCTCCTTTGCACATACTGGTTTTTAGTATAATACATTTTTCATTCAAAATCTACGATAGATTTCTGTCCGGAGAATTAACGTTCCCTGAAACGAGGGAAAACCTCCCCCTTGTATTCTTTTTCATATCCTTTAATTTGCTCTTGAAACCACCGTCAATTTAGTATATCATTATACAGAAAATATGTCAGATCTTTACAGGTTTCCACCGTGGGTTCCTGTAACCGGTCTCAATGCAATATCAATTAAAAAGGAGAGTTATATTATGAATGTGAATGAATGCATTACATCTCGCAGAAGTATCCGAAAATACAAGCCTGATCCCGTCGATCACTCTTTGATCGAATCAATCGTATCTATGGCATCCTATTCTCCTTCATGGAAAAATACTCAGATCACCCGTTATATCGCAATCGATGATTCTTCTATTCTTAAAAAAATCGCAGATGATTGTACCCCAGTATATAATTCCAATATCATACAGCAGTCTCCCATGCTGATTGCCGTTACTTTTATTAAAGGAAGATGCGGTTTTGAACGTGACGGTTCTTATTCTACCAAAAAAGAAGACCGTTGGCAGATGTTCGATGTAGGAGCTGCCTGTCAGACTTTCTGCCTTGCCGCAAAAGAGAAAGGGCTTGGCACTGTCATTATGGGGATTTTTGATGAGGACAAGATTACAGAGCTTTTAGAGATTCCAAAAGAACGCGAACTTGCAGCACTCATTGCTGTTGGTTGGCCTGATATTGACCCGGAAGCTCCAAAAAGAAAGAGCGTGGATGATTTATTACAGTTCCGATAAGATATATATTTTTACATTTCTATAATACTAAGGAGGTTTCCTGATGAAACATTTGATAAGCCCACTTGATCTTTCAGTGGAAGAATTAGACCAGCTTCTTGACCTGGCACAGGACATTGAAGCAAATCCCCAAAAATATGCCCATGCATGCGATGGAAAAAAACTTGCTACTCTCTTCTATGAACCGAGTACCCGTACCCGTCTGAGCCATGAAGCCGCAATGCTGAATCTTGGCGGAAGTGTTATGGGATTTTCCTCTGCCGACTCCAGCTCTGCATCAAAAGGTGAGAGCGTTTCCGATACCATCCGTGTCATCTCCTGCTATGCAGACATCTGTGCCATGCGTCACCCAAAAGAAGGAGCTCCGATCGTTGCGAGCCAGCATTCTGCTATTCCGATCATCAATGCCGGTGATGGTGGACACCAGCATCCAACCCAGACACTGACAGACCTTTTGACGATCCGCAATTTAAAGGGACGTCTTAACAATATGACGATCGGTCTCTGTGGAGATCTAAAATTTGGACGCACTGTCCATTCTCTGATCAACGCACTTGTTCGATATGAAGGAATCCGCTTTGTTCTCATTTCTCCGGAAGAATTAAGACTTCCTGAGTACATCTGCCAGGATGTACTGGACAGACAACATATTCCATACGAGGAAGTAGTTCGTCTTGAAGATGCTCTTCCAAAACTGGATATCCTCTATATGACACGCGTACAGAAAGAGCGTTTCTTCAATGAAGAAGATTATGTTCGTATGAAGGATTTTTATGTATTAGATCAGAAAAAAATGGCTCTTGCACCGGAAGATATGTATGTTCTCCATCCGCTTCCAAGAGTAAATGAAATTGCTGTTGAAGTCGATGACGATCCGCGTGCCGCTTATTTCCGTCAGGTACAATATGGTGTCTATGTACGTATGGCACTGATTCTTACCCTGCTGAACATTCACATAGACTGACCGATTTTACGACTGACAACCATACATAACGAAAGGAGTGCCTGAAATGGTAGAAAATACATTAACTGTAGGAAAGATTTCCGAGGGATTTGTACTGGATCATATTGAAGCCGGAAAAAGCATGGAGATTTATAAATATCTTCACCTTGACAAGCTGGACTGTTGCGTTGCTATTATCAAAAATGCAAAAAGTAATAAAATGGGGAAAAAGGATATCATGAAGATTGAATGCCCGATCGACTTCATGGATCTGGATATTCTTGGTTTCATCGATCATAATATCACTGTAAATATCATAGAAGATGGAAAGATCATTTCGAAAAAACCGTTGAAGCTTCCACGTGAGATCAAGAATATCATCCGCTGTAAGAATCCCCGCTGCATCACTTCTATCGAACAGGGACTGGATCATATCTTCGTCCTGACTGATGAAGAAAACCAAGTGTACCGGTGTAAATATTGCGAGGAAAAATATCAGAGGAATTAAATTGTTCGTTCAATTTGTAGTTGTTGTGATGATACGCCTAGAAGGCATATAAATTCTTAGTGACGGATCGGACGCAGAAATCAGGATATTCCTTCGCAGTGCAGAACCCGCTTTACCTCAGCCCGTTGACCGTTTGTAACTCGAAAGTGGAAATCTTCGTGCAATGGCACTCGATTTACTTTCTCTAACAAACGCTGCAAAGTGTCTTCGGAACGCTCCTGCTAATGCACCTGCTCAGGAACACCCTGCTTTCCGCTGACCATCTCGGTAAGAAGTTACACTGTCTCCACAGCGTATTCACTCAACAATGCAAATTTAAGAGTGAAAAAACGAGCCGGAAGGTTATCGACCAGGATAAACGACC
>NZ_CAKRGI010000007.1 GCF_934330165.1 uncultured Mediterraneibacter sp.
ACGTTTCTGTTACAAGTTGTCAACGGGCTGAGGTAAAGCGGGTCCTGCACTGCGATGCAGCAACAAGTGCGGATATGGACGCTCTTCTGTCAAAAAACTCCCTGCTGCCTGTATATTTTCACCCCAACAACTACAAATTTCTATTTTGTCGCTCTATAGTAGTTGATCAGGCATCCATCCAGTATGATCTGGCGTTCAGCATCTGTCAGATCTCCGAGCTTCAGGTCGATCTCTTTTAACTCATCCCCGACAACATATGCTTTCACAACCGCAGCTTTTTCTTCTACTGCTTTTCTCACATCCGGAACAAAGATATAATCTCCATTTTTGAATGGAAGTGATTCATGATCTGTATCAGTCAGGAACGGGAGCATACCCCAGTTGATGAGGTTGGAACGATAACGCTTTGTTGCATATTCATTCGCAATATTTGCCCAGCCGCCGAGTACCTTCTGACATGATGCAGCCTGCTCACGGGCAGATCCGTCTCCCGGCTTCACTGCAAAGATCGTGCTTCCTACTCCAAGGTTGCCTTTGCCGGCTTCCGGGTATGTCTCATGGATCTTGTCCATAACCGGCTTCAGCTCTTCCAGTGCTTCTACCGGACACTCACCGGCCTCGATCGCCTTCTGTGCTTTCTGTACTTCTTTTGCCCGTCCTACATATGCCGGATCTTTTCTTGACAGAGCAAACTCTGCAAGTCCCAGCGGATTGGAACGGTAAGAAGATGTCTCTCCTGACGGGATCAGCTCATCTGTTGTCGTAACCGGGTCGTGGATCTCAGATACAACCTTTACAAGCAGATTCTGCGGAAGTGCTGACATTGCCGGCCAGTCTTTGATATTCGGACCAAACTTGATCTCTACAGACGGATCAGCAACACCCTTGCTGTCGAAAACTCTGTTCGCATAAATATTTTTATCGAAATGATACTTCTGACCCTTATATTCCACATCCAGTGCAGTTGCAGGTGTAAGGAATCCCTTATTTGCAGCAGTTGCAGCAATAGAACGTGCATCCATCAGTGCGACTGAAGAGATCTGTCCGCTCTGCAGCTTACTTCCCTCTCTGTTCGGGAAATTTCTCGTCGTATGACGGATAGAAAATGCGTTGTTCGCCGGTGTATCTCCTGCTCCGAAGCATGGACCGCAGAATGCAGTTTTTACAACAGTTCCTGCTTCCATCAGATCAGCGATCGCACCATTTTTCACCAGTTCCATATAAATCGGAGTACTTGCCGGATAAACACTGAATGTAAATTCGTCTGCTCCGATATTCTTTCCTTTAATGATGTCTGCTGCCGCACAGATATTTTCAAATCCACCACCGGCACAGCCTGCAATGATACCCTGCTCTACATAGAACTTACCATTTTTAATCTTATCCTGCAGTGAATAATCCACTGCTCCGTCCAGACTTACAAGAGCTTTCTGCTCTACATCATGAAGAATGTCTGCAAGATTTGCATTCAGTTCATCAATCGTATATACATTGCTTGGGTGGAACGGCATCGCGATCATCGGCTTGATCTCGCTTAAGTTTACATATACCAGACCATCGTAGTAAGCAACCGCACCCGGATTCAGTTCTTTATAGTCTTCGCTTCTTCCATGGATATCATAGAATTCCCGGATTTTTTCATCTGTTCTCCAGATAGAAGACAGGCAGGTTGTCTCCGTCGTCATTACATCAATACCGATACGGAAATCAGCACTTAAGCTGCTGACACCAGGTCCTACAAATTCCATGACTTTATTATTTACATAACCATTCTTAAAGGTCGCTCCGATGATCGCCAGTGCAACGTCCTGCGGTCCGACACCCTTTGCCGGCTCACCGTCTAAATAGATTGCGATCACGCCCGGCATCTTGATATCATACGTCTTGTTCAGAAGCTGCTTTACAAGCTCCGGTCCGCCCTCGCCCATTGCCATCGTTCCAAGTGCACCATAACGGGTATGACTGTCCGAACCTAAGATCATCTTTCCTCCGCCAGCAAGCATCTCACGGGCAAACTGATGGATGACTGCCTGATGAGGCGGAACATAAACCCCGCCATACTTTTTCGCACATGTCAGTCCAAACATATGGTCATCTTCATTGATCGTACCACCTACAGCACAAAGACTATTATGACAGTTCGTCAATACATATGGCATCGGAAATTTTTCAAGTCCTGATGCACGGGCTGTCTGGATAATTCCTACAAATGTAATGTCATGTGATGTCAGCTTGTCAAATCTGATCTGAAGTCTCTCCATATCAGATGAGGTATTATGCTCTTTCAGGATTCCATACGCCATAGTATTTTTCGCGGCTTCCTCTTTCGTAAGAGGAGTCTGTACATTTCCTGCGTCTTCCACTATCTCGGTGCCATTCAACAGATACACACCGTTATCGTACAATTTTATCATGTAACGACCTCCTTTTAATTTTAAACTCATTTTATAGTATCATATTTCCCGGCTCTGGTAAATGAAGAATCGTCCACTTTAGCACTTTACTTTCATAATTTATTGCAGCGTACCTTTGATCAATACCTGATTCTTTTCAATATAACCGATTGGTTTATAACCTCTCTTGGAACGTCTCAGTCCTGGCTCATTCAGGTCTTCCTCCCGGTTCATATACTTTACTTTTTCCTGCAGATCCTGCGAAACCAGCTGAACCAGCTTCGAATACACACCATTGTAAGATTTATCCGCCTTTTCAATATGAGAATAATAATACTCTCCCAGAATCTCTCCAACCTCAAGTCCTGCGATCTTTCCATCCACTTTCAGGACATATCCGATCACACCATAGGCATCCAGATCGGAAAGCACTTCTTTTGCCTTTACATTCTCTTCTTTTGCGATCGTCGCTTTTTTATGTTCGCTTTTTACATAATCATCCAGAAACTGCAGATACTCCTCCGGCTCTACATCCCGGATATCCAGTAACTCTACATTTTCATACAACGCATTGAACTTGTTGATATGGTTCTTGTGATTATGATATTTTTTCCCTCTCATATTTGCCAGAGCCGTAATATCATATACATAATCATTCCAGCCTTCATCACGCTCTGTCTCAATCTCATATCCGGCTTCCTCAAATAAATGCATCTCTTCGTTCGCTGCCGGATAAAAGTAACAGTCCTCACCCTGCTCTTTCATATAAGCAACGATCTCTTTCATTCCCTTGATCCGATCTTCCATCAGCGGAATATAAAATAAATGCTTTCCATCCAGCTGCTGGTACACGATCAGCTTTTCTTCATCCAGGGAGATCCGGATATCCAGGTAATCTCTCCACATATAGGTTCCACAGATCGTACAGTCACATGACCAGTTCCCATACTTTTCATACATTTTCCTGATCGCAGGAAAATCCGACATTTCTATTCTTCTAAAATCTAACATATATTCTAACTCTCCATTGTTCCGTTATTTATATCTGATATTTTGATCTTTCCGACATTTTTATTATATTTGATATTTTATCTCTGACTCTGCTGCTCTTTTTTCCAGACGTTCTTACCTTTTTCGCCCGATTTTTCAGCCACTGTCCAGTATAGCACAGCTTTCTTTTGAAATCCATTATCCACATTTGCCGAACCGACACAATACCACTTCCTATTTATGCCCAATTTTAACAGGAAAAACCGTACTTATAACCACCTATTCATTTTCGTTATATATGCATCCCCAAATCTGTCTTGACAGACTGTATTGGCTGGTGATACGGTTACTTTGAAGTTTATGATAAACGTATGATGAGGTGAGAAAATGCAGGAATTAAAACCAATTAAAGAAGGTAAAGTACGGGAGATTTATGATAACGGTGACAGTCTGATCATGGTTGCAACTGACCGTATCAGCTGTTTCGATGTCATCCTGAACAATGAAGTTACAAAGAAAGGAACTGTCCTGACACAGATGTCCAAATTCTGGTTCGATCTGACAGAGGATATCCTTCCGAACCACATGATCTCTGTTGATACAAAGGATATGCCGGAGTTTTTCCAGCAGGAGAAATATGAAGGAAAGTCCATGATGTGCCGCAAGCTGAATATGCTTCCGATCGAGTGTATTGTACGTGGTTATATCACCGGAAGCGGCTGGGCAAGTTATCAGGAGAACGGTACTGTATGCGGTATCAAACTGCCGGAGGGGCTCAGAGAATCTGATAAGCTCCCTGAACCGATCTATACACCATCTACCAAGGCAGAGATCGGTGACCATGACGAAAATATTTCCTTTGAGCAGAGCGTAGATCACCTTGAGAAATATTTCCCTGACAAAGGACGCGAGTATGCTGAAAAGCTTCGTGACGCTACCATCGCCCTCTATAAAAAGTGTGCAGAATACGCACTGAGCAGAGGGATCATCATTGCTGATACCAAGTTTGAATTTGGACTCGACGAGGATGGTAATCTTGTGATCGGTGACGAGATGCTTACTCCTGACAGCTCCCGTTTCTGGCCGGCAGACGGATACGAACCGGGACATGGACAGCCATCTTTCGACAAGCAGTTTGCCCGTGACTGGCTCAAGGCAAATCCGGACAATGACTGGACACTGCCACAGGATATCGTTGACAAGACCATTGATAAATATCTTCAGGCTTATGAAATGCTGACAGGCAGACCATTAGATAAATAATTTCTGACTTTTAAGAACTTTTCAACATAAGAGAAGGAATTTCGGGAGGTTATCCACAAAATTCCTTCTTTTTCTCTGCCTTTTATCCCAACAGATATACATATCTCAAAAATATTTTTCCGGTGAACCTCTTGTGACTGTACAGAGAGCCTTCCATTTTCCGCTCAAAGCATCTGAGAGTATAAAGCTCATACTCCTTCAACTCCTTGTCTCCAAACCGGATTTTCTGTACCAGCTCCAGTACTCTTTCATACTCTGACTGTCTGATCTCTGGGAATTTTCCGCTAATTTGCTCCCACAATTCTTCTGACCAGGTATAGTCGCCCTTTATCTTTGCCAAAGCAAACAGCTTTTCCACTTTTTCAAGAAATTTCTGTACAAATTCAGCCTGATCCAATTCCTGCTTTTCTGATCGCTCCCGAAATTTCAGACGTATCCACCTCTGCAGTTCCAGTAAAAGATAAAGAACGAAGAACAAATATGCGATCCCCAGTAAAATTCCGGAAATAAAACTCAACCCCCGCCTCTCTGTCTTTTTTTCTTCTTTCCGGCTTTGTTCTGTTGCGGTATTTTTACTTCCCTGATCCGATGCATCCAGTCCATCCTCTGACTGATTAGAATTAACCTGATATGCAGGTCTTCCCTCTATTTTCTCATTCGTATAAGTTTCCGTATACATTCCCGGAACCACTTCAACCGGAAGCCAGCCCGATCCGGCAACATATACTTCAACCCAGACATGTGCATTCCGGCTCGTCAATGTAATCTCCGTATCGTTTCTTATTTCAGCAGATCTTGCCTCCTCTTCGCTGAAATGATATCCTTCCACATATCTTGCCGGGAAACCTGCTGTACGATATGCCAGAACTGCTGCAGAAGCAAAATACATGGCATTTCCAATTTTCAGATCTCTCAGGAACCACTCTACCGGGTCTTCACCCTGCGGAATTTCCCCCAGCACTGTCGAATACCACATTTTACTTCGGAGTACTCTGCGGATCTGCAATGTTACCTCATTAAGATTTTCACGCTTTTCCTTTGGAAATTCTCCTTCTTTGAAGAAAATCTCTTCGATCATGGTCTTCATTTCATCACTTACTGTACAATAATGATCTTCTGCAAATGCATGGTATACCGATTCTGTATCCAGATACTTTTTCTCTTTCCGGTCAGAAGCATTTTCCAGCCACTCTGCTGCTATCAGGTTTTCTGCCATTGGTGCATCACTGACCATAGTAAATTCATACTGATCCGTTCCCCAGATTCCTTGCGACCTGACCTGACTGTCCCTTATTTCTTTTCCCCAGAGACCTTTCCATTGGCGTGTTGTTGCCGGAAGATAAAGATATTTTCTGCTCGCATCTGTATTTTTGACCTGTACCTGTACTATATCTGACTGATATCCCTGATCTTTGTCTGTCAATTGCTGATACATCCCATACTGCACCACCGGAGAAAAATTATTTTTTTCCAGCCATTGAAAAATACCGTCATACCCATCCTGATATTCCTGGGATCTGAGTTCTTTCCAGTTTCCATTTTTATAGCTGCCACCGACAAAACCACGCAGGTACATTTCCTGTGGCTGTGACATGGTAAGTTTTAGCCTTTCTTTACTGTCATCTGTCAGATCCTGTGCTTTTCTAAAGTCACCCTCCGGAAGGGTATCTTCGCCATAGCGGATCTTTTCTATCCCGTTCTTCCATTTTTCTTTCAGTGCTTCCACTGTGCTGCTCCCTGTATACTGCGTCGTAAAAGAAAGGATCACTCCACAGATGAGCAAAAAAATCGCAATAACTCCTGCCCCCCTGAAATGTAGTACTCTTCCCGGTGAACAATAAAATATAACTGTCCCTATCCATATCATACATACAAACAAAACAGTCCCCGACATCAGAGACTGCCCCAGTACCAGTCCGAACGCAAGAGCCACCACCAGCAAAAGAACAATTCCCGAAAACTTTTTATTCTTTATCTGCTGAAAAATAAAAACCGACAGGATCAGTGATACCAGTATCCACAACAACGGTGCTCCTGCCTGTACTCTGCCGTCAACAGCAAACTTTCCCGCATCTGTCTCAAAGCGGAAATTCCAGAGAAGAAGCATACGGTTAATGATATCCAGAAATCCCTGCATCAGCCAGGGAAGCATAACCAGGATTCCCACCATTCCGGCTATATATTCCCCTGTCTTCATCCTTTTTGCCACTTGCTTAACCCCTTGAAAATACTGTTGTTCCACGATACTTATCGCTCCTGCAGCCAGAGAAAGCAGCATACATATGAAATTATACACAAGATCACGAAACAATAACAGAATGCCCAAAAGCAGTCCATATGCCAGCATCATTTCTATCATCTTTATTTTTGAATCATTGTTCTGTTCTTCTGACTCTTTCAGAATACATTTTATTGTCTTTTTTCTCCCCATATTTCTTTTCCATCCTTTTGCCACTAGACGATCAGATTGTAGGATTGTTCCATATACCGGTCAGCATTAACCGGTATGATGGAATATCCCTGGGATATATCTGCATGCAGGACTTCTTTCCCGCTGACAATATGCAAAATTGTTATATCTATTTCTTTTGCAAGCTGGCGGACAAAATCCTCATCATAGGCAGGCGTAATATAAATCATCTTCGTATAATTATTTTTCAGATTTCCTCTGAGAAAAGAATAGACCGTTTCTGCTCTGTTCTTTTCTTTTTCCACTGGCCGGCTTAACAGACTCAGCATCAGCTGTTCCTGAGATTCTGTTGAATCTACAGGCATCCCCCTGTACTCACCTTTCAATACATATCCCACTTCATGCTTCTGGCTTTGCTGCAGCATACATTCACTTAACCCTGCTGTAAATGCAGCAACCGCATTATTACATTGATTCGAAATTTCTTTTCCATCCGCACATTTCATCATATCTGACAGAATCACCGTATTATAATTTGAAGGAAATGCAAACTCTCTGACCATCAGCTTATCTAATTTGGAAGACATTTTCCAATGAATATGGTTAAATGCATCCCCCTCGACATACCCTCGCAGATTTGCCATCTCGCTGATATCCTGCCCTTTTTTATAAGGATCGTACCTGTCTCCCGAATACAGAGTCTCCGGTTTTCGCTGAAGACTGACGCTCATCTTCGGTACTGAAGGATATACCAATATCATTCCTTCATAGTTCATCTTCTTTTCCAATGCAAACAATCCCAATAAATCATAACATCGTATATTGCTGACACTGATCCTGACATTGCCGCAGTCATCAAAGATACAGGGATATACAAATTTCATTTTTCTTTTTTCAGATGGCTGCAGCCGGATCTTTCTGAGTTTTCTTTCTCCATAATGGATATTTTCCGATTCTACCTGACTCTCTACCGCTCCCAGCGGAAGAGAGGATTCTCTGTAAAGCCAGATTTCAAATTCCTGTTCTTCTCCTGCCAGACATCCTTTCCTGATCTGACATTCAATATGAAGTTCTTTTACTGCAAACCACTGGATCAGCAATGAAAGTAACGGGACTACGATCAGACAGATCAGCAATCCAAGTGCAGCATCACGATCTGCCATTATATACAAAATTCCTGTTGCTGCCAGCAATACTCCATACCATATCCTGCTTCTTTTCATTCTTTCTTCCTATCTCCTCAGCATCGGTGCTTTGATCTTTTTTAAAATATCCTGAAGGACATCCTCTGCTGTAATTCCTTCAATTTTTGCCTGCGGACGAAGAACCAGCCGATGGGCACATACATCTTTATATACACACTGGATATCTTCAGGAATCACATAATCCCGTTCCTTCAGCACAGCCCTCGCCCTCGCCATCTGCATTAACGCACGCACACCTCGCGGGCTTACCCCCAGTTCCACCATTTGCTCCGTCCGGGTCGCTTCGCAAAGATCTGTAATATAGTAAAGCAGATCATCTGTAATCTTAACAGAATACAGATACCCCTGTATTTCCCTGACATCCTCCACACTCATACTCGGCTTTACCGAATCCAGATCTCCGATACCACGACGGCTCTTCAAAATTTCTACCTGACTGTCTCTCTGCGGATATCCAATACTGAGACGTACCATAAAACGATCCAGCTGTGATTCCGGAAGTGCCTGCGTTCCAATCGCTCCGTAATGATTCTGGGTAGCAATACATACAAATGGCTTTGGCAGATTATGTGTAATTCCATCGACCGTTACCCTTCCTTCTTCCATCACTTCCAGTAATGCCGCCTGTGTCTTCGGTGAAGTACGGTTGATCTCGTCACCTAACAAAAGCTGGCAGTTTGCAGCCCCCGGTTTATACTCCAGTTCTCCTGTATTTTTATTATATACACTAAATCCGGTAATATCTGATGGCATGGTATCAGGTGTAAACTGTACTCGCTTATAGGAGAATCCCAGTGCTTTGGAAAAGCCAAGAGCCAATGTTGTCTTTCCGACTCCCGGAGCATCTTCCAACAAAACATGTCCACCTGCATAGACCGTCATCAATACCTTTTCGATCACATCATCTTTCCCGATAAAAACTTTTCCAACTTCACGGACTACCTGTTCTGACTGTTCTATAATCATGGTTCTTCTCCCTTACTTGGTTCTTCTCTCTGTTCCTGCAGACTGATTTCTTCTGTCTGCGTATTTCTTCCTTTTGCTCCGTCTGAAACGGAATCCAGGATCTGCCGGACTTCTGTCTCATCCAGAATCTGCAGCAGACTCTCATAATATGCTTTATAAATCCTGTCTTCCTCAGCTTCGCTGTCCGGGACACGGATTCCGAAATCCACTGCCATAGATGCCAATGTGAATCCATCCATCTGCGGTGGCAGCTCTGCCCCCAGTGTCAGGATCCTTATTGATGTACAACCATCAAATGCACCTTTGCCGATCTTCTTAACTGTTGCCGGCAGTTCACTGTCAGGCAGGCTGATACAACCCTGAAACGCATTTGCTCCTATTTCTTCCAGATTGGTATATTTGTACAGTCCCCAGTTCAGCTCCTGCGTCGAAGTCAATGAAACGCAGCCCTCATAAGCACCTTCACCGATCCTCTTAAGTCCGCTGAATGCTGCTGCCGTTCCACCCGTCTTAAGCAGTTTCGAACAGTTCTTAAAACAATCCTTTGGATATTCTTCCAGTGCACCGTAAAAACTAACATACTGGATATTGTCACAATCCATAAAACATCCCTCCCCCACTGCTGTCACACCGGCGGGAATACTTGGTGCTTTCAATGTGTCACAATTCCTGAACGCATATTTTCCGATAACCTTCAGACCGGAATACTTACTTGTCAGCAGTGCAGTCATACCGGTGCAGCCCTCAAAAGCTGAATCTTCAATCACTTCCAGCTTTCCTCTTGCTTCATTTAATATTGCAAGCGTTGCCAGATTGCTGCAGCCTGCAAAGCATTCCTTTCCCCATACCCGGTTAACTGTACGGACTGATACGCAGCCTGCCTCTGTCAGACCTGTACAGTTTTTAAAGGCTCTTGTTCCGATCCTCTCAATACTGTAACTGCCATCCGATCTCCGGCTTGTTGTTCCTTCACTTCCAATATCCACTGACTTTAAAGAAGTACAGTCCATAAAGGTTTCATCTCCCCATTCAGGTATACTTCCTCTCAATTCTATCCTTTCAAGTCCCTGACAGCCCTTAAAACACCGGTCACCAAGACTGATACTGGAATCTTCCGGCAGGATCAGAGAAACCAGTCCGTTACAGCCTGCAAAAGCATCCGCTTCAATCCGTACTGTCCCTTCTGGCACCATGAAGTCTCCTTCATAATTTTCAGAAGCCTTCTTCAATATCATTCCTTCTTTTGTCTTTTCAAATAGAACACCCTTGATAATCTCCTGGTTTTCGTTCCTTTCACTGATTACATTCTCTGCAGTTCCACTTCCATAAACTTCATCCATCACACCTTTGTACTGCTTTTGATAGATATTCACCATTTCCCTGTCAACCCAGATATGTAAAAATACCGGAATTTCTTCTCCAAATGCACGGATTCCCAGTTCCGGCACTGCTTCTGAATTCAACTGGACGATTGAAAGACTCCGGCAATATTCAAAGCAATAATCCGGAATTTTTTTCAGCTTTGCCGGAAACTTCACTGTTGTCAGCCCCTCACAGCCTTCAAAGGTACGTTCTCCCATCTGCTCCAGTTCTTTCAGTCCGGTCAGATCTATTGCCTCCAGTTTAGAACATTGCCCAAAAGCCTGGACTCCCAGAACTTTCATCGTATCCTGTGCCTTTTCACCAAAGGTGACCGTTATCAGATTGCTGCAGCCATAAAAACTATATCTTCCAATTCCTTTTAATCCGGCATTGATCTCAACAAAAGTAATTCCTGTACAGTTTTCAAAAGCACCCTCACCAACACTGCTTATATTTTCCGGCAGGATAAAGCTTTTCAGACTCTGGCATCCATAAAATGCGGCAGTTCCAATTGCTGTAAGCGTGTCAGTTCCCGGAACCGTATCCAGCGAACGGCATTCGTAAAATGCTCTGTCTCCAACAGATCTCAGATCTGACACTTCCACTTCTTTTAATTCTGTACAACCCTCGCACATTCCCTCCGGGATGTCAGTTACACCTTTGGGAATTGAAAGTGTTGTCAACATTTTACAGTCTTTGAAACACCTCTCTCCTATCTCTTTCAGAGAATTCTCATCCAAAAAGAGTATTTTCTCCAAAAAGCGGCAGTTTTCCAATGCTTTTTCATGCAGCTTTTCCGTATTCTTCTGAATCTTCAGTGTCCCTTTCTGATCGGAAGATACCTTTAGCAGTTCTTTCTTACCGTCTGCCAGCACTCCATAGATACAAGTGCCTTCATATTCGAAACTTTTCCATCCTTCTCCCTTTGTAAATACCGATGCATCCGCAGGGATACCGTAATCTTTCTCCTTAAATAAGCCGGATTTTTCACTGACTACAGTTTTCAGTGCAGTACAGTTTGTCAAAGCTTCATCTTCTATTTCTTCAAGTGACTCCGGCAGATATAAAATTTCCAGAGTATCACACTCTTTCAGTGCATCCGCTTTGATACTGACTGTTCCGGGTTTTACTTTAAGTTCTGTCAGCCCCGTATCATAAACAGACAGAAGGCTGTAAACAGCTTTTCCATCTTTTTCCTGCTTCTGGTAAACTACTCCATCTTCATAAAGGTAACCCTTTTCATCTTCCTGTAAAAGTTTTTCTGCCGTACGCATTCCATAAACCGGATCCAGTACTTTCTTCCATTGTTCGATATAAGACTGATACCCTGTCTCTGCATAAATCTTCAGATCCGGTACCTGATACCCCTTTTGGGGATCTCCGAAGACCGTCCCCGATACTTCGGTTCTTTTTCCCTGCAGCCGGACAGTTTCTACACTTTCCGGCAAGATCAATGCCCCAGACTCCAGCCTGGTCACCTGACCGCCCACTTTCAGTCCTGCAAGTTTTTTACAACCGGAAAATGCTCCTTCTCCTATGCCGGTTACATCCTCTGGTATTACATATTCTCCCTGAATATCAGCGTCTACTGCTGCCAGTACTTCTCTTCGGTCTTTATAACGAAGTGTATTTTCATTCCCATAGCGATACAGATCTCTGCGTCCGTCTTCACACCCGAAGATCATCTTCTCTCCCTCTTCTTTAAAGGCAAGCTGATACTGCTTCCACACCGTATCCATCTCTGATACCGGCATAATGACTGTCCCCTGTCCTCCGGTCTTTTTCTGAATTTCCGGTGGTGTCATTCCTTCAAAATGAATTTCCGTCTCTGAAGTACTCCCTTCAAAGCAATTTTCTGCAAGCGTCATAACTTCTGCCGGAACGTTCACTTTTTTCTTTTTGCACGGAACAGACAAAAGTGTTCTCCCGTCAGCACTGTAGACTACTCCATCCTGAATTTTATATTTTCCATATACATGATAATCTCTCCCGCCGGCATAGTTATATTCCTGAAGATTCGGAAGGCATTCTGCGATACTCTTCCAGTTCACTGACTGTACACTCTCCGGAATCTCCAAAGTTGTTACAGACTCTGAAATCTGCTTCAGATCAATCTTTGTCACTCCCATTGGTACAGAAAGCACACTGTCCTCCCGGGTGTATGCCTCCAGCACCTGATCGGCTCTGTAATCCGGGGAATCCGCATCCGACTCTGTCACTCTGCGGATTTTATATCCTTCCTCTACGTCTACTACAAAATTTATAATATTTTTCGGTGTAACCCAGTCTCCGCCCGGATAATACACATAAGAACAGGCATCCACAAGCTCCCGGTTATAAAAATTTCTAAATCCCTGTAGCATATTCGTCAGATATCCATCCTGCTCTTCCAGAAAGACAACACAGTTACAGCTGTCCTCTTTCACCTCTGCGAACGCTTCTTTCACATTCTGATTTCCCAGATATGCGATCATCGCCCTGAAGGTATCAGAAAGGTCAAAAACATCCCCTGTCGTGGAATAATTATGCTTCCGGTTATTCTCCCATATTTTCTGATAAACTTCCTGATCTAACAGATCTCTCAATGGTATTCCCGGATAACTGCTCTGATAATATTCCCCGTTAAATTCCGCAAAAAATCCCACATTCAGAGTACTTTCAAGTACTTTATAATTTGCCCTTGCAGATAATCCTCCATAACTGAAGATCGCAATCTGCATCCCCCGTTTATTTGTAGACATCGTTACCTTATATCCGTCTCTTCCGCCATAGTGCAGTTCCCGTTTCGCACTGGTTCCGTCTGCTTCAAGAAAGGTAGCTGTCACCGTGGCATCTGTTCCCTGAAACTCATCTCCCACACTGTAATAAGCTCTGTTGATCTTTGCCGTAAGTGCCGTCAGACGGCCATACTCTGTCTCTTCAGGATCCTTGGGTTTTAACTGTTCATCTTCCCACACATTCGGTTTCTTAGGATCATCATCTTTTTTGTCTCCGCCATTTCCATGATCCGGATTTTTTCCGTTACTGTCCGAATTATCATTGGAAGGCTTCTCTCCATTTCCTGTTCCATTCTGACCTCCGTTTATTCCACTGCCGTTCCCCGGCCGGGTCGGAAGGATACCGGGCTTATCTGTATCGACAAATTCAAAACCATTTCTATGATCCGTTGCATTGTCCGTTTCTGTTCCGTCGGCCTGTCTCAGAGAATCCGAAGAATTTTCCTTTAAAAGACCGGAATCCGAATCCTGCAGCAGTTCTTCTGCCAGTGCAAGCTGCTGCTTCTCCTTCTCCTGTGCAGTTTCATGACTGTCCTTATCTTTGTCTGCAAGATTAATGTCTTCTCCGCTTCCCGCAGTATAATCGAAATCTTCCGTATGATCCTGTCTGATAAAATGCTCATAATTCTCTGGTTTAAATAATACGTCTGCTCCCGATGCATTAATGAGCGTAACAGCCGCCGCACCAATCAATATCGCTCCCGCCACTATCTTCAATGGTCTTTTTTCTATCCATTTGTCCATCTTCTGTCACCTTCCCTGCGTGCGTACATACTCTCTCCGATCATGCGGCGTACCTCTTCATAATTGACCGGTTTATTAATGTGACCATTCATACCTGACTCCAGAGAATGTCTCTGATCTTCTGTAAACGCATTTGCTGACATCGCAAAGATCGGCAATCCTGCATCTGCACGTTCCAGCTTACGAATTACTTCTGTTGCCTCCCAGCCATTCATCTGCGGCATCTGGATATCCATCAGGATCACATCATAGGCTCCCGGTTCACTTTCTTCAAATCTGCGTACAGCATCTGCCCCATCTGCCGCACGTTCCACGGCAGCGCCCTGCATACTCAGAAGTTCCATCGCAACCTCTGCATTGATATCATTATCTTCTGCCAGCAGAATATGTAATCCTTCCAGAGAAAACTGTGCGATGGCTTCTGTCCTTTGTGCCTCTTTCTCCTCCGTACTCTGCCCGGCAATCCCGTCCGTTACCGGCTGCTCTGCTATTTCCATTTCTTCTGCTACAGGAAGCGTTATATAAACGGCAAATTCTGTTCCCTTTCCTTCTTCACTTTCTACCAGGATCTTTCCTCCCATCAGCTTCACAATATTATCTGCAATCGCCATCCCAAGTCCGCTTCCACCATAATTATGTGCCGTAGATGCATCCTCCTGTTCAAACGGATGAAAAACCTTGTCTATAAAGTCCTCTTTTATCCCCTTTCCGGTATCCCGTACCCGTATCATCAGATGCATTGCACCTTCGATCACTTCCATTTCCCGGAATGTGACTGTAACCAGACCACCTGACGGTGTAAATTTATTTGCATTAGAAATAAAATTGATAATGACCTGACTTATGCGCATCTCATCTCCAATCACATAATGCGTCCTGCAGTCCTGCATCTCAACTTTCCAGTGGATCCCTTTCGCCTCTGCTGTCTTACGGAACATCGTATCCAGCCTTGTGGCAAGTTCCCTTAAATCAAATACCTCTTTCTCCAGTTCCATCTTTCCGCTTTCAATTCTGGAAATATCCAGAATGTCATTGATCAGTGTCAAAAGAAACTGCGACAATTTCTCCGTTCTGTCCAGATATGCATCCATCAGATTCCGGTCATTCACATTTGCTCTTGCAAGAGCCAGAAGTCCCTGAATCCCATTCATCGGTGTGCGGATCTCATGAGACATATTGGACAGGAAATCGGTCTTCGCCCTGCTCTCTTTCTCTGCTTTCTTCAGGTCTTCCAGTGCTTTCTGCCGGAGATGATACTCATTTGTAATATCCGAAAAAATTAAAAGATACCCCCCTTCTTCCAGTTCCTGAAGACTTATCTTCACACGACGGGTCTCCTCACTTCCTCTTTTTTGATAACTTACCTCCTGAATATAAGGCTTTGTCGGATTCCATTTTCCCAGCTGCTCTTTAAGCAGCCGTCTCTCGGTATGCCCGATCAGTTCTCTTAATATGTTCAGATCCGATCGCAGTTCATCCGCTCCGATCCCTGTCATCTTTTCAAAATTCGGACTGACATACCGTACCGTAGACTTATCTTTTTCAAGATAAATAAAGCAGTTCTGTACATTTTCTGCAAAGATCCGGTAAAACTGCTTCTCTTCCTCCACTGAACTTTCTACTTTCAATATTTTCTTTCTTTCTCTTCTATACAAATTCCAAAAAAAAGCAGCAAGTACCAGTACTGCAAATAAAATCCACAGTAATCCCCTCTGACTGTCTGCAATCTTTATCATATTCTCCATTAAGTCTTCTCCACTCTTTTTCTCTATTCCCGGCACGTTACACTTATTTTTTATCATATCATATTTCTCTTTTTCTGTGGAGAAAAAGGTGGAGATTCCCTCATCTTTCCTCTCATTATATGCTATACTTAACCCAAAAAAGAAAAGGAGTGCGGACAGATTATGTTAGAACAACAGGATGGCTATGTATTAAGAAAAATAAACGGACAGACTTTGCTTCTTCCCTACGGACAGAAAGTTGCAGATCAGCAGAGAGGGATCCTTCTCAATGAAACCGGTGAACTTCTCTGGAATACGTTACAGACTCCCATGGAAAGGGATGAACTTATTCAGATTCTCTACTCCCAATACCCCACCGGAACAGTCTCACCCGATCTTTTCCGAAGAGACATTCTTCAGTTTCTACAGCAACTGACTGCATTGGGCATTATAAGGGAATCTCTGCATTCTGTCTGCAGGACTCCCTTTCATATCATGCAGATTGCCGGATTAACGATCGCTCTTTACGGCCCGGAAAATGTATTCCCGGCACAGTTTACACCGTTTTACCAGACTGGCTTTACAGCCGGATCTGACTCTTATGATATGAAAATTGAAGTCCTGCCCCATCTCCCTTCCAGCCACCAGAACGGTGTCCTGCTGCTCCGTAACAGTGAACTTTGCGTTTCTGAAATGGAAGATACCTATATTCTGCTCTTCCCTGCTATGGAGCAGCTTTCTGAAGTTTATCTGAAAAAAGATGGAAGCTATGCCCGGATTTATTGTAAGAATGCAGAGGCTCCTTCTATTTCGGAAAATATTTTTCATATCACCCGCCATCTTTTTCTTTATCTCGCACAAAAAAGGGGACTCTTTGCCATCCATTCAGCATCCATCCTCTATAAAGAAAAAGCCTGGCTCTTCTCCGGTCACTCCGGAATGGGAAAATCCACGCACACCGCCCTCTGGCATGAATCTCTGCAGGTTCCTTATCTGAATGGCGATCTCAATCTTTCAGGATTGAAAGACGGAAAGCCTTTTATATTTGGCATTCCATGGTGTGGAACTTCTGGTCTTTCCACAGTCAGAGACTATCCTTTGGGTGGGATCATACTTCTTGGCAGAGATCAAAGCGATCATATTGAACCGCTCCTTCCTTATGAAAAGACTCTCCGGGTCATGCAGCGGATGATCTCTCCGGTATGGACAACAGAGTTACTGGATCAAAATCTGGAATTTTCACAGAAGCTGACAGAACAGATTCCAGTATGGCATTTTCTCTGCACAAAAAATATCTCTGCCGTTGCCAAGATCAGGGCAGAAATTGACCGGTGGGAAGCCTCGAATCCATCTTGACTTTTATATCAGGTCGGTTATATTATAATAAGCAGTTAAAATATTATTTTTTTATAAAGGAGATGTTCAATATGACTAAGACTTACGAGAAACCAGTTGTAACAGTTGACCCGGGGCTTGCCGAGGGCATCTATGCAGCCAGCGGTGCAAGTACAGGTAATCTGAATGTATCATATTACGGAGTGTGGGATAGATGGGGATCAAACGGCGGAAAAGGTCTTGCCATGGCAGACTGGTCTGAGATCAACGGCACAATTACTCTTAAGATAAACTTCAACGATACAATTGATCAGGTTGAAACCGATGATGCTTCTGTCCAGATTAGTTGGTCAGGAAAGACCGCAACTCTTACTTTTTCAAGCAGTGCCACTAACCCATTGACCATCGGAATTCATTTGAACCATGGTACATCCATTGATGATCTCAAAATGACCGGCTTTACCTATACAGTAAACTAATAAAAATATACGAAAGAAAAAGAGAAGTCGCAGTCCGCAAAAGACTGTACTTCTCTTTTTTATCCATCTTCAGTGCCCCCTAAAAATCTCTAACCATCTGTCCTATCTCTTCCTGACTCAGCACCTCACACTGCTTCTTTCTGATCGCATATACTCTCGTACAAAGATTCAGTACCGTTGGACGATGCGTTGTCACGATACAGGTTCTCGGATAAGTATCAGACATGATATTCTTCAAAACTCTGCGTTCCGTTGCCACATCCAGTGCCGAGGTTGCCTCATCCAGCAGCAATAACGGAGATCTTCGCAGCAATGCCCGGGCAATGGAGAGCCGTTGTGCCTGTCCCTCCGAAAATCCACCTCCCCGTTCCTTTACAGGAGCGTTGATCCCTTCCGGAAGCTTTTCCACAAATTCCCATGCACATGCCAGTTTCAATGTCTCTATTATCTCTTCATCTGTAGCATCCTGCCTGACATTTCTCATATTTTCTGCAATTGTCCCGGAAAACATCGTATTCCCCTGCGGTACATAGGAAAATAATTTTCTTGTGGATGGTGTCAGGCAGAGACTTTCTTTTCCATCTTTTCCTGCACATACTTCTGCCACCCCGCTCTGTGCCCGGAGCAGGGAAAGTATCAGCCTGAGCATTGTCGTCTTTCCCTCTCCTGAAGGTCCTACCAATGCCACAATTTCATGCGGATATGCTTCCATGGAAGCCCGTTCAAAGACCTGCGTTCCCGTATGGTAGGTATAGCTCAGATCTCTCAGCACCAGTCCAATTCCCTCTTCCCTGTACTTTTTTTCAAAACTTCGCACCTGTGCATCATGACTGTAATCCTCCTGTGGCATCTCTACAATATCCATCAGCCTGCCAGCCGATATAGTCAGGGAAACAGCTGTCGGGACAAGACTTGTCAGAGAATTAACTGCCGTAGTCAGAGTACCTGCCAAAGACAGAAACATCGTCATCGTACCATAGCTGATAACTCCGCTCCACACACGGTAAATTCCCCATCCATAACAGCTGTATGACACAATAAAACCTACCAGACTCATCAGAACTGACGTAAATGCCGACATTTTCTGAAAATCCAGCCGCATCCCGATATATTCTTTCTGGAGTTCTTTCAGATGGTCAATGTAAAACCAGATCAGATCAAATGCCTTGATCGTCTGAATATTTGAAAAAGTCTCCTGGTTGAATCCATAAAGCTTCGCATTCATTGCAGCACTTCGCTCATTATTGTTCTTCATCCGCCTGAGCAGCGGTTTTGACAACAATGCACTGAACGGAATACCCAGCAATGCAAAGACTGCAAAAGTCGGATCATAATACAGTACAATTCCCAATGCACTTAGAAATTTAACGCAATAAATAATCAGATTCGGAATCCAGTTCAATACCCCATTTGAAATGTTGGAAGCGTCTGAACTCCACCTTGTAACAAGATCTCCTGTATGATAAGTTGTCAGAGACTCCCAGTCTGTCACCATCATCTTTGCGAAAATATCATTCTTTATCTCTGCATCTACTCTCATACTGACAAGCGTCGATGCATAGGAAGTTGCCTGCGTAACTAAAATATTCACAACTGAAAATCCGATCAATGTCACAAAAGTCTTAATGAGCCTTCCGGTTTCATGACCGGTAATAATATCAACCAGGTCTTTGGAAATGAGGCTCATTGAAAGAGATACCAAGGTTCCCATAATTCCGAGCAAGGTATAAAATATCATCGACTTCCAGTACCTGCGGGCATACTGGAAGATCCACCGGGGCCGGCTTAACATCTTACGCAGATCCCCTCTTTTTATCTTTTTCCACACGTGCTGCATATCGGTCTGTTCTTCTCCTATGCATCCAGTTGGTTCAGTGCATCGATCGTCCGGTTATATTCTTTCTCCACTTTTTCAAACTGCTCTTCACTTCCCTCCAGGCTTCCTCCACGCAGCATCTCTGTCAGGTCAGAGCTTACTTGATACAGACCGTCAAATCCCAAATTCAGACATACACCCTTCAGGGTATGTACCATACGGAAAGCTGTCTCTGCATCTTTTGCATCCAATGCATTTTTCAGTTCCTGATAACTTGTATCTCCCAGAAATTTAACCGCAAACTTTTCGATCAGCTTTTCACTTCCGAATCTTCCAAGTACTTCATCATAACCTGCACCCATCATCCCATAACATTCTTTTATCGTCATCCGTTCATTCTCCTTTGTCTGTATTATTTTCTATACCCATTTCCAGCTGTGCCCCCCCCGAAAAATCCGGGTGTATCCGGCTTTATATTCGGATATTCATTCTGGGAAATCACTTCCATAAAATACTTTTTCGTATTCTCATATTCAGCTTTTTCATGCTGCTCATTTGCCTTATCACCGTCCTGGTTACTCTCGGCAAGCCGCTTCTTTACCTTGTCCTGGATCTCTTCCAGGCATTCCAGCAGAATGGGATTAAATGCCCCACACTCACCATTTCGGATCATTTCCATTGCCTTTTCATTGGAAAAGCCTTTCTTATAGCACCGCTCACTCACCAGAGCATCATAGACATCCGCCAGTGAAACAACCTGTGCCGCGATCGGGATCTGTTCACCTTTCAGTCCATCCGGATATCCTTTTCCATCATACCGTTCATGATGCCATCTGCAGATCTGATGTGCGAACTTTACAATTGGTTCGTCCTTGTACATTCCAAGTGTATCCAGAATAGAAGCTCCGATGGTCGTATGTGTATTCATGATCTTCCGTTCTTCCTCAGTCAGTCTGCCCGGCTTATTCAGGATCTTCTCATCAATTCCGATCTTTCCGATGTCATGCAGGGAAGATGCCGTCGTAATCGTCTGTCTGTCAGACCACGATAATCCATACCGGTCCGTCTTCCACGTCAGCCTTTCCAGCAACATCTCTGTCAAAAGATTAATATGCAGTACATGCAGACCGCTCTCTCCATTTCTGAACTCAACAATCTGACTTAATATACTGATCATCATCCTATTATTTTTCTCTTTTTCATAAACCTGTGCAGTGATCAGTCTTACCAGTCTTCTCTGCTTTGCATACAACTTGATCGTATTCAATACTCTCCGGTGTACGATACTTGCATCAAACGGTCTGTTGATAAAGTCGGATACTCCCTGATCATATGCCTGACGGATACTTGACACAGAATCATCACTGGAAATCATGATCACCGGGATCTTTTCAATAATATGCTGATCATTCATATATTCCAGTACTTTAAATCCATCCATGAGCGGCATGACGATATCCAGAAGTACCAGTGAAATATCAGAATCCTTTTTGCAGATAATGTCCAGACACTCCTCACCATTTTTTGCTTCTACGATCTCAAACTCGTCTTTTAATATCTCGGTAAGTATCATCCTGTTCATTTCTGAATCATCCACGATCAGGATCTTTTCACGCATCGGGATAAGCCCCTGGCTTTCTTCCGGCACATCAAACGACTGCTGCGTCTGTTCTTCCGTCACCACTTTGTTCTTGTCTCTTTTGGCACGGTACATACAACGATCGGCCCTTAACAGCGTCTCCCGGATCTCTTTTCCGTTCGTCAATGCACCTCCGATACTGATGGACAGATGAAGCTTCTCATACCCCGGCACAGTCTTCCTGTGGATATTATCCTTGATCTCTTCCAGTTTCCGTTCAAAGACATCCTCCTCCACATCCGGCATAATGATCAGAAACTCATCCCCTCCATACCGGATCACGCAATCCGTCTTCCTGATCGTCTTTTTAATGATACTGACAACCGTTTCCAGTGCCATATCTCCTGCGTTGTGTCCAAAGTTATCATTATAGAATTTAAAGTCATCTACATCCACCATTGCAACACCCGCATCGATATGCTTTTTCCGCAAATGCTCCTCGTAATATCTGCGGTTATATACTCCTGTCAATGCATCTGTATACAATTCCTTTTTATATCCACTCAGCTTTTCAATCAGTGTACTGCTGATGCTCCGATCCACCAGTTCTCCGTCTCCGATCTTACTGATCATCTCCATGATGGCCGGTGTTCCGTCAACTTCTATATATTTTGCTATCACCTGATAAATATCATCACCGATCAGTTCCATCTTGGTCTTCTGATCATGTTCTGCCAGTACTCTCGCAGAAATACAGTTCTCACATCGATGACCTTTCTTCCAAAAGTCATAACACTGGCAGGATTTCGCTCTCACTTCATCATTATCCTTTATAATCACCTCATGAAGCAGATCTGCATCCAATATACGGACTACGTCAAATACCTTCTGCATCTGTGCAGCCATATTTTTTACTTCCTGTACAGTCATCTTAGAATCCGATCCCATTCAACCCCGTTCCTTTCTCATCTCTTCCAGACACTTTTTACATATCTGCAAATATAGTCCGGTCTCTTTCCGCAACCGTCTTACTTCCACTTCTTCATAATGAAATATTATACTCTTCCTGCTGAATTTTGGAAGAAGAAATATGGTTATTTTATCATTTGTCTGACCTGCTTTCAATTGGCACAACTCCTGTGGTCTAGGATTCCAACTTTTAATTCATATCCATTACACTGAGAAATATGCTATAATAGGCATCATCTGAAGATACAGGATTTTTATAACCAAAGAGCGTCGTCCTCTACAGGACAATTCTTCTTTTGAAATGATAGCAGGAGGATAAATCATGGATCTTAACTCTGTACTCTCCCGGAAAGAACTCTCTGTCGATATTGAACAGCTTCTTGCAGACGGAAAACGGATAGAGGTCAGCCCACAGGGGTTCAGTATGTACCCGCTTTTTATTCCCGGACGTGATTCTGCCATTCTGGAGCAGACTCCCTTCTCCATGCTTTGCAAAGGAGACGTGGTCCTTTATCGCAGGACTCACAGTATTCTGGTTCTGCACCGCATCTGCAGAATAGATGGGACAAAATGTTATATGGTCGGGGATAACCAATGGGAGATCGAGGGACCGCTGGATGCAGAACAGATATACGGAAAGCTGATCGCTGTCAGACGTAACGGGAAAACTTTCTCAGTAAAGAACCCTGTCTACCGGATCCTGAGTGGTCTCTGGCTCTGGATGCTTCCAGTCCGGCCATTTTGCTTCCGCCTAAGCACCTCAATTAAAAAAAGATTACTCAAGTAATCCCTTTTCCTTCATAACCCCGACAACCTGTCTCACATCCTCTGCAACGGCCTCTTCCTCTGCATGATATTCCCGGCTGATCATCTGGATCAGTCCATCTATGCCTGTTGCTTCTTCTACATGGCTGTAAATATAGGCCGCCGTTCCCGTCAGTGTAAATACTTCATTTACTTCTTCTGCTTTTTTTCCTGTCGGGACTATCACATATTCATCCGCAATCTTTTTCAGTAAAAATCCTTCTGCTCTCTTCATTTTCCAACTCTTTCTTTTCGTAAATATTTTTTCATTTCCAGCTTTTTATGATATACTGGTCTCAGTTTTTATTAAGGAGGATAGTATGGAGCTGTCACATATCACTTATCTCAATATCATAAAAAATGTTGATCTGACACCCCCGGAATCCGTCACGATTCCACCGCAGATAAAGCCGGCGCTGGTTACCCTTGCTTCAAGACATGCCACGCTTCCGTTTCTTCTGCCTTATATTAATGATCCACAATATCTTCCCCTGTTAAAGCAACAGGCTAAGAGGATGCTTCTCAACTACTGTCAGATTGAACAGTTTACCCGTCGCATCGTCTCCATTTTTGAAAAGGAACAGATTCCTTATTTTCTTCTGAAAGGGATCAGTTTATGTGACTGCTATCCCATACCGGAATATAGAAAACTGGGTGATGTGGATCTCTATATCAATGACCCCCCGGCTCTTGAAAAAGCAAAAAAACTGCTGAAGCAGAATGGCTTCGTTCTTCAGGATGAACTCAGTGACCATCATCTGACCTATTCCTACACCTTTCCTGCGATCGACCGGACCTGCCTCTTAGAGCTGCATTTCCGCATAACCGGACTATACCAGTATGCTCCGGCAAATGCAGTCGTAGATGAGGTTTTTTCTGCAAATATTTTGAAGCACACCTGCCAGACTGTAAACGGAATTTCCTACTCCGTACTTCCTCCAACCGAATATACCTTTTATATGCTTCATCATATGTTAAAGCATTACCTTTACAGCGGTTTCGGGATCCGTCTGTTATGTGACTTTACTTTTTACCTGAAGCGTCATGCCCGGGAGATTAATTTTCAAAGGATCCATGACTGGTGTACCCGTTCCCGTATCTTTCATTTTTACGAAATTATCCTTCAGTCCTGCCGCCTCTATCTCGGTCTGTCGGATACAATTGATCCTGAGATCCAATACAAAGAAACGGATTGTGAACAGTTTATCCTAAAAATTCTTTCTGATAATGATATGGGAACTGTAACGGGAAATACGCTCGTCGGAAGCGGATCTTACCGCAGGATCACCCCTCTGACTTATTTTAAAGAGGGACATCTGCAAATGCATGTGCGTTTTCCCCGGATTGGAAAATGTCCGCTTTTATGGCCTGCCCTGTGGGGCATTACTTTCTTCTGCTTTGTCAGAAATACTTATAAGCTCCGCAGGACAACCTTACGTGACACACTCCATGCATTTCATAAAAGTAACGAAAATTCCCAGCTTATCCGGATTTTTGATAACAGCGATTCATGACCGGATTGCTGTTATCTTATTTCTTCTTTCCTCTAAGTCCTGTATCAGAAAGCAGCTCATCAATCTTAAGATCGATCAGCAGCTTAATCCCCAGGGAAAGTCCTGCAAAGAAATGCATCTTCATTCCGAAGGCAAATCCCCGTATCATCATTTTCCACATCACCTGGGATAACTCCCGGATATGCGGATCTTTCAGCAATGCCTGGAAGCATTCTCTGCCGGTTTCATTTTTTCCGTAGATCCTCACCATCTTCCATACTGCCCACAAAGACTTTTTATGTTCTACATACTCCATTTTCGCGTCAAAAAAAGCTGCGAAAAAAATAATATACCGTGGAAGAGTTTCATACCGGTCATCTGTTCCGATCTTTTCCTGCTCTTTCTGTTCTTCGATCCATTGCTCCAGTTCCTCTGCAATCCCAAGCCAGCATCGACTCGACTGCTCTTTATACCTGTATGACACGGACTGGTCATTTTTCCGGTAAGTATATCCTACCGTTTCCAGAAATGTATATCCTGCTCCATTAATATAACACTGTAAATTAAATAATTTATCCTCTGCATATTCAAAATCCGAAAATTTCAGGTTCTTTTTCTCCAGAAATTCTCTTCTGTATAATTTCCCCCAGACATAGGACAGTATCCCGACTGAAAAGAATCCACGGAAACGAAATTCCTCTGAATTACGATCCAGCATCGAAAAGGCTCTATGCCCGGTTACAGGCAAAAATTTCCCTTCCCACAACCGTTCATAATTACAAACGGCAATATCACAGTCCGTCTTTCCCAAAACCATAACAAACTGCTCCACGATCTTAGGATCCGGCAAATAATCATCTGCATCCACGAACAGAATATACTCCCCTTCGGCATTCTCAAGTCCACAATTCCGGGCTGTTCCGGGAGTAAGTTTCTCTTTCTTCAGTATATGGATACGGGAATCCTTTTTTTCATATTCTGACGCAATATCCATACTTTTATCATCAGAACCACACTCTACGATCAGGAGTTCCAGATTCTCATAACTCTGACAGATAATACTGTCTAATGCTTCTTTTAAATAAGCCTGTGCATTATACACCGGAATGATAACCGATACTTTTCCCTTATGCATCTTCACCCGCTCCGCTTTTTTTCATGTTACTGTGCTGCTTTTACTTTTTGAAAATCCTGTTCCTAAGCTTTTCAAAAATCCGCTTTGCCAATCCAAGTGCCGCCCGAAATTCTTCCGTTCTTCCATAACTAAGGAAAAGAATAATATTAGGAACAACCGCACACACTACCAGCCTGAAAATCAATGTAACCAGTGGTCCTGAAGTAATCAGCTTACAGCACTGATCCGCACACCACCAGGCTACTGCCATCACCAGAAGATTCCCTGCGTATCTTGTGAAAAAGATCCATGGTGATTTTCCAAACCGGTGCTTATAAATAATATATGGTTCCACCCATACCGAAGTCAGTACTGTGCTGCAGAATGTTCCTGCAAATACCCCTGCGATCCCGAATCTCGTTACAAGAAAAATGGAAATCCCAAGATTCAGTACTGCTTCCACAATCGCTTTATACCGGTCATACCAGAAAAGACCCATAGATTCTTTGAAGATCAGTACCGACTTTCTACAGCCGTTAATAAAAAAATTGATACAGAGAATCAGAACAATTTCCCGCTGGAACAGATATTTCTTTCCAAATGCCAGTTCTACAAAAGGATTTAACATCTCAAATAAGCAAATTCCTGCAAGTCCGTACATCCACTGTCCAATAAAAAATAACTGTCTGAAGACCGAGTGGATCTTCTCCTTATCTTCCGTCGCTCCAAGATTCCCCACGCTCGCCGTCACTCCCTGAAATGCCTGATCGAGGATCTGACGGATTGATCCGATCACCAGATAATAATTGGAGTAAATTCCGGCACTGACAACTCCTACAAAGCTGGAGATCAGAAGATTATCCGTATTATTTACGACCACATTTCCCAGCTTATGCATCAGCATCGCCTTGACATTTTTCAAAATATCCTGCCGTTCTTCTGCCGGAAGCTTCTCATGACACGGTTCTCTCAGATATGGGAACAGCTCATCTGCTTTCCTGGACATAGAAACATTTCCAAGGAATGTACAGGAAACGGCCACTATCAGAAAGAGGATAAAATTCCCCGTTGTCAGAAGCACCAGAATCTGCAGGATATCCTGAAGTACCAGAAATCCATTATGAAATAATATGGTCAGATAATTCATCTGATGTGCATCTACCAATGTCTTTTTGTAGATCAGCAGATACGATATTACTGAATTGGTCAGGTACAGAAGATAGATCAGGATCAGATGATCCACATCCGGCCGGTTCTTCATCAATACATCCAGAAAAGGAATCAGCAGTAACCCTGCTGCCAGCACAATCGTCGCCGTAACCCGGTAAAATGTTCTGAACATCCGCATCAGGATCTGCTGCTTCCTGATCTCTTTTCTGGCAATCGGTCCATAAAGTGCATATGTAATTGCAGTTCCGACTCCCAGTTCAGAAAGGGAAAGAATATTCAGAATATCTGTAAAAAGACCATTGATTCCTACGTATCCCTCACTTAATGTTCTTGTAAATACAACTCTTGTCAGAAATCCCATGAAAATAGCTGTCGCCTGTGCAATAAATGCCACAGTTGTATTCATGACCGAATATTCTGTTCTGGTCTTCTGTCTCACTTTCAATCCCTCCAGTTTTGTTCAAAGATAGCTTTTCTTTCTTATTTATGTTAGACTACACTATTATAACGAATTACGAAACTATTGTATACTGGTATTTTTACATCAAAAAGGACTGTCCATTATGAAAAAACGATTCCATATTATTTCCCTTGCAGTGCATTTCCTGCTATTTGCTTTCTGTCTGTGTGCAGTGATGATTGTCTGTATTTTTTTCTTTCACTCCCGGCAATTAAAAATTGCCTATACGCAGGTCGTTTCCGACGAATCCGCTGCCTTTGTCTCCAACCCCTATTGCGGATTTTATCAGATGAGCGGTTACACCCTCTCGGAAGATGCAACTGCAGAGTCTGCCGCTGCATGGGGAACGCAGTGCTGTAAAGCAGATTCCCACGGGCTTCTGCTGCTTGAGATCAACCTGAAAAATTATGCAGACCGGTCTTTAAGCCAGAACGCTCTCTTGCAGCTCGACAGTATCCTGACTTCCTGCGCCACAGAGAAAAAGCCTGTCATTCTACGGTTTCTCTATGACTGGGACGGAAATGCACTCTCCTGTGAACCATCCGACTTTTCCAGGATCAAAAGCCATATGAAGCAGCTGTCTGCAACGGTGAATGCCCATGCTGATATCGTCTATCTGCTGCAAGGTGTCTTTACCGGCAATAACGGAGAAATGCATGGTACCCGTTATGGCAGTGCCGATCAGGTACGACAGCTGATGGAACAACTGGATCAGGTAATTGACAGAGGGATTTTTCTTTCCGTCCGCACTCCGGCACATTTACGCAGTATTCTGCGGAATAAGTCCCCTCTTACCGCTGATCTTGCAGGCGGGAATACACTGAATGCACGTCTCGGACTTTATAATGACGGAATGCTTGGCTCTGTCTATGATCTCGGGACTTATGACGATACACCCCTGAAAGACCCGTCCGATTTTGAAGAAAAGGGAACACGTGAAGAAGAACTGGATTTCCAGTCTGCCTTATGCCAGTACGTTCCGAACGGCGGGGAAGTCACCGTCGATAACCCGTATAATGATCTGGACAATGCAGTCCGCGACCTGCGGAAAATGCATGTATCGTATCTGAACATTGCACATGATGCCGCTGTCATCAACAAATGGAAAGGAACTGTCTATAAAGGGAATGACATCTTTTCCAACTGCACCGGCTTTGACTATATCAATGCCCATCTGGGGTACCGCTATGTCTTAAAAGAATCCTCAGTGGAGTTCCATCAGCTTGACAATGCCAATGCAATACTGTATCTGACAATTGAAAATACAGGATTTGCACCTGCCTACCGGCAGTTTGATGTCACCCTCACCGCTACCCGGGAAAATGACCAGAAAGTCTTCACCATTGATCAGACCATTGATAACCGGAAAATCGGAGGCACCGATACTGTCACCTTTCAGACGGATCTGGATGTCCGCTCCATGGGAAAGGGGACTTATTCCATCTCTCTTCAGATGACAGATCCTTCTACAGGTCAGACGATCCACTTTGCCAATTCAGGTTCTGAAGATAAAGATCTCCTTTCACTCGGAACTCTGGAGATAAAGATGCCCCAGTAAAAGGGCATCTTTTTTTCTTTCCCCATAACTCTCATTTGCCAGTTCAATGGGTCTGTTCTTCTGTCCACCTAACCTTACACCGATAAAAATTTCGCCTGCTTCTGCCCTCTCAGTCAGCTCAAAAGCACAGCATTCTCCCGGCTTCCATTTTCCTGCTTCTGTCTGAAAGGAATGTTGCCACAGTTCTTTTTCATGATCGGCAAGTAAAAGAACTATCTCGGTCTGCCTGTAAAGGTTCGCAAAACCAATATTCTCAATTTCTACCCTTAAATAAACTTTTTTTCGTCCTGCGGTCTCTGCCTGTACTCTTTTTACCAAAAGGCGATATCCCATATGTACTCCAATAAAATCATACAGATTTTTTCCCTGCCAGGCTCCCTCTTTCTGTATCAGGATCTTCTTCCATTGATCCAGCAGCCTTAGATCATGGGCATTATTAAGATACGTAATCTGCAGTTTTTCCAGTTCTGAACGGATTCTGTCGGCATACAGCTGCGTTTCCGGTCCCCCTTTTTCCAACAGATTCTTTCTTTCTTCTTTCTCCGGTGCAACAGCCTCCCCACCCACCGGTCCGGTTTCCGCAATCTGGTGGATAAAGCCAAGCTCTTCCTCTCGAGTCCATGCTCCCGTCCATCCTGCTCCGGCTCTGGTCATGGTTCCAAAAGTACCAAGATGTGTCGATGAGCCAAAGATCCCGTCATCAAAAAGAGTCAGAGGGCATCTGGTCTCCCGGTCTGCATGCTTCCGTCCATCCTGAACTATACCTTCTCCTTCCAGCGTCCGCAGCTGTGCAGGTGTGCGTACTGCAAGGAATACTTCATTTCCAAGATAGGGGGCAATCGTCTCTTTCATTCTCTTAAGCTGTTCTTCTGACAGGAATGTCGAGGTATGCATCTCTCCCCAGCTTCCGATCAGCAGTCCCTGAAATACATACAGGCTGTAATTTCCTTCCCGGATCACCCGACCGATCTGGGACAGGTGACCTAATACCTGCTCAAAACTGTCCGGTTCATTTTCCAGTCCTCTCCCCTCTCGGTCGTAAACCGGACGAAACAGAATATCTTTTTTTTGTTCTGTAAAAAAAGTCAGGATAGCATCCATATTTCGCAATACGGTCTCATCCAGGTCTTTTTTTCGGTATGCCCTGATATCGAAAAGGACGAGCACCAGTGTCTCGTCCTTTCGGATACTCCATTTCAGTTCTTCCATATTGACCGGCTCTTCTGCCTGAAAAGTATAGATCGAATACCAGCCCCTGAGCGGGTTTCTTTCAGCTTTCACTGCTTCCCGTAACGGTTCCGTCTTAAATTTCCATTCTTTTCTAGTTCTGTCGAATTTCCACATCATTGATCGCACCTGCATCTGCCTTTAATACCTTTTCCCTGATCCATACCGCAATGATCGAGATCATCATGCGGAACATATAAAGGATCGGTTTCAATCCCGAATGCATACTTTTTCCTTCCAGACGTGGATGCATCACAGCAGGAATCTCCGTTACCCGGAATCCCAGAAGCAGCATCTGCATGATCATATTCGCATCCGGATACTTGTCATCAAAATGATTATATTTGGAATAAAACAAAAAAGTTCTGAAACTCAGTCCCTGCAGACCTGTTGTCGGATCCGAAATTCTTTTGCCTGTTCCGATACGGATCATATTTCTGAACAGAACAAACGCAGTCTTCTTTGCAAAAGATACCGGGAAATCCTGACTGCCTTCCATAAATCTCGCACCCAGCACGATATCCGGTGTCTGCCCGTTCTCATCCTTTCTTTTTAATTCTCTGTAAATGAGACCAACATTACATGCATCATGCTGACCATCCGCATCCATCTGGATTACATATCTGTATCTGTTCCTTACGGCATATTTATAGCCAAGCTGTAGTCCACTGCCATATCCCAGATTAAATACATGGGTAACTACCGTATGCTTTCTTGCTTTCGTGATCCAGTTTGTCGCATCCGATGATGCATCATTCATCACCAGTACATCTGCAATATCCGCAATTTCCGGTTTCTCCAGCTGTTCCAGTAATTTTACAATGGTCTTTTCCTCATTGTAGGCAGGAATAATAATTAAAACTTCTTTCTTTTCTCTCATATCCCATTTCATTCTTTCGTAATTATAGTTGAAATAATCTCTTTAAAGCGTCTGCATCCACATTCTCCGTGATCTGCTTCTGTGCTGCTCTCTCCCCATACTCTTTTCTCTTTTTTGCATCCTTCAGCAGCAGAATGATCTTTTCACTGACTGCCTCTGCAGTCAGCTTGCACATCTCACCGTCAACTCCGGCTTCCACCTGCTCCCGGTTGCCGCTGCAGTCCGACACTAAGATCGCACATCCCAGAGTCTGTGCCTCCTGAATCGCAATACTTTTCCCCTCAAATCTGGTTGCATGTACATAAAGATCACACTGTCTGTAATACGGATACGGATTTTCTTTCGCTCCCAGCAGCCGGAAATCTTCTGTCAGCCCCAGAGCATCAATCTGCTGCTGCAGTTTCTCACGTAATTCCCCCTCACCAAGAACATACCATCTTGCCTGAATTCCCTTTTCTCTCACCAGTTTCATTGCATCAATTGCGACCTCATAGGCTTTCTGTGCAGTCAGCCGCCCGACTGTCAGGATCCTCATGCCTTTATAATCATCCTCAAACCCGCCTGGAAGATCTGCCTTTTTCCTGATCCCTTCCTGATCGATCAGATTGTGAAATACCTGCATCTTTCCACTGCATTCAGGATAGACTTCTGAAAGACTCTCTTTTACTTCATCCGACACTGTAAAAATCCGGTCAAAATCCTGATAGCAGTTTCTGTCCAGACCGCGGCTGTATCCTGCATAACTATAATCCACATGAAGAAAGGTCATCTTTTTCTTTGCTTTGATATGATCATGTACATAATATGTTGCTCCACCTTCCAAATAGGCTATTGCAAGATCATACTCCTCATCTGTTCTCAATGCACTGTCTGACATGACTTTCCACAGCAGCTTATCGGGACTGAACTTTTTTCTGCTTAGCATCAATATCAGATTTTTCACTAAATATGGAATATTTTTAAATATCGCACCTCTTCGGAACATTCTTGCGAATACAGTCCGGTTCAAAACCTTTTTTCCCTCAGCAGAAAGGACCGAGCAGTCCGAATATTTCTGATTCAGCACCTGCACCCTGTCCGGTATCTCGTGGATCAGTTCTCCCTGATCCAGCAATACATACAGTGCGATCTTATATTCTTCTTCCGGGAATCTCTTCAGAAGTTCCAGCATCGCTTTCTCCGCACCGGCACACCCCAGCGTATTGATCACGAATAAAATTTTCTTCATCTGTCTCCCCTCTCCTCTGACCTCTGTTCTGCAAGCTCACCTTTCAGGCGTTCCACTTCCCTGATCAGCATTTCACTGTCTCTGTTCAGCAGGGATGTCTGCATGGCAAGTTCCTGGTTCTTACGGATCAGAATCGATACTTCCTTGCTCACAAACCAGAATGCCCAGAGTACTCCTGCAATTAAAACTCCAATCAAAATGATCCCTGTCCGGCTGATATATTTTTCTATTCCATCCGGGTTCAGTACAATCCCCCCTACGATCATCAGCACACCCAGTAATGCCCATGCCAGACAAAACTGCTCCGTCATCCGCCGCTTTGCCAGCGACAGAAGTGTCATAATGATAAAATAAATTCCTGCAAGAATCACAATTAATTTCAGCCAGTCCCCCATCTCATCGCTTCCTTCCTCTACATCTGATATCTGTCATAAACCTTCGATGACGGTCTTTTTTCTTTTTTCTTTTTCAATAAATGCCCATTACAGAAGATATGAGTATCCAGATTTTTTTCCATCCAGCGGATCCTTCCATACGCAACTGTCCAGCCGACAAAACTGCCAACAACCAATCCCATACCATACCAGATTTCTGAAAAATGAACAGAGACCATGCTGGCCAGCAATGTACTCAGACAAAAAGAGAGTCCCGTCAGAACTGAACCCGTCAGATCATTAAAATAGTATAAAAAGATAATCTCCGCATACATGAGGAATAAGATAAAATATCCAGCTGTCAGACATGGATAAATCCGCAGCGTAAGTCCTCCGAATCCAAATCTCGGAAGAAAGATCATGCAGATCAGAAAAAGCACCAGTGTAATGATAAACTGTACTCTTGCCAGTCCCATCAGTTGTTCGGAAAGCAGCCTGAACATCCTCTTCTTTGTCACCTCAATATCCGTGCCTCTTCCACCAATGACCGCCTCTGAATATGCCTTATATCTCTCATGAAAATGCATCTCAACTTTACTAATAAATATAACACTTGACGAAATATTTGTAAACATTGCAAGACAGGTTGCCATATCATAACACTGTACACATACAAAGCTTTTTACCACGACCATTCTCAGATCGGTTGTCCAGAATACAAAGTTATGGATATACAGTCCCAGTGTATACAGAAAATTGGTCACCGCCAGCTGCCAGTACTGCTTAAAATATCCCAATACTTTCTTATATTTTCCACTATTCTCCCTGAAATAACTGTGTACTACCGCAAATTCCATGGATGCCGTCAGCCAGAAACCGACCGTCAGGGCAAGCAGCATACTGTAGGTGATCGTGCAGTGGAACAAAAACCGGAGAACCAACGATAAAAGTACCGACACCACCATTCCCACAGCAAAATATTTTGAAATTTTCTTATAGTCCTTGCAAATAGAAAGATACAGCATGGAATAAAAAACCAGAACCAGTGCAATATACCCGCAGTAGCCCGTAAGAACGTAGAGAATATTAACCTTTCCCACAACGATCTCATGAATACAGAACGGAACTCCCACCAGTACACTTAAACTGATATTCAATGCCAGACCTACATAAAAGCATGGCAAAATATCCTCAAATGTCTCATCATAAATGACATCTGACATATATCTGGACAGTACCGAATTAAACGGAGATGCTGTCAGCAGCGAAAAGATAAAAGTATATAACACCGTACAGGAAAAGAGTTCCCGTTCCGCATAGCCTACAGAAGGAAAATCCAACAGATACTGCATAACGATCAACGCTCCGATCACGACCAGCATTGGAGCGATCGTAAGGAGTGTGCTGTATCCTGCTCCGATTATATCTGTTGTCAATGTATTTTTGCCGTAGATTTTATTTAGTCTGACCCCGATTCCTGCCATTTCTTTTCTCCATCTTATTTTCTGACTTCTATTTTGAAATTCATCTTATTTATCTGCTGCATCTATCCTGAAAGGTTCTTCACTCCATGGTACACCCTGCTTTTCCGAGAACCCCTGATAGATTTCCCGGTATACTGCTTTCATCTGTTCGATCCGGTAAAATGCCATAACTCTTTTATAACCGGCCTGTCCCATCTCCAATCGCTCTTTTTCATTCTCTGAGAGTTCGATCATTGCCTGTGCGATCTCTTCCAGATTCATAATATGTGTCAGGATCCCCGCTGCCCCGAAATTGTCCTGATTTCCATAGATCAGTTCCCTGCAGTTTCCAACATCTGTCGCGATCACCGGCTTCTGTGCTGCGTAACTCTCCAGAATTGTCAGCGGTTGTCCTTCACTGATACTTGTCAGCAGTGTAAAATCCATCTTCCCCAGATAATCTCTTACATTGATCCTTCCTGTAAATTCAATATCCGATACTCCCAGTGCTTCTACCAATTCAAAGCATTCTTTTGCATATTCTTCATCTTCGTCTGTCGGACCCATGATCCACAGTTTCAGATTCGGAACTTTTTCTTTCGCAAAAGCAAATGCCTGAATCATAGTCTTGACATCCTTGATCGGAGTAACTCTCAACACGGCTCCCGCATAGATCATTGCTTTTTCTTCTTCCGATTTTCCGGGAAGACCGGAAAGATTTTCTGTATTGATCCCATTTGGCGTCACCCGGATCTTCTTCGCCGGACACCCAAGTTCCATCTGCAGCTGTCTTGCATGTTCATACAGACTCGTCACCATATCCGCTTTCCGGTATGCAAGAATTGACATCTTTTTAAACTGATCGATCCAGATATTTTTATATACTCCCTGCACCCAGTCAGCCTTGATCAGCTCTTCTTCTCTTTCCCGCGTATAGATTCCATGTTCTGAAATCAGCAGTGAGCTTCCATGAAAATACTTTGCCATCGTACCAAGAATCCCTGCGTATCCCGTTGCAACGCAATGATACAGGTCAGCTTTTGGCACATCCATTTTCAGAACCCAGAATAAGGGAAGATAAATTGATCGCATTGTCCAGAGAAAATCCGAAAAGATGATATTAGGATATTTTCTCTTATAACACTCTTTTACAATTCGAAAGAAGTCTTCTCCCATCAGCAGTTCATCTACCGAGAATTTTTTTTTGCCAAATAAATCAAAAATCACTCCCCAGTCCGTTTTCCGGTTCAGAACCATATTCAGCAGTTCTTCATATTCTTTTTCCTTTAAATGGATGCCTTTTCCCTTTTTTCCGCCCTCATCCCATTCAGAATCATCCAGATAGATTTCATAAACCTGCGTGAGATTCTCAGGAAGTTCATACGCAAATTTCCCCCGCAGAGAACGGTTGGAAATGATCGCCAGTAAAATAAATTCCACATTCGGGAACGATTTTATCATACTGTTGATCCATCCAGATACACCGCCCACCACATAAGGATAACAGCCCTCCGCAACAATACAGACTTTCATATTCTACCTCTTTTCTTCCAGCTGCTTATTGTTCTTCTGTTTTTCTGATATTATCTTCCACTTCGCTTTCTGTATAATAATACAGCTGCGGTTTTTTCAGACCAATCGTTACCCTGGTCTGTTCTGCCTCGATCAGATAAGCACCTTCTTCTATCTTTGTATAATTTCCACCATGGATCCTGTCAATTTCCTCATCATGCAATCTCAGAATAAACCAGCTGTTCTCTTCCGATGTATCCAGTGTAATTTCATTTCCTGTTCTTTCATGACTGTAGGTAGTCTTCAGAAAAGTTCTTGTTCTCGTATTGCTTTCTGATAGCGTAGTACTGGTAAATGCCGAAAAATTTTTCCAGTATGTCAGCAGATTACTTGAAAATTTCTCCTGCATCAGCTGCCATCCGTCTTTTTCACTCTGTGGCCAGAAAATCCGCTTCATATCCAACATAATATTCGTATAACCTAACGAACTCTGGATACTCCGCATCCGCAGATCGTCACTGTAGGTATAGTCCATTCCGTCATTGGTAGCCATTTGAACAGTCACTGTATCATTTCCATAGGATACAACCGGCCTTTTTTCATTATACTCACAGACAATCGTTCCTATATTCAGTATTGCTTTTATATCTTCCAGCTCCAGCACAGCGTCAATCTTTTTCTCCGATGCATATCCTGCACCATACAGATAATTACCGTTCTCGGATGAAAGATAATCGCTGTCTCTTTCTGCTTTGTCTTTCATCGAACTGCCTCTTTCATATTCGAAAGAAATCCCTGCTTCCGCATCCTGCTCTTTCATCTGCTTAAGATAGAAGACCAGCTGACCTGCCTTTGGCTCTATATCGTCCAGATAATCGCTTTGGACATTAAGAAAACACGTCATCTTCATATGACTTCTCTCTGCAATAGCAATCAGCGAAGGCCACATGATATCTCTCGTGATCCCCGTCACGGATCTGCTGTATAACTGCTTCAGTGCTTCATCATTCTCGTCCGCAAAGCCCGGGAAATTGACAAGCGACAGATTCTGTGCATTGATGACCGGATAGATGGTATACTCGGATGCCTCTGCCAGCATTCCGTCCAAAAGTCCCGTTGCTGTACTATCCTTCATATAGTCCCCGATGACTGCAAATACACTGCCCCCATCAATCCCATTTCTCCAGATCAGAGCCGGAAGATCTTCATCTTCTATCTTTTCTTTCTCCATTTCTTCTTTCTTAAGAAGACCTGTCATGTAAACCTTTGTTCCACTGCCTGTCTGATACCACGGCACATTCAGATCCAGATCCTGTCTTTCTTCTCTTTCTTTTTTCGTCTGTGCCTGATAAACGTTCTCACCTCCCAGAAGCAGTCCTGCGAACAGTCTTACACCTGTCATTTTTACTTCATCCGTTACAATTCTTTTAATTCCGAGAAATTCCATCAAATTGCTGTCCACCTTTATTTTATCCGGATCTTCCAGTGATCCGAACACTACAACCACGCCTTTTTCTTCCAGTGCTTTTAACTGTTTCATGGCTCCCTGTACAAGTGCGGCATCTTCCGATTCCAGTACGATCATTTTCGGAAGGATCTCCGTACTTTCAGGGAACTCTGCTACTGTATTATACTCCAGCAGATTTCTTTTTGTATATGTACACCAACGGCTTACAGCCGTATTCATTTCACTGCTTTTTTCCCCGATATACACAATATACTCTTCCCCATCCGCTGTCAGCGTCTTCAGATCAACTTTTTCTGCCTTCCATGCCTGATCACTGTCTGCATACCGGGCCTGCATATATGTATTTATATCATAAACATTTTCCCCGTCTCTCATCACCATCGAAAACTGGAACAAAAACAACAGGACTGCCATCATTATTCCAATACTGAAAAAATTTCTCTTTGAAACCATTTTCTACTTCTCCGTTTCTCCGCTCACAACCTGATTATACCCGTAATCGATTGCAAAATTATAAAGGTGATAGGTGTTCTGCTCGATCTTATAGCAAATAAATTTTTCCGTCTCATAATAGACTTCCATTTCATTTGGATACTTCTGTTGAAATGCCTTTGCCCATTCATACATTCTCGACATGACGATCCATCTGCGTTCTCCCTGGTACATTCCGATTCCACCTACATTTGGCAACGGCTGTTCTGCCCCTTTGACGGATACTGACTGCCCGCTGTCTGCATAAACCATTGCATAATTAATCGGAATTTTCTCTATGAAAATGTAAACCTCTTCTGTCGGAATTATGATCTTTGTCTTGTCTGAAAGATGTTCCATTTCTCTTAAAAAACTGACCGTCTCATAATGCCAGCCATGATCCAGTCCCATCTGGGTCTCATCATTGGCAGACACGATCGTCCAGGTATAATCCACATTATCATGAATAATATTACTCAGGCAGGTGATCGCCTCATTGGTAACAAAGTCAGAGTGGAATGTGGAATCCTTGATCATTCCCGGCTGGAATAATCCTCCCACCATGACAAGTGATGCAGCCAGAGATACCACATTTCCCGGCATTTGCATCCACTCTGGCATAAAAAGAAAATACCCTGCTGCATCTGCGATCAGTACTGGAACCATCACCAGCAGATAGACATAATAAATACTGCATCTGGCTGCATCCATCAATGTCGGAAGTCCCAGATTTCCTGAACAGAGGAGTACTGTTATGATCACCATACACAAACTTACTGACATCAGTGCCGCACCGTATTCCGGTTTTCTGAAGATGCAGAACAGTACTCCCAGTGAGAACAAAATCCCGATCATCGCCAGAATCACAAGTCCTGCACTTTCCACATCTGTAGTAACGATAAACTGATTGATTCGGTCTGCCATCAGAAAGATCAGATTTTTTCCCGTTTCCGGGAGATTTCTGAGCCGTTCTTTCACAGACGGTTTTTGTTGCATTTCAGGAGGTGCTTTTTCCTCTGTTGCAGATACCTCACCGTTACTTGTCACACTGTTATCATCTGATACAGCGTCGTTCCCTGAAACATTTCCCTCTGCTGCAGTGGCACCATCTGCACTACCGCCATCTGTTACTGTATCATCTTTCATTTCATCCTGATCCGATGCTGCGTCATCCGTGTCTTCTTCGCTTTCCGACGAATCTTTTCCTCCGTTGATGACACTCATTCCCCAGCCCAGTGATCCCTGAAGCGGAGTTCCTGTCGCATAGGCAATTCCCATTGGAAGAACTGCAAGAAAGACACTGATAATCCCTGTCACCATAATCCGGCAGAAATACTCTTTTCTGAAAAAGCGGAAAAAGAATCCAAATGCAATTCCAACACAACACAGTCCTGCGATCATCGTTCCATAAAAGTGGATCGCCAGTGTCAGCGAGAATGCCATGGCAAAACCGGCAAGAATATAAGTGGTCTCTTTTTCTTTCAGTTTCTCTTTTCTAATCTGGAAAAATGCAATCAGAAAATACACCGACGGATATACAAAGATCATCCCAAATTCCTGCGGAAGTGTAGAATAATAACGGGAATATGTCTGTATCGACCAGAAATTCCCCAAAATATATATTAATGTTCCGGCATATGGTGTATATTTTCCCCTGCATAGCATCTTTAATACTGCAAGAACCACCAGATGGGCATAGATTACCTGCACAAAGAAAAACTCGCTCATTAATACATAAAGATCAAATTTAAATACCGTATGCAGATAATAAAGGATACAATGATATCCGAACGGATACACGCCGCTTACGAACAGATTTCCCCGACTCATTTGATTGATCCAGTTCATATGAACAGGAATATCCGATGCCCTGGATCCATAGACAAGAAAAAGCTGCCTGCCATAAACCCAGAAAAGTCCCATCAGGACTGCACATACAAAGATCCACTGCAACGGTTTACACACTACTGTACGATACACAATCCCCAGCAGACGTTTCAATCTGCAGAAAACCTTTCCCCATATCATACTGCCAATCGTTCTGAATCCCAGTTTCCCCTGCATGGCTTTCCTGTTGATATGGGCTGCCTGTTTGATTTTCCCCGGTAAAGAGATCCGGTTTACATAACAGCCGATTCCCATGCTGAACAGTGTGGTCAGTACTGTAAGTGTAAAGAAGCCGGATATATGCAGAAGCTGAACAAGAAAGACAATGTTGATAATATAAAAATTTCCAAAAGTATAGCACAACAAAAACTGCTGCGACAGTTTTCTGCCCCGGAGGATTCTTCTGAACAGTATTGCCGGTAATAACAGTGTAATCCCCGTATACGCAGTAAGCATACCGATAAATTGTAAAATTCTGAGACTTGTCATTGACATATTCATTCATCCTTCTTGTTCCATATCATTTTCCAACCGGTTCTGATAGCCGGTTCTACATAAATGTCCTGATCAGTTCCAGCGTTTCATTATCAATCATAATATCCGATTGCCGCAGTTCATCCATTACGTGGAAGAAATTCTCCCGTTCCCCACATGAGAAATAGAACTTCAACCTGCAGGTATAGCTTGCGAGTACCTGTGGGTACTGCTCGTATGCCCTCTGACACCAGATCCTGCAGCGTTCATATCCTCCGATATCCAAAAGCCGTAAGATAATTTTCTCATAACAGCTGCTGCTGATCTTTTCCCTGTTCAGCTGAAAAGCAAGTTCTCCGGTCTCATCCATCTTTTCTACCATAGAACGCTGTTCCAGCTCCGTGAAGACTTTCTGCTCAAGAATCGGATTCATATATTCGATCAGATCCATGCAATTTTCTTCCTGTTCTTCCCCCTCCTGCTGACACTGTATATATTTTCTCTGTACTGTTCCTCTGAAATCATTCAATACTTCCTGCAATACAGAAGCCGCATAATGTGCGGTTTCAGAATCTTCACTGTTCAGGGCAAGTGAAATGGAATACAGGGAACTTCTGTAATCTCCACGAATTACATTCATCATCAATGTCCTTAAATTTTTACGGTCAGTAACTGCCAGTGCCTCTTCCAGCGACACCATATTTCTCTCTACATCCTCATCTGGTTTCATGAACGTCTCCACACGCTCTTTGCTGAATACGACATCCTCCAGATCCAGATTTTTTGACATAACAAATTTATACAGAAAATATGCCATGAAAATAAATGCAGGACCGATCAACGGACAGGTCAGCATCACTCCCGCTTTGAGCAGGATACTAATTTTCTTTTCATCATTTCTTATATAATTTAAGAACAGATAGATTCCTGTTATGCACAGGTTCAGGAACATCAGTACCATAAACATAATGCCACTGTAACTCATAGCTTCACACTCTCCACGATCCGGCTTTCATAACCGGTATTTTTCAGTTTCTCCTGTACAAATTCTGCATCCTCCTGCGTCGTGTTGGCAAGAAGAATATACAGATTTCTATCTTCCAGAATCCCCAGATAATCCGAAGCTCTCAGCTGCCTGCTCAGACTTTCTCCCGCTTCCCGGTACTGCTCCTGTGGAACCAGAAGTGTAAGCAGGGTACACTCTGCAAGATTTCTCTCCTTCGCCCGTTTATATGCCTGAACCAGCGATGTAAATGCACTGCATTCCATGATTCGGGAATCCTCCATATACCGCTGCTCCTCCAGTGCATTCATATAACGTCTTGCGTTCAGCACTGCATTCTGGATCAGATAACTGACTACTACCAGGAAGTTTGCCTGTCCCAGAGTCATACGTTCCCATCCGAGTCCCCAGAGCATAATGAGCATCTGAATCTTTCCACTCTCATAAATCGCATTCACCATCAGCGGATATTTATCATCCATTGACTTATTGATATATACCTTCTGCTCTTTCAGTTCATCGTATATTTCTGTCATATCACGATAGCGGATTGAATTTCCGAGACTTCTCGCCTTTTCAGAGCTGGCAGAGAACATTCTTGCGTAATCCTCACTGACCACATTATAGATTGCCACATCCTTTGTATGAAGCAGCCGGGTCATCATCTCGACCGCATCGAACAGAACTTCATCCGGCAGCTGCTGATCCAGCGTAGATGTAATACTGTAAATTTTTCCAATACTGTCTCTGTGATCGATCAGCTGCTGTTCCAGAACACCTTTTACACGGACATTACTTCCATTGATATCCTTGATATCCACGATCTGCCTTGACAGATGCTCTTCCAGTTCCCTACTTTCCATTCGGATCATCTTAATCTGATCTCTCATATACCCTACAACAAGTCCCAGAATAAAAAGCTGTGCAACCCATACATACGTGTTGTAATCCAGCACAACTTCAAATCCCGAACGGGTATACATCTGCCGGAACAGATACCCGGCTACCGCACAAATTGCAGAAAAAGTAGCCTGCTGCTGTCCGTAAATGATCGCAAATAAGAGTACATACAACAGATATGGATCAAGATTTGCAAAATATTCACTTCCTACCGTCCGGTTATTCATCATAAAGAACGGAATAAAGCAGATTATATTTTCCACAAAAGGGAAAAGCACTTTAAACAGCCATGTCCACTTATTCAGAAACCGTTTCCACCATGGCAGCTTTCTCTCATTTTCTTTCAGGAAAATATCTTCATGCCGCTTCATATATTTTGTCAGTTTCTTAATAAAAACTTCCAGCTCACAAAAAGAATGGATTCCATATTCTTCTTCAAAGTTCTTTCCAGACAACACACATTTCCCACCGCTGCCTGTCACTGTCACGATGCTGCAGCTGTTGCCAAGTCCTTCCCGGATCATTCCTGCAAGTTCTACCTCACTTACCACCCGGTCAGAGGAAAGATGATAGATCATCTGTCCATGTACTTTCTTTTTTACTGTCTGATAAATAAATTCCACCGCATCTTTTTCATATAATACCGAGAAAGAATGATACAGATCTGCTTCTATGTACCCTTTTCTCATACTTTCCAGGCACATTTTTGCACAGATATTATTTACATCTTTCAATTCTTTTGGGATGCCGGATACATGATCCAGTCGCAGGATCATCAGATCAATATTCCAGTTTCTGTAAAAATTCTTACAGATTTCTTCTGCCTGTATCAGTATTGCAGCTCTTCTGTCGCTTCCCGTCGTTGGCTCATCTTCCTGAATATCTTTCTCATAATCTCCGTGATACACGTCATCCGATGAAAGGAAAATGAATTTCCCATGCCTGCTTGATGCAAAAGATACAAGTATATTGATCAGATCAGACGTAAAACGGACTGTCTCCCTGTCTTCTCCTTTCCAGCGGTAATTTGTGTCAAAAGCTCCCAGACAGATCGTCACATCCGGTTTCACACTCTCAAAAATCTCCATCAGATCTTCACTGTCATAATCGAACTTATATTTTTCAAATACTTTTTCATATTTGCCTTGCGAATACTTATTTCCTGTCAGAAGGAACACCCTGTGCCCTTCCTTTTTCATTTTCTGGATCAGACTGTTCATCAGACTGCAAGTACCACCTAATAACAGGATGTTCATACTATTTAACCCTTCTTATTCATACAGTTCTATTTATTCAAATATCTGCTTTATACTATCGTAATGAAGAAAAATGCCTTCTTCCGCATAGACTTTGATCTGCTCCTTTGTAGCAAACTGGTATCCATCCGTTTCTTCTGTCTGTAAATGCAGATCTTTCTCATCTACATCCATCGTAAACCGGTAGACATCGACAAAATAATTGTCTCCCTCTCCCGGATTTTCTCTCTTATAGGTAAAAGCATATCCGCCTTCTGCACTGCTTACATCCAGCCCGGTCTCCTCCCTGACCTCCCTCAGAACAGCTTCATAAGAGGATTCTCCTGCCTGGGCAGCACCACCCGATACTTCCCACCAGCCTGCTGCCCACGCTTTTGTCATCACCCGCTTTGTGATCAGATACTTTCCATCCGGTCTTACGATAACTCCCAATACCGTCAGATGATATTCTCCTTCCTTCAGGCACCAGTCATTTCTCTTCATGGTACGTCCAGTCGGCTTTTTCTGTGCATCATAAATATCCCATAACTCCATTATTATACTTCCTTTTCTTTCTTCTTTCCTGAAAGGTTCTTCAGATTATTTAAGCAGCGTACTTTCATTCTTAATTTCTTCTCTGCAAAGAGTAAAAAACTTCCAAATTCTATATGAAATTGGAAGCTGAATCATCTATGTACTATATGTATATTAACCTACTAATTATATACAATTTTTTTTTCCATGTCTACTGTCTTATCAACTCTTTTTATCTTATACAGCCGCCTTTTATTAAGCAGGAAATCTATGCAGTCTGCCCACAGGACCAGGGAAATCCCGACCTGATAAAAAGGCTATAGAGTTTCTCGCTCCATAGCCTCTGTCTTTGTTCCTGTTAACCGATTCCGCCCAGTGCGATCCCCAAGATCAGCACTAAAAAGCAGACCGGAATATACAGGTATTTACAAACCGGTACAAACCATTTCGTAAATGGCTTTTCCCTTCCTTTATTGATCTGCTCTTCCACATAGTCTTTTCCACACATCCAAAAGAACATAATCCCGGCAAGCCCTGCTCCAAGCGGACAAATATAAATGGACAGCACATCCATCCAGTCAGATACAATTCCCTGAATGAGAACCGAGATCACCGCTCCGATGACTGCGATCACCGCACACGCCTGGACTCTTCCAAGATGCAGTTTCTCCTGCACGGTTGCGATCGGTGCTTCATATAAATTGATCAGCGAAGTCAGACCCGCCAGCAGAACTGCCACGAAAAAGATCATTGCGATCACCGGTCCTCCCGGCATCGACTGAATCAAATGCGGAAGGAAAATAAATAAAAGTCCCGGTCCTCCCTGATCTAACTTTGCCCCTGTGGTCGCCATTGCCGGAATGATAACCAGTGCTGCAAGTATGGCGGCAAGTGTATCAAAAAAAGCGACTCTTGCTGCTGCCGCAGGAATATTTTCCTCATCCGACAAATACGATCCATAGATCAGTGTCCCGTTTCCGGCAACGGACAGTGAAAAGAACGCCTGTCCTAACGCAAAGATCCATGTTACCGGGTCTGCCAGTGCCTTTGGATCGATTCGGAAAATATATTTATATCCCTCTGCTGCCCCCGGCTGGAATGCTACATAAACTGCAAGGATCACGAACAGCCCGAAAAATAACGGCATCATAAACTTATTTGCTTTCTCGATTCCACTGACAACTCCCAGCATCAGAATCCCCATACATAAGATCAGTGCGGCAATCTGCCAGCCATTATTTCCAAATGCGGATGCCATACTTCCAAATGCTCCGCTAAATTCCTCCACACCCTTCGGTGCAAGTGTCTTCCCTGTAAATGTTCCCACTGCATACTTCAGAATCCATCCCATAACAACCGTATAACCGATTGCCATCGCCATTGCTCCAAGTACCGGGATCATCCCCAACATCTCCCCGTACTTTCTTTTTCCTTTCCGCTCACATACGATTCCAAACGCATCTACCGGACCGGATCTTGTTGCACGCCCGAAACTCATCTCTCCGATCACCCCGGTAAACCCGACCAGTGCCACAAAGATAAAATAAGGGATCAAGAACGATCCTCCTCCATAGGATGAAACTCTTGTCGAGAACATCCAGATATTCCCCATACCGACAGATGAGCCAATGCACGCTAAAATAAAGCCCCACTGGCTCTTAAATGACTCTCTTTGCTTTTTCATAAATTATCTCCTCTGTATCTCCACTCATTAGTATAATAGTTCTATTATACTTGATATTGAGAAAAGACACAATCGGGAAGTTATTTTTCCGCCCCTATACTCATTTTCACTTCAAATGTCGTCCCGTTATGCTTATTTGTATAAACTTCAATCGTCCCGTCATGAACCCGCACAACTTCCCGCACCATCGCAAGTCCAAGCCCCACACCTCCGAGCTCCCGGCTTCTTGACTTATCTACCCGGAAGAATGGTTCAAAGATCTGCTCCCTGAATGCTTCATCAATCCCATTTCCTGTATCTGAAACCGTCAGAACAACTTCGTTCTTCTTCCTTATTGCCGATACAGTAACGGTTCCATCTTCCCGATTATATTTAATCGCATTTTCCACAAGATTATATAGCATTCTATAGATCAGAATATCACTTCCTGTCAAAAATAATTCTCCATCTGCCTTTTCTCCCGCTCCCTGTGACTTCTGGATCAGTTCAACCTTCTTTTCCTGTGCCAGCGGTTCCAGATCTGTCAGCACTTCCTCGATCAGACCATGGAGCTCAATTCTGTCATTTCGTGCTACTGTCTGTAATTCGCTCATATCCAAAAGCGTTCTGACCAACTTGCTAAGACGTTCATTCTGCTCCGTTACCATCTGGATCGTCTCTCCTGCCGCCGTTGTACTCTCTGGATGTTCTGTTGTATGGTATAGATCCAGTTGTGCCTGGATTAAAGCCAGTGGAGTACGTAGCTCATGTGCTGCATTTCCCGTAAACTGACGCTGCGTCTCAAATGATTCTGAAAGCCGCATAAGCATTTTATTGTAAGATATGCGAAGTCTGTCAAGCTCTGCGATCTTATTCTCTTCGATCGTATAATCTTTCAGATTCTGTGCCTGAACTTTTTCCACCGTCTCTGAAAATTCTCTGAGGGGTTTCAATGCCCGTCCACTGATAAAATACGTCGCTGCACCTCCAAGCAGTGCTACAATAAACGTAATCAGAAAGCTTCTGCTTCTATAATCTGATTTGGAATTATAAACCTTCATGGAAAACTGTGCCACAAAGTCATCCCACTCATTATCCGGAATATCAATGTACACCGATTCCGGCTCTGTGCCATGATCCGTGACAGACTCCTGAAGCGTATCGAAATAATAGACTCCGTTTTTATATAAGAAAAAGGTAAGACATCCGCATAATATGGTGATCAACACTGTTGTAAGAAGTGTTAATTTCCACTGGAGTGATATTTTTTTCATGCTTTGCTATTTCCCCCTATCTTATAGCCTTCACCGATTTTGTTCATGATTGGATCATATCCGAGTCCTGCCTTCAGTTTTTTTCGCAAAGAAGACATATGCACTCGGATCGAACCGCTAAAACTGTCCACAGAAGAATCCCAGACATGCTCGATCAGTTCTTCCTGACTGACCGGTCTTCCTTGATTTAAAAGGAGATATTCTAAAATTCCATTTTCTTTTCTCGTCAACGCAACCGGGTTATCTTCTGCATATGCAACCCTTTCTCTCGTATCAAATCGAAGTTTCCCACATTCCAGACAGATATTTTTTTGTACAAATTTTCTTCTTGTCAGGCTTCTCACGCGTGCTTCCAGCTCCTGCAGGTGAAATGGTTTTTCCATATAATCATTTGCACCGGAATCCAATCCCTCAACCTTATCTGCGATCTGACTTCTCGCAGACAGGATCAATACTTTTGTCTCTTCATTTTCTTTGCGAAGCTCCCGAAGGATCTCCATCCCATCCACCCCGGGCAGGTTAAGATCAAGCACGATCAGGTCATACAGTTCCTCATAGATCATATCCAGTGCCTGCTCTCCGTCATTACACATATCCACCTCATACCCTGCCAGATGCAGACTTTTCGCGATCATATCACATAATTTCTTCTCATCTTCAACAACTAATAATTTCAATTTCTTTTTCTCCATTTTCTTAACAGGAAATTTACATCCCATATTATATAATGTAGCCATCAAACGGTCAATAAGCTGACTTTGAACAATAACATTGAAAGGAGCGGTTACTATTTACAGTAACAAGTGGTATCTTAATGAAATCAGAAAAAGCAACGCAAATTTTTTTACTTGCAGCCGGTCTTATATTTTTCCTTGTTGGGATTTTCCGTGGAGAAGCTGCAACTGTACTCAGTAAGGCAATAAAATTATGTATGGAGTGTGTCGGAATTGGATAAGAAAATGAAATCAAACAAAAACTTTCTGGCCCGCTTCCGCGGATGGATTCAGGCAGCTGCTACACTGCTGACCAACATTCACATCCCGAATCTGTTTAAAGGGAAAATTTATCAGGGAAATGTAAAAACGATGTGCGTCCCGGGACTAAACTGTTACTCTTGTCCTGCCGCCACAGGTGCCTGTCCGATTGGAGCTTTTCAAGCCGTGGTCGGTTCTTCAAAATTCAAATTTACCTACTACATCACCGGATTCCTTATCTTGTCAGGAGTTCTATTAGGACGATTTATCTGCGGTTTTCTCTGTCCGTTTGGATGGTTTCAGGATCTGTTGCATAAAATTCCGGGCAAGAAACTTTCCACCGCAAAACTGAAGCCTTTGCGGTATCTGAAATATGTGATTCTGGTTGTCTTTGTTATACTACTTCCGGCATTTGTAACCAATTCACTTGGTATGGGAGATCCTTTCTTCTGCAAATACATTTGCCCACAAGGCGTACTTGAAGGTGCAATTCCACTGTCACTTGCCAACTCAGGAATCCGTGCCGCGCTTGGACATTTATTTACATTTAAATTCACGATCCTTGTGCTTTTCATCATCCTGAGCATCTTGTTTTACCGTCCATTTTGTAAATGGATCTGCCCGCTGGGTGCTATTTACTCACTGTTTAACAAAGTATCTTTTCTTAAGATTCAGGTTGATCATGAGAAATGTGTTGGCTGCCAGAAATGCAGCCGTGTCTGTAAGATGGATGTCAATGTAGTAGACACACCAAACCATCCGGAGTGTATCCGCTGCGGAGAATGTATGAAAGCCTGCCCGACTGATGCAATCTGCTATCATTACGGATTTTCAACTAAGAAACAGGCTGAAAATAAAAACTAATAAAATGCGTAACTGAACAGTTACTAAAATATAATTTAAAGGAGATTTAAAATCATGAAAAACAAAACACTTAGAACAAACTCAATGAAATTAAAAAAGGTAATCGCTGCATCCCTTGCCATTTCTGTACTTTTTGCGTTTACAGGCTGCGGAAATTCTTCCTCAACAGACAACACAAATACAAAACAGGAATCTTCTTCCACAACAGAAACAGGCAGCACAGACGAGCTGAACGAAAAACTGAATGACCTTTACCAGCAGGAAAACCAGCTTTTTGCTGATCACAAAGATGCATGGGACAAAGCCTTTGGTCTTATGAACAAGAACGCTGCCGGTGATGCCATGAGCGAAAACTATGCTGATTCCCTCGCAAGCACAGTGGAATCTAACAAAGACTCTTTCTCTGAAGAAGAATATGAAACTCTGTGCAAAGACATCGAGACAATCCGCGGAATTGAAGAAGAAATTGCCAAGCTTGAGAAAGAGATTGCTGCATCCGATTCCTCTGACAGTTCTTCCTCCAAATCAGACGAATCCACAGCTGTATTCAAAGGTTTCAAAGGAAAAGATCTGGATGGAAACGATGTAGATGACAGTCTTTTCGCTAAAAACAAAGTTACAGTTGTAAACTTCTGGTTCAGCGGATGCAAGCCATGTGTCGGAGAGCTCTCTAAGCTGAATGAATTAAATGAGAAACTCAAAGAAATGGGTGGCGAAGTTGTTGGTATCAATACGGATACTTTAGACAACAATGAAGCAGGAATCAAAGAAGCAAAAGAAATCCTGAAAGCTCAGGGCGCTTCCTACAAGAACCTGACTTTCGATTCTAATTCAACAGTTGGAAAATATGCTGGAAACATTATGGCATTCCCTACAACCGTTCTTGTAGATAAAGACGGAAATATCGTTGGGGAACCTTTCATGGGTGGCATTGACGATCAGTCAAACTACGATCAGCTAATGAAACAAATTCAGTCCATACTTGATCAGAAATAATGAGACTATGAAAAAAGTCTGTAAATAGGATTCTTCTATGATAATGCAAGGCGAAAAGCTCATTTGCTGGGCTTTTCGCTCTTTTTTTATATATTACTGAGAACTTGTCCGCAAGAAAGACCTGATCCGTCTCTGTGAAAAACACTCTGACTGTGTATTTTTTATGTTTTACAAATGCTACTCTGATCGATGAAGAGTTTGCAGATGAGATGCTCCCTCTTTTCTGTGCATCCAGAGAATAGCCATCTATCTGCATGGTTGTGGAAACACGGGTGTATAAATATACTTTGATTTTTTCTTTCTTCAATTTCCTGTCAAAAGCTGTTCGAGAGTAATCTCCAATGCATCACATATAAACAACAGGCTGTCCGCTTTGGGATTTGTCTTTTTATTTTTTATTGACATATTTTCGCCACAACCACATAATAATGACAGAGACAGGATTTCTGTCATCGAAAATATTGTTCGCCTACCGTTGGCGGCTTATAAGTGATCGGCTCGAAAATATTGTTCGCTCACCGGAAGCGTCTAATAAATGTCCGGCTCGAAAATTTCGGTCCTGCCGCATGGCAGGGCTTATTTTATAGGTGATAAACATGATATATCAAGAAGGATACGTTTACCATATTAAAGATGAATACTTTGAAAAAGTACAGGATTTCAACTTCATTCCAGAGGCAAAAAAGTGGTATTTCCAGATATTGACCGACTTGAGCAAATTATGCTTGCAGAAGTAAAAGATAACACAGCCGAATAATTTCTCAAAAAAGCGATAGTCTGATTTACATTTTGTATTTCAGAAAACTGCCGGAAAACCACATCGAATCAGTCCTTCAAAACATCTTATTAAAAATCCGTTTTAGAGGTATAAAAAAAGATCACTCACCTTCAATTTTTCTTGAAAATGAACGGTCTTTCACGTTTCTTTTATTCTGTTGAATGATAAAAATATTACTTTTTCTTTGATGTGTTTCCGAAGCCGCAGTCCAATACCACAGACACGTTTACCCCCGTCAGAAATTGCCTTTTTATACGTTTTTCGGTCACTCTGGTCAAACCTGAAAAACCTCTCACAGTGCCGGAAGTCAAAGCTTCTTACAAATCTATCCGATGTAGTGCAACTATTGTCTCGATTGTGTTTTCGTTGAGCAACCGAATTGCTTCGCCTTCAAAGCCTTCATAATACACCGGAAATGCCAGACCACTAATTCCGATGATGCTCTCACTGTTTTTTATCTGTTTTCTTCTCCAATATTTTTATTGAATTCAGGTAGTCTTCCTCCACCGTGCTGAGTGTTCGCGTTTTATATTTTTTATATTCACCCGTTGCTTTATCAACAGCCTGTTTGTGTGATATACTTCCATTCCCCTGCAAAAGCTGTTCACCACTCATTGTCATAGCCTGTTCGCGTTCTGCCTGACGTTCTGAAAAATCAAGATATCCCGATACCAGCTGTCCCATTGCACGTAATTCTTTTTCAGATAAATAATTCTTTGCAACTACAAATTGCGTAGTGAATTTTGTTTTGCACTTTTTTGAAAAATACAATGGATATTTCCGCTTTCGGATCATAATCTATGCTCGTTGCATAAATTTCCAGAACCTGACGATAAAACACTTTCTCGGATGCACGAATATCACGGATTCTATCCAATAATTCCTTGAAATATCCACCGCCACCTAAATTTTTCAAACGATCATCATCAAGTGCAAAACCTTTTCTCATGTATTCTTTTAAAATTCCGGTTGCCCAGATTCTGAACTGTGTTCCTCGTTTTGATTTTACACGATAGCCAACAGAAATAATAACATCAAGATTGTAATAATCTACATTGTAAACTTTTCCATCAGTAGCAGTGTAGGCAAATTTTGCCCACACTGACTCTTTTTCTAACTCTCCCTCTTTAAAAATATTTCTGACATGTTTTCCAATCACACTACGATCTCTCTGAAACAATTCTGCCATCTGATCAATAGACAACCAGACTGTATCACCATCAAAAGTAGTTTCAACTTTCGTCAGACCATCCGCTGTCGTATAAATAATCATATCTGCTTTTTCTTTGTCCATAAATTAACCTCCAAAATCAGATACATTATCAATGTGAACAAGTCACTATAGCGAAATCATCATTCCTCATCTTTACCATTTATAATACGGTAGTAATCATCCATGTCCACACTGAGTTTTACCGTGGTATCTGGTTTTCGTTTACCCAAGGGGCACACAGTCTCCACGTGGCTTGGTTGTTCAACGAAAAACATACTCACCCCCTATTGTACAAAGAAATGGTGGAACACCCATTTTGTCCTAAAAAATCGATATGTTGAGCCAATTAAAACCATGAATTGCCCTATTGCTCGTATAGACGAATATTATAAAAACCTCCTTTCTATTTATTTAATTATTTAATTTTTACCCCAAACCTTATTCCAAGCAATTTTATGTTCAAAATTAATTTCCGTATTATCAGAAAGATTTTTTACATATCTTTCTACAAAAATATCAGTGTTATCAAGAAGTCTTAGATAATACTTAAGGGTAGGAAAAACGCCATTTACAATAATCTGACATCCATGTTCCTCCCTAACCTTGCAAATTATTTCATCAATAGCGACTCTTTCATCCTCACTTGGAGCAACAGTACTTAAAAGATAGTATCTCTGAACTGGTTTCTCACTAATTTTCTTATATGCGTCCTCAATCATAATTGCATTAATTGGGATATCAAATTTAACCTCCACCACCTCATAGATTGAATTATCGGCATCATTTCTAACAACGATATCTCCAGTTTCTCCACTACTTCTGTCGCAACTATTATGAGAAGCTAACTTATCTAATGACTTACCATCAAATCTTTTTAATTCTTCTGTAATGCACTGATATACACTGTAAAGAGCTACAACGGGAAGAATCGCGGCACCTCTGCTTTTATACTGGAAATAGAAATGCTTATATAATGAATCCATTATTTCATTGATTGTCAATGATGTTTCTTTTTCAATTGGATTTACAAGTATTACAGTTTTATCCTTTTTGCACTTAATGCTGTATGCCATAATTGCTACTACATATTTTTCAGGATTTGCACCATTCTCCTCCACATCATGTAAAATATTTAAAAAAGATGACTTTACATCCTTATTTTGTATCTTTCCCGGAAAATCTAAGCCATATGGAATATTCTGCTCAAGGCTTCTTGTCAACCATCCAGATTCTTTCATTGCACCTAAAAATCTCTTTTGTTTCATAAATGGTGTAACATACTTAGCGTCAAAACTTCGTCCACTATATCCGTTCTCCATATTAGCCTGATGTCTTCTGACATCTTGCTCTGGGTGCAAACACTTATATACGAGACTTGTTAGCAATACAGTAAATACACCCTTGAATGTTTCTTCTTTATCAACAACAGTTTTAACCATTTTTATCTGCTGAGCAGTAAGCCCTGTATCTTCTAATCTTGCAATCTGCTCTGCTTCACTGTATTTATCCTCTAAGAATTTGTTTTCTCTATCCATAATTTTCCCTTCTGTAAATAGTTGATTGACTACTTCTGTGGCTACAGCTTTTACCATATTTACACATATAGAATTTCCTATTCGTGCATAAAGTTGTGCTGATCCACCGACTTTCTTGTAATTTTCAGGGAATCCCATAAATCTAAAACATTCATCCATAGTAAGTTTTCGTACAATATCGCCATCTTTTATAAAATATCTACCGCTTGATTCCTGTGAAGCTAATGTTGGATGAACTCCTTCAGCATCATAGATTCTATTAGGCTGTTTATGTACTCGTGATAAATGCTCTGTTCCAGGTCTCACACCCACGGTACGTATTTTTTTGTTTCTATACCCGCAAAACATCAACCCAGATCTTGGCTGTTTCTTAACCAACGACTCATTTAAAATGGTATAACTACCAGGAGGTAATATCTCAAAATCTCCTGTCTTATCTAAGAATGGTTTCATTGATTCAACCGTATTTGTTTGTAGTTTCGTAAAGTCAAATGCAATACCATCTCGACTTCCAACAATTACAATTCTTTCTCTGTTTTGAGGGACTCCAAAATCACGTGCGTTTAATACTTTGTATACTACGGTATAGCCTAACTCTGATAAGGCAGATAACATTACTGTAAGTGTCCTTCCAGAATCATGTTTTTCTAAATTAAACACATTTTCCAAAACAAAAGCTTTAGGTTCCTTTGCCTCAAGAATTCTACAAATATCAAAAAACAAAGTGCCTCTAGTTTCATCATAAAAACCCTTCTGCTTTCCACAAATCGAAAAAGCCTGACAAGGAAATCCCGCACACAAAATGTCAAAATCCGGTATATCTGTAGCTTTTAATGTCGTAATATCACATTTAGGATTATCTCCAAAATTCAGTTCATACATTTCACAAGCATGATCATCTATTTCAGAACTAAAAACACATTCGCATCCTGCATTTTCAAATCCTAACCTAAATCCACCAATTCCAGCGAAAAGGTCGATAAACTTTAATTTTTCTTTACTCATATTCTACCTCTTCCTTTATTTATTAACCATTGCAAATGTATTTTTTATCAACGTCAATAAAATCATTAATAATATGAATAATACTGTAATATCAGATACCCAAAAAACCGTCTTCATTCTGTCTTTTTATCAGTATCTATTATCTTCAGACAATATCAAAATACCAATCGCCAACAGCACCCTTCAATACTTTTGCCTATCCAACCTATTCTCAATCCCCTTATCTGCCCGACTATAAAAATCGAAAAGTTTTTCCTTGCTATTTCTATGCTTGTTTTCCACAATAAAAGCACCGAAAAATCCTTATATTCAAGCCTTTTTCACACTTTTACTTATATGCTTTAGTCAACAATACCACGCTCTCGATATGCACCGTCTCCGGGAACTGATCCACTCCCCGCACTTTCCTGATCTCATACCCATTTTCACACAGATACTTCAGATCCCTTGCTAGGGTTGCAGAGTCACAGCTTACGTACACAACTTTTTCCGGTTCCATCTTCGCGATTGTCTCAAGCAGTGTCTCATCACATCCTTTTCTTGGAGGATCTACTACGATCACATCCGCACGTGCCTTCTCGCCACCATGGGTTTTAGCATAGTTTTCATAATAGTCCGGCAGGACTTCTTCTGCCTTTCCAACATAGAACTCTGCATTATTGATCTCATTGATCTTCGCATTATTCTTTGCATCTTCGATCGCCTGCGGCACGATTTCAACTCCATAGACCTGCTTTGCTTTCTGTGCAAGGAAGAGAGAAATTGTTCCGATACCGCAATACAGATCCCATACTGTTTCCGTTCCTTTCAGATCTGCATATTCCAGTGCAAGTCCGTACAGATTTTCGGTCTGCACCGGATTCACCTGATAAAAGGACAAAGGAGAAATCTGATACTTTACATTTCCAATATAATCTGTAATAAATCCCTGTCCCCACAGGACTTCATAAGAGTCTCCCATGATGACGTTATCCCTGCGTGTATTCGGACTGAATGTGATACTTGTCATTCCTTCAAGCTGAATCAGTTTTTTAATCAGCCAGTCCGCTTTCGGTAATTTCGTTCCGTTGATCACAAGACAGACCATGATCTCTTTTGTTGTAAATCCATAGCGGATCAGTGCATGGCGGATCAGACCTTTGCCTGACTTCTCATCATACGCTGCAACACGATTTTCTTTCATATACTGCAAAATAATTTCGAGGATCTCCTGATTCTGCTCAACTCCCAGAATACATTCTGTATTGGCAATGATATCATGGGTTCTTCCGGCATAAAATCCGGTAACAGGATTCCCCTCTTTATCTGTGCCAAAGGGGAACTGTGCCTTATTTCTGTAACGAAATGGCTCGTCCATTCCTGCCACCGATTCCATTACCGCATCGATCTTTCCCCTGTCAAAACCACCGATCCGTTCCAGATTACCACGAATCTTCTGCTCTTTGAAAGCAAGCTGACGCTCATAAGACATTTCCTGGATCTGACAGCCACCGCACTTTCTTGCAAATGCACACTTCGGTTCTACACGATCTGCCGATGGATGGATGATCTCCATCATCCGGGCATAGCCATAATTTTTCTTTGCTTTCATCACTTTTGCCTCTACTACATCCCCGATGATCGCATCTTTAATAAACAGAGTATATCCATCCACGCGGCCGATCCCTTCACCGCCCACACCTATATCCGTTATTTCTACTGTTACAACGTCATTTTTATTCAGCATTTTATTTCTGTTCCTATTTCTATTCTTGTTGAAAGCCGATTCTTAAATTATGAGAAATACGCTTTGCAAATATCTTAAATATCTGAGGTTTTCCTTATATTTGACTCAAATAAACGGTTAAATCCCAGCCAGTCTGTTCCCTTTTTATTCTTAAAAAGCTCAGTCAGTGTCTGGAGCTTCGCATCCGCACTGTCTGCCAGATTCAGAGCCATTGCCTCTGCCAGTGCCGGTTTCTTTGGTGAACCATATTCCAGCTCGCCATGATGTGCCACGATACAGTGCTTCAGTTCATTTCCTATCTTTTCCGGGAAATCAGGAATCGAGCGGATCGCATCATCGATCATTTCCACACCGATCACAATATGACCGATCAACTGTCCCTCATCTGTATAATCATTATCCGGAAATGCAGACAGCTCCTTTACTTTTCCAATGTCATGGAAAATTGCTGAAGTCAGCAGAAGATCCCGGTTCAGGATACTGTAATTTGAAGCAAAATATTCACATAAATGAACCACGCCAAGTGTATGCTCAAGCAGACCTCCGGCAAATCCGTGATGAACCGTCTTCGCAGCAGAATGACCTTTGAATTTTGCAATAAATGCTTCATCTTTCACAAAATAAAATTCCAGTGCCGCTCTCAGATATGGATTGGAAATCTGACGGATATATGCCACCAGTTCCTCATACATACTGTCCACACTTTTCTCTGTTGTCGGCATATAATCAGCCGGATTATATTCTCCTTCCTGAGCCACCCGGATCTGACGGATGTTCATCTGAAGATTACCATTATAATTAATGATATCTCCAAATACTTCGATAAAATCTTTCTCATCATAATCCGCAATTCCCTGTGAACCAGGATCCCATACCTTTCCGTCCAGCGTTCCAGTCTTATCCTGAAGGATCAGATTGTCATAAGGCTTTCCATTTCTTGTCTCCGCAGAACGCTTTCCTTTACAAAGGTATACATTTCTGATTGTCTCGCCTTCACATAATCCACTAATATATCTCATTTCTATCCTCTTTCTATTATTTTCTATTTCTATTATTTTCTATCTTTTATTCTATTTTCTATCTATTCTGTCTTCTACTCTGACTTTTGCTATTTTTTATCGCCTACATGCACAGTGAAATCAAGATCTACATATCCGTCAGCACCTTTTCTTTTACCTTTAACCCGGATCTCTGCACCGCTCTTTTCATCCAGTACCGCTTTCTCGTAACTGCTCATACCAGAAACTGACTCACCGGAAATCTGCCAGATAATATCCCCGCTCTGGATTCCTGCTGCCATTGCCGGAGAATCCGGATCTACTTCAATGACATACAATCCTGACGGCATGCCTTCATTCTGCTGAAGTTCTCCCGTCACAGTCGTTCCGTAAATTCCGATATAAGGCACACTTTCCCCGTTCGCCATCAACTGGATCCTGGATTTCAGATCAGAGATTGCATATGCATTCACCGTATGGTCTCCCTTATCTTCCCAGATATCATCTGAAATCATTCCGATTACCTCTCCGTCCATATTGAAAAGGATTCCTGTCGCACCATCTGAACCGGAAATATCTGTTCCGATCACTCCGCATTCGCCATCCCGGAACTTTTGCTGATACTCGGTGGAACTGATAATCCCGTAACTGACTCCGTCCTCATACCCCAGGGTATTTCCAAGTGCAATCACTCCGTCCCCCTGTGCTGCAAGATTAGAATTGCCAAGTTCTGCGACATGGATCGCATTCCAGGTCGCATCTGACAGCTCACTCTTTGCCACACTGAATACTGCAAATCCACTGTTCTTATCTCTGCTTTTGACCGATGCCTTATAACTTGTACCATCGGCAAATTCCACCCGCCATTCTTCCGCAGCTTCGCAGACTGACTCGCTGGCAAAGATCAGAAGCTCCTGTCCGTTATCCGCAGTGATCACTCCTGATACAGACGAGGTGATCCCCGTTGCCTCCGCATCCCAGTCTTCTTTCTCCGATGCCGCACTGACAGATACAACTCCCTTTTTCGCTTCCTTTACATCCTGATACATACTCTTAAGGATCTCTTCATAATTTTCTTTGCTCAATGTCTGATCCACCGGATCATTCTGATCTCCTGCTGCCTGATCCTCCTGCCCTGAAGGAGTAGCATCTTCCGGAATCGTCACTGCCGCCGGTTTGCCTCTCAGCCACCTTTGTGCCGCCGGCTTCACCGCAAAAAATCCCAGACTCGCAACTCCTCCGAAAATCAGTCCGTACAGAGCGATCCTGACAAACTGCTGGATCAGCATCTTCCGGCTGATCTTTTTGGGCTTTATCGTCTCCTGCAGGAATGAATAAGATTCCTCTTCTTCCTGAGGCTTCTCCTGCTCTTTTTCATCTAACATAGGCACTGTCTCCCATACGAAAAAAGTCTTTCGTTTTCTAGTATAACTGATTTATTCTCATTGTTCAATATCGGATAAAAGCCTTTTCTTTACGCAAAGAATGGGGTACAATAGGACAGAGTTAATCCTAAAAAATATCAAGGTGGAATTATGAACCAGAAGACTTTATTTAAATTAGAATATGATAAGATCATTGCCCTGTTGGAGAAGGAGGCAACTTCTTTCCGCGGAGGGCAGCTCTGCCGCCGGTTAAAGCCGATGACAGATATCAATAAAATTAATACATTTCAGGAGCAGACTGCGGCTGCGTTCACCCGGATTGTACAAAAGGGACGCATTTCTTTCGGTGATGCTTCTCCGGTCGAAGAGTCCATGAAACGGCTGGAAGTCGGTGGTGCTTTAAGTATTTCCGAGCTGCTCCGCATCAGCCGCCTTCTCGGGAATGCTGCCCGGGTAAAGGCTTATGGCAGACATGATACACAGGAAGAATCCTGCGACTGTCTGGATGCTTTTTTTGAACAGCTTGAACCGCTTACTCCTCTGGCAAATGAGATTGAGCGGTGTATCCCCGGAGAAGATGAAGTCAGTGATGATGCAAGCTCCACATTAAAGCATATCCGACGCAGTATTAATGGGATCAACGAGCGGGTGCATGCAACTCTGACCAGTCTTGTAAATGGTTCTCTGCGGACTTATTTACAGGATCCGATCATCACCATGCGGGGTGACCGCTACTGCATCCCGGTCAAGGCTGAATACCGGGGACAGGTTCAGGGACTGATCCATGACCAGTCTTCTACCGGTTCTACGCTTTTTATTGAACCTATGGCTGTCGTGAAACTGAATAATGACCTGAAGGAACTTTATGCAAAAGAACAGGAAGAAATTCAGGTCATTCTTGCCGGTCTGAGTGAAGACGCCGCTCAGTATATTGAAGAAATCCGGGCAGATTACCGTGCTTTGACCGATCTCGACTTTATTTTTGCAAGAGGTGCATTGGCTCTGTCCATGAAAGCCAGCCGCCCGGTTTTTAATGAAGAAAATAAAATCCATATCCGTGAGGGACGTCACCCACTGCTGGATCCTAAGACAGTCGTTCCGATCACGGTCACTCTCGGAGAAGAGTTTGATCTGCTGATCGTGACCGGTCCAAATACCGGTGGTAAGACCGTTTCCCTGAAGACAGTCGGACTTTTCTGTCTCATGGGGCAGGCAGGGCTGCATATCCCTGCCGGTGACCGCTCACAGCTTGCAGTTTTTCATCAGATTTATGCGGATATCGGAGACGAACAGAGCATTGAGCAGAGTCTGAGTACTTTTTCTTCCCATATGACGAACATTGTATCGTTTCTAAAGAAAGTAGATTCACATTCTCTGGTCTTATTTGATGAGTTATGTGCAGGAACAGACCCGACAGAGGGAGCGGCACTGGCGATCGCCATTCTTTCCCATCTCCATTCACAGGGGATCTGCACCATGGCGACGACTCATTACAGTGAGCTGAAAGTCTATGCACTTTCTACTCCGGGAGTAGAGAATGCATGCTGTGAATTTGATGTCCAGAGTTTACGCCCGACTTACCGGCTTCTGATCGGTATCCCCGGCAAAAGTAATGCCTTTGCCATTTCCGGGAAACTCGGATTGCCCGATTATATTATTGATGACGCAAGAGAGCGTCTGACAGAACAGGATATTTCCTTCGAGGATCTCCTCACCGATCTGGAGACAAGTAAGCGTACGATTGAAAAAGAGCGAGAAGAGATTTCTGCTCTCCGCAAAGAAGCTGAAGAATTAAAATTACAGGCAAAAGAGCGGCAGGAAAAGCTGGACGAACAGCGTGACCGGATCCTGCGTGAGGCAAATGAAAAGGCAAATGTCATCCTCCGGGATGCGAAAGAAGTCGCAGACGAGACGATCCGCAAATTCCATAAGTTCGGCAAGGAAAATATTTCTACGGCAGAGATGGAAAAAGAACGGGAGCGGATCCGTAAGAAAGTCAACGATACCGCCGCTGCTTCTTCACTGCAGTCAAAAAAACCGAAAAAAGAACATAAGCCTTCCGACTTTAAACTGGGAGAATCTGTCAAGGTTCTGAGCATGAACCTGACCGGAACTGTCAGCTCCCTACCGGATGTCCGTGGAAATCTGACAGTTCAGATGGGGATCCTTCGTTCCCAGGTCAATATTTCAGACCTTGAGATCATTGAAGAACCATCTCCATATGGTGCAAAGAAAATGAACCGCACTTCCAAAGGGAAGATCAAAATGGGAAAATCCCTCTCCGTCCGCCCGGAGATCAATCTGCTTGGACGAACTGTGGATGAAGCGGTTGCAGAACTGGACAAATACCTTGATGATGCACTGCTCGCCCATTTATATACAGTTCGTGTTGTCCACGGAAAAGGAACCGGGGCATTGCGTAAAGGAATCCATGAATACCTGCGTCGGCAGAAGCACGTAAAATCTTATCACCTCGCTGAATTTGGAGAGGGCGATGCAGGTGTTACGATCGTAGAACTCGGATAATAAACCTGACAAATAAAAAGGAGGATCTTTCATGATAGGGAAACAGAAAATTCTCATCGTTGATGATGATGAAAATATTGCAGAGCTGATCTCGCTCTATCTGACAAAAGAATGCTTTGATACAAAAATGGTTTACAACGGTGAAGATGCACTGGCTGCTTTTGATACTTATCAGCCGAATCTCATTTTGCTTGACCTGATGCTCCCCGGCATCGACGGATATCAGGTCTGTCGTGAGATCCGTGCCAGATCCGTAACCCCGATCATCATGCTCTCTGCCAAAAGTGAGGTATTTGACAAGGTACTTGGTCTGGAGCTTGGTGCGGATGATTATATTATGAAGCCTTTTGACGCAAAAGAAATGGTTGCCCGTGTACGTGCCGTACTCCGCCGCTATCAGGTCGGCAGACAGACTGAACCCGCCCGGGAAAAGACCAAATGCGTTGAATATGAGGGGCTGACAATCAATCTGACTAATTATTCCGTTCTCTGTGACGGAAAAAATGTAGAGATGCCTCCAAAAGAGCTGGAGCTTTTATACTGCCTTGCCGCTTCACCGAATCAGGTCTTCACCCGTGAGCAGCTTCTTGACCGCATCTGGGGATATGAGTACATCGGGGATACAAGAACCGTTGACGTTCATATCAAGAGACTTCGTGAAAAGATCAAAGATCATCCTCACTGGAGTCTGAGTACTGTGTGGGGAATCGGCTACAAATTTGAAACGAAATAATTTTTACAACAGATGATATCCGGGAGAACATCATGAAAAGTATTTTGCACTTAAAATTTATCGTCCTATATATTATTTTTGGTTTTTTGTGCGTTTTTACAACCGCCACACTGACAAATGAGCTGATCATGAACGGACTGGAAGAAGATATTTCCCAGTCTCTTTACAGGGAGGCAACTCTGATCTCCAATAATTATCTGCCTTCCTATTTTTCAGAAGACGCTTCCATCTGGGCAGTCCAGTCCCAGCTCATTGCCATGCGTCTGTATTTAAATTCTTCTCTTTGGTTTGTCACACCGGATGGAAGTCTCATTACCTCTTCCAATATCGGAGGTACAACTGCCCCCCGGACAATTGAAAATTTTGATCCGGCCGAAATTGGGAACAGCCAGTACATTACCGGAACTTACCACGATTACTTTGACGAGGATTTCATCACTGTCATGGCTCCGGTCACGCAGGGATTTTCAACAAAGGGATATCTGCTGATCCATCATCCGGTTTCTGACATCAAAAAGCAGTGTTCGCTTCTGATGCGTCCGGTTTACATTACTCTGGCAGTGATCTTCGGACTGTCTTTCATTTTCCTGCTGGGATTCCACTTCTTTGTCTACCGCCCGCTGCGGCAGATTACAGAGGCCGCCAAGCAGTACGCCATGGGAAACCTGGATTATGCGATCCCGGTTCATTCTCATGATGAAATGGGATATCTTTCTGCCTCCCTGAACTTCATGTCTGTGCAGTTAAAAGACATGGATGATTATCAGAAAAAGATCGTAGCAAATGTTTCCCATGATTTCCGCTCACCGCTGACCTCCATCAAAGGTTATGTGCAGGCAATAACCGACGGAACCATCCCACCGGAATTACATGAAAAGTACCTGAATATCATCCTGTTCGAGGTGGAACGACTGACCGACCTTACTACCGACCTGCTCACTCTCAACGAATTTGATACCAAAGAGCTGCTTTTAGACAAAACCACCTTTGATATTCAGGAAGTCATCAAGAATACAGCCCTCTCTTTCGAGGGAGTCTGTACACCAAAGCACATTTCCATTCAATTGCTGCTGCTTCCTGATGAGGTTTTTGTCTGTGCAGATAAGCGGAAAATCCAGCAGGTTCTTTACAACCTGATTGATAATGCAATCAAATTCAGCGAAAATGAATCTTCTGTTTTTGTGGAAGTATCAGGAAAAAATGATAAGATCTTTGTCTCTGTAAAAGATCAGGGAATCGGTATTCCGAAAAAAGAACTGAATAAAATCTGGGAACGTTTCTATAAATCTGATCTGTCTCGTGGAAAGGATAAGAAGGGAACCGGACTGGGGCTTGCTATTGTCAAAGAAGTGATCCAAGCTCACGATGAGCATATCAATGTCGTCAGCACCGAAGGAGTCGGTACGGAATTTATCTTTTCTCTGAGCAAAGCCAGTCAGGATCCGGTAAAATGATAAGAAACCCGGGATGACGATCTTTCAAGATTCTCTCATCCCGGGTATTTTTTCTGGTTTTATTTATTTTTCTATCACTTTTTCTGCTGCTTTTCTTTTGCGGTGATACTTTTCCTGTCTGTAACCTGCCCTCTGGATTTTATTTGTAAACCAGAGGTTTAATATCAGCATCATCCATATTCTCTGCCGTCACCCATACATAACCGGTATTCACTTCCGCTTCATTTCCAATCTCAAGAACTGTACGGGCAGATGCGATCACTGCCGCATATCCCATTCCAAATGGATTCTGTACGACCAGCCCATCCAGTTTTCCGTCCTCCAGTGCTTTCACCTGCTCTTTTCCTGCATCAAATCCTACGATCTGAATCTCATCGGAATTGTCCAGTTCATCCAGCACCTGAATCCCCAGCTGGGTAGAAGTCTCATTCAATGCAAAGATCCCTTTCAGTTCAGGATGCTTTTTCAGGTAATACGCAACCACCTCTTCGTCACTCATTTTGTCGGCTGCTACCTTCACTTCCTCAAACTTTTCCGCTACAGTCGGTGCTGTTGCTCCGTCCTGCGTTGCTGCATCTGTCCCTCCGGCTGCCGTTCCGTTACCGCCATTGACAGAAGCTTCTGCTGTGTCTGTACCACTTCCATTTGCAGTGCCTGTCGTCTGAGCTGCATCATCCTTCTTTTCTCCTGCCTCTGCTGCAGCCAGATCTTCTGCAGACATTCCAAGCTGCTCTGCAGCTGCTTTCCGCTTCAACTGCTCCAGCTCATCTACATAGATCGTCTCTACTACAGATACCTCAGGATGACTTGCCTTAATCTCCTCTTTTACACCGGCTTCTCTTTCTTTTCCATTCTCCGATACAGAATCATTGAGCAGAAGGGCAATTTCCCCACTGTCACCGATGGCCTCACATAATTTCTTCACACCCGTCTTTGCGGCTTCTTTATTATCTGTCCGGCAGATACACTGGATTCCCTGATAACTGTTTCCTGAATCAAAAGCTACGATGGGAATCCCGTTCGCAGTCGCAAGATCAAACTGAACCTCCGAAGCACTCTCATCAATACTGGACACCGCAATTACATCGGGATATCTTGCAAGCTCTTCATCTAAGATATTGACCATCTCATCAATATTATCATTCTCATCCGGGGCATTGTATACCACCTTGATCTTATCATCTCCGCTGTATCCAAGACTCTCATTAAGATCCTCGGCTGCCTGCTCCACACCTTTCTTTACTTCATCCCAGTAAGGTGTCCCCCCGGCTCTTCCGATCACAGAAATATAAGTTCCCGGCTCTAAATCCAGACCCTCTGCATCTGCATATGCCGAAGGTGAAATGGCATCCAAATTCGCCTGCCATGCCGGAACTTCTGTCTTATCCCCGGTATAAATACTCTCGTTTTTTTTTGAATTGCCACAGGCACTCAATATCATTGCGGAACAAAGAACCGCACTAATCATTGCCACATAACGTCTTTTCATCATATTCCTCCGCTTTACATACTTTCCTTATCCTGTTCAGGCTCTCAATCCACTATAATACACGAAACCTCGCAAAAGGGAAGTATTTTTTTCTTAAAAAATGATGAATTCTTCTTCCGACCGACATTTTTTCCCCCTCTGACTACTCGTTTTACATTAAATTCCCGCCATTTTCTTCTGCTTTTCTGTCGCTTTCTTGTATAAAAGCCTGATTTATGTTAAAATGTTGACGTTTATTGTATAATCTGTAACTGCTGAGTTACCAGTCATTTATATACTGCATTCAGACTGTTACATATAAAAAGAAAGAAAGGAATGAATCAAATGACAACAGCACATCTCTGCATCACGCTCGCGATCATCGTCTATTTAGGATGTATGCTTTATGTGGGCTATCGTTGCTCCAAGAACAACAACGACTCCGCAGATTTCTATCTGGGAGGCAGAAAATTAGGTCCTCTTGTTACCGCCATGAGTGCCGAAGCTTCTGACATGAGCAGCTGGCTCCTGATGGGACTTCCGGGACTTGCTTATCTGACCGGAGTTGCCGATGCCGGCTGGACAGCCATCGGACTTGCCATCGGTACTTATCTGAACTGGAGGATCGTAGCAAAAAGAATCCGCCGCTATACTCATGTAGCAGGAAATTCTATCACCCTTCCATCCTTTTTCAGCAACCGCTACCGTGATGAGAAAAAAATTCTTCAGTCGATCGGTGCTATTTTCATCGTAATCTTTTTTATCCCGTATACTGCTTCTGGTTTTGCCGCCTGCGGAAAGCTTTTTTCCAGCCTGTTCGGGATCAATTATCAGGTTGCCATGGTCATCAGTGCATTGATCATTGTCGGCTATACAACACTGGGCGGATTCCTTGCCGCATCCACCACAGATTTTATCCAGAGCATCATTATGTCGATCGCACTGGTCATTGTATTTATCTTTGGTATCAATGTAGCCGGAGGTATGTCTGCTGTTGTTGAGAATGCCCAGTCTCTCCCGGGATATCTTACAATGCACACGACTTACGATCCGGTTTCAGGAACAGAGCAGCCTTATCCGATTATCAGTATCATATCCATGATCGCATGGGGACTTGGATATTTCGGTATGCCACATATTCTGCTCCGCTTTATGGCAATTGAAGATGAAGAGAAATTGAAGCTGTCCAGAAGAGTTGCTACCGGATGGGTTGTTATTTCTCTTGCAGTTGCAGTGCTGATCGGTATCATCGGACTTGCCATGACAGCAGCCGGTGAACTCATCCCACTGGAAGGTTCTGCTTCAGAGACGATCATTGTTAAGATTGCTGACCTGATGAGCCGGCATGGTGTACTTCCGGCACTTCTTGCAGGAACGATCCTCGCAGGTATCCTTGCTTCCACCATGTCAACGGCTGATTCGCAGTTACTTGCTGCTTCTTCCTCTGTTTCTTCGGACCTTCTTGGAGATTTTCTGAAGAAAAAGACAGGAAAGAAAGGGTCGATGTTTGCGGATCGTATTACCCTGCTTATCATTGCACTGGTTGCAGTCTTCCTTGCAAGAGATCCGAACAGTTCCGTTTTCAATATCGTATCTTTTGCATGGGCTGGTTTCGGTGCTGTATTCGGACCGGTTGTCCTCTTTGCATTGTTCTGGAAACGTTCTAACTGGCAGGGAGCTTTAGCTGGAATGATTTCCGGCGGGGCAATGGTCTTCATTTGGAAATACCTGGTACGCCCGCTCGGTGGTGCGTGGGATATCTACGAACTGCTTCCGGCATTCCTTGTATCCTGTGCAGCGATCATCGTTGTAAGCCTGCTTACAACGGCTCCGTCCAAAGAGATCGTAGAGGAATTTGAAAGCGTATGATCCCTTTAAAATACGGGGAAAATGCAGTCATGACTAACTCGTATCTGCATGGAAGGTATTCGATTAAATACAGTTTCAACCCTTGTATATTTTAGATTCTTGTATTAGAATGTAGATAACGAAACGGAAGTTGTCCGTTTTGAAATTAAAAAAGGAGGATACATACCCATGGCACGTGTAATTAGTGATGAATGTGTAAAGTGTGGTACTTGCGAAGCTGAATGTCCGGTAAGTGCAATTTCTGAAGGCGAAGATACATATGTTGTTGATGCTGATTCCTGCATCGATTGTGGAGCATGTGAGGCTGCCTGTCCAGTAGGTGCTATCTCCGAGGCTTAAGATGATAGACGCAAAGTGATCACAGAGCAGAAAAAGTCCTGCCCGGCTGATGAAGTTCAGCCGCTGCAGGACTTTTTTCTTTTCTGAAACAAACGGACATTCACTGCATAAAATATAGAAACGACGAAAAGTGAGGTTCACTTATGCCGAAATATAAACCGAAGAACTGTCACTGTCCCAATAAAAAGCGGCTTGTCAGCCATGGAATCGTCCGGCATACTGACTGTCTTGATGTATGTACCAACCCGATCTGTGGAACGAGCGATCAACTGACACTTCTCGCCCCGGTTGTCTACGATGAGATCGGGATCAATCTTTGCCGTGTCATTCCACTGACAGCAACATTACCAACAACCGGTTATCCTTTAAGTGCATCCGCCCAGATCCTCGATGTCACTTTTTCTACAGAAGCAGACGAAACAACCACCATCGAACCTATTCCGGGACGTCCGAACTGCAGTCTTGTAACACTCACCAACCTTTCCATTACTTTTGCGATCACAATCTATAATTCTTCCTGCCGTGTAGTTCAGACCTTAACCGAAACCGCACTTTACCTCCCTTCGGGAGAAGATGTTCCTGCATACGAATATTTTGACGAAGAAACTAATCCGTCCAATGTTGATCTCGAAATTTTCACACCGTACGGTCTCGCTTATGAGGATGGAAATATTGAAAAACCCTTTATTAATTATATCGGATTTACTTCTGTCAACCAGTCATTATCCCAGGGACTGAATATGATCGCCATTCCAAAGATCCTGAACTTTGATACAGAAGCTTCTGCACTGACTGTTGGTGTTTCTTTCTATATTAAGAGCATTTATTTCTCACAATACTATCTGCCTCATAACGGAAGGGCTGTTGTCCCGAAAGGATGTATTCTTCCTGATGATGACAGTATCTGCCTGGATTTCGTCTCCGGTGAATTGCTTGATTATGAGATCAAGCCGCTGGAACTTTCCGCTCCTAAATTTGAAGAACACTTAAAGCAGGAATGTTCTTCATACCACGATGACTGTTCCCCGATCATCACGGAATCCGGTATCTGCAATTCCGATGGCTGCAATTCCGGTGGCTGCGAATCCGGTGGTAATTCCCGTGATATATGCCACAATTTGACGAACGATTAGCCGGCATTCCCTGAACAGCCTATGCTATAATAAAACAAGAATTACAGTTCACCTTTAAGGGGTGAACTGTAATACGCCATGTCAGATAGGAGGTATAGATATCCATGGGGGAAGTCAGATTTATGATTTCCGAAGCCGCAAAAAAAGTGCATGTCGAATCTCATGTTCTACGCTACTGGGAAGAAGAGCTTGGACTTTCGATCGGCAGAACGGAAATGGGACATCGATATTATACCGAAGATGACATACAGCTTTTCTGCTGTATCAAAAGACTAAAAGATGAAGGAATGCTTCTAAGAGACCTGAAGCTGCTTGTTCCTCAATTAAATGAGACCCGGAATCGACTGCGTCAGGCGGACAAGGTCTCTGAAAAAGCAGCCACAAAGTCCGCTGTAAAAACCGTCACAGATGCAGCCGCCCTGCCATCGGCTGCCGTTGCTCCTGATGAAATTATTACCCGGACGCAACTGGAACAGGTAAGATCTCTTCTTGGCGACGTGCTTTCCGAGGTGGTCACAGACAATAATTCCACGCTCACCGATCAGATCAGTAAGACAGTAACTTCTGATATACTCCGGGAAATGGACGACCTCTTTCAGGCAAAAGAGCGACGGGAAGAAGAACATTTCCGCAAGCTGGATTCTCTCATCCGTCAACAACAGGCAAATCGACGGGAATCTGCAAAGGGAAATGCAGTGGTCAGGCTGAAGAAAATTTTTACCTGACCGGCAGACACAAAGGGACTGCCGTATCTGAACTTTCACTTCATACGGCAGTCCCTTCATTCATCGGATCTTCTGATAATCCTCTCATTTGCAGGCAGTTCTTGAACTTCTTACCTTAATTCCCATCTTAATTCTTAAGATAAAATTTAAAATTTCTCAGGAGTCCCTCTCCTGTCTTCTTTCTTCATTTCCAAATCTCGTATACTGCGGCATCCATGCAAGCCGCACTGTACCGATCGGACCATTTCTCTGCTTGGCAATAATGATCTCCGCAATATTTTTATCTTCCGTATCCGGATTATAGTAATCATCACGGTAAATGAACATGCATACATCGGCATCCTGCTCGATCGCTCCTGACTCACGCAGGTCAGAAAGCATCGGACGCTTATCCGTTCTCTGCTCCACCGCACGACTCAGCTGGGACAGTGCAATGACCGGCACGTTCAATTCCCTTGCCAGCCCTTTCAAAGAACGCGAAATCTCCGAAATCTCCTGCTGACGGCTTTCATTTCTGCGGCTGTTACTTCCGCTCATCAACTGTAAGTAGTCGATGATGACCAGATCAAGTCCCATTTCCAGCTTATATTTTCTGCATTTGGATCGCATCTCGGAAATAGTGATACCTGACGTATCATCAATGATCATCCGGGAAGATCCGATCGTTCCTGCTCCTTCGATCAGCTTTTCCCAGTCCGTATCTGACAGATTACCGGTTCTTAAAATCTGTGCATCCACATGAGATTCCAGTGAAAACAGACGGTTTACCAGCTGCTCCTTTGACATCTCAAGACTGAAGATCGCCACTGCAAGATTCTGACGGAATGCTACATGCTGTGCGATATTCAGAACAAAGGCAGTCTTTCCCATAGAAGGACGGGCTGCGATCAGGACAAGATCTGATCTCTGTAAACCGGAAAGCTTATAATCAAGGTCAATGAATCCTGTCGGGATTCCCGTAACCGTTCCCTTTGTCTTTGATGCCCGCTCAATGACATCCAACGCATTCAGAACAACCTGCCGGATTGGAACATACTCTTCTGAATTTCCCGTCTCCGCAAGCTCAAAAACTTTCTTCTGTGCATCCTCCAGAATCTCATCCAGTGGTTTATTCTGCTGATAACACGTATTTGCGGTCTCCTCATTCACTTTAATGAGCCTCCGCATCACAGATTTTTCCCGGACGATCTTTGCATAGGTATCTGCATTGGCGGATGTCTGTGCCTGCATGAGAAGATCTCTCGCAAATTCCATGTTGCTGATCTCCGGTGGAACATCTTTTTCCTTCAGATAATCCTGAAGCGTGATCAGATCAACCGGCTTTCCCTGCTGAAACATTTCCACAATACAGTCAAATAAAATCCCATATGCGGTCTGATAAAAATCCTCTCCGGTTATAATTTCGGAGGCCATCGAAATAGCCTCCTTATTCATCAGCATCGCTCCCAGCACTGCCTGCTCCGCCTCCGCACTGTGCGGAGGGATCCTTTTCATTGCTGCTTCCATATCCATAAAGAATACCCTCTTATGCTTCTTCCTTTACAACGACCTTCAGTTCTGCTGTCACTTCCGGGTGCAGTTTTACTGATACCATATGCGTTCCCAGTGTCTTGATTCCCTCTTTGATCTGGATCTTTTTCTTATCTACAGAAAGATTCATCTGCGTCTTCACAGCTTCCGCAATTTCCTTGCTGGATACAGAACCGAACGTTCTTCCGCCTTCTCCGACTTTAATTGAAAGCTCAACCTTTCCTGCTCCAAGTTCTGCTGCCAGTTCTTTTGCAGCCTCCAGATTCTCCTCGGCAACTTTCTTTTCGTTATTCTTCTGCAGCTTCAGGTCATTTAAATTCTTTCCTGTCGCCTCCACACCGACTTTCTTCGGAAGAATGAAATTCCTTGCATATCCATCATTTACGTTTACGATCTCACCCTTTTTCCCAAGGGATTTTACGTCTTTCAACAAAATTACTTTCATCTTATATATCTCCTTCTTCTATCATTTTATCAATCGTTTCTTTGAGTGCATTAACCGCCTCTTCAATATTTGTATGGTCAAACTGTGCTCCGGCGGAATTGATATGGCCACCGCCACCCAGCTTCTCTGCAATGATCTGCACATTCACCTCGTCGATCGATCTGGCACTCATATAGATTTTACCCTCATACACCGTCAGTACAAAAGAAGCTTTGATCCCGCTGATATCCAGCAACTCATTGGCTGTCTGTGCCGCAAGTACCGTCGGGCTGTCAATATCACCCGGACACTGGGCAATGGCATACTCTTCCCGGTAGACCTCTGCCCGACGCATCGCCTCTGCTTTTGCCCTGTAAGACTCCATATCATCTCGGAACATCTTACGGACACGGGTAATATCTGCTCCGCATCTCCTTAAGAATGCAGCCGCCTCAAAGGTACGCACACCGGTACGGTTCATAAAGTTTCTCGTATCGATCATAATTCCCGCATACAGACAGTCTGCCTCAACAGACGGGATTTTGATATCATCTACAATATACTGCAATACCTCTGCAACCATCTCACAGGCAGAAGAGGAATACGGCTCTATATAAGACAGTACCGCATTGTCAATAATCATGCTGCCCTGACGGTGATGATCCAGTACTGCGATCATACGGGACCGACGCAAAAGTTCAGGACACTCTGTCATCTGCGGCTTGTTCGTATCCACAACAATGATCATCGTATTATCATTGACATAATCCAGAGCCTGGTCTGATGTCAGGAAAATATCATCATCATATGCCGGACTCTCTGCAATCTCATCATAGAGCGGTCTCACCGATCCTGTCACTTCATTGATGACAATATGTGCCTTCTTCTCCAGACTTACTGCTGCTCTGTAGATTCCCATACATGCACCAAATGAATCCGGGTCTGCAATCTTATGTCCCATGACAATGACCTGATCTTTCGTCACAATAAACTCTCTGAGTGCCTCAGCCTTTACACGGGCTTTCACACGGGTATTCTTTGCTGTCTGCTCTTTCTTACCGCCAAAGTAAGTAATTCCATTGCAGTCTTTAATCACAGCCTGATCTCCGCCTCTTGCAAGTGCCAGGTCGATCGCCACACGTGCATACTGATAACTCAGTGCATAAGTTGCAGTGTTCAGTCCCAGTCCGATACTCAGTGTCGCTGACCTTGCATTTCCAATATTGACCTGCTTCACTTCTTCCAGAAGTGAGAACTTATCCTCTTTGATCTTCTTATAACCGGATTTACGCAATACAACAAAATACTTGTCCTTCTCCAGCTTCTTAACAATTCCGTCCACTTCACCGATATATTTATTGATCTTCCGGTCGATCAGTGCAACAAGAAGTGACTGCCTTACTTCCTCGACACTTTCCATCACTTCATCATAGTTATCAATATAAATCAGTCCTGCAATCATCCGCTGCTCTTCATTTTCACGGATATAGGAATTCAACTCCGTAACATCCCTCATGGAAACCGACACGAAGTATTCCTGTTCTTCCGGGATCTGAAGCAGTTCTTCCTTTTTACTGAAGCCCTGTAAGGATACCCTCCTCAGTTCCACCTGATAATCCCGCTCCCGGTAAGTCACTTCCATCTCTACATGTTCCATATCATTCTTCGGGAACACTCCCGGATGCAGATCCGGTATCAGGCGGTTCAGATATTTTTCTTTCTTCTGCCCTTCCATCAACTCTTTAAAGTAGTCATTCTTCCACAGAATCCTGCCATCTTCAAGAGCGATTGCATAAGGAAGTGCCAGTTCTTTCAGCAGTCTGTTCTCAATCCCTTTATACTGCACAGAAAACTGGATCAGATCCGCCAGGATCAGGGAACGGTTATGGAAATACAATGAAGATGCAATGATCAGATAGATCACAATAAATACCGTCATCATCACTCCGGCCTTTTTATCGATCATATACATCCAGATATCCATGGCAAATAACAGAAGGGTCATAATAAGCGGCCACTTCATGTACATTCCCAACTGCCCTTTTAGTCGCATCTTATCTTTCTTCATAATCTATACCTCATCTAGGACTTTTGTCTGAAGTCTTTCCCTCTTAGTATAATCGTTTACCCATCGAAATGCAACTTGTATCGTCAACAGCCGGCATCGCTGTATGTTTACAATCCTGCTCGATATACAAAAGCATCACTGCGTATTTATGTCGTATGCCGTACAATGAAAAAAGGACTGAATCCCTGAATTTCTTCAAAGTTCCAATCCTTTGTATATGCTTATATTCCCGATTAGTCCTGAACGTAAGGCATAAGAGAAATATGTCTTGCTCTCTTGATCGCTACTGTAAGAGCTCTCTGGTGCTTAGCACAGTTTCCAGTAATTCTTCTAGGAAGAATTTTTCCTCTTTCAGAAACATATTTCTTTAATTTTGCAACATCCTTATAATCGATCTCGTTATTCTCTTTACCACAGAACACGCAAACTTTTTTTCTTCTGCGAGCCGGGCCTCTTCTCTTGAATCCACCCTCTGGTCTGCTTCCCTTTTCGTAAGCCATGATGGTTATCTCCTTTCCGACTTAGTTAAACGGTAATACGTCATCAATACCTTCCGGGATATTCATAAAGCCATCTCCTGCATCCGCACTCGGTGCCGGTGCAGCCTGATGCTGGAAGTTCGCTCTGTTCGCATCACTTTCAGCTCTGCTTTCTGCAAATTCCTGTTCCTCCACGATCACTTCTGTCGTATACACTTTTACGCCGTCTTTGTTCGTGTAGCTGCCTGTCTGAATACGGCCTGAAACAGAAACTCGCATCCCCTGACGGAAATACTTCTCTGCAAACTCAGCGGAACGTCCGAATACAACACACGGAATAAAATCCGCTGTCGGCTCACCGTCTCTCTTGAATCTGCG
>NZ_CAKRGI010000008.1 GCF_934330165.1 uncultured Mediterraneibacter sp.
GGCTGAGGTAAAGCGGGTCCTGCACTGCGATGCAACAACAAGTGCGGATATGGACGCTCTTCTGTCAAAAAAACTTCTTACTGCCGGGATATATGCTCCTCAACAAATACAAATTTTACCCACAATTCTCACTATACACTTCAAAGGATTTCTCAATCCCATCGAGTATTTCTGCATACTGTCGGAAGGCATTTCGCATTTCGAGTTCATCAAAGGGCTGGGATTTATAGCAGATCCGGTGTTCCATGGCAGCCCAGAAATCCATGGAGATGGTGCGGAACTGAATTTCCACTGGATAGTATTCCATGCCATTCAGCGAATAAACAGGAACTCCCAGTATAAGATGATAGCTCCGGTAACCGTTCGGTTTTGGATGCCGGATATAATCTTTTTCGCAGACGAGGATCAGGTCAGTCTGCTTTTTTAATGATTCAGCGAGCTGATAGATATCACGTTCAAAAAAGCAGATGACGCGGATACCGGCAATATCTTTCAGTAATGTGCGTGCATCCTGCACACTTCCATTAGAATTTTTCTTTTTTAATTTATTTTCCATACTTATTTTCTCTTTGATCCGGTGGGTGATCCCATGGATTGGCCGGACATCCTCGTTGTCAGCGGCACAGTGATTTAAAATCTCCAGACGGGTAAGGATGAGGTTCATGGCATCCGCATAAGGATGGATCAAAGTATGATATTGTTCATTTGTCATAGAATTTATACTCCCTTCAATTCGATTGACAGACTCCCCTTCATGTCAGATGTCATTTTAGGCCGAAAATGTGATGAAAAAGTGCTGGAAATATTACGAATTTATAAAATTATCAGGATGTAAGAATAATCAGGACTAAAATTTTGAAGAAAATAATGAAATATAAAATTCTTCCGCTGCTGTCAGTATCAGGAAGAAGAATCTTTCACTGCCTGAATATAATGAGAAATAATTTCTTCAAGATGAGAAAGCTTAGATACAGGGCAGGTTTCAACAAGTCCGATAACAGAACTGTACAGATCATTTTTTGCCTGCGAACCAAAAAGCAGATAATCCACAGATACATTCAGGGCAGAGGAAAGTCTGAGCAGAGTATTGACGGACATATTTTTAAGACCAAGCTCAAGATCATAACAAAAGCGTGGTGTTATATCAACCATTTCAGCCAGTTTCTCGCGTGAATATCCGTTCAGCAGGCGTTGCTTTTTGATCCGTTCTCCGATCAGAACGGCATTAATATTAGTCTTATTCATACGTTTACTCCTTTATTTATCAAAGTCTATAAATTGAATGGTAAGTGTAGCATTTGCAAATAAATATGAACTAATAAGGGATAAAAAGTTGACAAATAGTTCGATGCAAGAGTATAATTACAAAGACTAATCAGGATGACAGTAGAGAAGGACAAAAAGAAAAAGGAGGAGTAGAACATGAGAAAGGGAAATTTGAAAAAAGTTCTTTCAATTTTCCTGTCTTTTCTGATGGTGCTGGGATTATGTGCTGTTTCAGTACCGGAAAAGGCAAATGCAGCCGGAAAAATTACATTTACAGTTTCGGCAGATAAGCAGGAACTGAAACGTGGAGATGAAGTAACGATTACTGTTACGATGTCCGGCAATACGGAAGCATACGGAATCACGTATGAGTTGTTACATGATAAGACAAAGCTGGAACTGACTGAGGTAATGGATCTTCCGGCAACGGGGAGCGTTATTGAGGGACTGAATCCACAGAAAATTGAATTTGGCGGATCAAATGAAACAGTAGATGATACAGCGATGACAACGGTAGCCCGTACACAGGGGGCAGTATCCAATGGAATTGTCCTGAAGGCAAAATACAGAGTAAAGAATGATGCGGCAACTGGATCGGCAGGGATTGACAGTGATGTGATGCTTGCAAAAGAAGATGCATTTTCCATTACAGATTTTACTGTAAATGATAATACAGGGTTAAATGTGGTTGTTCCGGCAACAGGTATTTCGTTAAATAAGACCAGTGTGGTCATTGCAAAGGGTCAGAGTGAGCAGCTTACAGCGACGTTGACTCCGGCAGGTGCGAATAGTCCGGTTCAGTGGACCAGCAGCAGATCATCTGTTGCAACAGTTACACAGGATGGAACGGTAACCGCTGTAACTACAGGAAAAACCACGATTACTGCAACGGCAAATGGAAAAAGTGCGTCCTGCGAAGTAACAGTAAATAATCCGTTAAATGGAATTACGATCACAAGTGCCGGTGGGGTAACGACCATTAAAAAGGGTCAGAGTACGCAGCTGAATGTGTCCTATGATCCGGCAGATACAACAGATGATAAGACCGTTACATGGACTTCATCAAAAGAGTCTGTTGCAACAGTAAGTAATACGGGACTTGTGACGGCAGTGGCAGATGGTACAACTACGATCACTGCAGCAGTAGGAAGTAAAACTGCCTCTTATGAGATCACTGTACAGGAAGTAAGACTGAATGGAATTTCCCTGAACAAATCGACAGCGACGGTTCACAGAGGAGAGCAGGAAGTATTAACAGTTGTCTATGATCCTGAAAATACGACGGATGATAAGACTGTTACATGGAAAACTTCTGATGCAACAAAAGTAAGTGTAGATGGAAATGGAAAAATTACGGCAAAAGCAGTCGGCGGAGCAGTAATTACAGCAAGAGTAGGAAATTATGAGGCAGACTGCACAGTTACAGTAGATGCACCACTGTCAGAGATCATACCGGAGAAGACAACGCTTACACTTCTTAAAAATCAGACAGCAACCATCTCATATACCTTGAATCCATCAGATACAACTGACAGCAGGGACGTGACTTTCAGTTCTTCAGATACTGAGGTGGTTACAGTAGATCCTGCAACAGGAAACCTGACAGCATTAAAGGCAGGAACCGCAGTGATTACTTTGACAGGAGCCAATCATATTACTGCTTCTGTAGAAGTAACAGTAAAGGAAATCCCGATCGATCAGGTTGTTCTGAATAAGAAAAATCTGACAATTGAGAAAAATGCATCTGCGGAACTGATCGCAACAGTCGGACCTGAAAATACGACAGATGATGATACAACTGTTACATGGAGCAGTTCAGATGAATCGATTGCGACAGTAGCACCGTCAACAACAGCAAGCGGATCAGCAGCAACGATCACAGCGACTGGAAAAGGTGGAAAAGTTACAATTACGGCAACCGCAGGAAATGGCAAGAAAGCATCCTGTGAAGTGACAGTACCAATTCATATTGAGAGCATTAAAATTGCAGATCCGGGAGAAATTGTCAGAGGTGGAACGAAAGTAGCTGAAGTAACATATAATCCGGCAGATACAACAGATGATACAAAAGTTACATGGAGCAGTGATAATGAAGAAGTAGCAACTGTTGACAGTGAAACCGGTATGATTACGGCTGTCAGAGAAGGAACTGCCAATATTACGGCAACCACTACAAAGACAGCAGCTCCGGTATCTGATACGATTCAGATTACTGTCAAAGAAAATCACCTGAACGAAAACCTTGGAAACAGCATTGCATTTGATGAACTGAAAGATGCTCTTTTAAAAGGGCAGAAGATTAATATGAATGAGTACCTGAATCTGAAAAAAATAGTAGAAGAAAATCAGATTACAGATGATATCAGTATTGAATGGAGTGTATCAGATGCATCTGTCGGTGAGACAGATCAGAATGGATGCCTCACAGGACTCCAGGCTGGTAAGACAAATGTGAAAGCTGTAGTTACTGCAAGAGATGGAAATGGTCAGATTGTTGGTACATATGAAGCAGAAACTGAAGTGACAGTCAGAGAGGTAGCACTTGAGTCTGTTGCGTTTAACAAAGTCATCAAAGAGATGGTAGTCGGAGCAACAGATCTTCTGGAAATTATTTATAATCCGGCAGATACAACAGATGTAAGAGATGTTGAGTGGAGCAGTTCTGATCCTTCGGTATTATCTGTAGAAAATGGAAAACTTACAGCTAAAAAAGCAGGAACAGCCGAGATTACAGCAAAAGTTGGTGATAAGTCGGTCAGCTGCACAATTCTTGTAAAAGAAAATGTATCAGACAAAGGACAGACAGCCGGCAACAAAAAGAACAACGCAGATCAGCCGGGAGAAGCAGCTAAAAAGGCGGCTAAGACCGGAGATACATTTAATATGGCATTTTACATTCTGTTGCTGTTTATATCCATGGGAGCGGTTATTGTCTCAGGAAAAAGAAAGAATCGTTGGATGAGACTGTAATACAGAGGATCGGGTTTGGATCAAAATATAAATTCAACATAACCCGGTAATAGAACAGCGTGGCAGAGGTGTCACGCTGTTTTTGCAAATATAAAAGGCAAATATTGAACAGGTGTGGGAAAAGAAAAGTGAGGAAAAGCTTATGAACATAAGATGGAAAAAAATAACTGCAATTCTATTGAGTGCTACGTTGCTGTGTGGAACCGTCAGCGTAAGTGCAGAAGAAATATTGGGATCTGCGGAGAGAGCAACCGATACAACCGTGGTGAGGTCAGGAAAAAGTGGAGATCTGGATTGGACGATTGATAATGAGGGATTACTGACGATCACCGGAAGAGGAGATTATGAGACGCATAATGCCGGATGGACAGATTATGGTGATGAAATTACCAGTGCAGAAGTAAAAGTCAGTGGAATAACGTCCTGTGCCGGAATGTTCTATAGCTGTGATCATCTGACAAATGTGGATCTGAGTGGACTGGATACCAGTCAGGTAACTGAGATGGGGTTGATGTTTTCAGGGTGCAGCAGTCTGAAAGCGATAGATGTAAGCGGACTGGATACCAGTCATGTGACAGGTATGGGACAGATGTTTGGTGGATGCAGCAGCCTTAAGACATTGGATGTAAGTAACTTTAATACTGGTAATGTAGTTCAGATGCAGCATATGTTTCATGGATGCAGTGGGTTAAAGAAATTAGATCTGAGTAATTTTAATACCAGTCAGGTAATGGAAATGGGGGAAATGTTCAGTGGCTGTACAAATTTGAGTGAACTGAAGATCCAAAATTTCAATACAGGTAATGTTACCAATATGTGGTCATTATTTAAAGAGTGCAGTAGTCTGGAAGCACTGGATTTAAGTAATTTTAATACCGGTCATGTGACGAATATGGGAGAGATGTTTTCAGGGTGTGTAAATCTGCATACGTTAAATGTAGATGGATTTGATACTGAAAATGTTACGAATATGGATCATATGTTTAATGGGTGCAGTAATTTGACAGAATTAAGGGTAAACGGATTTCTTACAGATAAAGTGAAATATATTAATCACATGTTCTCAGGATGTACTAAACTGACTGAACTGGATCTGAGTAGTTTTGATTTACAGAATATAAGGTTATCAGACGGGGAAGCTGTATTCTCGTTATTTGATGGCTGCAAATCATTGAGCGTTATTCATACTCCGATCAATATAAAAGCCGAGTATGCAGTTTCACTTCCGTTGGAAGAAGATACGATGCAAAAATGGAAAGATACAAATAATAATGTATATGAAATTTTGCCAGTGGAAAATGGAAAAAGCATTGTGTTGAAAAAAGTAAATGAAGAAGAGCATCCGGTTACAGGCGATCTTGACGGTGATGGGAATATTAATATCATGGATATGATGCAGAGTCTGAATTATGTGTCAAAGAAAGGACAGCTTACGGACGAGCAGTTTGCAGCAGCAGACATCAATGGAGATGGAAAAGTAAATCTGACCGATCTGATGCTGCTGTTAAATTACATCAGTAAAAAGAGCAGTACTTTATAAAAAGTATTTTAGGAAGAGAGGAACAGAACGGATGAAGAAAAGCTGGGAAAGGACAGCAGCGGTGTTCCTGAGTGCTATGCTGCTGTGCGGAACCGTCAGCGTAAGTGCGGAAGAAATATCGGGATCTGCGGACAGAGCAACCGATACAACCGTGGTGAGGTCAGGAAAAAGTGGAGATCTGGATTGGACGATTGATAATGAGGGATTACTGACGATCACCGGGACGGGAGATTATGAAAGTGACAGCGGATGGTCAGAATATTGCAGTGAGATTACCAGTGCGGTAGTACGGGTGTCAGGAATAACGTCCTGTGAAGGTATGTTCTATGACTGTACAAATCTGAGAAAAGCAGATCTGAGTGGACTGGATACAAGTCATGTTACCAATATGAACAGTATGTTCAGTGAATGCCAGTCTTTGGAAAATGTAGATCTGAGTAGCATGGATACCAGTCAGACAACAAAAGTAACATGGATGTTCAGTGATTGTACAAGTCTGAAAAGTTTGAATCTGAGTGGAATGGACTGGAGCAGGGTAACAGAAGCAGAAGATGTATTTAATTATTGTGTATCATTAGAAAGTCTGAATACTCCGAAAAAAATAAATGCAGGACTCAGTATTTCTCTGCCGGCAGCGGGGGAAGGAAGATGGCAGTGGAAAGATGAAAATGGCAATACATATACCAGTATTTCAGCAGATGAACAGGGAATTTCACTGACAAGAACCGCGATGCCTCTGAGTCTTCGGATAGCAGGTGTGGAATATCTGCACAATGGAGTCATTACAGGAAATACCTGTCAGGGGATTTCCTATGATGCAGATTCAAATACACTGATTATGGATAACGCAGAAATTCAGCATGACTTTCAGAATGGGGATGCTGCGATTGAAATGACGGCTGGTGCAGAACTGAATATTGAGTTGAAGGGAACAAATACAATAAGCTGTAGTGGAACAGATTCCGGTGGATGGAACGAGAAAGCTGGAATAAAAGCATACAATCTGAACATTTCAGGAAACGGTATACTGAATATTGCCGGAAGTGGAATAAAGTATGGTGTGTCAGCAGATAAAATGACCGTTGAAAATGGCACATTGAATATAGAAAATGGAATTTATACAGAACATAATTTCTTCTTAAATAATGGGACTGTAAATCTGAAATATAAGGGTATCTCTTCGCAAGGCAGTATGACTATGGCGGGAGGAACGCTGAATGTTACAGAAAGCAGCGGTGGAATTAATGCACGCAATAATGTGAGTATAACCGGGGGTACTGTAACAGTCCATGCGGGAGAAAGCCCTCAGGATGAAGCATACGGAATTGATGTAAGTTATATGTCTTCCAGTAATCCGCTGACGATCGAAAATGCAGAAGTATTCATGGATCTTGGAAATGTGACAGAAAGATTGGAATATTTCTATTGTAGTACGCTGACGATTCGTAACTCTGTTGTGGAATGTCATGGACAGTGTTCAGGAAAAAGAAGAACAACGATAGATGCATTTCCCGATAAGGATACGTTATCTTTTGAAGCAGGGAGTGGTGATTCCTTTGAGCAGAAGTCATTTGAAGAAATATTTGCGTTAGGTGCTGGATGGTGGAGTAATTCATATGGAGTTTTATGTGATGATTTCAGAATTTCTCCGAAAAAGCAGACATCCGGGGATCTGAATGGCGATGGAACAGTGAATATCATGGATATGATGCAGAGTCTGAATTATGTGTCAAAGAAAGGACAGCTTACAGAGGAGCAGTTTGCAGCAGCGGATATCAATGGAGATGGAAAAGTAAATCTGACTGATCTTATGTTGTTACTGAATTATATCAGCAAGAAGAGCAGTCATTTGTAAGATGAGGAAAGCGGAGCAAAAATGAAAAGATGGAAAAAATGGATCATTCCGGGATTATTTCTGCTGGCGGTAGTACAATTCAGAGGAACGGTGTATGCGGGAGAGCTGCATGGTCATGTATGCGAAATGGAGCAGGAAGAGGCCATAAGAATTTCAGAGCAGGAAGCAGAGGAATGGAATATTGCAGAAAAGTATTGGAATGCCTCAGATTCAGAAACAGCTGAAAATGAAGAATTTCTGAATTACGGATCGGATTATGGATATGAGGATATGAAAAAAAGATCCAACAGTGCAGGAAGACGGTATCTGTACCAGCAGTTGAAAGAAAAAAGCCGAGAATTTTCCGTGAATAGTGCCAATGTACAGGCAAAGACGGTTGGATCAATGGTATGTTATGCAGTTGCAGAAATTGATGTATCTGCATATGCGATGAGTGAGAATGAGAAAATAGAATCTTATTTTACATTTCGCCATGATAATCCGCAATTTTTCTGGCTGTCTAACAGGGTGGTTTATTCAGAAAATAAGCTGATCGTGCTGACTTATGATGAATATGCTGCCGGTACGGTAAGAAAGAATGCTCTGAATGAAATTGTAGACACTGCCGGGGAAGTATACCGATCCCAAATAAGTGAGTCTGATTCAGATTATGAGAAAGTACGGAAAATACATGATACATTAATTTCAGATATTGAATATTCGGATGATACGGAAATTCCTGTTACGCATTCAATAGCAGGAGCTATGACTTCGTCAAGAAAAGCAGTCTGTGAAGGGTATTCTAAAGTAATGCAGCTTATGATGAACTGCTATGGGATTAATAATATTTATGTGACGGGAATGACAGCCGGAGGTGGACACGCATGGAACATGATAGAGCTGAAAGGTCAATATTACTGGCTTGATGCGACGTGGGACGATCAGGAGGATGAAGAGTTCCAGCATGATTATTTTCTTGTAGGAAATGAAAATTTTCAGGATCATGAGACAGATGTGCCGGAAGCAGCGGGAATTTATTTCCTGTATGCACTGCCTGCTGCAGCAGAAACAGACTATACAGACGATACTGTCATTGTAAAAGGAGATATTAACAGAGATGGAAAAATCAATCTTACTGATATTATGTTGTGCATGAACAATGTGTCGAAGAAAATCGTACTGACCGGTGATGCGGCAGATGCAGCAGATATTAATGATGATGGAAAAGTCAATATCACAGATCTGCTCAGACTTGTGAATTATGTAAGCAAAAAAAATCAGAGATTATAGAATTATGGAAAAAGGGATGGGAGCAGGAGCTTTCATCCTTTTTTGAAATATTACGAATTTATAAAATTATCGGATTCATACAATTATCAGCAGGTAACTGCCAGCCAAAATAAAAAAATTATAAAAATTGAAAATAGAATATGAAAAAAATATTATAAAATAATATCTGTATTGATAACGCAATGCGGATGTGATAAGATACAGAAAAGATTTAACCGCAAGAAAAAGTATGTTATACTGTAGTCGTATCGCAAAATGGAAGGGAGGCTTATTATGTTTCGATTAAATAATGGTGTTGAAATTCCAGAGATGGGTCTTGGTGTCTATAAGATGAATGCGGGAAAAGAAATGGACGATGCAGTAAGATATGCATGTGAACAGGGGTATCGCTTATTTGATACGGCTCAGATGTATAAAAATGAAAGCGGACTGGGTGAAGCGTTAGAGAAGAACCGGATTCCCAGGCAGGATATTTTCCTGATCAGTAAGGTGGATAATTGTAACCAGGGATATGAGCGGACACTTGAAAGCTTTGGAGAGTCTTTAGAACGCCTGAAGACGGATTATCTGGATGCGTTTCTTGTACACTGGCCGGGACAGAACCGGGAAAGAATGCTTGCTACATGGAAAGCAATGGAAAAGCTGTATGCAGAAGGAAAGGTCAGGAGCATAGGTGTGTGCAATTTTGAAGTCTGCCAGTTGGAGTATCTGCTGGCAAATTGCAAAGTCAGACCGATGATCGATCAGATTGAGCATACACCGTTTATGCATGATGAGAAATTGCTTGGATTTTGCAGAGAAAATGAGATTCAGGTTATGGCATGGGGGCCTTTATTGCGGGGAAATCTGGACGAGGATGAGATTGGCAGGATGGCTGCGGGATATAATAAGACGTCCGCTCAGTTATTGCTGCGTTGGAATGTCCAGCAGGGGATCATCCCAATTCCGAAGTCGAAAAATAAGGAGCGGTTATTGCAGAATATTTCGATATCAGATTTTGAGATTACGGAAGAAGATATGAAAAGGTTGAATGCAATGAATAGAAATAAAAGAACAAGTTATGATCCGCTGGTATTCGATTTTTAGAAAAGAGTGCTTATTTCCAGGCAAAAATGGGGATTAATAAAAAAGAAAAGTTAAAATGCAGAAAAATGCAGGAAAGTAACTTAATGATTGGTTTGTAGGAGGAAAGAAAGATGTCAGTTGTTAAATTAACGGTAGAAAATTTTGAGCAGGAAGTTCTTCAGGCAGAAAAGCCGGTACTGGTAGATTTTTATGCAGACTGGTGCGGGCCTTGTAAGATGATGAGTCCGGTCGTAGATGAGATTGCTGAGGAGGAGTCAGGAATTAAAGTGTGCAATATCAATATCGATCAGGCGATGGAGATCGCACAGAAATACAGAGTAATGAGTATCCCGACATTTATTGCGTTTAAGAACGGTGAGGAAGCAGGCAGACAGATCGGTGCAGTATCAAAAGGTGAGTTGTTAAGTATTATAAAGTAAGGCGGTTCATCGATACGGAGCGATAGAAAGTGATTGCGGATAACGGGCAGATGCAGGAACGGTGTGGGAAGAGAGACCGGTCTGTATCTGCTTTTTATACCAAAGTATGCAGGAAAAATAGCAGATGGCAGATGTGCTGCATACTATAGCATTTGGAGGAAATAAATGTCACTACAGTTTATTTTGGGAAATTCAGGAAGTGGAAAATCTCATTATCTTTATCAGCAGATTGTGAATGGATCAATAGAACACCCGGAAAAGAATTATCTGGTTCTTGTACCGGAGCAGTTTACCATGCAGACGCAGAGAGATTTATGTGCGGCACATCCGAGAGGCGGCATCATGAATATTGATGCACTGAGTTTTATGAGACTGGCATATCGCGTATTTGAAGAAGTCGGCAGGGAAGAACAGCCGGTTCTTGATGATGAAGGAAAGAATCTTGTGATCCGAAGAATCGCGGGGAAGCTCGAGGATGACCTGAAAGTATTGAAAGGAAATCTGAAAAAGCAGGGATATATCAGTGAAGTAAAGTCTGTCATCTCAGAATTTGTACAGTATGGTGTTGATTTTGACAAGCTGGATGACTTTATGGAAGGACTCAGTCAGGAAAGTTATCTTTATTATAAATTGCAGGATATCCGTAAAGTATATGAAGGATTTGAAGAGTATCTGCGGGATCGTTATATTACCAAAGAAGAGATGCTGGATGTACTGGCGAGAGCGGTATGTGATTCAGAGCTTCTTAAGGGGAGCGTGATCGCACTGGACGGATTTACGGGATTTACTCCGGTTCAGATCCGACTGATCTCAGAACTTTTAAAAGTCAGTGAAAAGGTGATTGTTACGGTTGAAATTGACCGCAGGGAAGATCCTTTTATCTATCGGCATCCTTATCAGCTTTTTGCGTTGAGCAAGCAGATGGTTACATCTCTTGTAAAGACTGCACAGGATGCAGGGACAGAAGTGGAAGAACCGGTCTGCCTGTATGAAAAAGTGCCATACCGGTTCAGAGAAAATTCTGAGATGGCATTTCTGGAATCGGAACTTTTCCGTTATTCAAGGAGACAGTATAAAAAGAAAAAAGAAGAAATGGAAACCTGCAGTGGAGCAATTTCGCTTCATGAGACGAAAAATCCGAGAGAAGAAGCCATGTATGTGGCAGAGGCAATTCGAAAGCTGGTGCGTGAAAAAGACTACAGATATCGGGATATTGCGGTTATAGCTGCGGATCTGAACCTGTATGCGGATGCATTGGAGAAAGCCTGTGAATTATTTGAAATTCCGGTCTTTATGGATCATAAAAAAAGTATTTTGCTCAATTCATTTGTAGAATATCTGCGGAGCCTGCTGGCGATGGCAGAACAGAATTTTACCTACGAAAGTGTATTCAGGCATTTGAGAACCGGATTGTGTGGTTTTTCGGACGAAGAGATTGACCGATTGGAAAATTATTGTTTGGCACTGGATATTAAAGGGTATAAAAAATGGCAGCAGGCATGGGTCAGAAGAACTCCTTCAACTGGAGAAAAAGAACTGGAAGAACTGAATCATCTGAGAGTGATCTTTGTAGAAAAGACGATGGGACTGATACAGGTTCTGAAGCAGAAGAAAAAGACTGTCAGAGATGTAACGCAGGCAATATATGAATATCTTGTTCAGGAAAAGCTGCAGCAGAAGATTGCACAGTTGGAGAAAGAATTTCAGGACCGGGGAGAACTGGCACTGGCGAAAGAGTATGCACAGGTATACCGGATCGTTATGGAATTATTTGACAAATTTGTAAGTCTGCTGGGTGAAGAAGAAATTTCTCTGAAAGATTACTGTGAATTACTGGATGCAGGACTGGAAGAAGCGAAGGTAGGAGTCATTCCGCCAAGTCTGGATCAGGTTATGATCGGAGATGTAGAACGTACAAGGATCAAGAATATTAAAGCTTTATTCTTTGTAGGGGCGAATGATACACTTTTACCCGGAAATACAGGAGCAGGAGGATTGTTGTCTGAATGTGACCGGGAGCAGTTTCAGAAGAAAGACATTTCACTTTCTCCGGGAGCGAAAGAAAAGATTTATATTCAGAAATTTTATTTGTATTTAAATCTTACCAAGCCGACAAAATTCCTCTTTTTATCCTGGGCAAAAGTGTCAGGAGAGGGAAAATCTCTCCGGCCGTCGTACCTGATCCAGGAGTTGATGCGGTTGTTTCCAGATTTAAAGCCGGTGGATGAGGAAGAAAAGTCATGGCAGCAGTGTGAGATGACAAGAAGGACCGGGATTCTCAGACTGGCAGAAGGGCTGAGAGAAAAAGAACAGGGACTGGATGCACAGTGGAAAGAACTTTATACATGGTTTGCAGGCGATGAAAAAAGCAGATCCACAGTTGAAAAGCTGCTGAGAGCAGGATTTTATAAAAAGGAAGCCGCTATGCTGGGAAGTCGGATGGCTGAAAAGCTGTATCTTGATCCTGAACGCGTGAGTGTGACAAGGCTGGAAAAGTTTGCTTCCTGTGCCTATGCTCATTTCCTGAGTTATGGTTTACGGCTTTCTGACCGGGAAACCTATGGATTTGAGGCGATGGATCTGGGAAATATTGCACATCAGGCACTGGAACGTTTTGCAAAAAAAGCAGAGGAAGAGAAACTGGACTGGGTAACAATGCCGGAAGAACGTCGGGCAGAGCTGATTGACGAAAGTGTGGAAAGCAGTGTCCTGGATTATGGAAATACAGTCCTGTTCTCAAGTGCAAGAAATGAATATATGATCTATCGGATCAAGCGTCTGATCCGCCGGTCTGTATGGGCATTGACCCGACAGATGGAGCAGGGAGATTTTAAACCGGCAGGATACGAATTTAAATTTGGAAGTGGTAAGATCGACAGGATCGATACCTGTGAGGATGAGAACCGGGTTTATGTCAAGGTGACAGATTATAAGACGGGAAGGAAGGTATTTGATATTACTTCTTTCTATCATGGTCTTCAGCTTCAGCTGCCGGTGTATCTGAATGCAGCACTGGAGGCTGAAGAAAAGCGGAATCCGGGGAAAGAGGTAGTTCCTGCAGGAATTTTTTATTACAGGATACAGGATCCGATCGTGGCAAGAGAAAAGACAAAAGAGAAGACCGAAGAAAGTATTTTAAAAGAACTGAAGCTGGATGGTCTGGTGAATGGTGAAGAGGAAGTAATTGAACATCTGGAGGCAAATCTGATGGGAAGTTCATTATATTACCCGCTCCGCATCAATCAGAACGGATCACTCGGAGGTGCGTCAAAAGCTCTTCCGCAGGATAAATTTGAGACGGTACTTGCTTATACCAGGGCGAAGCAGAAGGAACTGAAAGCAGAGATGTATGAGGGAGAGGTAAGTGCACTGCCGTATCTGCTTGGCGAGGAAACCGGGTGTGATTTCTGTGCCTGCAAAGATATCTGTGGATTTGACCAGCGGATTGAAGGGTGTGAATACCGTCAGTTGCAGAAATATTCACTGGAAGAAGCAGTCGAATGTATGAAAGAAAAGCTGGGAATAAAGAAGGAGACATAGGCAGTATGGCAGTGAAGTGGACAAAAGAACAGCAGCAGGTCATTGATCTGCGTGACAGAAATATTCTGGTTTCGGCTGCTGCCGGTTCGGGAAAGACAGCAGTACTGGTTGAGAGGATCATTTCAATGATCACGGATGAAAAGAATCCTGTGGATGTGGATAAACTGCTTGTTGTCACATATACAGAGGCAGCGGCAGCCGAAATGAAAGAAAGGATCGCGGCAGCGATCGAAAAAAAACTGGAAGAATCTCCGGGGAATCTGAACCTGGAGCAGCAGGCATCGTTAGTACATAGTGCGATGATCACTACAGTGCATAAATTCTGTCTGTCGGTGATCCGGGATCATTTCCATGTGATTGGAATCGATCCGTCATTCCGTGTGGGAGAAGAAGGGGAACTCCGTCTTCTTAAACAGGATGTACTGGATGAAATGCTGGAAGAACATTATGCAAAAGAGGAGGAAGAGTTCCGGGAATTCGTGGAAAAATACGGAACAGGCAGAACGGATAAAAAGATTGAGGAACTGATTCTCCAGTTGTATGAATACTCAAGAAGTTATCCTGATCCGGGGCAGTGGCTGATCTCCTGTGTGGAAGATTATGAAATAGACAGAGAGCATCTGGAAGATTCAAGGATGGTGCATACAGTGGAAGAGCGTGTCAGACAGCATCTGGGCGATTTGTATGGACTGGTCAGACAGGCAATGGAGATCTGTCAGCTCCCGGCAGGTCCGTATATGTATGCAGAGGCATTGGAATCAGATGAAAAAGAACTGAAAAAGCTGGAAAAGGCAGACTCTTATGAGAAAATGAGTGAGGTTCTGCTCAATTTCAACTGGAAAAAGCTTTCAGGTAAAAAGGATGAGACTGTCGATGCGGAGCTGCGGAAATCCGTCCAGGCTGTCCGGAAGCAGTTGAAGGCTCTGATTGATGGAATTCAGAAATCTTATTTCTATGCAACTGCAGATGAATGGGTCGAAGATATGCGGGATTCCGCTCAGGCAATGAGGACACTGACCGGACTGGTGCAGGAGTTTACTGAACGTTTTGACGAAAAAAAGCGACGGAGAAATATGATCGATTTCAGTGACATGGAGCAGTTTGCACTGGCGATCCTGACCAGAAATACCGAGGGAAAATTAATGCCATCTGCGGTTGCTGAAGAATATCAGGAGCGGTTTGCTGAAGTGATGGTGGATGAGTATCAGGACAGTAATCTGGTACAGGAAACGATCCTGACGAGTGTATCAGGGATGAGTAAAGGCAGAAATAATATGTTCATGGTAGGGGATGTGAAGCAGAGCATATACAGATTTCGTCTTTCAAGACCGGAACTTTTTATGGAGAAGTATGATACCTACAGCGTGGAAAGCAGTTCCTGCCAGAGAATTGATCTTCATAAAAATTTTCGAAGCAGAAAGGAAGTACTGGACAGTACGAACTATCTTTTTGAAAAGCTGATGTTCCGGGAGTTTGGTGGAATCGAATATGATGAAAATGCAGCTCTGTATGCGGGAGCAGAGTTTCCACCGGTACCGGAAGAGACTGATTTTACGGATAAGACAGAAGTTCTGATCTTTGATCAGCAGGATATGAAGGCAAGAGATGCCAAAGAGGCTGAGGCGAGAATGATCGCACGACGCATCAGGGAATTGATGGGTTCAGGATGTATTTACGATAGGGACAGTGATTCTTTCCGCAAAATACGGTATAAGGATATTGTGATCTTAACGCGGAGTATCCAGGGGTGGGCGGAGGTATTTTCAGCAGTGCTGGCAGAGGAAGGAATCCCGGCATATTCAGTGAGCAGAGAGGGGTATTTTGAAACGTATGAGATCAGTGTCCTTTTAGACTATCTGCGAATCCTGGATAATGCGAGGCAGGATCTTCCACTGACAGCAGTGTTGACCTCACCATTTGTCGGACTGGATGCGGAAGAACTGGCACAGATCCGGCTGGCATATCCGAATCTGCCATTTTATGAGGCTGTCTGGCTGTGCTGTGAAGAAAAAGAAGCAGAAGCGGAGAACAGCAGCGGAGAGATTTCAGAGGCGGTCAGAGAAAAGCTGGCAGAGTTTATGAGGCAGGTACGACATTTCAGAAGCATACTTTCCTATACTCCGATCCATGATCTGCTGGCAAAGATCCTTGAAGAGACAGGATACCGGACCTTTATTGCTGCGATGCCGGGAGGAGAGCAGCGGATCGCAAATGTAGAGATGCTGATCGAAAAGGCGTGTGCGTTTGAAGGGACGAGTTATAAAGGACTTTTTAATTTTGTCAGATATATTGAGCAGTTGAAAAAATATAATGTCGATTATGGAGAAGCCGGAATTATGGATGAACAGGCAGACACGGTACGTCTGATGAGTATCCATAAAAGTAAAGGTCTGGAATTTCCAATTGTATTTGTAGCAGGAATGGGAAAAAGCTTTAATATGCAGGATCAGAGAGGGAGTATTGTGATCCACCCGGACTGGGGAATTGGAATTGATGCAGTAGATCTGGAACAGAGAACGAAAAATCCAACCTTTCTGAAAAGAATGATACAGGAAAGAACAAAGCTGGAGAATCTTTCGGAAGAACTGCGGGTTTTGTACGTTGCTATGACCAGGGCAAAAGAGAAGATGATCCTGACCGGTACAGCGAAGCTGGGGGAAGAAGAGCTTCTGGCAGTTGAAATGATGGAGGATGTAATAAAAAGAGAAGGAAAGCAGAACCGTTGGAAAGCAGATGAAAAAGATACGCTTGCACTATATCAGATGGAAGGGGCAAAGACCTGCTTTAACTGGATCTTACCGGCATTGATGAGAGAGTGGGAACAGGCAGAAAAATGGATACAGGTGCGGCTTGTCACAAGGGAAGAATTATCCTATGGGGCAGCGACAGCAGGGCAGGCAGAAATACTGGCGAGAGAAGTGCTGGAACACTGGGATACAGAAAAGTCGTATATGCCGGAATGGAAAGAGCTTCTGTCAGAACAGATGAATTATACTTATCCTTATTTACGGGAAGAACAGATGAAACTGAAATTTACAGTTTCAGAACTGAAAAAGAGAATTTACACAGGAGAACAGCTGCCTGAGATGCAGGAAGACCGTGGTGAGGAAATGTATCAGGAAGAGGAAATTGTTCCGTTAGTACCGGAATTTCTGCAGGATCAAAAAGAAGGTCTGACCGGAGCATCCAGAGGAACGTCTTATCATAAGCTTATGGAATTATTAGATTTTACCAGGGAATATACGAAAGCCACTTTGGAAAAAGCAGTGAAAGATTTTGAAAAGCAGAAAAAGATGACTTCGGAGATGGCAGCGAGTATCCGTATATCTGATATTTTGTTATTTTTGGAAAGCGGCAGTGGAAAAAGAATGTCGGAGGCAGCCGTAAAAGGAAGGTTATGGAGAGAGCAGCCTTTTGTACTGGGAGTGGATGCGGATCAGATCTATCCGGGATTTTCCGGTGAGTCGGGAAGTCAGAAAAAGGAGGTGATCCTTGTCCAGGGAATTATAGATGCTTACTTTGAAGAGGAAGACGGGATTGTAGTGCTGGATTATAAGACGGACAGGGTGAAGAGTGCGGAGCAGTTGAAGGAACGTTATCATGCACAGCTGGAATATTATGCACAGGCATTGGAGGGTCTTCTTGGAAAACCGGTAAAAGAAAAGATTATCTATTCCTTTACGCTAAGAGAGGAGATCAGGTTATGAAATGGCTCATATATTATCTGATCGTAGTGAATCTGCTGACCTGGCTTATCTACGGAATTGATAAATGGAAGGCGAAGCGGCGTGTGTGGAGAATACCGGAGAGAACGCTGCTGTTTCTGGCGGCTGCAGGTGGCTGCACAGGAGCATTGGCTGGGATGCTGATGTTCCGGCACAAGACAAGAAAATTAAAGTTTATGGTCGGAGTACCGGTTATCTTTGTGGTGGAAAGTATTTTTTTTACATATATTTTTCTGAAATTGTGACAAATTGCACATAGAATAGTCAGAAAAAGCGGTACAGAGAATGGATTTTTAGAAATTACGGTCAACTTCTTTTCTAATTAGAGAAATTCTGCTAATATTACTTACAGAGTACTTTAGTCGGTTAAAGAAAGGAAGAGAAAAATGCCAAAGTTAAATGAAAATTATCAGAACGTAAAAGACAGCTATCTTTTTGCAGAAATTGCCAGAAGAGTAAAAGTATATGAGGAAACTCATCCGGACAAAGCAGATCAGATCATCCGCCTTGGAATAGGTGATGTGACTCTTCCGCTTACGAAGAGCGTGATCGATGCACTTCATGAAGCAGTGGATTCTCAGGCAGTGTCTGAGACGTTTATGGGATATGGTCCGGAGCAGGGATATGAGTTTGCACGCAAGGCGATTGCAGATTATTATGCAAGGAATGGCATTGAGGTTGATCCGGCAGCAATCTTTATTTCAGACGGAGCTAAGAGCGATACAGGAAATATCACAGAACTTTTTTCAAATGATAATGTAGTTCTTGTCCCGGATCCGGTTTACCCGGTTTATGTGGATACCAATACGATGGATGGAAAGAAGATCATCTATATGAATGGAACAGAGGAAAATGATTTCCTTCCGATGCCGGATGATAAAGTAAAGGCAGACATCATTTATCTTTGCTCTCCGAACAATCCGACAGGAGCAAGCTACAATAAAGAGCAGTTGAAAGCATGGGTTGATTATGCCCTGAAGAATGACTCGGTAATCCTTTATGACTCTGCCTATGAGGCATTTATTACCGATCAGGATCTTCCACGCAGTATTTATGCGATTGAAGGTGCAAAGAAGTGTGCGATTGAATTCTGTTCTCTGTCCAAGACAGCAGGATTTACAGGAACTCGTTTCTCCTATACGGTTGTTCCGACAGAGCTGGTGTTTACGGCTTCTAATGGAGCAGCATTAAGCCTTCATGATATGTGGAACAGAAGACAGTCTACAAAATTCAACGGTACGCCATATATTATTCAGTATGCGGCAGCGAAGGTCTTCACAGAAGAAGGAATGGCAGAGTGCCAGCAAAATATCGAATACTACAGAGAGAATGCACGCATGATCGCAGAAACTCTGAAGAAGAAAAATATCTGGTTTACAGGTGGAGTAAATTCTCCATATATCTGGTTCAAATGCCCGAAAGAGATGGAATCCTGGGAGTTCTTTGATTATCTGCTTGAGAATGCACAGATCGTGGGAACACCGGGAGCAGGATTTGGTGAGAATGGAAAGAATTATTTCAGACTGACTTCCTTTGGAAAGCATGAGAAGACAGCTGAGGCAATGAAGCGTTTTGACGAATTATTTTAGGAATCTTTTTTTGTACTAAATAAGACGATCAATGATAATGCCCTGTATTCTGCACAAGAAGAACTGAAAAAAATAATGTTGGGAGCGAAAGTTCCCAACATTATTTTTTTAAACCGGAGTTTCTGTAATATATACTTTGCAGATCTGCTTGAGTGCAGCGTGCATATAAGGCATATATTCTTCCATCGACACAGGCTCGTTATGAAGAATACAGTTATAGCTGGTAGAACTGATAAATTCGATCAGGGTGAAGAGTAAAAGTTTTGGAGAAGAACATTCTACGTGATACCGCTGTAAGGAATCGAGATAGTGGTTGTAAAACTTCTGGGAAACCAGTGCTCCGGTACCGACCGCATCCTGAAATACGCCCCACGAAAGGTTCTTGGAGAGAAATTTCATCAGTCCCTGCTGATTCTGAAACCGTTCAATAATATAATCCGTTACAAAAAGAATTTCTTCTTCAAAGGTAGGGACAGCGGCAGCGTCCAGTGCCTTATGTGCATCGTCAAAAAGCTGGCTGGCTTTAAATGCGATCAGCTTATCCCGCAAGTCATATTTATCTTTAAAATACAAATAAAAAGTTCCTTTTGCCAGTCCGGCCTGATTTACAATGTCGGATACGGTTGTCTTTGCAAAGCCTTTTCCTGTAAAAAGGTCAAATGCTGTCTGAAGCAGTGTATTCATTTTCAATTTTTTATTATCCTCTACTTTTCCCATATCCAGTCGCCTCCTCTATGATAATAAAAATTCATGACTCATGACGATAAATTTATCAAATTAAAATATCTGTCTGCATACCAGATTATTATTTTACTACCAGATTCTGCAGAAATTCAAGCAGATTTTTTACTGATTTCTCTTTTTAGTATGGCACGTTTTCCGTGAAAGTCAATAAAAAATGACTAAAATTCAGTTTTTTGACTTTCTAATATTGACTATTGGTCATTTTGAGCTATACTAGAAGAGGCTAAAATATATGAGACAGTTTAGGAGATGATACAAATGGTCAAAGTTGGCAAATGGATTGCCAGGCACAGGGTTCTGATGCTGATCGTCGGATTCCTGCTGATCATTCCGTCAGTGATCGGGATGGCAAAGACAAGAGTAAATTATGATTTGCTCAGCTATCTTCCAGAGCATCTGGAGACAGTAAAAGGTCAGGATATTCTGGTGGATGAGTATGGCATGGGAGCATTTTCCATGGTCGTGGTCGAGAACATGGATATGAAAGATGTTCAAAAACTGGAAGAAAAATTTGAGAATGTTTCTCATGTAAAGGATGTTTTGTGGTATGACGATGTTGCGGACATCAGCCTTCCGGTAGAGATGATCCCAGATGATCTGCGGGAAGCCTTTTTCAAAGGTGATGCAACGATGATGCTTGTATTATTTGATAATACGACATCTTCAGATGAATCCATGGATGCAGTCAGTGAGATGAGAAAGATCGCAAATGAGCAGTGCTTTATCAGTGGAATGACAGGTGTTGTAGCAGATATCAAGAATCTGGCACTGAAAGAACTTCCGATCTATGTTGTGATCGCAGCACTTTTAAGTCTGATTGTTCTGGAACTGACTTCGGGTTCTTTCGTTGTTCCGATCTTGTTCCTTCTGAGTATCGGACTGGCGATTCTCTATAATCTGGGAAGTAATGTTTTTCTGGGAGAGACTTCCTATATTACAAAAGCACTGACAGCAGTTCTGCAATTAGGAGTTACGATGGACTATTCCATTTTCCTGCTGAACAGTTATGAGGAGAATAAAAAGCGATTTCCGGGAGAAAAGGAGCGTGCCATGGGGCATGCGATCGCCAATACATTTAAGTCTGTTGCAGGAAGTTCTGTGACGACGGTTGCAGGCTTTGTTGCCCTGTGTGTAATGACTTTCGCACTTGGACGGGATCTCGGAATCGTTATGGCGAAAGGTGTACTGATCGGAGTGGTTTGCTGTGTAACAGTTCTTCCGTCACTGGTACTGGTTTTTGACAAACCGATTGAAAAGACTCAGCATAAACTGCTTTTAAGCAACATGGATAAGCCCTCTGCATTTATTACAAAGCATTATAAGGCATGGATCCTTATTTTCCTGATCCTTCTGTTTCCTGCGATTTACGGAAATAATCATACAAAGATCTACTATAATATTGCAGAGTCTCTTCCGGAGACACTGGACAGTAATGTGGCGAATGCAGAACTGAAGAAAGACTTCAATATGAGTAATCTGCACATGGTCATGATGGATAAGAACATGGATGCAAAGCAGAAAAAGAAGATGCTTGAAGAGATTGATGAAGTAAAAGGTGTCAAATGGACGATCAGCATGAATTCTCTGATCGGTCCGACAGTACCGGATTTTATGATCCCGGATGACATTAAAGAGATGCTTCAGAGCGATGATTGTGAACTTGCTTTTGTATGCTCGGAGTATGAGTCGGCAACAGACGAGGTCAATACACAGATTTCAGCCATTGATAAGATCGTGAAGTCTTATGACAAGAGTGGAATGGTCATTGGAGAAGCTCCACTGATGAAGGATCTGCAGGATGTGACAGATGTGGATTTAGTGAATGTAAATGCTATTTCCATTGCAGCAATCTTCCTTATTATCATGATCATATTCAAGTCCATCTCCCTGCCGGTTATTCTGGTAGCGGTAATTGAATTTGCGATCATGGTCAATATGGCAATCCCGTTTTATCAGGGAAACAGTCTTCCATTTGTGGCAAGTATTGTAATCGGAGCAATCCAGTTGGGAGCAACGGTGGATTATGCGATCCTGATGACAACCCGTTATCAGAAAGAACGTCAGCGTGGAAGAGAGAAGATGGAAGCAATCAGTATTGCACATAAGACCAGTATGCCGTCGATTATCAGCAGTGGGCTGAGCTTTTTCGCAGCAACATTCGGAGTAGCCTGCTACTCACAGGTAGAGATGATCGGTTCGATCTGTACCCTGCTTGCAAGGGGAGCGATCATTAGCATGATCGTAGTTATCCTGATCCTGCCTGCAATGTTTATGATATTTGATAAGGTAATATGCAAGACCTCGATAGGATTCCTCGGGGCAAAAAAGAAACCCGCAGAGGTTAAATAGAAGGGAGTTAAATTATGAACAAGAACAGAAAAATCAAACGCAGCCTTACAACTTCGCTTGCTGTTGGAATGTCAGTCATGCTGGGAGCGGTTCCGGTTTATGCGGCAGGCAGCACAGATACGCAGGATGTATATAAGGAAGAAACGGTTTATGTCAATGCAGACGCAACAGGAAATAGTGACGAGGTGACTGTATCTGACTGGCTGAAAAATTCTGGAAGTGTATCGGGCAATCTGACCGATGAAAGTATTTTGAAAGAGATTAAGAATGTCAAAGGTGATGAGACATTTACGGAGAATGGAGATCAGTTGACCTGGAATACTGCGGGAGAAGATATTTATTATCAGAGTACGACAGATAAGGAACTTCCGGTATCTGTAAAACTGACCTATTTTCTGGATGGCAAGGAAGTAAAACCGGATGAGCTGAAGGGAAAGAGCGGACATCTCAAGATCCGGGTACAGTATACAAATAACGAAAAGAAGACCGTCACAGTGGATGGAAAAGAAGAGGAAGTTTATACACCATTTGTCATGATGACCGGAATGATCCTTCCGAATGAGACTTTCAGCAATGTAACGATCGACAATGGAAAAGTTATTTCAGATGGAAGCCGTAATATTGTAATCGGATTTGGTATGCCGGGACTTAAGGACAGCCTTGATCTGGATGAAGAGACAACAAAAGAAGCAGAGGATAAGGGAGTAACGATTCCAGAAAACTTTGAAATGGAGGCAGATGTAACTGATTTTACAATGTCTTCCACTTTTACGGTTGCTCTGACAGATCTGCTGGATGATATGGATATGGATAATATCATGGATGTTGATTCTCTGAAAGATTCATTGAATGAGTTGGAAGATGCTGCACTGGAACTGGTCAGCGGATCAGGAACACTGGCAGAAAGTGTTTCCACACTGGCAGACGGAGTGAGCAGTTATACAGCAGGTGCAGATGAACTGAATGCGGGCATTCAGAAATATCTTGGCAGCAACGGAGAACTGAATGGCAGTGTGACAGAGTATGTCAATGGAGTAGGCACAGTTGTCAAAGGCGTTAAAGACTATACAAGTGGAACCAATGCACTGGCGAACGGTGTAATTACCTATGTGGCAGGCGAGAAGAAGATTGCAGCAGGTGCTGCACAGTTATCTCAGTTGAGCAAAGGTCTGGAGCAGGTGCAGACAGCTGTAGATACATTGAGCAAAGCAGCTGACGGCAAAGGAGAGGCAACAGACGATCTGGTGATCGCAGCAAACCAGCTTGCAGCAGGTACAAAGCAGTTACAGTCAGTACTTGGCTCAGAGGAAGTGACAGCTCTGCTGACGCAGGTGAATGGTATGGTGACAACCGGAAATGAACTGATTTCTGCAACGGAATCTCTTTCTGCAAGTCTTCAGACAGGAATTGCCACACCGGTAGAAAATATTGCAGCAGCACTGACTGGAATGGAAACGCAGCTTAATGCAATCAATACTCAGCTCGGAACACTGCAAAGTGACTGTGAGACAGCGGTTGCAGATGTCAATGCGAAGATCACGGATTACAATACAAAAGTGGATGCAGCACAGGCAGCAGCCAATACAAGCAAGACGCAGATTGCAAATGCGATCAGTGCTTTGCAGACCCAGTTAAATGCGACAACAGATGAGTCCGTAAGAAATCAGATCAGTACAGCAATCACAGCACTTCAGAATGCACAGACTGCTGCAGACGGACTGAACAATGTACAGAAAGCATCTGCAATCACGGTCAGTGTACCGACTTTTGATCTGTCAGCGATCACAGGCGGGGCAGCAACACTTCAGACAAATCTGAAGACATTTAAAGAGACTGCAGCAGCATTACAGCAGCAGTTTCCGGAAATGCAGAAGAAGCTGGATGCTATTGCAGCAGCAAAGGACAGTCTTCCGTCAGATTCAATCAGCCAGCTTACAGCATCTGTGACTCAGTTGAATCAGGGAATGCAGGAACTGAATATCGGACTTGGAACTCTTGCAGGCGGACTTGGACAGCTGAATACATCTGTTCAGGGACAGTTCCCGACAGCAATCCGGGGAATTACTGAATTGAATGGTGGATTTATGCAGCTCGGAGCTTATAATACTTCTCTTCTTTCAGGAGCAGAACAACTGAAGGGAAGCAGTTCAACACTGGCAGCCGGAGTCGGAACGCTGCAAAGCGGAACAAACCAGCTTGCATCCGGTCTGAATACACTTGGTTCACAGATGTCAGCCGGTGCAGCGAAACTTTCAGCCAACAGTAATGCACTTCGTGAAGGAGCTTCTGCACTTTCAGAAGGAGCAAAGAAACTGGCAGATGGTATGGATCAGTTCGATAAAGAGGGAACCAGCAAATTAAAGAGTACAGTAGAGGATGAATTCGGAGATGTACTTGACAGACTCAAAGCATTGACATCCAGTGACTGCACCTATAATACATTCAGTGGTAGGGACAGTAAGATGGATGGAAGTGTAAAATTTGTGATCGAGACAGAAGCAATCGAATAATTGACGATTCACTTATATTTGTATCATCTTATAAAGAGGGACGGAACAGATACTTGACCGGTATCTGTTCCGTCCTGTTAGTTTTACGCTCAAATGGAAGAAAACAGTTTTTCAGTATAATCTGCTCTGCTCGGGAAATACTTCTAAAAAAGAAAGAAGGCAGAATATGGGAAAGAAAAAAGAAAAACCGATCAATTTAAACGAACTGGAAGAGGAAGAGAAAATGAAGTATGAGATTGCGGAAGAACTGGGACTGTTAGACAGGGTACTTGCACAGGGCTGGAAATCTCTTACTTCCAAAGAGACCGGAAGGATCGGCGGACTGGTGACAAAAAGAAGACGGGAGCAGGAGGACGGGACAGCACAGCCGGAGAAAAAATATAGAAAACCGGAAGAGGAAAGGCAGAATTTTGACAAAACCACTCATTTTTGATAAAATGCTCAGAACGGGGAGCATGGTTGGGTGATTTATTATGATAGAAAAGATGAATATATTTGATGTGGAGATTCCAATCCTGACAGCAAAGGAAGCGATGATCCAGGCGATGCAGTATCTCGAGAGTGAGTCAGTGGATACGATCGAGCTGGTTTCCATGGATATGCTGATGAAAGAAAGAGAAAATGCACAATGGAAAGAGCAGATCAATGAACTGACGATGCTGCTGCCGGAGAATACAGAGATCCTGAAAGCGGCGGAGATAGAAAATGAAAAGCTGTTCCGGGAAACTGAAGAGAACGTTTTCCTTAAGATGTTCATGAAGTATATGCAAAAAAGTCATAAAAAAATATTTCTGCTTGCAGACAGTGAGGAAAATCTGGGAAAAGTAGAGACAGTTCTGTCCCGGCACAACCGGGGGATCCGCATTACCGGGCAGACGGTGGTTTCGGAGAATGAAGAGCAGATCCAGGATGCGATCAATGCCATCAATGGAACGGAGACAGACTGCATTTTTTCGGTGCTGCCGTCCCCGTTCCAGGAACGGTTTATTACGGAAAATAAAGCCCTTCTGAATGTACGGGTCTGGCTGGGAGGCGGCTGTGCGTTCACAGGGCATCTGGATGAGATAAAGTTGAGAAATCGGATTCGTTTTTTCATTCAGAAGAAAATTTTCAGATATCATGTAGAACAGGAAAAAGAATAATGGATTTGCCTGAAAATAAGATCTATATTCGGAAAATTGTGAACTATGCCAAGTCTGAAAATATGAATTTTTTGTAAAAAATTCAAAAAAATGACTAAAATAAAAGGATTTACTCTTTATTTTTTTGCAGTTTTGACTTAATATACTAAGTGGAAATGTGTACGTAAAAAAAATCGACACGAAAGGTATGTGTAAATTGCACATATCGAAGAACGGATGGAATGGAGGAAAAAGGATGATTTCTAATCAGATACTTCAGAATACGATTGAAGGATTGAAGGGGATTTCCAAGGTTGATTTTTGTGTGTTAGATACAGAGGGAAAGGAACTGGCGGCTACAGGTGAGGTGGATAAGAACTGTTCGGATGCAGTGCTTGCATTTGTGGAATCCCCTGCTGACAGTCAGGTGATTCAGGGGAGACAGTTTTTCAAGATCTTTGATGAGCAGCGTCTGGAATATGTGCTTGTTGCCAATGGAGACAGTGAGGGCGAATATATGCTCGGCAAGATTGCGGCATTTCAGATCCAAAGCCTTCTTGTTGCATATAAGGAGAGATTTGACAAGGATAATTTTATCAAAAACCTGCTTTTGGATAACCTTTTGCTTGTGGATATTTATAATCGTGCCAAAAAATTACATATTGACACGGAAGTGAAACGTGTTATCTTTATTATTGAGACATCTCATGAAAAAGACAGTGCGGCTCTTGACAATGTGCGGAATCTTCTTGGAGGCAAATCCCGTGATTTTGTAACTGCGGTAGATGAGAAGAATATTATTGTTGTAAAAGAACTTTCAGAGAAAGATGGAAATAAAGAACTTGAAAAAATGGCGAAGGATATGTTGGATCTGCTCCGGTCAGAGGGAGGTGACGAGCAGGTACATATAGCATATGGAACGATCGTCAACGACATCAAGGAAGTTTCCAAATCTTATAAAGAAGCCAAGCTGGCGTTGGATGTAGGCAAGATCTTCTTTAGTGAGAAAGATATCGTTGCCTATACAACTCTTGGAATCGGCAGACTGATCTATCAGCTTCCGCTTCCGTTGTGCAAGATGTTTATCAAGGAGATTTTTGAAGCAAAATCTCCGGATGACTTTGATGAAGAGACATTGACTACGATCAATAAGTTCTTCGAGAACAGTCTCAATGTATCCGAGACATCCAGACAGCTTTACATCCACAGAAATACTCTGGTATACAGACTGGATAAACTGCAGAAGAGTACAGGTCTTGATCTGCGTGTCTTTGAGGATGCGATCACGTTCAAGATCGCTCTGATGGTAGTGAAGTACATGAAGTACATGGAGTCATTAGAATACTAGGAATTTTGAGGAGTATGGATAATTAGGAGGAACATATGATTGAATTAAGAAACGTGAAGAAGGAGTACTCCAAGGGCAATGCAGCTCTGAATGGGGTATCCGTAAAGATCGAGCGGGGAGAGTTCGTCTTCATCGTTGGTGACAGTGGGTCAGGTAAATCCACCCTCATTCGTCTGATTATGAAAGAATTGAATCCGACTGATGGTACGATTATCGTGAACGGACAGAACTTAAACCGTATGAGACACCGGAATATTGCAAAGTACAGAAGAGGACTGGGAGTTGTATTCCAGGATTTCCGTCTTCTGAAAGACCGGAATATTTATGAGAATATTGCGTTTGCACTGCGGGTGACAGAGACACCGGGCAAGGTGATCAAGAAAAAAGTACCGGCTGCCCTGTCACTGGTAGGACTTGCACAGAAGTATAAGTCTTTTCCGAAGGAACTTTCCGGAGGAGAGCAGCAGCGAGTAGCGATCGCAAGGGCAATCGTAAATGAGCCTGCCATTCTGTTGGCCGATGAGCCGACAGGTAACCTGGATCCGACGAACTCCTGGGAGATCATGAGCCTTCTGAAAGAGGCGAATGAGCGTGGAACAACCGTGCTTGTTGTTACGCATAATCAGGAAATCGTAAATGAGATGAACGAACGCGTCATTACCATGAAGCAGGGTGTCATTGTCAGTGATGAACGAAAAGGTGGGTATACAGATGAGGATTAGTACGATTGGATACGTTGGAAAGCAGGGAGTTAAGAGTATTTGGAGAAATAAGATGTTCTCTCTGGCATCCGTTGCAACGATGTCAGCCTGTATCTTCCTGTTCGGATTATTTTTCTCGATTCTTGTAAACTTTCAGTATATCATCCGAAGTGCTGAGGAAGGTGTGGCGATCACGGTCTTCTTTAATGAAGAGGCTACAGATGAGCAGATCCAGAAGATTGGGAAGGAACTGAAAGCAAGAGATGACGTTTCAGAGGTGAAATATATTTCAGCAGAGCAGGCATGGGAGGATTTTCAGAAGGATTATTTCGGAGATAATCTGGAGCTTGCAGAGGGATTTAAAGATGACAATCCGTTGGCCAATTCAGATAACTATGAAGTTTATATGAAGACGACAGACAACAGCCAGGATCTGATCGCAAGAAGTAAATCTCTTTCTTCTACGCAGCAGGATCTGGTTAAGTTTGCACAGAGTCTGGATGGAGTGTCGAAAGTAAATAAATCGGATATTGTAGCTAATACACTGTCCAGCATTAATATGCTGGTCGCATATATTTCCATTGCGATCATTGCGATCCTGTTGGGAGTGTCGATCTTCCTGATCAGCAATACGGTTACAATGGGTATTACAGTCAGAAAAGAAGAAATCGCTATTATGAAATATATTGGTGCGAAAGACTTTGTTGTAAGATCACCATTCGTGATCGAGGGTCTGATCATCGGTATCTTTGGTGCAGCGATCCCACTGGGACTTTTATATGTACTTTATGATAAGGCAGTTTCCTATGTCATGGAACGGTTCAGTATTCTGAAGAATATTATTGATTTCCTTCCGGTAAATGTAGTATATACATACTTATTGCCGATCGGACTTATCATGGGTATCGGAATTGGTTTCCTTGGAAGCTTCTTTACAGTACGCAAGCATCTGAGAGTATAGGAGGAAACCTATGAAAGGCCGGATGAGGAAAATTACAGGAATCTTGCTGGCGTTCGTCCTTTGTATCGGAACGGCATCGCAGTCCGGTGCGGTTACGATCGATGAAGCTGAGAAAAAAGCAGATCAGCTTGAATCGGATAAAAAGAAAGCAGAAGAAGAAAAGAAGACGCTGTCGGAGAAACTGGATGAGATCATTAAGAAAATGAATGAGACGCAGGAGCATCTGACCGCCAAGGAGGATGAAATCTCCGATGCAGAAAATGAACTGATTCAGGCTCAGATCGCAGAAGACGATCAGTACGAGAGCATGAAAAAGAGGATCCGTTATCTTTATGAAGGCGGCAATACACAGTTTCTGGAAATGATGATGACGAGCAGTTCGATCGCAGATCTGCTGAATAAAGCCGAGTATGTGGCAAAGATGTCTTCTTATGACCGGGATATGCTGGTTGAGTTTCAGGATACGGTGAAGACTGTACAGGACAAAGAGGCAAAGCTTCAGGAAGAATATAAAAATCTGAATACGCTGCAAAGTCAGCTCGTAGAGCAGCAGACGCAGGCTCAGGAGATGATCAGCAGCAAAGAGGCTCAGATCGCAAGTATCCAGACGCAGATCCAGCAGAATGCTGATACGCTCAAAGAGCTGAAGGAGAAAGCGGAGCAGGCAAGACGGCTGCAGGAGGAGCAGGCAAAGCTGAACAGTGGCGGAAACTCTTTTAAGCCGTCGTCCAGTGGAAATGTAGTCAGTGGAAATGGATATTTTACGCATCCATGTCCTGGTATGACTTATCAGTCCAGTTATTTCGGTGAAGTAAGATCCTTTGATTCAAGACCTCACAAGGGAAACGACTATGCAGCCCCTTCAGGAACACCGACTTATGCGGCAGCAGCAGGAACTGTAGTGATTGCGGGATGGAGCAACAGTGCCGGTAACTGGGTCGTGATCAACCATGGAAATGGTCTTGTAACGAAATATATGCATCATAGTGCAATCTGCGTGACAGCAGGGCAGAAAGTTGCAAAAGGACAGCAGATCGGATATGTTGGATCAACGGGATATTCGAGTGGTGCACATCTGCATTTTCAGGTAGAATTAAATGGAACGGCAGTAAATCCAAATACATATTTGTAGTATGCTGACCAGAAGCAGAAGATGACAGATACGTCATCAAAGGAAGAATTGAGGGAGGACAGAGCGGATAAGTGTCTGCTTTGTCCTCTTTGTGCATAGAATATAAAAGGATGAAAGGAGTCAGGAATGGAAGAAAATACAGGCAGAAAGAAAAGTGGCTTTGCGGCAGGACTGCTGACCGGGATCGTGATCATGCTGGTGATCTCGATCCTTGGATTTGGAGGATGGTATATCGTGAACCGGAACAGCAGCGGTTCTTATACATCAGAAAATGTAACAGAGGGAGATGTGTCAAAGAAGCTGGATAAGTTAAATAAGCTGATCGACAAATATTATCTGTATCAGGATGAAGTGGATCAGGATGCACTGGTAGAGGGAATCTATTCAGGCTATGCAGCAGCACTGGGAGATCCCTATACAGTTTATTACAATAAAGATGAGACGAAAGCATTGATGGAATCTACCAGCGGCACATTTTCCGGTGTCGGAGCAACGCTGACAAGAGATGCAGATACGAAAGCAGTGACGATTGTGAATGTCTATCAGGATTCTCCGGCTGAAAAGGCAGGTCTGAAGGCAGGGGATATTCTGGAAAAGGTAGATGACCATGAAGTTGGTGATGAAGAACTGGATACGATCGTATCCTGGATCAAAGGGGAAAAAGGTACAGAAGTAACGTTATATGTCCTGAGAGACGGGAAGGAAGAGACGCTGACTGCCACAAGAGATACGATCGAGGCACAGACAGTTGAGTATGAGATGAAGGATGGCAGGGTTGGTTATATCCGGGTATCAGAATTTGATCTGGTGACATACGATCAGTTTAAAGCAGCACTGGATGACCTGGAAAATCAGGGAATGGAAGGTCTTGTGATCGATCTGAGAAATAATCCGGGAGGAAATCTTGATGTTGTCTGCAATATGTTGAAGCTTCTTTTGCCGGAAGGAACGATCGTTTCCACGAAAGATAAAAATGGTAAGACGGATAAGATCACGTGTGATGGCACGAATGAATTTAAAAAGCCGCTGGCAGTTCTTGTGAATCAATACAGTGCAAGTGCATCGGAGATCTTCAGCGGTGCGATCCAGGATTATGGCACAGGAAAGATTGTCGGAGTAACGACCTATGGAAAGGGAGTTGTGCAGCAATTACTGGATCTGGGAGACGGAACGTGCTTTAAAGTGACGATCGCAGAATATTATACTCCAAGTGGAAAAAGCATCAATAAAAAAGGTGTTGAGCCTGATATAGAAGTGGAATATCAGTATGACGAAGCCGATCCGAAGAAGGATAACCAGTTGGATAAGGCATTGGAAACAGTCAGCGAAGAATTAAAATAGAGCAGAAAAGTGAAGATTAAAAATTTAAAAAAGAACTTGCAATTAAAAAAGCAGTGTGCTAATATTTAAACCAAGTTTTAACCGGCTAACGTGTTAAAATAGATAAAAGCGAGGAGCAAGACTCTGATCTTCAGAAACTGACAGGAAGCAGGCATCACCGACTGAGAGTGCCGGACAGCGGAGCAGATCAAGGGAACACTTGGGAGCCGGCTGTCTGAAAGACCAGTAGGGCAGCACGTTTAGCAGGCGTTATCTGCAAAGAGGGGAATTCGAAAGAACTGACGAAAGAGCAGACAGAGGATTCAATGCGGGTGGTACCGCGGATATTATATTTGATAATTTCCGTCCCGGGATACTGTTGTATCCCGGGACTTTTTCTATTTAGAAAAAAGCTTCACCGGGATGCTGGAATCTGAAAGGAGAAGTAAAATGGAGCTTGTAACAGGAGTAAAAAAGAAAGAGACGCTGGAATTAAGAGAACTGCTTGAAGCAGGCAGAATCGGAACTGAAGTCAGAGTGAATGGTGCAATCCATACGATCAGAGATATGGGAACCGTTGCTTTTATCATTCTGAGAAAAAGAGAAGGCCTTGTGCAGTGCGTTTATGAAGAAGGAGTTTCAAAATTTAACTTGAAAGATGTGAAAGAAGCAGATACAGTAGAAGTATCAGGGATGCTGGAGCGATCGGAAAAAGCTCCGAACGGGATTGAGATCCGGTTAGGAGAACTGAAGATTTTAAGTGAGCCTGCAGAGCCAATGCCGCTTCCGATTTCAAAATGGAAATTGAATACATCTCTGGAAGCAAAATTAAATTACAGACCAATTTCTCTGAGAAATATCAGAGAGCGTGCAAAATTCAGGATTCAGGAAGGTATTGTAAGAGGGTTCAGGGATTTCCTTTATCAGGAAGGATTTACAGAGATCCATACTCCGAAGATCGGTGCGAAAAGTGCTGAGGGAGGAGCAAACCTCTTCCGGCTGGAATATTTCCACAGACCGGCGATCCTTCAGCAAAGCCCGCAGTTCTATAAGCAGATGATGGTTGGCGTTTTTGACCGTGTATTTGAGACTGCTCCGGTATTCCGTGCAGAAAAGCATAATACCAAGCGACATCTCAACGAATACACCAGCCTTGATTTTGAGATGGGATATATCGATGGGTTTGAAGATATTATGGCAATGGAGACCGGATTTCTTCAGTATACGATGGCTCTGCTTGAAAAAGAGTATGCAAGAGAGCTGAAGATCCTGGATATTAAAGTACCAAAGACGAAAGAGATTCCGGCTGTACGATTTGATGAGATCAAGAGACTTGTGGCAGAAAAGTATGACCGAAAGATCAAGAATCCATTTGATCTCGAACCGGAAGAGGAAATGCTGATCAGTAGATATGCAAAAGAAGAATGGGATGCGGATTTTGTGTTTGTAACGCATTATCCGTCCAAGAAGCGTCCGTTCTATGCAATGGATGATCCGGCAGATCCCACTTATACGCTCAGCTTTGACCTGCTTTTCAGAGGAATGGAGATCACAACGGGCGGACAGCGTATTCATGATTATCATGAGCTGCTTGCGAAAATGGAAAAGCGTGGCATGACGGACGAGGGAATGGAACAGTATTTAAGTGCATTTAAGCATGGAATGCCGCCACATGGTGGACTTGGAATCGGTATGGAACGTCTGACGATGAAGATGATGAACGAAGATAATGTACGTGAGACAACCTTGTTCCCGAGAGATTTGAGCAGACTGGAGCCATAGTAGCAGACAGAGCGTGCAGCAGACAGATAGCGATACACAGATGGAGACAGAAAGTGTCGCAGGAAGATAGTCATAGTGATCGTCATGGAAAGCACGAGACCGTTGTGGACAGAAAAGCGGAGGAGTTCAGATGAAAAAGAGAAGATGTTATCTTTGTGGTGGAAAACTCGTAAATGGAAGATGTACACTTTGCGGTCTTGATAATACAAAAATTGAGCGGAAAAATTACCGCCTGAATGAAAGCAGCTTTGACAGAAAAGGAATTGAGGCAAAGCATTTATGTGAATCCCATAACGGAAAGCCGTCCGGTTCTCATACGAACCAGTCTGGCGGGCAGAACCGTCAGAGGCAGACTTCCTGGCAGAATGGACAGAACCAGCAGGGGCAGACTTCCAGGCAGAACGGACAGAACCAGCAGGGGCAGACTTCCTGGCAGCGTGGACAGAATTGGACGCAGACGGGCAGGAAAAAGAAAAAGGCAGGAAAGCAGAAAAAGGGATGGATTTCAACTGTTATTGTATTGCTGACGATTCTGATCAGTGTTGGCGGACCTGCGGTAAGTTATATAAAAACTGTGATAAACCAGTTTGATGATGCCGATAGCGATAACTGGTGGGATGGTTCAGATGTTGATACAAGTGTGGATGAGACAGATCCGTATGAGTTTGTAACGAGAGAACTGTCTGATCATGGAGAGGTTTACGATACAGAGCTTGGATATGGTGAATATGTTGTCGGAACGGATCTTCCTGAAGGAACTTATGATGTAACGCTCCAGTCAGGATACGGTTCTTTCCAGACACAGGATCCGGAAAATTCTATTTATCTGTATGGTTATTTCTCTGAAGATGCGTCGGAGGAGAATGGAGATATCACTGAAAAAGAAGATGTGAGACTGTATGATGGAGCCCATGTCATGATCGGAGAAGATGTGACACTCGCCTTCCATACAGAAAATGGTCAGACCGGACAGATGCAGTCCGAAGATAATCCGCTGAGTGTGACGTATACTCTCCAGCCGGAAAAGAAGTATACTGTAGGAAAAGAGATTCCGGCAGGGGTGTATGATGTCTCCGGAACAAAAGACTGGGCTGTGATGGAGTATGAGATCTATCTCGGAGAATTGTATGATGAGGAATATGACAGCCTGAATTATCAGAATTATTCGATCATGGTAGAAGCGGGAAATGAAAATGCAATTTATAAAAATGCAGTACTGACGGAGGGAACGGAAATCACCGTGACAGGAAAAATGATCCTGACACCATCCAAAAAGATTGGAAGTCAGGATTATGAGGCATTTTATGATATTTACAGAAAATGAAGTGAGAAAGGGTGACAGAATTGGCAAATAAAATCTCAGACGAAACGATAGAATATGTTGGAATCCTTGCAAAACTGGAACTTTCGGAGGAAGAAAAAGAAGCCGCCAAAAGCGATATGGAGCAGATGCTGGATTATATAGATACTTTAAATGAACTGGATACTACCGGGATTGAACCGATGTCTCATGTATTTCCGGTGCAGAATGTATTCAGGGAAGATGTTGTAACAAATGGTGATAATAAAGAGAAGACACTGGCAAATGCACCGCTTCGGAAAGAAGACAGCTTTGAAGTGCCGAAGACGATAGGGTAAAGGGAGTGAGATGAAGATGGATTTATTAAAACTTACAGCCCTTGAACTGGGCAAAAAAATAAAAGCCGGTGAGGTGACGGTCAGAGAAGCAGTCCGGGCAGTAATCGAGCAGGCAAAAGAAGTAGAACCGGCGATTAACAGTTATGTGACACTGGATGAAGAAGGGGCATATGCACAGGCAGATGAAATTCAGAAAAAGATCGACGCAGGAGAACTGACCGGACCGCTGGCAGGAGTTCCGGTAGCAATTAAAGATAATATGTGCATTGAGGGTCAGCTTACCACATGCAGTTCCAAAATCCTTTCAGGTTTTCAGCCGACTTATACAGCACAGGCAGTCGAAAACCTGAAGAATGCCGGAGCCGTCATTCTCGGAAAGACGAATATGGATGAGTTTGCCATGGGAAGTACGACGGAGACTTCTTATTATGGACCAACGAAAAACCCTCATAATACAGCACATGTTCCGGGAGGTTCTTCTGGTGGATCCTGTGCGGCAGTGGCTGCGTGCGAATGTTATTATGCACTTGGTTCTGATACCGGTGGATCGATCCGTCAGCCAAGTTCTTTTTGTGGAGTAGTGGGACTGAAACCGACCTATGGAACAGTTTCCCGTTATGGACTGGTGGCATATGGTTCTTCATTAGATCAGATCGGACCGGTAGCAAAGGATGTGGCAGACTGTGCGGCAATCCTGGAAGTGATCGCATCCCACGATGAGAAAGACAGTACTTCGATCGAACGGGATGACTGTGATTTTACAGAAGCACTGGTAGAAGATGTAAAAGGACTCAGGATTGGAATCCCAAGAGATTATATGGGAGAGGGTCTGGATCCTGAGGTGAATCAGGCAGTCATGCAGGCAGCAAAAGTCCTGGAAGAAAAAGGAGCAGTGGTAGAAGCGTTTGATTTGGGACTAGTAAAATACGCGATCCCGGCATACTATACGATCGCAGCAGCAGAGGCAAGCTCCAACCTGGAACGTTTCGACGGAGTAAAATATGGATATCGGACCAAAGAGTATGAGGGACTTCATAATATGTATAAAAAGACCCGTTCCGAAGGATTTGGAGCAGAGGTAAAGAGAAGGATCATGCTGGGATCTTTCGTATTAAGTTCAGGATATTATGATGCCTATTATCTGAAAGCGTTGAGAACAAAAGCCCTGATCAAGAGGGAATTTGACCGGGCGTTTGAAAAATACGATCTGATCTTAGGACCGGCAGCCCCGACAACAGCACCGGAGCTTGGAAAGAGTCTGGATGATCCGATGAAAATGTATTTGGGAGATATTTATACGATCTCTGTCAATCTTGCCGGACTTCCGGGCATGAGTGTGCCGGTAGGAAAAGACAGCAAAGGGCTGCCGGTGGGAATGCAGCTCATAGGAAATGTATTCGACGAAAAGACGCTGATCCGTGCCGCATATACTTATGAATGTGCGACAAAGAAAGTGCATGAGGTTCCTGCACAGATCGGACGGACAGCGGAAAAGGAGGTACAGTAATCATGGCAAAGCAGTATGAGACAGTGATCGGACTGGAAGTTCATATCGAACTGGCAACAAAGACAAAGATTTTCTGTGGATGCAGTACCGAATTTGGTGGGGCACCGAATACGCATACCTGCCCGGTCTGCACCGGTATGCCTGGGTCGCTTCCGGTATTGAATAAGCAGGTTGTAGAATATGCGATGGCGATCGGACTTGCAACAAACTGTAAGATCACGCAGGTATGTAAATTTGACCGCAAGAACTATTTTTATCCTGATAATCCGCAGAACTATCAGATTTCCCAGCTTTATCTTCCAATCGCACGAGATGGATATGTAGAGATTGAAAGCGGAAGCGGAAAGAAAAAAGTGCGGATCCATGAAATGCATATGGAGGAAGATGCAGGAAAGCTCGTTCACGATGAATGGGATGATACATCACTGGTTGATTATAACCGAAGCGGAGTTCCGCTGGTAGAGATTGTATCAGAGCCGGATATGCGTTCCGCTGAGGAAGTGATCGCATATCTTGAGAAACTCCGTATGATCGTACAGTATCTGGGAGCATCGGACTGCAAGCTGCAGGAGGGATCTATGCGTGCGGATGTAAACCTTTCTGTTCGGGAAGTTGGTTCGGATACATTTGGTACAAGAACGGAAATGAAAAACCTGAACTCCTTTAAAGCAATCGCTCATGCAATTGAGGGAGAGCGTCAGAGACAGATCGAGCTGCTGGAAGAAGGAAAAGCAGTGACCCAGGAGACAAGAAGATGGGATGATAATAAAGAACATTCCTATGCAATGCGTTCCAAAGAAGATGCACAGGATTACCGTTACTTCCCTGAACCGGATCTTGTTCCGATCGTGATTAGTGACGAATGGATCGAAAAAATCAGGGCACAGCAGCCGGAACTTCGGACAGAGAAGCTGGAGCGTTACAAAAAAGAATTTGACATCCCGGAATATGATGCAGAGATCATTACAGAATCCAAGCATATGGCAGATCTTTTTGAAGCGACAACTGCAATCTGCAATAAGCCGAAAAAAGTATCCAACTGGCTGATGGTAGAGACGATGCGTCTGATGAAGGAACACAGCATGGAAGCAGAAGACCTGAAGTTCTCACCGGTGAATCTGGCGAAACTGATCGAACTTAATGATGCGGGCACAGTAAATAGTTCTGTGGCAAAAGAAGTATTTGAACAGATCTTCCTGAATGATATTGAGCCGGATGTATATGTAGAAGAGCATGGACTGAAGACAGTCAATGATGCAGATGCACTCAGAACGACGCTGGAGAAAGTCATTGCTGACAATCCACAGGCAGTCGCTGATTACAGAGGAGGAAAAGAAAAAGCACTCGGTGCATTGGTCGGACAGACGATGAAAGCCATGAAAGGAAAGGCAAATCCGGGAATGGTCAACAAAATGCTCCGGGAAATGCTGGGATAATAATTGAAAATAGTTTTTCATCATTTCTAATAATAAAGTAAGGTGTTTATGACCTGTCTCAGATCATCCGATGCATAGGATATCAGGTCATAAGCACCTTTATTAATACGGCTTTAGCCTGTTCAAAATGTCTACGCATCGTGTAGACACTTTGGACTATAATCCACCTGCTTTGCGGGTGGTGTACACTCGTTATACGCAAAAATCACCTTTCCGTACTATAATAGAGGTGTCCAGCCACTATTACGAAAGGAAAGGTGATTTTATGGCAAAGAAAACGAATGATTTATCACACACAAAATGGATGTGTAAATATCACATTGTCTTCACTCCAAAGTATAGACGAAAAATAATTTACAATCAATATAAAGCTGATATTCGTGACATTATAAAACAGTTATGCTCTTATAAAGGAGTAGAAATTATCGAAGGGCATCTTATGCCTGACCATATTCACATGTTGGTCAGCATACCACCAAAATATAGCGTATCTAGTTTTATGGGATATTTAAAAGGAAAGTCAGCACTTATGATATTTGATAGACACGCAAATCTAAAGTACAAATTTGGAAACAGACATTTTTGGAGTGAAGGATTTTATGTTAGTACAGTAGGAGTAAATGACGCCACAGTACGCAAGTATATCCAAGAGCAGGAAAAATATGATATTACGCAGGATAAACTTAGCGTAAAAGAATATGAGGCCCCTTTTAAGGGTTAAGGCGAAGTAGTACAAATGTCCTTTTAAGGTCAGCGACGAGTCAAGAGCAATGTGGCTGGAGCAAAGCGAAAGCCAGTGCCTTGAGACGCCGTCCTACGAGCCACCCGTTTCACGGGTGGGGCGACTCCTCCCAAAAAAAATTATCCACAATTTTATCGACAAAAAAGATGAGTTATGAACAAAATACAAATTGCAATTCCAGTATTTGTCATGTATTCTGTAATTACTCCGATTCATGGAGCATCTGAATTCAGAACAAGGTCAACTGCTTTTATTCAAAGCATCGATTCAATGTAATTAAAATAAATGGTCAAAATGAAAATCTGCAGAGAACAGTCAGAAAAAAATCATCAGAAGAAAGGAATTGCCTATGAAGAACAAACTGCAAAATTATTTTCCAATCATAAGGACAAGAGGGGAGGTGCTTGAAGAATTAAGAGAAAATAAAGAGTTGTGGAAAACTTTTTGTGGATGGAAAGAAACCTGTCAGCAGGAATATCTCGATCTATGTACGGGAGTGAAGGGAATCAAATTATTATATGATACTTATTTTAAAGCTATTATGAATCCTGATACCAGACCGGATCGGTTTAATGATTTTATATCAGAGATGTTGGGACAGAGAGTGAAAGTATTAAAGGTACTGCCAAATGAGTCTGCAAGGATTGCGGCTGAAAGTTCCCTGCTGGTGATGGATGTTGTAGTACAGCTGGAGGACGGAAGTATTGCAAACGTAGAGGTGCAGAAGATCGGGTATCTGTTCCCGGGAGAGAGAAGTGCGTGCTATTCGGCGGATCTGCTACTGAGACAGTATAAAAGAGCAAGGGAGGAACTGGGTGCAACATTCAGCTATAAAAATATAAAAAAAGTATATACAATTGTCTTGTTTGAAAAGAGTGGCAGTGAATTCAGAAAATTTTCAGCAGAGCTGTACCTGCATCGATTCCGACAGACAAGCGATACCGGCGTGGAGATCAATCTATTACAGGAGTATACATTTGTATGTCTTGACATTTTTAATAACATCATCCACAATAAAGATAAAAAGATAGAGAATAAATTGGAAGAGTGGTTGGTATTTCTAAGTCAGGATGATCCGGATATGATTATGAAACTGTTGGACAGGAATCCTGAATTTCAGAAAATTTATGAAGAAATCTACACTCTGTGCCTGAATATGGAAGGGATGATGGAGATGTTTTCAAAAGAACTGGAAATTATGGATCGAAATACAGTAAAGCTGATGATCGATGAGATGGAAGAAGAACTGAACGAGACAAAGCGGAAAGCAAAAGAAGAACTGAACGAGACAAAGCAGAAAGCGAAAGAAGAACTGAACGAGACGAAGCGGAAAGCGAAAAAGGAAGTTGACGAGGTGAAAAGGAAGGCAAAAGAAGAAATTGAAGAAGCGGAAAAGCGTGCAAAAGCAGCGGAGGAAGAGAATGAAAGATTACGCAGGACTTTGGAGGAGCAAAAAGGTAAGAGGGATATTTCTTGACAGATCTTCAGGGAAGGTGTTAGAATATCCCCGTTACAATTAAATGAAAGATGCGTAAGGTGTCAGTCGGACAAAATGTCAGGACTGGTGAAAAGGGAAACAGGTGCGAATCCTGTACGAACTCGTCACCGTATTTCGTGAGCAACAGCCATAAGACCACTGGGAGACCGGGAAGGTGAGCTGGATGCGTCTGAACGATCAGCCGGGAGACCTGCCTTTCGCAGTACAGGAACGAAGAGTTCAGGTCACGAGGAACTGGCGGTACGAAAGAATAGGACAGACTGTTTTTTATAAAAAAGACAGTTTATTCGTGTAAAGAAGATATTATGTGAACCCTCGTTTTTAACGGGGGTTTTATTTACTTATTTATGCAGACAAAAGCCAGAGTCGGTGTGTATATCTGTATATCTGAACCGTTCTGTTCCAAAAAGCATTGATCAAAGATCAGGGAGGAAAAGATGAAGAAAAAATTATTGACAGCATTTCTGGTAACTGCACTTGGAATATCCATGTTAAGTGGATGTGGTGGAAAGAACAGTGACGACAATTCAACCAAATCTGAACAGTCAACCAAAGAAAAAGATCAGGAGGCGGCAGATAAAGTGGCAAAGCTGATTGATGATATTTATGTACAGGAGAGGACAGACAAGACAGATGAGCAGTGCGAAGCTGCAAAGAAGGCATGGGATGCATTGACAGATGCACAGAAAGAGTTAGTAGAAGGTGAAAATGCAGACCCGGATTATTTCGGAAGAGATACGGGAGACGCATCAAAAGATGATCCACTGAATGAGGATGAGATTGGGGAAAATGAACTTTTAGTTGTAAGTTTCGGAACTTCCTTTAATAACAGCCGTGCAGAGGATATTGGTGGAATTGAAAAGGCACTTCAGGCAGCTTATCCTGAGTGGTCTGTAAGAAGAGCATTTACGGCTCAGATCATCATCAACCATGTTCAGGCACGTGACGGAGAAAAGATTGATAATATGGATCAGGCTTTAGAAAGAGCTGTAAAGAACGGTGTCAAGAATCTGATCGTGCAGCCGACGCATCTGATGCATGGTGCAGAATATGATGAACTGACAGAAGCAGTAGAAAATTATAAAGATAAGTTCGAGTCAGTAAAAATTGCAGAGCCACTGCTTGGAGAAGTTGGTTCCGATGCAACTGTGATCAATGCAGATAAGGAAGCCGTAGCAAAAGCGATCACAGCAGAGGCAGTAAAAGTAACCGAGTATGAAAGCCTGGATGCTGCAAAAGAAGCAGGAACAGCATTTGTATTTATGGGACATGGAACATCCCATACAGCAAAGATCAGCTATTCCCAGATGCAGACGCAGATGGAACAGCTTGGATATGAGAATGTATTTATCGGAACAGTAGAAGGTGAACCGGAAGAGACTTCCTGTGAGTCAGTGATTGAAAAGATCAAAGCAGCAGGATACAAAAATGTTGTACTTCGTCCGCTGATGGTTGTAGCAGGAGATCATGCCAATAATGATATGGCAGGCGATGATGATGATTCCTGGAAGAGCCAGTTTGAAGCGGCAGACGCATTTGACAACATTGAGACTCAGATTGCCGGTTTAGGTGAGATTAAAGAGATCCAGCAGCTTTATGTAGCTCATACAAAAGCAGCAATGGATGCAGAATAGGAGATTATTTTTCATGAGAAAAAGACTGTTGGCAGTGACACTTTCTGTTATGATGACTGCCTCAATGCTTGCAGGATGTGGCGGTAAGGCAGATACGAAAGATACTAAGAAAGTACAGACAGAACAGGATTCTTCAAAAGAGGAAGGAACAGCAGAAGAATCTTCGGAAAAGAAAAATGCAGCAGAAGATGCAGGACTGGAAGATGGTGTATATACTGCAGAATTTCATACAGACAGTTCGATGTTTCATGCAAATGAGACAAAGGATGGAAAGGGAACTTTGACTGTGAAAGACGGAAAGATGGTCTTTCATGTCACCCTTCATTCAAAGAATATTGTCAATCTGTTCCCTGGTAAGGCAGAGGATGCCCAGAAGGATGGAGCAGAACTTCTGCAGCCGACCGTAGATACGGTGACCTATTCCGATGGAACTACGGAAGAGGTTTATGGATTTGATATTCCGGTTACAGTGATTGATCAGGAGTTTGATCTGGCTCTGATCGGGAAAAAAGGCGTGTGGTATGATCACAAGGTAAGTATTGAAAATCCGGTGAAAGACGAATAAATCTTCTTATAAAGCAGATTTGTACAGATGGAAAAGTCGCAGAGCAGGATAAAGATCTGCGGTAGAAATTATGAATCTGTATATAGTACATAAAAAGAACAGGGATCCCAGCAGACAGTTCCGGTTATAAAAGGAAGTGTTCACCGCAGGTATCCCTGTTCTTTGTTATTACTGCGTGTATGCGAAGCAGGACTATATTTGCAGATCCAGCAAAGGATATTTCGATAATTTCACTCCGGTTTCAGGATCTGTACTGATACTCTGGTCAGATATTCCCCGGTATCTGAAGTTGCAAGTTCATCGATCACTGCTTCCTTATAGGAATACTGTCCGGTTCTGAAACCATGGTCATCGATCCACTGGAACAGTTTCTGATAAATCTGTTCGGACTGGTAGTAGTCCCCTTTCAGACAGGCAGTGGCATACGTGCCGGCCGGTTTGATATGGCAGGGATGCCCTTCGGGAAAGTCAATGACTTTTGTGAAAAAATAGGCATAAGTATCAAGGTGATTCTGTCTGAGTTCTGTGATATCCAGCATAGCTCCATAAGGATTTCCGGCATTTAAGTTATGGCTGTTGCAGTATCCGACATGAGAGCAGAGTGTCTGAATAATGTGATGATGCTCATTTGTATGAAGCGGTTCGCTGATGATCAGATATTCTTCCGGGAGTTCTTCACAGAAAATTTTGTCAATCCCTTTCTGGGTTAATTGATCCCGGTTCTCGATCAGAGACAGCTTGGTTGTGATGACCTGCCGGATTCTTCTGAGCCGTTCTTCTTCACGAAGCACTTCCTTTTGCTGTTCCAGTAACAAATCTTTTAAGAGATCCGGAGTACGGTGATCCAGAAATGCCCCGATCTCTTTCAGTGGCATTCCTAATTCTCTCAGCCAGGTGATCGTAAAGAAAATATCAAATTGACTTTCACTGTAGTAGCGGTAGCCTTTTTCGTCTGTATAGGCAGGATGGAAGATACCAATTTCATCATAATGAATCAGTGTCCGCTTATTTGTGCCACACAACTTTGCAAAATCACCGGTTTTTATGCATGGAATATCATTTTTTTGCATAAATATTCAATCCTTTCTTGACTATACCGTAACGGTATACCCTATTATAATCCCGATACAGAAAAATTACAATTTTAACTTACAACAGCAGATTTATCAGATAGAATAAATCCGATGTTCAGAAAAACGAAAAGGAGAAAAGTAAAATGCCGCAGTTAAGTAATCGTGTGAATACATTTACCGATTCAGTGATCCGGCGTATGACCAGGATCAGTGATGAATATGGTGCGATCAATCTGTCCCAGGGCTTTCCTGATTTTGATCCACCGAAAGCGATGCTGGATGCACTGGCAAAGGCAGCCTATGCAGGTCCGCATCAGTATTCGGTCACTTTTGGAGCTGAAAATTTCCGGGATGCACTGGCGAAAAAGCAGGGAAAGGCAATCGGGAGAGAGATTGATCCGGACAAAGAAATCGTAGTGACCTGTGGTGGAACAGAAGCGATGATGTGTGCGATGATGACGATCTGCAATCCGGGAGACAAAGTGATGGTATTTTCCCCGTTTTATGAAAATTATGGGGCAGATGCGATCCTGTCAGGAGCAGAACCAATCTACATTCCACTCGTTCCACCGGAGTATGGATTTGATATCAGTCTGGTGGAAGAAGGCTTTAAAAGCGGAGCAAAAGCAATCATCGTATGCAACCCGTCCAATCCGTGTGGGAAAGTATTTACAAGAGAAGAACTGATGCAGATCGGAGAACTTGCCGTAAAATACGATGGATTTGTTGTGACAGATGAGGTATATGAGCATATGGTGTATGCACCGGACCGGCACGTATGTATGGCATCCCTTCCGGGAATGTATGAGCATACGATCACCTGTAATTCTCTTTCCAAAACCTATTCGATCACCGGATGGAGACTGGGGTATCTGATCGGACCGGAAGAAGTTATTGAGGGAGCAAAGAAAGTGCATGACTTCCTGACTGTAGGAGCTGCGGCACCTTTACAGGAAGCAGCAGTGACGGGACTGAATTTCCCGGAATCCTATTATGAAGAATTGCTGGCACTTTATACGAAAAAGAGAGCGTACTTCTTGAAAGGACTGGATGAGATCGGATTGAAGCATAATGTGCCGCAGGGAACTTATTTTGTTATGATAGATATTCAGGAATTTCTCGATCTGCCGCAGTTTCAGGGCTGGACAGACCTGGAATTTTGTGAATGGATGATCAAAAACATCGGAGTGGCAGCCGTACCGGGATCCAGTTTCTTCCGTGAGGAAGTGAATCATCTGATCCGGCTTCACTTTGCAAGAGAAGAAAAGACGATTGACGAGGCACTGAAGCGTCTGAAGAAATTACAGGAGTTGTTAAAATAATGGCATATTCAGTAAATTTTGCAAATTATACAATCGGTGAAACTGCTTATGAAGCTGTGGCGGAAGTATGCAGGCCGTTCGGAAAGAGGATCTTTCTGATCGGTGGAAAGCTGGCAATGCAGGCAGGAAAAGAGAAACTGGAAAGTCAGATAAAAGGTTCAGAACTGAGCATTGTCAGGGAGGAAGTCTTTGGAGAAGAATGTACTTATGCAAGGATGGATGAGCTGGCAGAAGAGGCAAAAGCATCTGAGGCAGACATGATCTTTGGAATGGGTGGAGGAAAGGCACTGGATACTGCAAAGGGAACTGCGGAGAAAGCCGGACTTCCGGTTTTTACCTTTCCGACGATCGCGGCTACCTGTGCGGCAACGACAGCTCTTTCAGTAGTATACCGGGAAGACGGGAATTTTGACAGTTTCTACTTCTTTGAAAAACCGGCACGCCACAGCTTTATTGATACGCAGATCATTGCAGAAGCACCGGAAAAATATTTAAGGGCAGGAATGGGCGATACGCTGGGAAAATATTTTGAATGTCATTTTGCTGCGAGAGGTGACAGACTGGAGCATAGTTCAGCACTGGGAAGAGAGATCAGCAATATGTGCTATTTCCCACTTTTGGAATATGCAGAAGCGGCACTGGAAGAATGCAGGCACAAAAAAGCCGGAAAAGCCCTGGAGCAGGCTGTGCTTGCCAATATTGTAAGTACGGGACTGGTATCCCTGCTGGTACTGGATCAGTATAATTGTGCGGTGGCACATTCAGTTTACTATGGACTGGTTCTGCTGGATGGATTTGAAGCAGAAAACCTGCACGGGGATGTCGTGGCATATGGTGTGCTTGTTCAGTTGCTGGTTGACGGGGAAGAAGAAAAAGCAAAAGAAATGAAAACTTTTCTAAAGAATCTCGGAATCCGCACAACATTAAAAGAAATGGGTGCATCTGTGAAGCGTGAAACCTTGAGAGAAGTACTGCACGAAATCGTGACAGGACCGGATATGGAGCATATTCCATATGAAATTACCGAAGACATGGTTTATGATGCGATGGTAAAAGTGGAAGAGCTGGTTGGATAAACCAGTATGCAACAAAGCTGAAAACGTGTTGCAGACGATAAGAAAAAAGGAAAGTGAGGGTACAAATGGGAAAGTCATATGTGACAAAAAAGAATTTATTTAAATTCCTTTTAGGATCGGCATTTGGAATTTTAATGTTCCTTGTGCCGATTCCGCAGGGGGAATCATTTACAACAGTGTTGGACTTTTTAAAAAGCTGGATCAAAGGCTTATTTGGCGGGAACTTAAGTTATATCATTATGGTGATGCTGGTCTTTTCTGCAGTAGTAAGTGTGTATGATTTTATTGCAAAGCCGGACTGGATCAGGAAAAATCATTATCTGTCGAGAGCATTCTCAACAACACCACTGTATCTGGGATCGAAGATCCTTGGAGCAGTATTTGCGGTCATGATCGTATTTAAGATTGGACCGGAAATGATTATTTCTGCGGATACAGGAGCAACAATGATCGATCTGTGCGGAACACTGTTCAGTATCGTGCTGGCGTTCAGCTTTATTTTACCGTTCCTGACAGATTGTGGAATTATGGAATTTCTTGGTGTGATCGCAAAACCGGTTGTCCGTCCGTTATTCCATGTACCGGGGCGTGCCTCAGTGGATCTGATCGCATCCTGGTTTGGTGCTTCTAATGCAGCGGTTATCCTGACGAGAGAGCAGTATATGAAAGGATTTTATACAAAGAGAGAGGCCGGCTACATCATGACAAACTTCTCTCTGGTATCGATCCCGTTCTGTCTGATGGTTGCAGACACCATGGGAATTGCAAATCTGTTCCCGCCATTTTATCTTTGTATCTGTATTGTTGGAATCATCCTTGCAGTGATCATTGCAAGAATCCCTCCAATTAAAACGATTCCAAATACTTACAGAAAATCCGTAGGTAAGCAGATTAACGAAGAGATTCCGCAGGAAAAAGGCATTTTTGCCCATGCTGTAGAAATGAGCTGCAAAAGAGCGGAATCCTTCAATGCAAAGACAGTCGGAACAAGTGGGCTGGAAGTTCTGATGGGAATGTTCTTTGACCTGATCCCGATCGTTGTTGCCTGGGGAACACTGGCACTGATCATTGCCACATATACACCGGTCTTTGACTGGATTTCTTATCCGATGGGACTGTACCTGAAACTGCTGGGAGTACCGGAAGCATTTGCAGCGGCACCGGCTACCCTGGTAGGATTTACAGATATGTTCATCCCGGCACTCCTGTCGGTGGGACTGACATCTGTAAAGACAAAATTCGTCATCGGAGTTCTTTCACTGGTACAGATCATTTATCTGACAGAAGTTGGAACGATTATTATCAAGAGTGAGATTCCGCTGAATTTTTGGAAGCTGCTGGTCATCTTCCTTGAGAGAACAATTGTGGCACTGCCGTTGATCGTTCTGTTTGCAAATCTTGTTCTGTAAACCTTTTAAAAGAATAATTCGAGCTTAAATGGAGCATACTGAGTACGATAAAAAGGAAAGGTATGCTCTTTTATTATGAAAAAATCGCATCTGTATGATTTCTTATATAATATAGCAGGAAGTATTTTGTATGCGGCAGGGATTGATACCTTTGCCGGGGCAGCAGGATTTGCACCGGGCGGTGTATCAGGACTTGCCCTGATCCTGAATCATCTGTGGGGACTGCCGGTAGGGATCATGACTCTGGTTTTAAATGTTCCGTTAGTCCTGATCAGCTATAAAGCAGTAGGAAAAAAGTTTCTTCTGAAGACAGCGGTGACCATGCTTATTTCAACCTTTTTTCTGGATCTTGTATTTCCCTTTTTTCCGCTGTACCGCGGACAGCGTCTGCTGGCGGCAGTTTATTCAGGAGTCTTACTGGGTGGAGGAATGGTGTTGTTCTATCTGCGTGGTTCGTCCTCTGGAGGAATCGATTTTCTGACTATGGCAATAAAAAAGAAGCATCCGTCGTTTTCACTTGGGAAAATCACCCTGATGATCGATCTTGCAGTCATTCTTCTTGGCTGGCCGGTATTCGGGGATGTGGATGCAGTGCTGTACGGACTGATCTCTACCTTTGTGTCGGTGGTGGTGATCGATAAAGTTCTTTACGGGATCGGGGCAGGAACACTTGCGATCATTATTACGTCTGACGGGGAAAAGACGGCAAAAGCAATTCGGGAAAATGCAGACCGGGGCGTGACACTTTTAGAAGCCACCGGCGGGTATACCGGACAACAGAAGGGTGTACTGCTGTGTGCCTGCTCCAAGTCAGAAGCCTATATGGTTCAGGAGGCAGTGAGAAAGACGGATGAGACCGCATTTCTGATGTTCACTGAGACGAGTGAAGTATTCGGGGAAGGGTTTAAGCATTCCTGAAGAGATGGGGATATCCGGAGAAGGCTTTCAGCATTCCCGGCTTGCAAATTCCCGTGTCATACCGTACAATAAAATCCGTTGGATAAATGAAATTAGAAACTCGATGAAATACGATTCAGGAGAGGCGGTATACCATGGGCATGATACGTGCTGAAAAGCTTGTATTTGAATATGATAAACGAGACGAAGACGGCAATGTGATCGGAAGCCGCAGAGCCATTGACGGAGTGGACATCGACATTCCGCAGGGGTCTTTTGTGGCAGTGCTGGGGCATAATGGTTCAGGAAAATCCACACTGGCAAAGCATATGAATGCGATCCTTGTTCCGACAGACGGGACAATGTGGGTGGACGGAAAAGATACAAAGGATTTGGAGAAACTGTGGGAGATCCGGCAGAGTGCCGGAATGGTCTTTCAGAACCCGGACAACCAGATCATCGGAACGGTGGTAGAAGAGGATGTCGGATTCGGACCGGAAAATCTCGGAGTTCCGACAAAAGAAATATGGAAAAGAGTAGAGGACAGTCTGCGTGCTGTCGGGATGCTGGACCGGAGAAAAGATTCTCCCAATAAGCTTTCAGGCGGTCAGAAGCAGAGAGTGGCGATCGCAGGAGTGATCGCAATGGAGCCAAAATGTATTGTACTGGATGAGCCGACTGCCATGCTGGATCCAAATGGAAGAAAAGAAGTAATTCATGCAGTGGAAAAGCTTCGGAGAGAAAAAAATGTGACTGTGATACTGATCACTCATTATATGGAAGAAGTGGTGGATGCAGATCAGGTCTTTGTCATGGATGATGGGAGGATCGTTATGCATGGCACACCGCGGGAAATTTTCAGCCGGGTTGATGAACTGAAAAAATACCGGATGGATGTACCACAGGTTACGATGCTGGCAGATGAGCTGATCCGCCGTGGAGTGGATCTGCCAAAAGGAATTTTAAGAAGGGAAGAACTGGTAGAAGCATTATGTCGATTACGTTAGAACATCTCAGTTATGTATACAATCCGGGAACCGCTTACGAGAAGCACGCATTGAAGGATGTCAGTCTTGAGATTCCACAGGGACAGTTTGTCGGGATCATTGGTCATACCGGTTCAGGAAAATCCACTCTGATCCAGCATCTGAACGGATTGATGAAAGCGACCTCAGGAAGGCTGCTCTATGAAGGAAAAAATATTTATGAAGAAGGATACGATATGAAGCAGCTCCGCACGCAGGTCGGACTGGTGTTCCAGTATCCTGAATATCAGTTATTTGAAGTGGATGTATTAAGTGATGTCTGCTTTGGTCCGAAGAATCAGGGACTTTCAAAAGAAGAATGCGAGGCACAGGCAAAAGAGGCATTGCAGTTAGTCGGATTCCCGGAGAAATATTATCATCAGTCTCCATTTGAACTCTCAGGAGGGCAGAAAAGGCGTGTGGCGATCGCAGGGATTCTTGCCATGCATCCAAAGGTACTTGTACTGGATGAGCCAACTGCGGGACTTGACCCGAAGGGAAGGGACGAGATTCTGGATCAGGTGGCACAGCTTCACGAAAAGACCGGGATGACAGTAGTTCTGGTATCCCACAGCATGGAAGATGTGGCAAAATATGTAGACCGTCTGATCGTGATGAACCAGGGGGAAAAAATGCTGGACGGAACACCGCAGGAAGTCTTCCGGCATTATAAAGAACTTGAGGCAGTCGGCCTTGCTGCACCACAGGTAACTTACGTGATGCATGATCTGAAAGAAAAGGGATTTGAAGTGTCAGCAGATGCGGCAACGGTAGAAGAAGCCGCAGATGAGATCATGAAATGCCTGAAGCAGACCCGAAAGGCAGAAAGAGAGGTGCAGGCATGATCCGTGATATTACAATAGGACAATATTATCCGGCACAGAGTCAGGTACATAGGTTAGATCCACGGGTGAAGATCGTCTGCACGCTGGCATTCCTGGTTTCCTTATTTTTACAGAACAGTATTTTAGGATATGTAGTTGCATTTGTATTTCTTGCAATGGTGATCCGACTTTCAAAAGTACCGGTAAAATTTATTGTCAGAGGACTGAAACCCATCGTGATCCTGCTGCTTTTTACGGTGCTGATGAACCTGTTCCTTACGAGGAATGGAAATATCCTCTTTCATTATGGAATCCTTACGATCACGGAGGGCGGTCTGCGGATATGCGTTTTTATGACGGTGAGACTGATCTTTCTGGTGATGGGATCTTCCATCATGACATTTACGACGACCCCGAACAGCCTGACAGACGGAATCGAAAAGCTGCTTCATCCGCTGAACCGGATTCATGTTCCGGTGCATGAGATCGCAATGATGATGTCGATCGCTCTCCGCTTTATTCCAATCCTTTTGGAAGAGACGGATAAGATCATGAAAGCACAGATCGCAAGAGGGGCAGATTTTGAATCGGGAAATATCCTGCAAAGGGCAAAGGCAATGATCCCGATCCTTGTGCCACTGTTCGTATCTGCATTCCGACGGGCGAATGATCTTGCAATGGCAATGGAAGCAAGATGTTACCATGGCGGGGATGGAAGAACAAAGATGAAACCATTGCAGTACCATAGAAACGACAGAGTTGCTTATCTGATCACACTGCTGTATTTAGTGGCGATCGTAGGTGTAGGAAGATATATTCCATTTAAGATATGGATCTTTTAAGTACAGATAATAGAAAAAGAGGACAGGAAAAGAATGAGAAGAATCAAACTGACAGTTGCCTATGACGGAACAGATTACTGCGGCTGGCAGGTACAGAATAACGGGGCGACGATAGAAGGAGAACTGAATACGGCACTGACGCAGCTGACCGGACAGACAGTGAAGGTGATCGGGGCGAGCCGGACGGATGCAGGGGTTCATGCGAGAGGAAATGTGGCTGTATTTGATACAGAATCTTCCATTCCACCGGAACGGTTTCTTTATGCCGTGAATGCGTTGCTCCCGGAAGATATCGTAGTAGTTGATTCCTGCGAGGTGGCGGCAGACTGGCATCCAAGACACTGCAATACAGAAAAGACCTATGAATACCGGGTGCTGAACCAGAAACTTCCCGATCCGATGAGGAGAAGAGATACTTATTTCGTCTCTTTTCCGCTGGATTTGGAGAAAATGAGAAAGGCAGCGGGATATCTGGAAGGGGAGCATGACTTTAAAAGCTTCTGTAATGTGCATACGCACGTAGAAGATACAGTCCGCACCATATACAGGCTGGAAGTGATCCGGGAAGAAAATGTGATCACATTCCGGGTCAGAGGAAACGGATTTCTTTACAATATGGTGCGGATCCTTGCCGGAACACTGATCGGAGTCGGAAGAGGACTGATCGATCTGGAAGAGATCCCGGCGATGCTGGAGGCAAAAGACCGGCAGGCAGCGGGAATGACCGTGCCGCCGCAGGGGCTGACACTGGTGAAGATCGATTATCTGGATTGAAGAGTGCAGCCGGGCGGTAACGTCCGATGGTTGAAAGCTGAAATCGGTGAGAATCAATTATTTAGAACGAGTTTATAAGAGATGGGGGAGTGGAAAGTTGAAGGCAGCGGTCTGTGAAGATGAAGAGGCACTTCAGCTTTTTTTAGAAAAGCAGGTATGTGAGTGCATGGAAGAAGCCGGGATCAATGGGAGTTGCGAAGTATTTTCATCGGCAGAAGAATTACTGGAAAAAGGAAATCCTTTTTATGATCTTTATTTGCTGGATATTCAGCTTGGTCAGATGACGGGAATGGAACTGGCGGAAAAGATCAGGGAGAAAGATGACCATGCAGTGATCCTTTTTGCAACGAATTATAAAGAAATGATCCGTAAGGCATTTCAGGTATCGGCACTGGATTATTTGGTGAAACCATTGGATGAGGTGGAAGTAAGACAGGCATTATTGCGTTCTTTCCGGTATCTGTCAAAAAAAAGAAACCGGATTGCTTTAAAAAATCAGTCAGGAGTGGAGATCTTTTATCACGAGGAGATTGAGTACATAGAAAGTGAAAAAAGAAAAGTGCGGATCTGCAGCAGGCGAGGCAGCGGTGAATTTTATGTCCGGCTCAATGACCTGGAACACGAATTTAAAGGCAGTCTGCTTGTGAGAGTTCATGCTTCTTTTATCATTAACCTTGAGAAAATACGAAGTGTGCGGAAAGATACGATCACGATGGAGTCAGGAAAAGAAATTCCGGTGACAAGGAAATATAAAGATCAGTTTAACAGGGCATTTCAGAATTATTGCCTGGAAATGCGAAGATGAGAGTGGGAATGATATGATAATACCAATAATTGAGGTGATACAGACCTATTTATTCGTATCGTGCTTTTTAAAAAGAAAAGTAAGGTTTGGAAAGGTGCTGGACTGGTTGGTTCTGATTGGAGTTTCGGAAGTTGGAACAATCGGAAATCATTACTTTCAGGATGCGAATATAAATATATTGATTGCAGTGATAGAACTGTTCATTCTTTTATCTTTTTTTGAGGGTGGGGTGAAGAGGAAAATTCTGGCTGGACTGCTCTATTTAGTCTTTGCATTTTTAGCTGAAGGTGTTGTGGCTGTGGGACTGTCAAGAGCGTATGATATCCGGATCAGTGATATGGGAAATCAGGAGGAGGCAGTGATCCTGCTGGGAAAGAGATATTCCAGAGAAATCCGGGTTATTGCAACAATTTTCTTCTATTTGCTGTCAAGAAAAAAGAGAGATACAGAGAAAAGGGATATACAGGGACAACTACTGGTCATCCCGGCACTTAGTGCGGTTCTGCTTGTAATTGTGACAGAGGATCAGTTTGCAAGAGAGCAGATCAATGTGTGGATGGAAGTGATGCTGATCCTGTTTATTCTGATTATCAATGTAGTATTATATGTGCTTTTTCGCAGGCAGGAAGTTTATTTCAGAGAAGAGGAAATGATCCGGAATCAGTTAAAAGAACTGGAATATGAATCAGCCCATTACAGGGAATTAGAACAACATCAGCAGGAAATCCGAAGAATCAGGCATGATATAAAAAATGAATTGTCGGGCATTTATGGTTATCTTGAAAATGGAGAAGTGGGAGAAGGAAAAAAGGAGATTGAGACACTTCTTCAGCAGATGACTGCGGCAGAACAGAAAATTTTTACTGCAAATGCAGTTGTAAATGGAATCCTGAATCTGAAGTTACAGAAAATGGAAATGGCTCAGATAGAATATGAGTTTGATATTCACATACCGGAACAGTTAAAAATTCAGGGAACAGATTTAGGCGTACTGCTGGGGAACTTACTGGATAATGCAATCGAGGCATGCCAGGAGTTTCAGGGAGAAAAAAAGATCCGGCTTCTGATAGAATATCAGAATAGCGGAGTAGTGATACACTGCGAAAATCCATGCAATGAAGATACAGAGACACTTCAGACAAAGAAGAAAGATAAGACCAATCATGGATTTGGAATGGGAAGTATTGCACAGATTGTAAAAAAATATGATGGTTTTTGGGAATATCAGATGAAGTCAGGTTTATTTAAAGTTACGGTAAATCTGTGGGAAAGAGAAATGATATAGAAGTATATTGATATAGAAAATAGATTGAGTGTGGTATAAAATTGAAAATAATACCCTCTTTTTGTGTGAATTATTACATAAAAAGGGGGTATTTGTTACATTTTCGGAAATGAGAGGGGAAATCCAAATATAATACAAAGTAAAAGAGACTTTATATACCGGACGGAGGTGACAAAATGAAAAGAAAGTTATTTTTATTAACTGGAATTATTTTTGTGCTTTTGAGCGGATGTGGGAAAGAAAAAAATTCTGCTGTGAAAGATCAATTTGAATCCGGGTATATGGAATTATTTGGAACGCATCCTGCTGTAACAAAAAAAGGGGATTTTCAGGTAATGGAAGGGATTGCATATTTTACAGATTACAAAAATCAGATTTGTACCCCCATCTGTAATAAACCGGATTGTCGTCATTTGTCAGTATATGAAGACGAAGATACACAGTGCAATGCAGTTTGTGATGGGGTAAGAATTTTTCCATATAAGGAGAAACTTTATCGTATCAGGACAGCGGAAAATGGGAAGAGTGAACTGGTTCTGTCAGACTTAGATGGGAGTAATCCCAAAAGTGGAGGAACTTTTGATACCGGATCACTTTTGACGGATGCAGTTGTGAAAAAAAATAAGTTGTATTATGTCAATATGGTGATGAATGATGCAACAGGAGAGATAACCGGACCAGAAAAGGTAGCTGAGACACCTGTCTGGAAGTTATGTTCACTGGATTTAGATACCATGGATCAAAAACTAATTTTAGAAATAAAGGATGCACGAAGTTTTTGCCTGTTGGGAGGGAATGAGGAGTATCAGTTTTATGCGGTAATAAAAGACCGTGGTGCAGAGTATTACAGATTTGATTATCTGAACGAAGAGACGGTTTCGATACTATTGAATACAGGAAGTTATTCAAAAATAAAAATGTCAGATGATGGAAAGTCTCTTTACTATGTAGGAAATGATGGAAAAGAGATTTATAAATATGAGATTGAGACAGAAAAAATAAGTTCTGTTGTGGGAGCGGGAGAACTGAAAAAAATTACTGCGGCTACGGAGATAGAACTTGTGATAGAAGGAGAGCATGAGGGAACGGTTTTATTCAGGATATTACCCGAAAATGAACTGTATGTAAAGAAGGGGACGGAAATTCTGAGAACAGGGCTTAGTGAGCGGCTGCCGGAAGAAGCAGCGTGGCTGAGCGGAATTAGAAGTACCACAGAGGAAGGCTTTTTCTTTTCTTATCAGGCGAACAATGAAAAATCAGATACAGAGGGAGATCTTATTACCTGGTATGCGTATATTAGCTGGTCGGAGCTGTTCGATAAAGAGGGAAAAATAAAAGTAGTACATAGTCCGCATATTTCATCCGCAGGAAATCTTCTTTAGAAATTTTTTCATTTTCTCCAAAGGCTCTCTTAAGTCATACTTGATAAATTAAAAGAAAAAGGGGTGCTGGAGATGAAGAAAAGGGGAAAAAGGAAGTTTGGATCGAGGATACTTGCAGGAATGATCGTTTTATCTGTATGTGGGTGTTCAGATTATACAAGTAACGATAAATTGCAGTCGGATTATATAGAAATGTATGGTGGGAATATAATAACGGAAACAGGCTATTTTACAAATGCAAGCGGAATCCTCTATTATGTAGATTTCACAACGCAGGATGCAATTCCGGTCTGCAATAAACCGGACTGCAGGCATCTTTCAAAAGCGGAAGATGCTGATACAGAATGTGATGCAGCGATTGACGGGGCAAGAGTGTTTCCATATAAGGGGAAGCTGCTCGGAATCAGTGAAGATTCAAAAGGAAATGAAGAAATCTACAGTTCTGATATAGACGGGAGCAACCGGAAGGTGAAGAAAAAACTGGAAAGTTCTAATATGTTCATTAATGAAGGCGTAATTGCGAAAGATTCATTTTTTTATGTAGCAACAATGCCTGAAGTGGATGACCAGGAAAATATGAAGTGGATTTCAGTATTGAAAAAACTAAATTTAGATACTTTTGAGGCAACGCAGTTAGATTCTGTAGAATGTAAAGACGCTTTGGGATTTCAATTACTTGGAGGAACGGAAGAATATCAGATTTATTCTTTGATCAAGGATGATGAAACTTTATTTTACAAGCTGGATTATGAGTCATGTGAATCGGAACAGATTGAATTATTTCAAAGTGGATATGAGCGGATTTTACCTGAAGAAAATGAAAACAGCTTTTATTATCTGAGTGTTGAGGGCGGAGAAAGAAATCTTTATCAATATGATATTGACAGTAGAAAAAATAAGCTTTGCCTTGAAAATGAAAAAATTTTGGAGAATGCAGGAGGGGATATTGTAGGATCAGACCTATGTGGAAAATGCCGGGAAGGAATCGTGTACTGGGTCAGAACATGGACGGAGGAGCGAGAAGAAAAGATGTTCTTGCTGGATTATAATGGAAAAATACAGGAACTGTCGATGCCGCAGCAACTTCCGGTTGCAGGTACACATTTTTATGATGCGATATGTGCAACAGAGAAAGGAATGTACTTTTGGTATTCAAAGGATTTTGAATCCAATGGTTTTCAGGACAATGTCGACTGGCAGGCATACACGGAGTGGGATGATTTAGTCAATGAGAAAAGTGTCATAAAAAATGTGATAAAGCCACATATGACAGCTATGGGTGAGCTGGTTGACGAAAATGGAAATCCGATAAACGAACAGTAACTGGTTGGTGATATTAAAAAAAGGGGTGTTAGAGATGAAGAAAAGGGGAAAAGTTTTCGTTTTAACAGGCAGTATCGTTGCAATGCTGATCACAGGAACCGGATGCTCGAAAAAGCATACAGGAATCAAAAATGAAAAGCTTGCATCAGATTATATGGAACTTTTCAATATGTCGGAGGGAATAAAGACAGAAGAAGGGGGCTTTAAGATCCGGGACGGTATTTGCTATTATGTTGATTTTGGCGAGGAAAAAGCAATCCCGCTCTGCAATAAACCGGAATGCAGGCATTTATCGGAAGCAGAAGATCCTGATACAGAATGTAATGCGGTGAGTGGCGAGGATATGTATATTTTCCCATATGGAGACCGGTTGTATGAAATTGCGGAAAATGAAGATGGAACGGTTCTGACAAGCTCTGCACTGGATCGGACAGACCGGAAAGAAGTAAAGCAGTTGATGGATATTTATGGAAAGTTCGGGCAGGGAGTTGTAGTGAAGAACCGGTTGATCTATACCGTTTCAAAAGTGGCAGATGTTCAGAATGCAGAAGAGCTGAATGATTTCACCATGACGCGGAGTATTGAGTGTCTGAACCTTGATACACTTGAAACTGAAGTGTACGTGGATGCAGGTATCTGTGATGGCTTGCAGTTACTTGGAGGAACGGAGGAGTATCAGGTTTATTCCGTAATAAAGAATTATGAGGGATTCTTTTACATTTTAGATTATAAAACCGGGAAATCAGAAGAAATCTCTCTGCATACGGCTGATGGATATAAGAAGATCGTTCCTGCAGATCAGAAAAAAATTTTTTATTATGAGGACTGGGAAGTAAGCCCGGATGGAGAAAAAAGCAGTACGGTCTGGCGTTATGATATTGAAAAGAGCAAGGAAGAAGTATTACTGAAAAAAGAAGAGATTCAGGGAGCGGAAGAAGAGAGCAGTATCCGGTTGATCGGAATCAGAGAGGATGGAATTTTATGTGAGGCGGGTGATGTGCTTTACTTAGTGGATAAAGACAGTCACCGGGTAAATAAAAAAGTTTCACTTATGGAAGTCCTGCCAATCAGTGATGCAAAAGGGGTGCGGCTGGATTTTGTGACAGAAGATGCGGCTTATCTTGCCTATGAGATCACGAACAGGACAACGGGAGATGAGAGCGACTGGATCTCCTGGGATGGAGTGATCGGGATGGATGATCTGCTGAACGGAAAAAAAGCAGTGAAAGTGCTGATCGCACCGAGGATGTCTTCAGCAGGGAATCCGGTGGATGAAGACGGCAATATGACCGGCAGCAAATGATTCAGTATTAAAAGGTAAAGGAGATGTTGCGGGAGGAGGGGATGCGGATGCGGCATCTGAAATATGAATGGGAGAAGTTTTTCTCTTTTCGTTATTTTTGGTTTTTATGTGCAGTATTTTTGTTATTTAATTTATGGAATCTTTCGGAGCAGATCCGGATGGAATTTCCAGCCTCCTCTGTCCGGCAGCTTTATACAGATTTTCAGGAGCAGCCGGAAGGAGCGAAAGGACAATGGCTGGAAGAGCAGAAAGCGAAGAAAAATGCCCACTATACAGGCAACCAGTATATGGAAGAAGAATTATTTAAAAAGCTTTCGAGAGAATGGATCCAGACAGAAAAATATGACGAATATCTGGAGGAGATCAAAGAGAGAAGTGCAAAAATGTCAGGTTCTATTTTCTCGGATGAAGGAACCTTTGCCTGGAGAAACGCAAAAGTGACTCCTGCGGCTTATGAGAAACTGAAAGGAACGAAGCTTTCCTTTGATCTGTCGGATGGTATTGTAAAGGCAACAAAGGCAGATTTTACTGATCTGTGCATGACGATCCTGTTGATGGCAGCAGTTTATTTCCTGATCCTTGATGAGAAAAAGAATAAATTGTATCCATTATTGAGGTCTGCCAGCCGTGGCAGGGCAGAGGTCATCGGTGCAAAACTGGGAGTGATGGCAGGGATTACGGGACTTTTGGTTCTGCTGCTATATGGAAGTAATTATCTTTTTATTTTCCATCAGTATGGTTTTGGAAATCTCACACGTCCCCTTCAGTCAGTGACAGCGTTTTATGAAAGTCCGTTCAGACTGACAGCAGGGCAATATCTGTGGATGTATCTGCTTTTGAAACTGGTGGTGTGCTATGCGGCTGCATTGCTGATGATATGGATCGCACAAAAGGCAGGGACACCGGCAGGAGCGATTCTTGCGATCAGTGCAGGAGCAGTTGCAGAATATCTGCTGACCGTGCTGCTCCCGTCAGTCTCTTATGCGGACGGACTGAAGTATATCAATCTTGTGGAGTATATCAAAATATATCCACTTTTTACGAAGTATCATAATCTTGATTTTTTTGAATATCCGGTCAATGCAATGAGGATTTTTCCGATCGTGGTGCCGTGTCTGCTGCTTCTTTTTATCGTGCTGAATCTGACCACATTTTGCAGCCACAGATATGGTACAAAATCCGGCAGACAGGGAGGCGCAGAGAAACTATGGAGAAAACTCCGGAAGACTGCCTGGGGTAAAAAAAGAAGAAAGCGGAAGAAAAAAGGCTTTATTTCGGACAGCCTGGTATGGCATGAGAGTTTCAAAAGTCTTCTGACGAACCGGACAGTATGGGTGTGCGTGGCAGTATTGTATGGAGCAATTCTTCTTGGAAGAGGTCTGAGGATATGGAACAGTGTGGAAGAAGAATACTATAAATATTATATGACCAAAGAGCAGGGAGAACTGACGCAGGAGAAATTGGAAACTTTTGAGAGCGAAAAGAAACGTTATGATGATATTTATTCCATGACCCCGGAGGAGAGCGGTCTGAGCAGTGAGGAGATCAGCAGCCGGCAGGAGGAAATACAGTATCAGTACAGTGGGTTCATGAGAGCATATGAACAGGTTCAGTATGTGGTGGAAAATAACCAGGCAGCAGGAACGGACGAACAGCAGCTGATCTATGAAGGGGGATATGAGCAGTTGTTTGGAGAGATTTCCATGAAAGGAAGGCTGATCGGAGAGTTACTCTGTGTTCTTGTGGCGGTATACAGTGCGGCAGGACTTCTTGGGATGGAATATGACCTGAAGGTGATGAATCTTCTGCAGAGTACGAAAAAAGGAAGGGGATCACTCCTGCGGGTGAAACTTGGAGTGGCAGCGGGAGTCACTACGGTTATGTTCATTCTTGTAAAGATACCGGTAGTGATGCGGATCGTTCAGAATTATCCACTGACAGGATGGACGGCAAAAGTCCGTTCCATGCGATTTACGGGGACATCGGTTTTTAACTGTCCGGTGTGGGCGTATGTGTTACTTTTGCTTCTGTTGCAGCTGGGAACTTTGTATGTGGTGATCCTGTGCGTGACAGCATTGTCGGCAGTCTTAAAAGATACGATGCTGACACTGATCCTGTCGGTTCTGTTATTTGGCGGTACGCTGGTCATGGAATGGGGCGGACTTGGAATGATTCATTCCTGGAGCATCAATACATTACTGGACGGACACCGTCTGCTACAGTCAGGAGGAATGCAGTTTGCACTGACGGTACTGGTCTTTTGGGGAGTCCTTCCATTGGCGGCAGGAACCGTTCTGCACAGAGTCTATAAGAAGAGGGGGCAGGCAATATGGAATTAAAGATACAGGATCTGTGTAAAAGTTATGGAAAGAAAAAAGCATTGTGGAAATTTACAACAGAATTTGAGAATGGGATCTACGGGATTCTTGGTCCCAATGGAGCCGGAAAAAGTACACTGATGAATCTTTTGACGGATAATCTCCTGAGGGATTCCGGGAGTGTCCTGTATGAGGGAGAGGAAATATTGAACCTTGGGGCATCTTATCGGGAAATTATGGGATATATGCCGCAGCAGCAACAGCTTTATGATACCTTTACGGTTACGCATTTTATTTCTTATATGGGTACGCTGAAAGGGATGAAGAGCAGAACCATCCAGAGAAGAATGGACGAACTGCTCCCACTTCTGAATCTGCAAAAGGTAAGAAAGAAGAAACTAAAAGAACTTTCAGGCGGAATGAAGCAGAGGGTGCTGTTGCTGCAGGCATTGCTGAATGATCCGAAATTCCTGATCCTGGATGAACCGACTGCAGGACTTGACCCGAAAGAGCGGATCAGGATCAGAAACCTGATCTCAGATCTGAGTGAAGACAGGGTTGTACTGATTGCAACCCATGTAGTATCGGATATTGAATTTATTTCTAAAGAAATTTTATTAATGAAAAACGGGAGGCTGGTGGATCAGGACAGCCCGGAAAATCTGCAAAAGAGGATTTACGGTCATGTTTATGAACTGTGCATCAGCCAGAATGAACTGGCAAAGGTGAAGAAAGAATATGAAATCAGTAATCTGTTCCGCAGAGACGGTGAGATCATCGTGCGGGTGATCGCGGACAAGTGTCCCGTTAAATATGATGCGGTGAAAGTCAGCCCGACGCTGGAGGATGTATATCTGTATGAATTTGAGGGAGTAAAGAGACGGTAACATTTTCCCGCAAAGGATCAAAGAAGTGTTGACAATAGAACGTTTCACTGCTAAGATTAACAGTAGTTGAAAATACTGGATTGTTACTTATCAGAAGGCAAAACCAGATTTCGGGAAATAAAGGTTGCTTTATGGACTGAAAGTCTGGTTTTCTTTATCTGACAGCCCGGAACGATATCTGCCGGATAAGAAGGATTGGATATAAGAAGTCAGATCCGGTATTTGCAAAGAATCTAATATGATGAGACAAGTCAGAGCTGAGGAGGAAAAAAGATGAAGATTTATGAGACAAAAGACTATCAGGAGATGAGCAGACAGGCTGCTAATATTCTTTCAGCACAGGTTATTTTAAAGCCGGATTGTGTACTGGGTCTGGCAACAGGTTCTACACCGATCGGAACCTACGATCAGTTAGTAGACTGGTATAATAAAGGAGATGTTGATTTCTCTCAGGTAAGAACAGTGAATTTGGACGAGTACAGAGGACTGACCCGTGACAATGACCAGAGCTATTATTATTTCATGCATAAGCATTTATTTGACCGTGTAAATATTAAGTTAGAGAATACAAATGTACCGGACGGAACTCAGGAAGATGCAGCGAAAGAGTGTGCAAGATATGAAGCACTGATCGAGTCCATGGGTGGAGTTGATATCCAGCTTCTCGGACTTGGACATAACGGACATATTGGGTTCAACGAGCCTGCAGCAGACTTTGCTGTTACAACTCACTGCGTAGATCTGACAGAAAGCACGATCGAGGCGAATAAGCGTTTCTTTGAATCTGCAGATGATGTACCGAGACAGGCATATACAATGGGAATCGGAACGATCATGAAAGCAAAGAAGATCCTTCTGGTTGTTAATGGAGAAGAAAAGGCAGATATCGTTGCAAAGGCATTTTTCGGTCCAGTTACACCGGAAGTTCCGGCATCTATCCTTCAGCTCCACAGAGATGTGACGATCGTTGCTGATAAAGCTGCATTGTCAAAGCTGCCACGATAATTTTCAGCATAATTTAGTGTGAATTGTAGAAAAATTACAACTAAATGAGAGCGTTTATTAAAAAAATATAAATAGTATAAATAGAAAATAAAATAATCGGTTGACTTTTTTGGTGATTTTTGATAGACTGAGATTACGAAATAAGTCAACGGATTGTTACTGTAAGGCAGGCAAAACCAGATTCAATGAGCATACGGTGATGATGTATGTTCAGTTGGTCTGGTTTTTATTTTCACAGGAAGATTTCTGGTGAAAGAGCTGCATTTAGCAGAAGGAACAGTAAGACATGAAAGCGTGTCGAAGCCGGTACGTTATTTTGGAAGGTCGATTGTATGACGATAGAAAAAGTGATCAATAATAATATTGTTTCAGCTTTTGATGAGACAGGAAGAGAAGTCGTAGTTATGGGACGTGGGATCGGTTTTGGAAATAGACCGGGAGCAAAGATCCCTGAAGATAAGATAGAAAAGATTTTCAGGATCGAAAGCGGAAGCGTGGCAGATCAGTTTAAAGAGCTGCTTGCCGGAGTTCCATTGGAGCATGCAAAGATCTCGAGTGATATTATTTCTTATGCAAAAGGTGCATTGAAGCTGAAGCTGAATCAGAGCATTTATGTGACGCTTACGGATCATATTAATTTTGCGATTGCGAGATGTGCAAAGGGGATCAACCTTGAAAATGCACTGTTGTGGGAGATCAAGAGGTTTTATCCGCAGGAGTATGAGCTAGGAAAATATGCGGTTGCCCAGATCAAAGAGCGTCTGAAGGTAGAATTGCCGGAGGACGAGGCAGGGTTTATTGCACTTCATTTTGTGAATGCAGAGTATGGAACGAATATCAGAGATGCTTTGCGTTTCCCGAATCAGATGAAGGAAATTCTGGAGATCGTGACGAGGGAGCTTGGTATCAAGCTGGATGAAGGGACGCTTCATTATGAGCGGTTTATTACTCATATGAAATTTCTGCTTCAGAGAGTTTACAGGAAAGAGCTTCTGCCGGACGAAGAAAGTGATCTGGCGTACATGATCAGCCAAAAGTATCCGAAAGAATTTGCCTGCAGTAAGAAAGTAGCGGATTATATAGAAAAGACCGCAGAGTGCAGGTTATCCGGTGAAGAAGTGATGTATCTTGCAATCCACATACGAAGGATTACGATGGCAGAAGAATAAAAGTGCAATCAATATAAAAGATAGAAGATAAAAAGCAGGAGGAAATGTAAATGTTTGGTGGACTTTTTAAGAAAAAGGATAATAAAATGATTCTCGGAGCTCCGGTAAAGGGAAAGGCAGTACCTCTTTCAGAGGTCAATGATCCGACTTTTGCAGAGGAGATGCTTGGAAAAGGAATGGCAGTCATTCCGGCAGAAGGAAAGATTTATGCTCCGGCAGATGGCGAGATCGGTATGGTATTTGATACACTCCATGCAGTCAGCCTTGTATCTGAAGAAGGGACAGAGATTCTGATCCATGTAGGTCTTGATACAGTCAAGATGAACGGAGAGGGATTTACAGGTCACGTAAAAGCAGGAGACAAGGTTAAGAAGGGAGATCTTCTCTTAGAGGTTGATCTTGATAAGGTAAAGGCTGCAGGATATGATACGATCACTCCGATGCTTGTCTGCAATACAATGGATTATGCATCAGTAGAGGGCGTGACCGGTAAAGAGGTAGAAGCCGGAGATGACGCAGTCATTATCGAAAAATAGGCGTGGCTGTTGCCTGAAAGCAGCATACAACTTAGATTTTGACCGGAATCATGACCGGTTAAAATAGATAAAAGGGATTCAGCAATGAGAGATTTTGAGAAGGAGGAAAATTATGAAATTTTTACAGAAATTAGGTAAAGCTCTTATGCTGCCTGTTGCTTGTCTTCCTATCTGTGGTATCCTTATGGGTATCGGATATGCACTCTGCCCGGCTACAATGCAGGGTGGTGACATCACAGGTATTCTTGAGCAGATTGGGTTCTTTCTTGTTAAAGCAGGTGGTGCCCTGATTGACCATATGGCAATTCTTTTTGCAATTGGTGTTGGTGTTGGTATGGCAGATGATAATGATGGTACAGCTGGTGTTGCAGCTCTTGCTTCCTGGCTGATGATCACAAACCTTCTGTCTACAGGAACAGTTTCAGTTATTAAGACACTGGAAGAGGGAACTACAAACTTTATCGCATTCAGCAAGATCGAGAACCCGTTCATCGGTATCCTTGCAGGTATCATCGGAGCTCTTTGCTATAACAAATTTAAGAGTGCGAAACTTCCTGACTGGCTGTCATTCTTCAGTGGAAAGCGTTGCGTAGCAATCATAGCCGGACTGGTTTCCATCATTGCATCTGCAGTTCTTCTCTTTGTATGGCCTGTACTTTTCGGAGCACTGGTTGCACTTGGAAATGGTATCGCAGGACTTGGAGTAGTTGGAGCTGGTATCTATGCATTCTTTAACAGACTGCTGATCCCATTCGGTCTGCATCACGCACTGAACAACGTATTCTGGTTCGATACAATCGGACTTGGAGACCTGTCTCACTTCTGGGCTGGAGAGACATCTGCTGATGTATCATGGAGCCTTGGAATGTACATGTCAGGATTCTTCCCATGTATGATGTTCGGTATCCCGGGAGCAGCTCTTGCAATGGTACATACAGCTAAGAGCAACAAGAAGAAAGCAGCAATCGGTCTTGTATCTTCAGCAGCAATCGCAGCATTTGTCTGCGGTGTTACAGAGCCATTTGAGTTCGGTTTCATGTTCCTTGCACCGGCACTGTACCTTGTATATGCATTACTCTATGGTATCTTTACAGTAGTTACAGTTCTGCTTGGATTCCGTGCCGGATTCAGTTTCTCAGCTGGTCTGACTGACCTGGTCTTCTCTGCTTCCCTTCCGGCAGCAGCTAAGACATGGCTGATCATTCCGCTTGGTATTGCAGCATTCGTAGTATTCTATGTAGTATTCCGTTTCGCAATCGTGAAATTCGACCTGAAGACACCTGGTCGTGAGGATGATGATGACAACGAAGCTGAGAAGTCAGCAGTTCTTTCTAACGATGACTTCACAGAAGTAGCTAAGATCATTCTTGAAGGTGTTGGCGGAAAAGAGAACGTTAAGTCTATCGATAACTGCATTACAAGACTTCGTCTTGAAATCAACGATTATACTAAGGTTGATGAGAAGAAGATTAAATCTGCCGGAGTAGCAGGTGTTATCCGTCCTTCCAAAACTGCAGTTCAGGTAATCGTTGGAATGAAAGTACAGTTCGTAGCTGATGAGTTCAAGAAACTCTGCAAATAAGAACGTATAAAATTGAATAAGTAATCCCTTTTAATGACCGGGGGCATGGCTGAAGAATTTGGCTGTGCACCCGGCTTTTCTATATAATTGGAAGAAAAAGAAAAGACCGGGGTGGAAAAAGGAAGGGAAATTGATGTAAAATGTGGATAAAGCAGTGAGAATAAGAAAAGCTGAAAATGTAAAAGCAGAAAGAGGGAAATGTGATGAAATATACTTTGGAAATCTGTACTGACAGTGTAGCATCAGCGGTAGCAGCACAAAAAGGCGGAGCGAAGCGGATTGAGCTTTGTTCCGGTCTGGTGATCGGAGGGCTGTCACCGGATCCTGCATTATTTAAAGGTGTACGGGCAAATACAGACCTGGAGATCAGGACTCTTCTGCGTCCGAGATTCGGTGATTTCTGTTATGATGAATATGAGTTTGAAATGTTGAAAGAAGAGGTTCAGATGTACCGGGAATTCGGAGCGGACGGAGTTGTGATCGGAATTTTAAGACCGGATGGGACAATGAATGTAGAGCAGATGGAAGAGCTGGTCAGGATTTCAGGAGATATGAAAGTGACGATGCACCGGGCCTTTGATGTATGTAAAGATCCATATGAAACGCTGGAACAATGTGTCAGCCTTGGAATCGATACGATCCTGACCAGCGGACAGAAAGATTCTGCATGGAATGGAAGAGAAATGTTGAAAGAGCTGGAAGAAAGAGCGAAAGGCAGGATCGAAATCCTTGCAGGAGCAGGAATCAATCCGGGGGTGATCAGCAAGCTGAGTGAATATGCCGGACTGAAAACATTTCATATGTCAGGAAAGATTGTGAAAGAAAGCAGAATGGAGTTTAGAAGGCAAGGAGTTCCAATGGGGATGCCTGGTATGAGTGAATTTGAAATCTGGCAGACAGACGAAGAAGCAGTCCGGGAGGCTGTGAAAGTCTTAAAGAATATTTCCACTCTTGACAAAAGGGATGAGATAGTCTAATATCTGAAAGGAATGGACAGGGGAATGTCCGAATATAATCAGGTAATAAAAGAAGGCTGTGAAGAGAAGAAGTAGCGGACAGAGGGATATACAGAAAGTTGCCGGCTGATGAGAGGCACATGGAAGACTGTCAGCGAATACATCTTGGAGCTTCGCATTGAAATCCACTGTATTTTGAGGAAAAGATAAGTGCAGACAGGAGAGTAGGCTGCGACGGAGTTTGCACGTTATAGCACAAAAGAGGCTGACAGAGAAAGGTCAGCGAATTAAGGTGGTACCACGAGAGATTCGTCCTTATTGCGAGATGCAGTAAGGGCGTTTTTTATAGTCTTTAAGAGGAGAAAAGATCATGGGAATTTATGAAGAACTTCAGGCAAGAGGCCTGATCGCACAGGTAACAGATGAGGAGCGTATCCGGGATTTGGTGAACAACGGAAAGGCGACATTTTATATCGGATTTGATCCGACAGCGGACAGTCTTCATGTAGGACACTTTATGGCATTATGTCTGATGAAGCGTCTTCAGGAGGCTGGAAATAAACCGATCGCACTGATCGGAGGAGGTACAGGTTATATTGGAGATCCTTCAGGAAGATCTGATATGAGAAGTATGATGACACCGGAGCAGATCCAGCATAACTGTGACTGCTTTAAGAAGCAGATGAGCCGCTTTATTGATTTTTCAGAGGGAAAAGCACTGATGGTGAATAATGCAGACTGGCTGCTTGATCTGAACTATATTGAAGTGCTCCGGGAGATCGGACCGCATTTCTCAGTCAACAGAATGCTGACCGCAGAGTGTTATAAACAGAGAATGGAAAAAGGACTCAGTTTCCTTGAGTTTAACTACATGATCATGCAGGCATATGATTTCTACGAACTGTTCCAGAATTATGGCTGTAATCTGGAGTTTGGCGGAGATGACCAGTGGAGCAATATGCTGGCAGGTACAGAGCTGATCCGTCGTAAGCTTGGAAAAGATGCAAGTGCAATGACGATCACGCTGCTTCTGAACTCAGAAGGAAAGAAGATGGGAAAGACCCAGTCAGGTGCAGTGTGGCTTGATCCGGAGAAGACTTCTCCGTTTGATTTCTATCAGTACTGGAGAAATGTCGGAGATGCAGATGTACTGAAATGTATCCGCATGCTGACCTTCCTTCCACTGGAAGAGATTGATAAGATGGATGCATGGGAAGGTGCACAGCTTAATACTGCAAAAGAGATTCTTGCATATGAACTGACAAAGCTGGTTCACGGTGAAGAAGAAGCAAAGAAAGCACAGGAAAGTGCAAGAGCATTGTTCAGTCAGGGAAATGCTGATAATATGCCGACAACGGAATTGGAAGAGGGAGATTTTCAGGATGGAAAGATTGATATCCTTGCAGTTCTTGTAAAAGGCGGACAGGCATCATCCAGATCTGAAGCAAGACGTGCTGTGACCCAGGGCGGTGTATCTGTGGATGGAGAGAAGATCACAGATATTGCGACAGCGTATGTTCCGGCTGACTTTGAAGGCGAAGGAAAGATCGTGAAAAAGGGAAAGAAAAATTTCCGCAGAGTGATTGTAAAATAATAGAAAGAATATTAAAATAGAAAGAACAGCGTTACTGGTCACAGAGGTTATGGACAGTAACGCTGTCTTGCAAGGAGGAAATAAAATGGCACTGAAAGAAGTAAAGATTGAAGACCTTACATTTAATCCTTTTACAAAGATTGGAAAAGAATGGATGCTGATCACGGCGGGAAATGAAGAAAAGCACAATACGATGACTGCAAGTTGGGGTGGCGTTGGTATTATGTGGGGAATGAATGTGGCTACCGCATATATCCGTCCTCAGAGATACACGAAAGAATTTGTGGATGCAGAGGATATGTATACACTTTCCTTCTTTCAAGAAGAGTACAGAAAAGCGTTGAACCTGTGCGGTACAAAATCGGGGCGTGACTGTGATAAAGATAAAGAGGCGGGACTGACACCGTATTATGTGGAAGGAACAACAACATATGAGGAGGCGGATCTGGTATTTGTATGCAGAAAATTGTATGCACAGCCAATGAAGCCGGAATTTTTCACGGTAGATGGACCGGATGCAAAATGGTATCCTCAGAAAGATTATCATACGATGTATCTTGGAGAAATCGTAAAAGTTCTTGTAAGGGAGTAGGATCCGGTGATGAAAAAAGTTCTTTTACCGCTTGTCGGTGCAGGAATATTTCTGTTAGATGAAAGTCTGAAAAATTATGCAGAAGAGAATTTGCAGCCGGGAACAGAGAAAAAGCTGACCGAAAGGATCGTGTTTCGGAGAGTGCATAACCAGGGTGTAGGATTTGAACTTTTGTCAGAATGTCCGGAAGAAGTAAGAAACCTTTCCCTTGCAGTGACAGCTGTGGTAACCGGAGCAGGAGCTGTTGTCGTGGCAGACAAAGGAAGAATACTGGAAAAGCTTGGGCTGACTCTGACTGCTGCGGGTGCGTGGAGTAATACATGGGACAGATTCCGAAGAGGCTATGTGGTAGATTATATCGGAATCAGGCAGAAAAATAAAAAGTTCGACCGACTGACATATAATATAGGAGATTTCTGTATCGTAGCAGGAAGTATTTTATGGGTGGCAGGAAATACAGTGAAATCAGGAAAAAGCCGAAAATAAATAGAAAGATCCCTCAAATTAAACAGAAACGAAATAAAAAAGTGACCTTGTCAAAAATAGACAGGGTCACATTTTTTTCACAAACTTTGGTAATATTTTAAAGTTCATTTTAGGTTGTATGTCTATACTTTAAGCATACAAAAAAGAAAGGAAGGCGACAATCTATGAAAAGAAGATACGCATCAGTGATATTAGGAATAACAATAGGAGCAATGGTGTTGGGAGGCTGTAGCGAAAAGAAGACAGCATCGACAGCAGATACAAGTCTGGCAGGAGAAACAATTTATGGTGAGGTCAGTGAAGTAGCTGATAATTCAATTACAATTGAAGTGACGGAGAAGAATACCAGTATGATGGAAGCACCAAAAGAACCGGATTCCAACGGAACAGACAATGCGGATGCAGCAGAAGATAATTCGGACACATCAGAAAATAATTCGGACACATCAGAAAATGAAGAAATGTCGGATGCAGTGAAATCCCTGATCGGAGAAGAAAAGACGATCTCAGTCAGTGATGATACAACGATCACGCGTCAGTTAGGTGGTGGACCGGGAGGTATGCCGGGTGGAGAAGCACCGTCGGGAGATAACGGTGAAGTCCCGGAGAAACCGTCAGGTGAGAAGGATGGAAACAGTGGAGACAGTAGTAGCGAAGCCCCGGAGAAGCCGTCAGGAGAAAGTGATGGAAACAGTGGAGACAGTAGTAGCGAAGTCACGGAGAAACCGTCAGGCGAGAGCGACGGAAACAGTGGAGAAACTGGCAGCGAGCCACCGGCAAAACCGGACGGGGATATGGGAAATGGAGGCTCGGGAGGAGAAACACAGGAAGAAACTATTTCGTTGGATGATATCTCAGAAGGTGATACGGTATCAATTACTTATGATGAGGATGGAAATGTATCGGCAATCGTAGTATTTTCGAGTAACCAGATGCAGTTGGACGGTGTGGAAAGCTATGACGCAGTAGAAGACATTACAGAAGATACAGAAAAAGACGGCGATCAAGTAGAATCGACCGGAACAGATGAAAATGCCATTCATGTTTATGAGGGAGCAGAAGCTACACTGAAGCATCAGACGATCACACGAGATTCAGATGACAGTACCGGTGGTGATAATTCCAGTTTTTATGGTGTGGGAGCGGCCTTGCTGACGACGGATGGAACAACGTATATCAGTGACAGCACGATCACAACCGATGCAGCCGGTGGAGCGGGTATCTTTTCCTATGGAGATGGAATCACATATGCAGCAGATACTAAGATTACAACAAAGCAGGATACATCAGGAGGAATCCACGTAGCCGGTGGCGGAACACTTTATGCATGGAATCTGGATGTGGAAACTTCAGGAGAATCTTCAGCAGCAATCCGTAGTGACCGGGGATCAGGCACGATGGTTGTAGATGGTGGAAATTATACATCCAATGGAAAAGGTTCCCCTGCAATTTACAGTACAGCAGATATTGCAGTCAATGATGCGAGTCTGACGGCAACGGGTTCAGAAGCAATCTGTATTGAAGGATTCAATTCGATTCATTTATTTAACAGTGATCTGACTGGAAATATGAAAGACGATGAGCAAAATGACTGTACGTGGAATGTAATTCTTTATCAGAGCATGTCCGGTGATTCAGAAGAAGGTAACAGTACCTTTGAGATGGATGGCGGAAGTCTGACAGCGAAAAACGGAGGTATGTTCTATACGACCAATACCGAGTCAACGATCACACTTTCCAATGTAGATATCACATCAGCAGAAGACAGTGAATTTTTCTTATGCTGTACAGGAAATAATAATCAGCGTGGCTGGGGAACAACCGGAAAAAATGGGGCAGACTGCTTATTTACAGCAGTAGATCAGACCATGGAAGGAGATATTATCTGGGATAGTATCAGTCAGCTGGATTTCTATATGACAGGTGGAAGCATCTTGACAGGTGCGGTAACAGATGATGAAACTTATGCAGGAGAAGGCGGAGATGGATACTGCAATTTGTATATTGAAAAAGGGTCCGAATGGATCGTAACAGGAGACAGCACCCTGAGTAAATTGTCCTGTGCCGGTACGATCAAAGATGCAGATGGAAACACTGTGACGGTCAAAGGAAGTGACGGAACAGTTTATGTTCAGGGAACAGGAAAATATGCGATCACGGTAGAATCTTATGATACAGATGGTGATGTATCAGGTGCATCCGATACATCAGACTGGTCATCCTATGAGGCAGAAAGACCGGATGGACTTTAAAATACAGACTGAAAAGTAATAAAAATGGAAAATCCGGGGACTGCGATCAGTTCCCCGGACAGGTAATTTTTAATACTTGTTCGATCATAATATGCAGCAGTCGGCTCTGTTCCGTGTCGGCTGCTTTATAATACACTTCTTTTCCCTCACGCCGGCTGACGATCAGTCCGGCACTTTTAAGCTGACGCAAATGATGGGAGACAGCAGGACTGCTCATATCCATCATAGCGGAAATGTTAATGACACATTCTTCGCAGTGGCAGAGCATCCAGAAAATACGGATACGGGTCGGATCTCCAAGAATTTTAAAAGATTCTGCAACAGTCTGAAAATTATCTGTCTGAGAGATTGCATGAAGAATATGTTCGGTATTCATAGATTCACCGTGGTTGTGGGGAAGAATATGTCCTGACATAAAAAGCCTCCTGTTCTTAATAAAAATTTCTCGAGATGTAAAGAGTTATTAGTTCTATTTTATCATAAGATGTCAAGAGTGGAAAAATTTGTATTTGTTGAAAAACATATATTCCGGCAGCAGGAAGTTTTTTTGACAGAAGAGCGTCCATATCCGCACTTGTTGCTGCATCGCAGTGCAGGACCCGCTTT
>NZ_CAKRGI010000009.1 GCF_934330165.1 uncultured Mediterraneibacter sp.
TGAAGGAACACCGGAAAGGACAGGTTATGTATTCAAAGGCTGGAATCCGGAAGTCGCAGCAACAGTAACGGGAAATGCGACCTATGTAGCGACATGGGGAGAGGATAAGAATAATAATGGTATCGCAGATAATGAAGAAACGAAATATACGGTTACGTATACGGACGGAGTAGACGGAGAAGAAATCTTTGTGGATCAGGTATACGGAAATCTTCTGTCAGGAGTGGCGACACCGGCATTTGAAGGAACACCGGAAAGGACAGGTTATGTATTCAAAGGCTGGAATCCGGAAGTCGCAGCAACAGTAACGGGAAATGTGACTTATGTAGCTGTTTGGGAAAAAGCTAAAGATAACAACGGAGATACAAAACCTGGAGATACAAAACCTGGAGATACAAAACCGAGAGATACAAAACCGAGAGATACAAAACCTGGAGATACAAAACCTGGAGATACAAAATCGAGTGATACAAAGCCAGGAAATACGAAGCCAAATACAACAACGAACGGCAGCAGCATCAAAGCCGGAAAGTCTGCTAAGAGTCCAAAGACCAGCGATACAGCAAATCTTGCTTTGTGGATGGCTCTGTTGGTTGTCAGTGGTGGCTCGATGGTCATAAATAAGAAGAAAAAGTACAATAGATAATTAGATATTGTATGCGAGTTATAAAAGATTGAGTTCAAATGTTTTGAGACTCCATTCGTGAGAGTGGAGTCTTTTTTAGGTTTAGAAGAAAGGACTGGAAGTAGAGTATTTTTATTACTGGTATCAGGGCAGGTGGTTTTTGCCCCAACATTATATTTACTCCTGAGGATAAGAGTGTTATAATTATTTGCAAGGCTGTCCAAAGAAGAGAAGGACAGCAGAATGAGAGAACCATCGCAGTATGAGAGGTACGGCGTCTGGCAGACTATTTTTTGAAGGAGTTTTAATGGTATGGAACTGACAACAATTCGTGAGTTATTTAAGAACAGAGAAGAATATCTGGACAAGCAGGTGACAGTTGGGGGCTGGATCCGAAGTATTCGTGATTCTAAGACATTTGGATTTATTGTGTTAAATGATGGATCTTATTTTGAGACGCTTCAGGTAGTATATCACGATAAGATGGAAAATTTTGCAGAGATTTCCAAATTAAATGTAGGTGCGGCAGTAGTCGTAAAGGGAACGCTCGTAGCGACACCGCAGGCAAAGCAGCCGTTCGAGATTCAGGCAGATGAAGTTGTAGTAGAGGGTACAAGTGCCCCGGACTATCCGCTCCAGAAGAAGCGTCACAGTTTTGAGTATCTGAGAACGATCTCTCATCTGCGTCCGAGAACGAATACATTTCAGGCTGTATTCAGAGTACGCTCACTCGCAGCGTATGCAATCCATAAGTTTTTCCAGGAGAGAGGCTTTGTATATGTGCATACTCCGCTGATCACAGGAAGTGACTGTGAAGGTGCTGGAGAGATGTTCCGTGTAACCACGATGGATATGGAAAATATTCCGAAGAATGAAGATGGAACAGTGGACTATACACAGGATTTCTTTGGAAAAGAGACAAGCCTTACTGTAAGTGGACAGCTCAATGGAGAGACCTATGCACAGGCATTCCGTAGCATCTATACATTTGGACCGACATTCCGTGCCGAAAATTCCAATACGACAAGACATGCAGCCGAGTTTTGGATGATCGAGCCGGAGATTGCATTTGCAGATCTGGAAGATAATATGGAGCTGGCAGAGGCCATGCTGAAATATGTCATCAACTATGTGCTTGAGAATGCACCGGAAGAGATGAACTTCTTTAATTCTTTTGTAGATAAAGGACTTCTGGACAGACTTCATAATGTAGTAAGTTCTGACTTTGCACGTGTGACTTATACAGAGGCAATTGAGATTCTTGAGAAAAATAATGACAAGTTTGACTATAAGGTTTCATGGGGATGCGATCTTCAGACAGAGCATGAGCGTTATCTGACGGAAGAGATTTATAAGAAGCCGGTCTTTGTAACGGATTATCCGAAGGAGATCAAAGCGTTCTATATGAAACTAAATGAGGACGGAAAGACGGTTGCCGCTGTTGACTGTCTTGTTCCGGGAATCGGTGAGATCATTGGAGGAAGCCAGAGAGAGGATGACTATGAAAAGCTTCTTGCAAGAATGCAGGAACTGGGTCTGAAAGAGGAAGATTATGGTTTCTACCTTGATCTTAGAAAATATGGTTCTACAAGACATGCAGGTTTCGGACTTGGATTTGAGCGTTGCGTAATGTATCTGACAGGAATGTCGAATATCCGTGACGTGATCCCGTTCCCGAGAACTGTAAATAACTGTGAACTGTAATATGAAGGGATCTTTCTGAGTTTATAAATAAGGACAGACTGCCGTCTGATGCACATTTCTGTGTGTGAGAGATGGTGGTCTGTTTTTTTGATTGCCAAAAGCTCAGAAAATGCCTTATAGTATAGAGTATCAGATTACGAAAGCAGGAGAATTGGAAATGAAATTTATTCATATAGCAGACCTTCATCTTGGTGCAGAGCCGGATGCGGGCAGAGTATACAGTCAGAACCGGTCACAGGAATTGTGGGAGACACTACAGTCGGTTCTTGAGGTTTGCGAGGAAGAGCAGACAGACCTTCTGCTGATCGCAGGAGATATTTTTCACGGGCAGCCGCTTCGCAGGGAGTTAAAAGAGCTGAATTATTATTTTGCAGAGCTGACGCATACAAAAGTAGTCCTGATCGCCGGCAACCACGATTATATAAGAAAGGATTCTTATTACAGAACGTTTCAGTGGAATGAGAATGTAGTCCCTTTATTTGGACGGGAACTGGAATATGTGGAGTTCCCGGAGCTGAGGACGGCAGTGTACGGTCTGAGTTATCACAGCAGAGAGATCAGAGAACCTCTGTATGAATCGGCATTTGCGGGAGAAATTCAGAAGTATGAGATCCTTCTTGCACATGGTGGAGATGAGAAGCATTGTCCGTTTCGGGTGAAAAAGCTGGAAGAGTCAGGATTTGATTATATTGCACTGGGACATATCCACAAACCTCAGGCACTGGTGAAAGACCGGATCATTTATGCGGGAGCGTTAGAACCCATTGACCGGAATGATGTAGGACCGCACGGCTATGTAAAAGGAGAGATTACGGAAGCCGGGGTTCATACGCAGTGGATTCCGTGTGCAATGAGATCCTATATTCATCTGGAAGTTCCGGTTAATACGGAAGATACAACGGGGAGCGTGCGGAAAAAGATCCTGGAGGCCGTGAAGGACTATGGAGCAGAAAATATGTATAAGATCATTCTTACGGGATATCGGGATCCGGATCTGCGGTTTGATACAGAACGAATGGATCGGGACGGGAATCTTCTGGAAGTGATCGATGAGACTGCTCCTCAGTATGATCTGGAAGAACTGTTGCAGGAAAATGACGGGAATCTGCTGGGAGAGTATATCCGTCGGTTTGAAAACTGCGAAAAGGACAGCATAGAGTATCAGGCATTGTATGAGGGAGTTGAAGTACTCCTTAAGAATAAGGGGTGACGGAAAATGAAGATAACGGAATTATATATCAAAAATTTTGGCAGATTTTCAGAGCAGCATTTCTATATCAAGGATGGTGTTCAGGTCATCTACGGAGAAAATGAGTATGGAAAATCTACATTGCAGGCATTTATCAAGGCGATGCTGTTCGGAATGGAGCGGGGAAGAGGAAAAGCTGCGGTAAAGGATGATTTCAGTAAGTACCAGCCGTGGGAAAATCCGAATTATTATGCCGGAGTAATGCGGTTTCGCTGTGGTAACAGGAATTTCCGGCTGGAACGGAGTTTTGACCGGATCTCAAGGCAGGTTTCGCTGGTCTGTGAAGATGATGGGGAAGAGCTTTCGGTAGAGCATGGGGATCTGGATATGTTGCTGGGAGGGATCACTCCGGGGATGTATGACAATACAGTTTCGATCGGACAGTTTCAGAGCAGACCGGGACAGGAACTGGCAGAAAGTCTGAAAAATTATGCGGCAAATTATTATGAGACCGGTGGCGGGGAACTGGATTTAAGCGGTGCGATTTCAGATCTGAAAGAACGGAAAAAAGCAGTAGAGCAACAGTGCAGATCTGCAAGGGAACAGAGGGAAAAAAAGTATCTTTCCATGGAGCAGGAATGTACCTATCTGGAAAAAGATATGAGAAAGTTTCAGGCACAGTATGAAGAAAATCAGCAAAAAATCTGCATACTGCAACAAAAGCAGAAGGAAAATGATTCAAAAGAAATAAATTTACATCCGGGCGAAGCGGAAGCTCCTTCTGAACAACCGGAAGAGAACAGCCGTGGAATGATTATTGGTGGCTTTTTAGGAATCATTGCCGGACTGGCAGGGCTTTTGTGGGGGATATTTTTAAGAGATAAATCCGGAGTTGACGTACTTTTGGAGCGGTCTTCAGCGTTTGTACTGTTGGCAGTACTCTTAGTGATCGCGGGCTGTGTGCTGTTTGTTGTGGGAATCCGTAACCAGGCAGGACAGACAAAAATAATAAAAGAAACAAAAAAATCCGGCCAAATCCGCACAGTGCAGGAAAAAGAGAAGACGCAGAACAATCCTGAGGAGCAAAAGCTTCAGTGGCAGCAGGAGCAGATCCGGGAAGAGTGGAAAGAAAAGAAGCTCCGGTACGAGAATCTGAAAGAGCAGCAAAGAGAACTGCAGCCAGATGAAGCAGAGGAAAGACTCTATGAGCGGAGAGAGGCACTGGAACTGGCAGAGGAGACGATGAAAAAGGCGGCAGAGCATCTTGGAGAGCGGACAGCAGCGGGACTGAACCGGAGAGTCTCTGAGATTTTTTTTGAAATTACGGAGGGAAAATATCCGGGAGTCAATATCAGTGACAGATTGGAAATTTCTGTATGGGACGGAACGAGGCGGATTCCGGCATACCGGCTGAGTCGAGGAACGGTGGAGCAGATTTATTTTGCCCTGAGGATGGCGGCAGCCGAAATGCTTCAGGAGGAAGAACTTCCGGTGATCCTGGATGAAACCTTTGCATTTTATGATGATAAAAGACTGCAATCTGTACTAAAATGGTTGAGTCAGCAGGAAAGACAAGTTATAATATTAAGCTGTCAGAGAAGAGAAATGGAATTTTTGAGAAGATGCTGACGTTTTCAGGAAGGAAGATAGATACATGAAAATAGAACTGCCAAAAAAAGTTTTATTTATAATCAATAATCTGCAGCTTCATGGGTATGAGGCATTTGCGGTGGGGGGCTGCGTGAGAGATTCGATCCTTGCAAGAAGACCACAGGACTGGGATATTACGACTTCGGCAAAGCCGGAAGAGATAAAAAAGCTGTTCCGCCGGACGATTGATACAGGGATCGAGCATGGAACGGTTACGGTCCTTTTCGGTAAGGACAGCTTTGAGGTGACGACCTACAGGATCGATGGTGCTTATGAGGACAGCAGGCATCCAAAGGAGGTACAGTTTACCAACCGGCTGGAAGAGGATCTGAGGAGAAGAGATTTTACGATCAATGCCATGGCGTACAATGATCAGGTGCGCCTGGTGGATGCATTTGGCGGAATGCAGGATCTGAACCATCATCTGATCCGGTGTGTGGGAGATCCTGAGGAGCGCTTTTCGGAAGATGCACTGAGGATTCTTCGTGCGGTACGTTTTTCGGCACAGTTGAATTTCCCGATCGAGCCGGCTACAGCGGATGCCATCCGCAAACTTGCTCCGAATCTGCAGAATATCAGTGCGGAAAGGATTCAGGCGGAGCTGGTGAAACTTTTGGTATCGCCTCACCCGGAGCGGATCCGTGATGCATACGAACTGGGACTGACGAAGGTGATTCTGCCGGAGTGGGATGCAATGGAGGGTGTGGCACAGAATACACCGCACCATAAATATGATGTGGCAGAGCATACACTGAGGGCATTGAAAAATGTGAAGCGTGACAAGATCCTCCGGCTTACGATGCTGTTCCATGATATGGGAAAACCGATGATGAAGACCACCGATGAAAATGGTCGGGATCATTTCCGTGGACATGCACTGGTCAGTGAGGAGCTGGCAAGGAGTATCATGCACAGACTGAAGTTTGACAATGAGACAATCCGAACCGTTACGAAGCTGGTCTGCTATCATGATTACCGGGCGGAGGCAACACCAAAGAATGTGCGGAGAGCTATGAACCGGATCGGTGTGGAGCTGTTCCCGTATTATCTGGCGGTGCGTCTTGCGGATGTAAAGGCACAAAGTCCGTATCAGAAAAGGGAAAAGATTGAAAATATCGTAGAAATGCGTCAGTTGTATCAGGAGATCATAAGGAAGCAGGAGTGCGTGACGCTCAGACAGCTTGCGGTCGGAGGACGTGAACTGATGGATCTCGGAATGAAGCCGGGGCGTGAGCTGGGCAGTATGCTCAGTGAATTGCTGGAATATGTGCTGGATGATCCGGCAAGGAACGATAAGGAAATCCTTTGTGCATATGTAAAAAATAAATTGAACCTCTAAGTTAATCGCAGCTTTCAGGCATACTTGGCAGAACCTGTTCATAGATTAGAAAGAACTTGAATAGAGGTGCGGGCGTTAAAAGAGCGTCCGCACACGGGAACAGGGGGATGTCATGAGAGAGTATGAACAGGAAGTGCGGGAACAGTACGAGATAGAGATTAAAAGCACCCGTCGGACAAGGGGTGCGTTTTTTTGCATTGGCAATGCAGATACAGAAGTATTCTTGATGAAAGAAACCCTTGCTTCTGAAAAAAGAGCGGCATTGCTTTATCTGACATTGAACCGGCTTGAGAAGACGGGAAAATTAAAAGTAGATGCACCGGTTTTTTCAAGGGATGGAAAGCTGATCGTTGCAGCCAGAGACGGAACCCGCTATATGATGAAAAAATGGTACTCCGGGCGGGAATGTGATATGAAAAAAGAACAAGAACTCCTGCTTGCTGCTGAGAAACTGGGGATTCTGCATACGTATCTGAAGTGGCAGGAACCGACAGAAGAGGAGATGGAAACGCTGCTTTGTAAGTATGCAATGCGATCAGAAGACACAGCGGTCTCAGAAAATGCAACAGTCTCAGAAAAGAAGGAGAAAGAGCCTGTGCCACAGCAACGATTCCCGGAAGAGGAGCTGCAGGACTGCCCGCCTGCTGCACGCAGTCCTCTGGATGAAATGCTGCGGCATAACCGGGAAATGAAAAAAGTCCGTTCGTTTATCAGAAAAAGGGTTGTAAAAAATGAGTTTGAAGCATTGTATCTGAAGCATTTTGAGGCGATGTATGAGAAGGCCTGTGCGATCACCGCAGCGATGGAACAGTCAGGCTGTATGCAGATTTATGAAAAAAATGTTGCGGAAAACCGGATGATGCATGGAGATTATAATTATCATAATATTCTGATCCTGCCGGGAGATACTGCGATCACCAATTTTGAACATATGCGGATTGGAATCCAGGTGCAGGATCTGTATTACTTTCTGAGAAAAGCAATGGAAAAATATCGTTGGAAACAGAAACTGGGGATTGGGATCATCCGGGCTTATGAGAGACAACGCCGGCTGGAGCCGGAGGAATGGGAGTATCTGGGACTTCAGCTTGCCTATCCTGAGAAGTTCTGGAAGACTGCCGGCAGTTATTGCAGGTCGAATAAGGCATGGCTGCCTGAAAAAAGTGTAGAGAAGCTGGAACTTGCGGTGAGTCAGGAAGAAGAAAAGACGAATTTTCTGAAAACTATTTTCGGGATACACCTGTAATTTGAAAAAGGTGGAATAAACGGAAATTCCTTGACAAATAAGGACTGAACCGTTATAACAGTACATAAGGGTGCATCCATGTGGACGGACGAGTGGACATGGGGCCTTTGAAAAAATAAGCATGAAATTGTATTTAAGTACAATGAAGGAGGAAATAATCCATGAACAAGACAGAATTTATTGCAGCAGTAGCAGAGAAAGCAGAGATTTCCAAGAAAGATTCAGAAAAAGCACTGAAGGCTTTTGTTGATGTAGTTGCTGAACAGCTTAAGGCAGGAGATAAAGTACAGCTCGTTGGATTCGGAACATTTGAAGTAAGCGAGAGAGCAGCAAGAGAGGGAAGAAATCCTCAGACAGGTGAGACAATGACGATCGCAGCATGTAAAGCTCCGAAGTTCAAAGCCGGTAAAGCATTAAAGGATGCAATCAACTAATCTTCTGCAGAAAGAGCGGATGAAATGAATCGGATCAGACAGGTTTTTGCAAGAAAATGGTTGCAGTGCCTGTCTGTTTTTTGTTTCTGTAGGCAATGAGCCGGAGTCTGTGGCTATACAGGCACAGGACGCCGGAAACCGACGCAGCATCATTTTATATGAGATATGAAGGGAGAAGGGTTATGTTTAAGGAAAAAGTACGGGTGCAGATCTTAGAGGGGAAACTGGCAGATAAAGGAAAATGCCTCTGCGGAAGTTACAGAGGATATGAGATCATGGTGAACCAGATGAATGGATTCTATCAGATCTGTATTAATGCCCATTCTGATGACGATGTGAATAACCAGAAGCTGGCTGCTTTTCTTGCAGAACATAAGACGAAGGTAAAAGGTGTTCTGGATGCGAAGATCAGTCCGACAGCACTTCTGATGAATGTGAAGATGCCTGCATTTGGTTCAAAGTGTTCGGCAGCGATCAATGAGGCAGTGATGCCGGTGATCCAGTACCTGACAATGGGAAGATATTCCAGCGGATGCGAGTACTGTAAGTCGGAGAATGTACCGGTTTCAGATTATGAGATCAATGGAATGCATCATCTGGTCTGTGAAAATTGTGCGGGGCAGATCGGTCAGAATCTGCAGCAGAACCAGCAGGAAGTCAAGGCGAAGAAGAGCCGTGTGGCAGAAGGAATCGTAGGTGCGGTACTTGGTTCTCTGATCGGATGTATTCTGTGGATTCTGATCTATAAGCTGGGCTATATTGCAGGAATCGCAGGAGCAGTGATCGGAATCTGTGCGATGAAAGGATATGAGATGCTTGGCGGTCATCTTGATAAAAAGGGAGTGGTCATTTCCTCAGTGATCATGGTTGTGATGATCTATTTTGGAAACCGGATCGCATGGAGCTGGGATGCATATGATGCATTGAAAGATCAGGGATTCACATTTTTTGACAGTTACCAGTATCTGGGAGAGATTCTGGATCAGACAGGTCTTGCAGGTGATTATTATACAGATCTGGCGATCGGATATGTTCTGTCCTTTGTATGTGGGGCGAGGTATATCATGAATGCATTCCGGGCAAGCAATGGAAGTTATACAATGAAAAAACACTAAAAGGAATCAGAAAAGATGAGATTAGACAAATTTTTAAAAGTATCCCGGCTGATTAAAAGAAGAACTGTGGCAAATGAAGCATGTGATGCAGGAAGAGTCCTTGTGAATGGAAAGACTGCAAAAGCATCTGTAAAGGTAAAGCCGGGGGATGTCATTGAGATCCAGTTTGGAACGAGAACGGTGAAAGTGGAAGTTCTCGATCTTCAGGAGACAACGAAGAAAGAAGAGGCAAAAGATCTGTTCCGTTATATTTAACCGGTTTCATTGGTCTGGAAGACCGGAAAGTGTACTGCGATCTGAAGCGGTCTTCTCAATTTACAGTCATAAAAGCGTACAACCCGTCATATATATCAGATGTGCAGAGTGTTGGACATAAAAAGGGAGGTACGCAGATGGAAGAGCAGAGGATCGCCAAAGCACATAAGCTTGTGGTGAATAATCGGAAGACGAGTATGGTGACCGGGGTTCTGGATGTTCTTTCCTTTGACCTCAATGAGATCCTTTTGGAAACAGAGCAGGGAATGTTGATGGTCAAGGGAACGGATCTGCATGTAAATCGGCTCAGCGTGGAAAAGGGAGAGGTCGATCTGTCGGGAAATATCGACAGCATTGCTTATTCCAGTTCCACTCCGGCAGAGAAAGCAGGAGAAAATTTCCTGTCCCGGCTGTTCCGGTAGGAGAAAAAGATGCCGGGACTTGGAGCAGAGGCAATGATCTTTCTATATGCAGGGCTTTCCGGGCTGACCGTTCTGGCCGGTTATGATGTATTGCGATGGTTCAGGCGGATCATCCGGCATCAGGATTTTCTGGTCGGAGTGGAAGATATTCTTTATTCTGTCGCAGTCAGTATCTACCTTTTCCGTCAACTTTATGTGACAACTTATGGCAGTATCCGATGGTATTTTATAGCAGGAATCCTGTTGGGAATGTTGTTTTGGAAAAGTATAAAAATATTGTTGAAAAAAATGGTATTAAATCTGAGAAAAAGCCTTGAAAAGTTTAAAAAAAATAGATAGAATAATTATGTTGTCCGAAAATCTGAAGGGGAAAGCGGTTTTCGGATCTGAGGGAGCACAGCAGTTTGGAGTATCATTTATAAGCAGGGTGAATCTTGGATGGCAAAGAATAAGAACGTAAGGAACAGACGGCAGAAAAGCCGTAAGAACAGCAGTCTTCGCTGGCATAAGAGGGGCATTGTCCTGACGACGCTGGTAATCGTACTTTTGGGCGGAATGGTTACAGCAGGCTCTGTCAGTCTCTGGAGCAGAAATAATGCTTATAAAGCACAGGAAGCAGAGCTTCAGGCACAGATTCAGGCCGAGGAGACACGTTCAGAAGAGATTAAAGAATATGAGGCATATGTTCAGACAGATGAGTATATCAGGGAGACAGCAGAGGATAAGCTGCACCTGGTAGATCCGAATGAGATTATTTTCAAGCCGATCAAGTAGACAGGCATAAAAGAGTCAGTTACATAGAGAGATACAAAAGACAGCTCCGGGAGAGAAGTTCTCCCGGAGCTTTTATCATCTGACAGGAAGGAGCAGAATACAGGATATGAACGACGGGCAGACATTGCATAATAGTCCCTATGTGGAACAAATCGAACGTTTTGCGGATTCTGTAAAGCAGCTTTCACAGATATTTCTTGGGCTGGAAGAAAAAAAGCAGGCCTTTTCAGATGAGGAGATTGAGATGATGTTTCGTCGTCTGAAAGAAAAAGTCTGCTCAAAATGTGAGAAATGTGAATGGTGCTGGGGAGAAAATTTTATCCATACCTATCAGATGGGATATGAAGTCCTGTCTGCAGTGGATCATTACGGGAATGATCTGAATATAGAAACCAAGCGGAAACTAATGCAGCGTTGCATCATGGCACCGCGATTTCTCAGGGAAATGCTGGAAGGATTTCACGATGCAAGACAGAATATGATCTGGATCAACCGGATCGCAAGAAGCAGAGAGGGATGTGCGATCCAGCTGGATACTTTTGCGAATATGCTTCAGAGCAGTGCAAGGGAGCTGGAGGAAAGTATTTTTACAGATGAACGGATGGAGCGGCGGATCTTCGGGCAATTGAAAAAGCGTGGCGTCAAGGTTCTGTATACGCAGTTTTTCATGAACCGGGAAGGAAAATATGAGGTTCATGTGACTGCGAGAGCGATGCAGAAAAAGAGAATGACTGTCCGGGAACTGGTGCGGTGCGTATCAGCCGCAACAGGACGACGGTTTGTCGCAGAAAATGACAGTGCTCAGATGATCGGACAGAATTATATGACTGTTATCTGCAGGGAAGGACCGGCATATTATACAATTCCGGGAGTTGCCCGGATCGGCAAGGGGTGCAACAGCATTTCGGGCGATAATTTTGCCATGATGGAGCTGCCGGGCGGAAAAAAGGGCGTGGTACTTTCTGATGGGATGGGTTCAGGAGAGACCGCCTGCAGGGAGAGTACTCTGGTGGTGGAGCTTTTAGAAGAACTTCTGGAGGCGGGATTTCCAGAAAAGACTGCAATCCAGATGATTAATACAACGCTGGTGATGGGACGTGAGGAAATCCATTATTCGACGGTAGACATGACGATCTTTGACCTGTACAGCGGGGAGTGTGAGATCATTAAAGCGGGAGCATCGTCAACATTTATCCGAAGCAAATCCGGAGTGGAACATTTAAATTCCACCAGTCTTCCAATCGGAGTGATCAATTCTATAGAAATCGATTCGGTGCGTCGGCAACTGGAAGATGGAGATTTTATCATTATGGTAACGGATGGTGTGATGGATGCACTGCCGGTGGGAGAACAGGATCTGCTCCTTGAGACGATCATCAAAGGCACTGCCATCAGCAATCCGAAGGAGCTGGCACATCATATTCTTCAGCAGGTTTTGAACTGGACGGGAAGAGAACCGGAGGATGATATGACAGTCCTTGCAGTCGGGATATGGCAAGCCTGAAAAGTCTGAAAAGTTAAGTGGCAGGGATTTACAATTGAAAAGGATTTCGGTATAGTTTACATATGATGGATAAAAAAAGAAAAAAAGTCGAGCAGTATATTGAACAGTATCAGATGATCGGGCGGGGTGACCGCATCGTGACAGGTGTATCGGGTGGAGCAGATTCGGTATGCCTGCTTTTTGTGCTTTGCGAGCTGAGGAAAAAGCTTGGGTTTGAGGTGATCGTCTGCCATGTGAACCATCAGTTGAGAGCGGAAGCGGCAGAGCAGGATGAGGCTTACGTGGAAGAACTGTGCAGAAAGTTAGATGTTCCCTTCAGGATTTTTCATGAAAATGTGGAATTAATTGCAAAAAATGGGAAAAAATCTCTTGAAGAAGCAGGTCGTATCGTACGGAGAAATGCTTTTGAGACTGTATGCAGGGAGTCCGGTGCGAATAAGATCGCGACGGCACATCATAAAAATGATAATGCAGAGACAGTACTTCTGAATCTGGCGAGGGGAAGCGGACTTCAGGGAATGTGCGGGATTCGTCCGGTTTACGGAAAGCGGATCCGTCCGTTGCTCTGTCTGACTCGGAAAGAGATCGAAGAGTGGCTGGAAGAGGAGCAGATTTCATATTGTACTGATGAGACGAATGAAGAAGATGAATATACCCGCAACCGAATCCGGCACAAGATCCTTCCGGTTATGGAACAGGAAATCAACCGTCAGACAGTAGAGCATATCAACAGTCTAAGTTTACAGGCAGAAGAAATATGGGAGTATCTGAATCTGCAGACGGATGCGGCATGGCGGCAGACGGTACATCCGGTGGATTCTGTAGAAGGACTCAGGATCGAAGAAACAGGATACGCAGAGCTTCCGGGCGTTTTACAGTCTCTTCTGATCCGTCGGTGTATCTGTGAAATGGCAGAAGCACAGAAAGATATTGAAGCAGTGCATATTGAAGCAGTAAGAGGGTTATTTAACAGGCAGGTCGGAAAAAGCAGGGATCTTCCATATCAGCTCCGGGCAGTCAGAACCTATGCCGGAGTTGAGATCGGGCGAAGATTTGAAGATAAGGATTGGGAAACGAATCAGAAAACGAATCAGAAAAAGGATCAGGAAAAAGATCAGGAAAAAGAATGTGCCGGGCGGCAGAGCGTGGAACTCAGGATTCCGGGGGAAACGTATTTCCCGGGAACGGGGCAGAAAGTCTGCTGTGAGATCTGTGGAAGAGAAGAAGCAGTTTCAGGAAAAGAGTTGCCACAAAAAAGCTACACGAAATGCTTTGACTATGATATAATAAAAAGCGGACTCTGTATAAGATACAGAAGACCCGGTGATGAGCTGGTGATTGACAGCCGGGGAAAGCGGCAGAAGCTGAAGTCTTATTTTATTAATGAGAAAGTCCCAAAGGAAGAAAGGGACAGGATGCTTCTGATCGCGGAAGAAGAACAGATCGTATGGATCCCGGGTATGCGGATGAGTGCGGCATATCAGATCGGGGATCAGACAACAAAAATTCTTAAGATAAAGATTGTGGAGGAATAGGATCATGGCAGAGAGTATAAAAGTATTAGTTCCGGAAGAAGAAGTTGATGCGAGAATCAGAGCATTGGGAGAGCAGATCAGCAGGGATTATGAAGGAAAGCAGATTCATCTGATCTGTGTGCTGAAGGGCGGCGTCTTTTTCATGTGTGAACTGGCGAAGCGGATTACAGTACCGGTTTCCATGGACTTTATGTGCGTGGGAAGTTACGGAGACGGAACAAAGTCCAGCGGTGTAGTGCGTATTGCAAAGGATCTGGATGAGTCCATCGAAGGAAAAGATGTACTGATCGTAGAAGATATCATTGATTCAGGAAATACGCTGTATTATCTGATGGATGTACTTCAGAGAAGAAAGCCGGCAAGCCTTCATCTCTGCACGCTTCTGGATAAACCGGATCGTCGTGTGAAGGATGTAAAGGTAGATTATACGGGATTTGAGATTCCGGATGAGTTTGTAGTCGGATATGGACTGGACTACGCACAGAAATATAGAAACCTTCCGTATATCGGAGTTGTGGAAGGTGCAGAATAAGGAGGAGTTATAAGCCTTGGAGAACAAGAAGAAATACAGAGGCGTGAACTGGGGCTCGATTCTGCTGTTCGTTCTCATTATAGGAGGCATCCTGTGGATGGCGAACAAGGTGCAGATGCACCAGCAGGAGATTTCCTACTCTACCTTTGTAAAAGAAGTAGAAGCAGGGAATGTCACGGCGGCAGATATCAGGCAGAACAGTGCTGTGCCGACCGGACGGGTGACGTTGTCATTGAAGGAGGATTCGTCTGTAAGAAGCCTGAATGTTTCGGATGTGGGTAAAGTGGAAGAACTTTTGCAGAAAAATGATGTGAAGTACAGTCTTGAGGATGTTCCGAAAGAGTCCATCATCATGTCAGCAGTTCTCCCGTCATTGATTACTTTATGCGGTATTTTCTTACTTTTTATGCTGATGAACCGTCAGAATGGCGGAACAAATTCAAAAGCGATGAATTTTGGAAAGAGCCGTGCCAGAATGAGTACGCAGAATGAGATCAAGGTAACATTTGCAGATGTTGCAGGTCTGAAAGAAGAGAAAGAGGAGCTTGAGGAGATCGTTGATTTCCTGAAAGCACCGAGAAAATATACTCAGCTTGGAGCAAGAATCCCGAAGGGAGTCCTGCTGGAGGGACCTCCGGGAACCGGTAAGACGCTGCTTGCAAAGGCAGTGGCAGGAGAAGCAGGAGTTCCGTTCTTCAGCATTTCGGGTTCTGATTTCGTGGAGATGTTTGTCGGAGTCGGTGCATCCCGTGTCAGGGATCTGTTCCAGGATGCGAAGAAGAATGCCCCCTGTATCGTGTTTATTGATGAGATCGATGCGGTCGCAAGACGGCGCGGCAGCGGTCTTGGCGGTGGTCATGACGAGAGAGAGCAGACACTGAACCAGCTCCTTGTAGAGATGGATGGATTTGGTGTAAATGAAGGAATTATCGTGATGGCGGCAACGAACCGGAAGGATATTCTTGATCCGGCGATCTTACGTCCGGGCAGATTTGACCGGGATGTCATTGTCGGCAGACCGGATGTGGGCGGAAGAGAGGAAATCCTGAAAGTACACGCAAGAAATAAGCCGCTTGGCGATGATGTGGATCTGAAGCAGATCGCACAGACAACGGCAGGATTTTCAGGAGCAGATCTTGAGAACCTTCTCAATGAAGCTGCAATCCTTGCAGCGAAGGAGAACCGGGTATTTATCCAGCAGTCTGATATTCGTCATGCATTTGTAAAAGTCGGGATCGGACCGGAGAAGAAAAGCCGGATCGTTTCAGAGAAGGAGCGAAGGATCACAGCGTATCATGAAGCAGGGCATGCGATCCTGTTCCATGTGCTGCCGGATGTAGGACCGGTATACAGCGTATCCATCATTCCAACGGGTGGAGCAGGCGGATATACAATGCCGCTTCCGGAAAAAGATGATATGTTCAATACAAAGGGACATATGATTCAGGAGATCACAGTATCTCTTGGAGGACGTGTCGCAGAAGAAGAGATTTTTGATGATATTACCACAGGTGCATCACAGGATATCAAGCAGGCGACAGCGATTGCGAAATCAATGATCACCAAGTTTGGTATGTCTGAGAGACTGGGACTGATCAATTATGACAATGACAGTGATGAAGTCTTTATCGGAAGAGATTTTGGTCATACTTCAAGAGGTTACGGAGAAAAAGTTGCCGGAACGATTGACGAAGAAGTCAAGCGGATCATAGATGAGTGTTATGCACAGGCAAGAAGTATTATTCAGGAATACCATCCTGTATTGGAAAAGTGTGCAGAACTGTTGCTTGAGAAAGAGAAGATAACCAGAAGCGAATTCGAAGCACTGTTTGAGGAAAGTGAGACGGATGCCTGAAAAAGGTTTACTGTATACCCTCTGTCGCCAGAAGGAACTGACGGCCGGGGGTTTTCTGACATTTATGGATCCAGAATACGAAGGATCGTAAGAGGAGGGTGAGAATGAACAGAGAAGCATTATTTTGTGATGGAACAGGCGATTATGTCATTCCGGCAGAACCGGAGATAAATGAAAAGGTGGTTCTGCGTTTTCGTACAGCCCACAATGATGTGGATGAGGTGAAGCTGCATGCAGGAGAACAGACGTATACCTTATGGAAAATGCAGACAACGGGGGAATTTGATTTTTATGAGATCGAATATCAGTTGGGAACTGAGCCGTTCCACTATTATTTTGAGATTAAGAAAGGAACTGAAATCTGCTATTTCAGCCGGTATGGTGTGACCTACCGGGCGGAAGAGTACTATTCTTTTATTATCCAGCCTGGATTTTCCACACCGGAATGGGCAAAAGGGGCAGTCATGTATCAGATTTTTGTAGACCGTTTCTATAACGGAGATCCGACAAATGACGTAGAAGATGATGAATATATTTATATCGGAGCTCCATGTAAAAAAATTAAGGATTGGAGTCAGGCTCCGGCATCCATGGATATCAGGAACTTTTATGGCGGAGATCTGCAGGGAGTCATGGATAAGCTGGACTATCTGCAGGATCTTGGAATCGAGGTGATTTACTTTAATCCTCTGTTCGTGTCTCCGTCGAACCATAAGTATGATATACAGGACTATGATTATATTGATCCTCATTACGGAAAGATCGTAGTGGATGACGGAGAAGTGCTTCCGAAGGGTGCAAAGGACAATATCCATGCAACGAAGTATCAGCAGAGAACCGGAGACCTGCGGAATCTGGAAGCCAGCAACCAGTTATTTGCAGAGCTGGTGGATGCAATGCATCAGCGGGGAATGAAAGTGATCCTGGATGGGGTATTTAATCATTGCGGTTCTTTTAATAAATGGATGGACAGAGAGAGAATCTATGAACCGCAGCCGGATTACCCGAAGGGGGCGTATGTGAGTGCGGAAAGTCCGTACCGCAGCTTTTTCCTGTTCCATAATAACCAGGATTCAGCATGGCCGTACAATGGGACATATGATGGCTGGTGGGGACATGGTACACTGCCAAAGCTGGCGTATGAGGAGTCACCGGATCTGGAAGATTACATTATGCGGATCGGAAAGAAATGGGTGTCTGCACCTTATAATATTGACGGCTGGAGACTGGATGTCGCAGCGGATCTCGGATTCAGCAATGAATATAATCATTTATTCTGGAAACGTTTCCGTAAAGAGGTCAAAAGTGTGAACCCGGATGCACTGATCCTTGCAGAGCATTATGGAGATCCACAGGACTGGCTTCAGGGAGACGAGTGGGACAGTGTGATGAATTATGATGCATTTATGGAGCCGGTGACCTGGTTTTTGACCGGTATGGAGAAGCACAGTGATGAGCGTAGAACGGATCTGTGGGGCAATGCAGATAATTTTATCGGGGCAATGAGACATTTTATGGCAAGTATGCTGACCCCGTCTCTGCAGGTGGCAATGAATGAATTATCCAACCACGATCATTCCCGGTTCCTTACAAGGACGAACCATAAAGTCGGACGGGTAAGCCAGCATGGCACAAAAGGAGCAGAAGAGGGTGTAAACCCTGCGGTCATGCGCGAAGCAGTTGTGATGCAGATGACGTGGGTAGGTGCACCGACGGTTTATTACGGAGATGAAGTGGGACTGTGTGGTTTTACTGACCCGGATAACAGAAGGACTTATCCGTGGGGGCACGAAGATCAGGAGCTGCTTGCATTTCATAAAGAGATGATCCGTATCCATAAGACGGAAAAACCGCTCAGAAAAGGTTCAATCAAGCTACTTGCCGCAGGGCAGAATCTGCTGGCATATGGACGGTTTGAAAAGGATGAGCAGTTGATTATTATTGTGAATAACAGCAGTATCCTGAAAGAAGTAACAGTACCTGTCTGGCTGACAGGAATGGAGATGAGTGGGCGAATGAAGCGTCTGATCTATACCTACGAGCAAGGATATACAACAGCTTATGATGAGTACATTGTAGAGGATGGAGAGATCGTGCTGAATATGGGAGCATACTCAGCGATCGTATTGAAACCGATCGATACACGGATGTTGAGATGAACGAAACTGTGGACGGAGTGAAATGAGCATATAAAAAAGAACCAGCTATTTGCTTATGCAAATGACCGGTTCTTTTTGCTGTCAGGAATTTTAAGTCTTGTTCGTTTCCTTATTCATTTACCGCATTGGCAGTCTGTCTTACATCCGGGACAGCCATAAGGATCGGATAAAGGACTGCTGAAATGATGAGGCCGCCGAGTCCCTGGATCAGGTTGGCAGGTACGCTTGCGAATGCACCTGAACCATACAGGAAAAAGTATTCGCAGAAGCAGTAGCCACCGGCTACGAGGATGATATCAGCTATACCGCCGAGAATGACAGCGGCATAACGTGACTTGGAAGTATGACCGATCTTCTGATATAAGAGTCCGGCACAGACAGCTACCAGTCCTTTGATCGCAAAAGTGATCGGAACATACACGAAATATCCGCCAAGGAGATCTGCCATTGCAGAACCAATTCCGCCTGCAAGAAGTCCCCACCATGGTCCGAGAACGACACCTGAGAGGATTACCATTGCATCACCCGGATGAATATATCCACCGGTTCCCGGTGTAGGAAGCTTGATCGACATAGTTGCAACACAGGAAAGTGCTGCGAACAATGCGGTCAGAACGATCTTTTTCAGTTTTGAATTTGTTGTTGTATTCATAGTTAAACCTCTTTCCTTTCAAACTCTCTCTACTATACAACAAATGTGAACCGTTAAAAATGGTCAATTCTGAAAAAAGATATAAGGTCAGATAGGATTTTATGATCTTTTTCTTTTTAACAGCAGGATAAATGTACCGGAAACAGACAGGAGCAACATAACTGGAAGGAAATTGCCAGAGTCTCCAGTCTTTACAGAAACGGACTTTATAGTTGTGGTATCTGTAGATCCTCTGTCATCGGAGGTGGAAGTATCTGCAGGTTTTTTTCCTGAGTTGATACTGTCATCTTTTTTATTGTCTCCGGTTGCATTATCGATTTTGCCGTCATCAGTTTTGCCGTCATCAGTTTTCCCGTCATCCTTTTTGCCGTCATCCTTTGGAGTATCATCCTTTTTAACCAAATGGTTCCGGGCATCCTGTAATGCAGCAAGGGCATTGTCGACAATTTCCTGAGTTGCAGAATCATCGGCAAGAATCTTGCGTGCGGATGCTAATGCAGCTTCATAATTTGTCTGTGATTCTTCAGTAAACCCACTCAGATCAGTGAGTGCAGAATCAACTGCTTTCTGTAACTCGCTTTTATCAACTGTTACAGGAACTGCAGACTGCCCCATGATACGGATCTCGGCTGCTGATGCAAAAGCTGAACCGGAGTCTGATACAGATTCTACAGCATAGAGGCGTACGTTGGTAGCCTGGATGGCATTGAACTCTGCAAGCTTCCAACTGTCACTGCTGCTCCATGTACCCGTGGCAACTTCCTGATAAGTCTGCCCCCCATCATTACTGATCTCGATGCGGTAGGAAGTAATGGTTCCATTTCCACCACCGGATCTTGGAAGCATACGCAGTCCGGTTACCGTCTTACTTTCTCCAAGAGTGATATCGATCCAGAGATTTGCACGATCATCACCGCTCCATTTGCTGTGCCAGATCGTACCTGTAGTCTGATCCAGTACAGCGGATGCCGGTCCTTCACTTCCGGTCGTTGCCTGTTCACTTCCTGCTGTAGCGGTCATACCGTCCAGTGAAAGGTCTCTGGAATCATCCTCTGCAGGATCTTTCGGCATATTGGTGAGAGAGTAGTTAGCAAGGACATCGGTTCCGAGATCCTGAAGATCAAGACCATTCGGAGTACCTGAATACTCATTTGTATCTCTTGCCCATGCCCATTCCATCTCAAACCAGTTCTGAGCAGAGTAATTGGTATAAGATGCCCCGGCAAGTTCTTTCTTGCGTTCAGCGATCCATTTCTCCCAACGCATTTTGTAGTAATCGTTGGTCAGACCGGCCCACTGACGGTTGGAATAATCGATCAGTCCACCGCTGATGGCCTGGTCGTAACTTCCCCATGTGGTGATCAGACTGCGGGCATTCAGTTCGTAAAGTTCTTTTGTAAAATCATCGGCATTTTCTGCCAGTTTCTTTGCACCGTTGATCCATGTACCGACAAGGAATTCTTTCTGCGTTCCGGTTACCTTTTCTACCATATCAATAATAGAAAGGAATTTATCGGAAAGGGTATTAAATGCTTCTGCATCACCGGAGCGGAAAGCTGCAGCCATCTTTTTCTGATATTCCTGAGCCGTATTGGACAATACCTGTTCCAGTACATTTGCAAGATCATATTGATAACCGGCACTGTTCTTCAGTTTATCATAGTCTGCAAGGAGCAGCCCGGCTGCTTTTTCCAGTTCCTTCTTATCATAATCAACAACAGCATTTCCCCATGTAGAAGCTGCACCGATATTCAGTCCCGGTCTTGCATTTACAACAGATTCAGGAGCTCCCTGTCCCTTCATATTGAGGTCAGGATTGTATACTGTGTCGTGCAGTATTTCTATTGCCTGATAAGCGGAGTCGCTGTCTGCACCGTAACGTCTTGTTACATAATTTTTAAACCATTTGTCAAGATCGATCGTCTCTAAGTTATCTCCGTCATCAGCCCAGATTGTTTCAAAGAAAAGATCATAGAGAACCGGGTTGTTTACGGATGCTTCCGGGGTGATGCCGATTCCTGCTATGTGGTCAGCCTGTCTGGATGCATTTACAATTCCTTTAACATAGTTATCAATATGTCCATGGAGTCCGAGACGTCCACCGAAGTTGTTCAGCATACAGTAAACCCATGGAGTATTCAAAAATTCTCCGCCACCTTCTGCACCACCATAGGCACCAGGGTTGGTCTCATTCCAGTGAGGTGTCTTTTCCGCATAGAGATCCAGAACAAGGGCATGATCGCGGTTGTCACCTAATCCCTGAAGCAGGGCTGTTGTCGGATTTCCCTGCCAGGACTGAATCACCCAGGTTGCCTCAGGATCAGAAGTCATCATACTTGCAAGGACTTTCTGTGAAATAACAGCAGAATCCATACCACCGGTATTTCCGCCTTCATGGAATGGGTCTGTTGCATAATAATGAGCGGAATCACCATAAACTTCTTTCTGTACTTTGTAGAACAGTTCAGCATATTTTGTGAAAGAAGCACTGTCTGTCTTCAGCATACTTGGCCGCTGGAAAGAACACCAGGTTCCCTGCTTGATCACTTCTGCTGAAGAATCTTTGGAAGTAATATCTACCGGCACCATTCCGCTGTATCCCTGAAGAACAGGCTGCATACCGAGTTTTCTCATGATGAGCTGATTTTTCCTTGCGAGTTCTGTTCTCTCAGTGAACCAGGTATCATGAACCGGACCGCCGTAACCGGAAAGATTTGCCATATATGCCCATGCATAGTAGGCAGGTCCGGCAATGAAATCTTTGGCTTCCTGATGTGTATAACCAAGTTCAGTAAGGAAACGTCTCCATACTTCTTCCTGAGCTGTAGCATCAAGAACGACATTTACACCATTCAGTGCAAGCCAGTCTAACTCATTTCTCCATTCTTCTTCGCCCCAGAAAGCCATAGAGTAGGAGAGCGTACAGTAGTTATAAGAATAACGGACCGGGAATTTGGTTTCTTTATGTACCGTTCCTTCAACCGGAACAATGCTTTCCGGCATGGAGACCTGATCGCCAACCTGAGAAATATTGACATTGCAGAAATATTTCAGGTAATAATTCAGACCGGTTGCAAGAGATACACCGTTATTTCCTTTGATATGGATCTTTCCATTGCTCTGGGAAAGATCATAATAATCATATCCATTTTCAGCGTCTGCAAGTTCAAAAGTAAACCAGTCTTTATAAGCTGCACCGATTCTTCTTTCGATGATTCCTTTTACTTCATTGATCGTATCCTGATCGGTAACCGTTACATTGTATTTGGAGTCTTTAAAATCCTCAACCTGTACCGCAGGAGTTTCCTGAACGGGTGTACCACTTGGAGTTCCAAGCACACGGATCTCGTTGATCAGTGATTTGGAGGATTCAGACTGATATTCCACATAGACACGTACGATCCGTGCTTCTTTTTTATTTGCTTCGTAAGACTCACCCTCTGCAGGGCAGCTTTCTTTGTCAGACTTTTCAGCTAACTTATCAAAATCCCGTCCATCCATACTGGTATAGACAGAGTACTGGGAATAACCGGCAGAAGGAGTATAAACCTGGATCTCGTCCAGATTATAATTGGCCTCCAGATCAATATCTACATAAGCCGGATAACGTTCACCGGTCCAGAGATTGGTGGTAGAACCATCATTGATACGGGATACAACTCCTCCGGCATTTGTATGAACCGGTTTTTTACAGGCGATACTTTCCGTATCCTCTGAACCGGAACCGCTTGTATCAGCAAAAATCTTAAATTCCGCAAGTGCCGGCCATGGGTCACCTGCTGTACAGGTGATTTTGGTGATGACGATGCGGACGGATTTGAGATTTTTGATGGTATCCAATGTCAGTGTCTGAAGATAGCCATCATCCAGACGGGTTGCATTCACTCCGGCAAAGAGCTGCTGCCATTCCGTGTCAGTTGAACTCTTTCCATAGACATCAAAGGTAAACTGGAAATTGTTTTTGTCAGAAGACAGATGCTCAAAAGCAGCCTCCATGGATTTGACCGGATATTCCCGATCCAGTTCCATTTCGATCCATGCACCGTCTGACAGACCGGACATTCCGCCACCATTAAATACATAGAGAGAACTGTAGTCCTCATCTGTGAGATTGCTTTTTGTTCCGTAATTTCCGCCGACCGAGGTGATCGTTGCAGCAGGGGCTACATTGGTAAGAGATTCCTCACCACTTTCATTTTCAGCCCAGATCTCCACTTCTGCAAGTGCCGGCCAGAATCCTCCGGCAGCACCATTATTGGTTGGATTTGACAGTTCAATGAAGGTATGCGTAAAACTTAAGGCAGTATCATAAGTAAATTCATAACCGTCATCGAATGATGTGACCGTAGAGGTATCATCGAGAACCAGGTCACTGGTAACGTTGTTCAGTGCATGAGAAAGCTTTACGTCAACTCCCCATGCACTATGACCGGATTCAAATTTTAATACGACTTTTTTGATCCGATTTGTATTGTCAGCGGGTAATTTCAGGGCTACGGTACTTGGCCATGTTCCACCGTTCTGAATCCACAATGTGCTGTTGTCTCCGTCAGTCAGATATGCCGCATCACGGCCGCTCTGGGAACTGGGGACAGTAATTTTGCAGTCACCGGCAATATTGACCAGCTGGCTGGTCTGTTCTGCCGCCTGCGTCTGAGGTGCCGCGTAGACCGGGATCTGCACAGAAGTAAGTGCTACCGTAGCAGCAAATACAGCAGACAGAAGCCGTCGGACACCTGCAAATTTTGCATTTTTCAAACTTTTTCCTCTCTTTCCTTAGTCAGATATAACAAAACCCCGTTTGGTTGTCTGTATATCATATTATAAAATCTTCCAGACTATAGTATATCGGAAAGCAGAAGATTGGACAAGGTATATATGAGAATAGTTATTGCTTTTGTATAAGGAAAAACCTGTTATAAAAACGGGTTCAGTTCACGGATCATTTCTTCTTCTAGTTTTATGATCCTGCGGGCAATGGCATCGGCACTTTTGTCTGCCTGACAGAGCGTATTGGCACGTTCGCCCAGGGTCTTGATCCCCATGCTGCATCCGTCGATCAGGATTTTGGCAATCTCAGAATTATCAGAGTTCATGCCAAGTTTGATCTCTGTTGTGAACCAGGAAAATGCAGAAGCAAGCATCCCCGGATCTTTTGGTTCAAAACCGTCTGCTGACAGTAGCTTTTCGGCTTCGTGCTGTAAGATTGTATGCTGTTCGAGATATTTGTTCAATACTTTCTGAAGTGTTGAATCCTGAGTAAACTCAAGGATCTGCTGAATGCTGCTGACGGCCATTTTACACCCTGATGTACATTCTTCTAAAAGTTTACGGGTCTGTTCGTCCATGGATAAAAACCTCCTGTGATTTGATGAGTTGCTGTTGCTGACTGTCGTTTCTGTACCTGGATCTGTGCTGTCAGGGAACTCGGAACGGCAGAAAATTCAAGAACAGTAACAGCATACCCGGGAAAAGGAGTTTTATACGCAGACGTTGATTTTTCATTTTTTATGCCCTATAATAAAGCGTAAATATTGGAAGAAACGGACAAAAGGAGGAAGACTCGATGCTGAAGGGGAAGACAGTTCTGTTGGGCGTATCGGGAAGTATTGCCGCATACAAGATTGCATCTCTTGCCAGTGCATTGAAGAAGCTGGACGCAGATGTGCATGTACTGATGACGCAGAATGCCACGAACTTTATCAATCCGATCACGTTTGAGACTCTGACAGGAAATAAATGTCTGGTTGATACGTTTGACCGGAATTTTCAATACAGCGTGGAACATGTATCACTGGCAAAAAAAGCGGATGTTGTCATGCTCGCACCTGCAAGTGCGAATGTGATCGGGAAGATTGCCGGCGGGATTGCGGATGATATGCTGACAACAACGGTGATGGCGTGCAAGTGTAAAAAGATCATTGCACCGGCAATGAATACGAATATGTTCGAGAATCCGATCGTGCAGGATAATCTGAAGAAGCTGGAACAGTATGGTTATGAAGTGATCTCACCGGCGGTCGGTTATCTTGCGTGCGGAGATACGGGAGCAGGAAAGATGCCGGAACCGGAACTTCTTTTAGAGTATATTTTAAAAGAAGTGGCACGGGAAAAGGATATGAGAGGTCTGAAAGTTCTTGTGACCGCAGGACCGACGCAGGAGGCTGTAGATCCGGTGCGTTATATCACGAACCATTCTACGGGACGGATGGGATATGCGATCGCACGGGTGTGTATGCAGCGGGGTGCGGAGGTTACACTTGTCACAGGACCGTCAGCATTGAAAAAGCCGGAGTTTGTGCATGTAGTGCCGGTTACGACAGCAAAGGAAATGTTTGATGAAGTGACAGGACGGGCTGATGCACAGGATATCATTATAAAAGCAGCAGCGGTGGCAGATTACCGTCCTAAATATGTAAGTGATGAAAAAGTAAAGAAAAAGGGAGACGATCTGTCGCTTGAGATGGAGCGTACGGACGATATTTTAGCTTATCTTGGAACGCATAAGAAGGAAGGACAGTTCCTCTGTGGATTTTCCATGGAGACGGAGCATATGCTTGAAAATTCCCGTGGGAAACTGCAGAAAAAGAATTTGGATATGATCGTGGCGAACAGCCTGAAAGTAGAAGGAGCCGGATTCGGTGGTGATACGAACATTGTAACGATCATTACGAAGGACAGGGATGAGCAGCTGGGCAAGATGTCAAAAGAGGATACAGCGGCAGAGATCCTTGACCGCATCCTGAGTTTCAGAGAGGGGCAGGAGAAAAATGATATTAGCGATTGATATAGGAAATACGAACATTGTACTGGGATGTATCGACGGGGATAAATGCTTATTTGTGGAACGTTTGTCCACGGTGCGTACAAAGACGGAACTGGAATATGCGATCGATATCAAAAATGTACTGGATATCTATCATATTCACAGAAGTGATATAGAGGGAGGGATCGTTTCCTCGGTTGTTCCGCAGATCACGAATATTGTAAAGCTTGCAGTTGAAAAGATCCTTAAGAAAGAAGTACTGGTTGTAGGAGCAGGGATCAAGACGGGGCTGAATATCCGTATGGACAACCCGGCACAGCTCGGAAGTGATCTGGTTGTGAATGCAGTGGCCGGGATTGCAGAATATCCTGTTCCACTTCTGATCCTGGATCTTGGAACAGCCAATACCGTCAGTGTGATCGACAAAAATAAAAATTATATCGGAGGAATGATCTATCCGGGAATTGGAGTGTCGCTGGATTCACTGACGGCTCATGCATCTCAGCTTGGAGGTATTGGGATTGAAGCACCGGAGCATATCATAGGAAAGAATACGGTAGAATGCATGAAGAGTGGAATTATCTACAGCAGTGCTGCTGCGATCGACGGGATCATTGACAGATTGCAGGATGAGCTGGAAGGAGAGGCCACCGTTGTTGCAACCGGAGGACTTGCCAAAAAAATTGTTCCATATTGCAAAAGAAAGGTTATCTTAGATGATGATCTGCTGTTGAAAGGACTGGCGGTTATTTACAGAAAGAACCAGAAGGTTCAGAAGAGCAGAGAAGAAAAGAAATAGAAAAATTTATGATACAGGTTTTATGATATAGAGATATAGAAACGATGAGAAACCCGCTGCGATGGAAAATTCCATGAAGCAGCGGGTTTCTTTGGAAGGGTTATTATGTAAAGACAAAAGTCTTACTGACAAAATAAATTTATAAATGATCCATGGATCGAGGCTGCCCTACAGGCGGTCGCCACGCTTGATATATCCCGGTTTTTCCGGTGCTGCGATGACACGTTTTCCACGGATCAGACGGGCATGCTTATCTATCACAAGATTTTCAACATGAACATCTCTTCCAATAACTACATCCGCATTGATGACACAATTCTTAACAACAGCACCCTCTTTGATGGTACAGCCACGTCCGATAACAGAATTTTCAACAGCCCCCTCGATCAGGCAGCCATTTGAAATAACGGAAGATTTCACTTCACTTCCATCAAAGTACTGCGTTGGGCAGGAATCATTTGTACGGGTGTAGATCGGCCAGTTATCATCGAAAAGATCGGTTGCTTTCTTGAGGTTGATCAGTTCTATATTTGCCTCATAATAACTGTTGAAGTCAGTGAGCGTAGCAAAAAATCCACGGTGAGGATAAGCACGAACATCCAGTTCTTCACATTCTTCACGTACGATATCAGCAAGTGTATACATGGAAGAAAGCTTATGAGCTTTCTGAACCAGTTCAAGGAACAGAGTTTTCTTCATTACATAAGTATCCATGAAGATATTTTTGCTCTTTGTATTTCCATGGTTTGGCTCGATGGAGAGAACACCCTTCTGCTTGTTGATATCCAGTGCATGGCAGTTCAGGAAATGATCCTTTGCATTGTCTACACTGTGATACATCAGTGTGATATCTGCACCGGACTCGATATGAGTCTGAAGGAATGTATTATAATCTGCTGTGTAAACCATATAGCTTGGTGCGAGGATAACATATTCGGAATCAATCTCATCAAAGCAGTCAAGGTTTTCAATATATGCAGCGATATCTGTATTGTAGACATTGTTCTCTTCAATCGTCTCTGCAAAAAGGATATTCAGCTTTCCACGCTTGGAGTTGATGTTATAATGACGTCCTGTTCCGAGATGTTCTACAAGGGAACGGGGTTTTCTGCGGACATACACCTGCATGACATCAATACCACTGTTACTCATATTGGAAATAGGAAAGTCGATCACACGGTATCTTCCGAGGAAAGAAAAAGCTCCGATCGGACGATAATCCAGCATACCACTTACATGTACGTCATTTCTTGCAAAGTTAATAATTCCAAATGCTTTACTCATCTTACTCTTCCCCCTTTACACGTTTTGCAACCAGTTCGATATTCTCACTGTCTGCACTGCCGACTACGGCATTCTTTCCGATCTTTACCTTATCGGCAACAAGTGCACGGGTTACGACTGCACCTTCAGCCACCTCAACGCCCGGCATCAGGACGCTGTCAATGACTTTTGCACCTGTAGCAACTTTTACACCTGTAAAGAGTACTGAGTTCTTAACAGTTCCGTTAATGACACATCCCTGTGTGATGAAAGCTCTGTCAATATCAGCATCGGCACCGACAAACTGTGGAAGAGCAGTGACATCTTCTGTATAGATCTTCCAGGAAGAATCGTTCAGATCCAATGCATTGTTCTTGCTCAGAAGATCCATATTTGCCTCCCAGAGGGAATCAATGGTTCCTACATCTTTCCAGTAGCCTTTGAATTTATAGGCGAAAAGCGTCTTTTCATCTGCGAGCATGGTCGGGATAATATCTTTACCGAAATCATGACTGGATTCAGGATTCTTCATATCAGCGAGAAGCATCTTGCGAAGAAGTTTCCAGTTAAAGATATAAATACCCATGGATGCAAGGTTACTCTTTGGTTTCTCGGGTTTTTCTTCAAATTCTACGATACGGCCTGTCTCATTTGTATTCATGATACCAAAACGGCTGGCTTCTTTCATTGGTACTTCAATCACCGCAATCGTTGCATCTGCGTGATTTGCCTTGTGGTACTCAAGCATCTTATCGTAATCCATTTTGTAAATATGATCTCCGGAAAGAATCAGGAGATACTCCGGTGAATAGGAATCAATAAAGTCGATATTCTGGGAGATCGCATCGGCAGTTCCTCTGTATACATCAAGTCCTGTATCTGCTTTCTCACGAGGAGGAAGTATGTAAACTCCACTATCTTTTGCATCAAGTCCCCATCTTCTTCCTGCAGCAGCATAGCTGTTGAGGAGAACAGATTCATACTGAGTGAGGACACCGACAATGTCAATACCACTATTTGCACAGTTGCTGAGTGGAAAGTCAATAATACGATATTTTCCGCCATATGAAACGGCCGGTTTGGCCACTTTTTTTGTCAGGTCGTGAAGCCTTGTACCACGTCCTCCTGCTAAAATCATAGCCAACATGTTATCTTGTTTCATATAAAGCCCTCTCTTTCATAATACTTCCATTTCATTATACTATTTCTTGTGATAATTTACCATAAAATAAGTAAAATTTTTAAAATTTTTAGTAAATGTTAAGACACAAAAAACACGCAGGGCGAGTTTTGACAGGGCATTTATTATTTAGTCAGTACTTCGACGCCGTCTTCCTTTACCAGTACCATGTACTCGATCTGTGCGGAAAGACCGTCATCGATCGTATAGACTGTCCAGTCGTTATCTTCGTCCACAAAAAAGTCAGGACTGCCTTCGTTGATCATAGGCTCGATGGTAAACATCATACCCGGAACGAGGAGCATCTCACTTCCCTTTGGTGTAACGTAACTTACGAAAGGATCTTCGTGAAATTCAAGTCCGATCCCGTGACCACCGATCTCTTCCACAACGGAATAACCATTCGCCTGTGCGTGCGTATTGATGGCATCGGCAATATCGCCCAGATGTCCCCATGGCTTTGCGGCTGCAAGTCCCCGCTGGACACACTCTTCCGTAACGCGTACAAGACGTTCGGCACGTTCAGAGACATTTCCCATCTTGAACATCCGGGATGCATCTGAAAAATATCCATTTAAAATAGTAGAAACATCTACATTAATAATATCTCCGTCCTGGATAATGATATTTTCATCCGGGATTCCGTGGCAGATCTCATTATTCAGTGAAGTGCATACGCTTTTCGGAAATCCCTGATAATTCAGAGGTGCCGGGATTCCTCCATGCTCTGTCGTAAAACGGTAGACAATTTCATCGATCTCGGCTGTACTCATTCCGATACGGATGTGCTTTGCTACTTCATCCAGAACCGCTGTGTTAAGGTCAGCACTTTTGCGGATCATTTCGATCTGTGCAGGAGTCTTGAGGATCGCTCTTGACGGAACAATCTCCCCGTGGTCTGCGTGAAGCCGTATTTTTTCATCGATGGGCATATGGCATTTTTTATATTTTTTGCCGCTGCCGCACCAACATGGTTCATTTCTTTCCATGATAGGATCTCCTCTTTCTTTTTGTTGTGGTCTGTTCAATGAGTTAGTTGCAGTTTACTCTCACAATCTATATCATACCAAGAAGTTAGAAAAATGTATACCCAATTCAGGCTTTTTCTGAAAGATCCAGAAGGAAGAATCTGACATTTTTCGACAGAAAAGTCATATAATGCTTGCCGTACAGCAAAAAATATAGTACCATTTAAATTTAGAATGGGAAGGAGAAATTCGTATGTGGTATTGGATCGTAATGGCAGTACTGGTGATCGGATGTATTGCATTACTGAGCGGAACATTTTTCAGTATAAAGAAAAATAAGGCAGAGGAGGCCGCAAAGCGGGCGGAAGCCAGAAAGAAAAAGCGGAAGAAACCGGCAGATGCAGAAGAAGCACAGCAGCCGGGAGACAGACGGAAAAGAGCAGATGGCAGACCGCAGAGCAGCCAGGGTGCAGAGAACGGGCGGCAGCAGTATGCACAGGCACGCCGGGAAGAAGCACGCAGGGCACAGGCAGAGCAGAGAAAAGAGCAGAAGAAACGCCGCCAGTGGAAAGTAATCCTGGAAGATCTGGATTCGTGGACAAAGTACAGTTTTATTTTTTACAGTAACATCGGGATCGGAAGAGCAGAGTCAGGACAGGGCTATGAGAGATATCTTCCATTATCAGAAGATGGAAGGGTATCTAAGAAGCACTGTGTCATCGTTCACAGAGGCGATAAGTTATATCTGAAAGATGAAGGATCAAGGAACGGCACTTATCTGAACGGGGAAGCGGTGACAAGACCGGTAGTGATCCAGAAGGATGATGTGATCGGACTTGGCGGAACAAGACTTGAGATATTGAATATTTTACGGGAGAGCGAATAAGGCTTTCCCGTTTTTATTCTCTCTGACACATGACTGAAGCGAAAAACATTCCGTCCCTGGATTCAAGTCTGCATATACCGTGGTATTTTTCTGCGATGATTTTCACTGATTGCGTGCCGAGTCCATGTCCTTTATGTTTGGTTGAGACGAGGTCACCGTCACCGGTATATCTGAGTGAACCGGTGAAAGTATTGTCTACCGTGGCACAGAAAGAACCACCGATCATGCCGGCACGGACGATGATCTTCCGACCGTCTTCTTTTTCTTCTTTGCAGGCATCCAGTGCATTTTCCAGCAAGTTTCCAAACAGGGCAGAGATATCTGTATCTGAAATGAAGAAATCTTTTGGAATCTGTGCTTTTACAATATAATCGATGTCGTGATCCTTTGCCTGTTGTGCAAAATAGAGCAACAGGGCATTGGCAGCGATATTTTCGCAGAAACGGACAAGGGAATCATCGGGCAGGCTTTCGCTGTATCTGCTCAGATATTCCCGCAATGCTTCAAGTTCGCCACTGTTCAGATATTCCTGCATAAGCAGGATATGATGGCGTACATCATGCTTGGCCCGACGGGCATCTTCGATTTTTTTCTGCAGATTTTCATACTGTACAGCCTGCATGGTGAGCTGATGGTTCTTTTCCTGCAGATCAAGCGTTTTGCTCTGCTCCAGGATCAGTCGGGCGACAACATAGTAAATCAGAAATGCCCCCACATTGATAACAAAGAGAAAAACTGAATTTTTCGGTTGCAGGGCAATTTCCAGTGCTGAACGGGAGATAACGCTGTACATCGCAGAGTACCATACAAGATAGAAGGTCGCCGGAATGAGCCACAGGAATTTCCATTCAAACCCGGATGGTTCTTTTTCAACTGCCGGTGTGAATATGGATTTCATATAGAGAAATACCGGTACGGCAAGAACGATCTCAATGGTAAAGAGCATCAGGGAGAATGACCAGCGATAGTTTTGCGTTGCCAGTGCCGGAAAGAATATCCCTTCAAGGCATTTGGCGGAGATCACGGTCAGATTAGCAAGGTTGGAGATCATCAGCAAAATGAAAAGTGTCTTACCGAAATGCTTCTTTACCGCAAGAAAATAGAACATACCATACAGAAGCGTGCTGACAGCACTGGCTATAGAGCCATGTGTGCCGGGGATAAAGCAGACCCACGCCCCAAGCAGTATCTGAATAACTGTGAGCAGCCCGATCAAAGCGACGGTCACGCCCTTTGAAAACCGCAGACTGTGGCGGAATGGATATAATGCCAGGGCAAGAAACGGCAGAAAATTCAGCAGAGAATAGAGTGTGACTTCAATAATACGGGAAACGGGCGGCATTACCGGTCACCTCCTTTTCGCAGTTGTTCAAATAAGAATGAGGAATAGGCATCCGTCACATTCTTTGCCTTACGGCGGCTGATGGGAATGAGGCTGCCGTCGCTCAGAGTAAAAGTGTCCGCATTTTGTGAAACTACTTCATGGAAATTGATGACAATCCCTTTGGACGGGCTGAAAAAGTAGGCGTAGGTACACAGCAGTGCTTCAACCTCGGAAAGATTTGCACGGAGGGTAATATTCTTCCCGTGCCTGCAATGCAGGGTCGTCTGATGCGAACTGTAGTCCACATAGATAATGTCACGTAGGACGACACTTGTACCGTCCTGCAGCTGTACGGTGCGTATTTTTTCAACCTGTGCAAGATCAATGCGGTCAAGCATTGCCCTGACCCGGTCTTTGCCGAACGGTTTGTGCAGATAATAGCAGGCATTTACTTCGTAGCTTTCGCAGGCAAATTCATTGCTTGTGGTGGCGAACACGATACGAACTTCTTTATCAGTCCTGCGTAGTTCTCTTGCCACATCCATACCGGTAAGTTTTCCCATAAAAATATCCAGCAGAATCAGGTCAAATGCACCTGGCTGTTGAACCTTCAGAAATTCTTCGCCACTTGGAAAATATGTAAGCTCAGCGGCAGAGCCGAGCAGTTCATTAAAATAAGTTTTCAGACGCTCATACATCTGTATGTCGTCATCCACGATCGCAATTCTCAAAATTAAAACTCCTCTGTATTCTATCGGGTTAATGCTGGTAGATCATCCATAATATACCATAGATTTCCGGAAAAACAAAGCATCACCCATCTGAAATGCGTACCGCTTGCGTCATTTTCTGACCGTTCGTGTCGAAAGGGGTGTACAGGTACTTCCTATCAGGTATGATGTCTGTATCATATTTATGCTTACAGAGGAGGTGTCTTATGATGAGGTTGATTTTATACGGAACAGAATCAGATCAGAATGAGTTTATCTATGCTCTTGGCAGACTGCCGGAATGGTACTACCGAAAAATGCAGATCACCGGCTATCTGGATTACGACAGTTTTATCACAGGTTTAAGAGAAACCCCGCCGGACGGCATCGTTATTTCGATGAATGGTGCAGACGGTATGGAGGGCGTGATTGCTGCCAAAAGCATCTGCGAAAATGTTCCGGTGCTGTGGTTTTCGGACGATAACGGCTTTGGAATCCAGTCATATAGGCTTGGTTGTGCGTATTTCCATCAAAAGCCAGTTTCTTCGAAGATTCTTTCTGTGGCGATGGCAAAATGTGAGTGAGGAGTGATGAGATGAACAAAAAAAGGACACTGGAAAAGCGGATACTTTCCGTACTGATGACGGTTGTCATGGCAGGTTCTGCGATGCCGCTGCCGGTATTTGCAGAGGAGAATACTACTGATTTGAAAGTATCGGAGTTTACCAAAGAAGAAAATGACGATATGTTGTATAGTTACTATTATTATGCAGGCACGGACAAGCGGACTTTTAATCAGAACGATTCGATCGAATTTGATGGAATGGATCATTCCAGCGATACTGCATCGGCAAAAGTATATATGGAAGGAAAATGGATTGACATCGTAAATAAGGATTCGGATTATAAAGCCGTACTGCCTGAGGGCGAATGGCTGATAAGTGACCTGTCGGAATCATCGACCAGTGGAGAAATCCGTTTTGTACATCGCTATGTAGAGCCGAAAATCTATATGGTAAAGAATTTCTCAAATACAGTGGAACTTGCTGTGGGTGAAGCCGACAGCAATGGTATGGCTCTTGCTTCCGTTTTGGACAGTTGTGACGATGAGTTTACGGATTTTTACAGTGGACTGGATGTCAAGGTAAGAAAGACGGTTGACAAGCTCGAGAATGGCTCGTTCCGGATCTCCATCACCGGCAGGGATGGCACAGATTATACGGGGGATTTTGAATATTATGACAGTGCAGTGTGTAATGTCTTTTGGCAGCAAGGAAAGTGGATCAACGCCTATGATACCTGCCTTGGTGCCATACCGGACAAGGAAGTGGCCATCTATATCAGACCGGAGTATGATCTTTTACATGTAAAAGCAGGCGTAGAAGATGGCGGGGGCGGAAGTATTTCACCTGCAGATGCGTATTACCCGGTGGATGACGATTACCCGGGAGCTTCACCGGAAACAGCGGAATATACCGTAACACCGGATGAGGGATATGAGATTGAAAAGATTGAAGCAACCGATGCATATGGAAATCCTGCAGAGGTTACTCTCAATGAGAATACCGGGAAATACGAGATCCGCCCTTCCGATCTGAGGAGAGCGGACAGAGAACGTAGTACAGCCGGGATCAAAGTGTATTTCCGTGAAAAGCATATTGCTACAGTGGAAGTAAACGGACAAACGAAGGTATTTGACAGCTTTGAAGAAGCCCTTAGCTATGCAGTGGAAAATACTGGAAGTACACTCAGGCTGTTTGATGATGTGAATGAAAAAGTAGCTGTGAAAACGGGTTCGTTTACACTTGATGCGGCTGGACATACAATTAACGCTGCCCTCAATGTCGGCAAGGGAGCGGAGCTTACTGTCAACAACGCAAAAATTGCCCAAAATACCGTATGTGCTGCTGGAGGAAAGCTGCTGGCAAATGGAACTGACTTTGCAGGTACAGTCAATTGCACGGGTGAAGGAGTTTTCAGCCAGTGTAATTTTGCAGGGGCTGTTTCAGGCAGAAGTGTAATGACACTTTCCTCCTGTGGGCTTGGCAGTACTCTTTCGGTAAGTGGTAATGTTGAAGCCACTGCCAGCAACGTTGTGGGGGAGATTACCGTTAACAATAATGGAAATCTGACATTCTTCAGCGGAAATTGTCAGAGCAGCATTGTGGTCAAATCCGGTGGAACCATGCAGATTGAGCAGGGTGAATATGGCGGTATCATTCAGGCACAGTCAGGCAGTACACTGACTGTTTCGGGTGGAAATCTAACGAATGTTCAAATTCAGGAAAGTGTGAATGCAACCTTTTCGGGCGGAACATTCGGGCAGATCACTGTTGCCGGTAAACCGCTGATGGAGTGTCTTGCCGATGGAAAAGCATTTGAGGATGTAAATCTTAATGAGGTTATCGACGGTCGTGTAGGTATCGCAGGGAATGTCAGAGTGATCAGCCATACCCATTCCTGTATATGGAATACCAATACGCACGAAAAACTCTGTGGCTGTGGTTATGTGGAATCGACGGACAGTGAAGCACCGGTTGTTTCCGGTATTGAAGACAGCAAAACTTACTACGGTGCGGTGGAATTTTCCGTTACCGATGCCAACGACTTTACCGTGACAGTGGATGGCAATGCCGTTACGCCGGAAAATGGAAAATATACTATAGCACCGGATAATGCACAGCATACGATCTTGGCGACGGACGTTGCGGGTAATACTGCCAGTGTCACCGTTACTGTAATGAAGTTCTATACCGTGACCCTGCCGACCGGAACGGGCTATACCGTTACCGGTGCGGACACTGCAGGTCATGGCACGGATTATGAGTTTAAAGTAAAGATCGCAGACGGCTATTCTAAGACTGAAAACTATAAGGCTCTTGTGAATGGTGTGGAGATTGACGGCACTACGGGTGACGAAACCGGTGATACATTCGTTGTTACCGGTGTGAATGGCAACATGACCATTACGGTCGAGGGTGTTGCGGATATTACCCCGCCTGAGGCAGAAATTGAAATTGGTACAAATAAATTTAATTCTTTCCTGAATGCCATAACCTTTGATCACTTCTTCAAAAAGACTCAGACAGTGACCGTGACTGCAAGCGATAACGGCAGTGGGCTTTCCAGGGTGGAATATCTGCTTTCTGAGACAGCGTTTACCGACAAAGAGGCGATTACCGGTGACTGGACAGAGCTGACACTTACGGAGGGCAGAGCAGGTTTTGATATCGAGGCAGACCAAAAGGCATATGTTTATCTGAGAGTGACGGATGCAAGCGGAAATGTAAAGGTCATCAATTCTGCCGGGGTGGTGGTCTATACCGATGCAGAGGCGGTTACTGAAGCGGTAAGTTTTACAAAACGGGACGATTCGGATGTTTCTTTCGATGTAAGATTAAATGGAAATACTGTGGCAGCACTGTATAACGGTAATACGCTTATGGACAGCGATGATTATACTGTGTCCGAGAGCGGAACGATTACGCTGAAAAACGACTACATTTCCAACCTTGCCGCAGGTGAATATACGATCCATGTGGCATATAACCCGAGGGGGGAAGAATACAGGACAGGTGACGAACCCGCTATGACATTAGTAAAGCTGACAGTGGAAAAGAGAACAGCAGAGATTGTGCTGGCAGTGAGAACGGGGAAGACTTATGACGGAGATCCGATCGATTCTAATCGGATCGACTGCAGCCTGCGTACTGACGGTACAAAAATTTGGGAATATAAACCGGCAGGTGAGGATGACTCGGCGTATAGCAGTACCTCACCAAAGAATGTAGGTGAGTACACTGTCCGTCTGAAGACTTCTGAAACTGATGATTTCAAAGCCGGAATGGCGACAACGACTGTTGAGATCGTGCCGAAAGAAGTCACGATCACTGGCGTGACAGTTGCTGACAAAGTATACGATGGCAGAAATACTGCTGAGATTGAGGGCTCTCCTGCACTTGTCGGAGTTGTGGAAGGTGATGTGCTTGAGCTTGTAAACGGAATCCCGACTTTTGACAGCGTAACGACTGGCAGACAGATTCCGGTCAGCTTCACGAGGTTTACCCTTGCAGGCGACAGTATAACAGTCGGAAACTACACACTTGTTCAGCCGAAAGGTATCACGGCAGATATTGTAGAGTATACAGCTACGGGTGATGAATACAGTGTCAACTCCAACGACTGGATCAATACTGATTTTGTTATCACGGCAGAGCAGGGCTATCAGCTGAGCCTGACTGATACGGCAGATGGGGAGTGGAGCGATACGCTGACGGCATCCGATGAGACGGATCATGGCAAGTTAATCTTTTATGTGAAGAATATGGCTACCGGTGCTATCTCTGTGAAGGTCACAGAAAACTACAAGATCGACAAGACTAAGCCAACCGGTGAGGTCAGACTTAATGAAAGAACCGCATTTCAGGAGTCCGTTAACAAAATTACTTTTGATCGGTTCTTCAAGGAAGACGTTCATGTGAAACTGACAGCGAAGGATGCGGCATCCGGTGTGAAGTCGGTGCGGTATTACAAGTCTGAAAAGGTGCTTACTGATGACGAGGCCCGTGAAATTACCGACTGGACAGACAACAGCGATTTTGACATCAAGGTGAAGGATCGGGATAAATTTATCATTTATGTACGCATTGAGGATAATGCCGGAAATGTTACCTACATCGGTTCGGATGGTGTAACCTTCGATACTACCGCACCTGAGATTGTTGGTGTGGACAACGGAAAGACCTATTATGTTACCAAAAAGGTCATGATTGACGATGAAAATTTCGAGTCGGTAACGCTGAACAGTGAGTCAGTCGAAAATGGATTCAGTCTGACTGGTGACACAGAGACAGCCTATGTGATCCGTGCAGTGGATAAGGCAGGCAATGTGACGGAGTCTACGGTTCATATGAAGCCGATCTCATCTGTTACTGATACCATTTCCGACATCACGGTGGATAACGTCAAGGTGGGCGACGCAGACACTGTGTCCGCAGTGGAGCAGCAGATCTTTGAGATTATGGAGACATTTGATGACAGTGAATCTACAGAGGACGAGTGGAACAAACTGACGGATGCGGCAGAGAGGTGTAAGGCATTGACTGATTGCATTTCAGCGGCAAAATCTGCTGCTGAAGCTGATGAGATCACGGCAGTTGACGGTATCACCAAAGAAAATGTAAAGCCTGAAGATAAGGATATCCTTGAAAAGGCAGAAAAGGCTTTGGAAAATGCTCTGCGTGACTTTGATGGTAACTACACGGAAGAAGAAAAAAGGGATCTTGAAGGAAAGCTTGAAACTGTAAAAGCGGCACTTGCCGCCATCGAAAAGGCGGAAAAGGAAGCAAAAGATCCCAATAAGAACAGTAAGCTGCCATCTGGGAAAGAAGCAGGATCTTCCAGGAAAGGAGAAGCCGACTCTTTCAGAAAAGGGGCAGCAGATTCTTCCACTATAGGAAAAGCAGGATCTGTCAGAACCGGTGATACCGGTAATCTGACTTTGTGGATCGCTTTACTCTTCATCAGTGGTGGCATTGCGGCAGGAACTGTGGCTGCAGGGAAAAAGAAAAAATACTCCGTGAAATAACGAACCGGGGTGTAAAAAGGAATAATCTCGTAAAAATAGTTTCTAAAAAAGAATAGTTCTGTAAAAAGAAGGATCAGAGGTTTTGATGAACCAATGATCCTTCTTTCTATTATATTAAAGTATGCAGGAAGAAGTATGTAAGAGGATCGGCCGGGCATTAGCAGTGAGTCTGCCTAAAACCGCCCACTGGCACAAAAGAACCTTTGGCTGTATTTTGCATATAGTGAAATATAATGTCAGACCGGGAGTGAATGAAATGAATCAGAAACTGCCTTATTATATGGCTTATCCGATGCCGCTTGCTTATGATGATGAACGGGTGGAGAGAATGGATCTGGAGTATATGAAGAGTCTTTATCCGGCTCTTGCAAAGAGGATTCTTCCTTATATAGAAGAGGAGTGTGACCGGATGGAATATGGGAACAGTGTCATCTATGATGAGTATCCGGACCGGCTGCAATTACAGCTGATGTGCGGAAGAATTTATGAAAATGTAAGAAAAAATGAGGAAAGATATCTTGAAATTGAAAAAAATGCACAGTTGAAAGATATGATCGAGCTTATGTTATATCAGGAATTGTACAATCAAAGATGCCGGAATCGCAGGACACGGAATCAATTTTATATAAACGGCAGTTTTTAGACCGTTTAAACGGAGGATCAGCCGGGCGGTATACTTGTATGAAATATGAATTATGTGCTATAATCCGCTTATATATAGATAACAGTCCTGAAAAGGAAGAGCGTGACCGGGAGGAAGGGACAGAATACATATGAAAGAAAATCTTATATTTATCGGGATGCCGGCTGTAGGGAAAAGTACGGTCGGTATTGTAGTTGCCAAGAGGCTTGGAATGAACTTTATTGATTCAGACCTTCTGATACAGGAACAAGAAGGAAAGCTGCTCCGGGAGATCATTGCAGAGGTGGGAGATGACGGATTCCTTAAGATAGAGAATCAGGTCAACCGGGATATTCAGTGTGAGAATGCAGTGATCTCACCGGGCGGAAGTGTTATTTACTGTGAAGAAGCAATGGAACATTTTAAAGAGATCGGAAAGATTGTATATCTGAAGGCTTCTTATCAGACAATAAAGAAGAGGATCAGAAATCCGAAAAAAAGAGGGGTCGTGCTGAAAGAAGGACAGACATTGAAAAATCTGTATGATGAGCGTGTGGGTTATTTTGAAAAGTATGCGGATATCACGATTGATGAGGATGGCTGTCAGATCGAAGAGACGATCGATAATGTGATCCGGGCAGTTGAGGGAGAAGCCTGAAAAGCAGCGGGAATGATGCACCGGAAAAAAGGGATTCCATAAAGCACGATTTTGTGGTATAATTATATATGGAATAGACCGTTAAGAGTTCCTGATATATATTTGCAGTGAACGATGGCACCCGTCTTGAGGGGGCGGGCAGCAGGGACTTTGGGAATGCGGCAGCAGGCTGTGGACGGTATGCATTGACTTATGGGGAGATAATAAAATAAGATTATTGAGGTGTGAAATGGAACAATATATCATAAAAGGCGGGAATCCGCTGGTAGGGGAAGTTGAGATTGGTGGTGCCAAGAATGCCGCTTTAGGTATCCTTGCAGCAGCGATCATGGCAGATGAGCCGGTATTGATCGAGAACCTTCCGGATGTGAATGATATTAACGTGATGCTGGAAGCCATCGAAGGGATCGGAGCTATGGTTCAGCGTATTGACAGGCATACGGTGAAGATTAACGGAAGCACGATCGGAGATTTTAGCATTGATTATGATTATATAAAGAAGATAAGAGCATCCTATTACCTTCTGGGAGCATTGCTGGGCAAGTATAAGAGAGCGGAAGTGGCACTTCCGGGAGGCTGTAATATCGGAAGCAGACCCATCGACCAGCATCTGAAAGGTTTCCGGGCTTTAGGGGCAGATGTAGATATTGAGTACGGAAAGATCGTTGCAGAGGCAGAGCATCTGAAAGGAACGCATCTGTATTTCGATGTGGTAACGGTTGGAGCTACGATCAATGTGATGATGGCAGCAGCAATGGCTGATGGTATCACGATCATGGAGAATGTTGCAAAAGAGCCTCATGTAGTAGATGTGGCGAACTTCCTGAACAGTATGGGAGCGAATATCAGAGGAGCAGGAACGGACGTGATCAAGATCCGTGGAGTGAAGTCACTTCATAAAGCGGAGTATTCTATCATCCCGGATCAGATCGAGGCAGGCACATTTATGTTTGCTGCAGCAGCGACCCGTGGAGATGTGACGGTTCTGAATGTGATCCCGAAGCATCTTGATGCAACCATTTCAAAGCTGATCGATATCGGTTGTGAAGTGGAAGAGTTTGATGATGCAGTCCGCGTAGTGGCAAAAGGCAGATTGAAGAGTACGCAGGTGAAGACACTTCCATATCCGGGGTATCCTACAGATATGCAGCCACAGATCGGTGTAGTACTTGCACTTGCAAGTGGAACAAGTACGATCACAGAGAGTATTTTTGAGAACCGCTTTAAGTATCTTGATGAGCTTGCACGTATGGGAGCGAATATCAAGGTAGAAGGAAATTCTGCTACGATCGAGGGCGTGGAGAAGTTTTCAGCAGCCAGAGTCAGTGCACCGGATCTTCGTGCAGGGGCAGCATTATGTATTGCCGGACTTGCAACAGACGGTATTACGATCGTGGATGATATTGTTTATATCCAGCGTGGATATGAGAGATTTGAAGAAAAACTGAGAAGTCTCGGTGGGATCATCGAGAAAGTATCCAGTGAAAAAGAGATACAGAAGTTTCGCCTGAAGGTAGGGTGAAAGAAAGAAGCAGCCGTTTCCAAATGGGAACGGCTGCTTTTTTCTTTCACAACTCCGGCAGGCTGCATCCGTGCTTGCACGAGATGCGATCTGCCGGGGCGTGAAAATAGGCGGTGTTATTTTTGCGTCAGAACATAAGCTCGTTCAGGGAAGCATATTTCTTTGGGGTAACGCCAGCGTACTTTTTGAAGATAGTTGTAAAATATTGAACACTGGAGAATCCAAGTCTGTGAGCCAGTTCAGTAAGATTGCAGGATTGTTTGGATGAAATTTCATTCATGGCAATATTAATTCTGGAAAGGTTAATATAATCATTGACTGTTACATGTAAACTGTCCTGAAAAATTTTCATTAAATACCGTTTGGAAATATTACAATATCCGGAAATCTCGTCGAGTGATAATTTTTCGGTGAGGTGTCCGTTGATGTAGTGGACTGCTTTTAGTACGGTAGGGTGGCAGGTTTCTATATTATCCGTATTAGAAATATCTGTAGTGCGGGATAAAAGTAAAATTAATTCATAAATATACAGATTGGCAAGGGCAATATGATTCACTGAATTGCTGTTCATTTCGCATTCAATTCGATTTACACAGGAAAATAAAGCGTCTGTAAATTCAAAATTTAAAAACTGTCTTGTTTCGGTTGCCAGATAATATAAAAATTGTTGTTCCTCATAAATCTGTGAGTTAAGGTTAAAAAAAATCTCAGGCGAAAAATGCAACTGGAGAAACTGGCAGGAACTATTTTCATGAACATAAAAGCTGTGTATCACATTAGGAAAGAGCAAGAAAAGTTCATGGGTATGAACAGTATGGTTTTCTCCATTCACGATGATATCGCATTCTCCCTCCAGCATAAGACATAATTCGATATTTATATGGCAATGTGGACCGAAAAAATATTCTCCGTTGAGATTCCGGATCAGTGCATTATGAATCAGTTTTTTATGTTCTTTTCCGTATAGTAGTGATTCCAAAATATTCTGTGAAGATAAAGGATTCATTCTGTAAGACCTTCTTTCTATTACTTTATTAATTCTATATTCTATATTGGTAAATAGTCGTTTTCAACAAAAAAATAAAAAATATATCCATATTCTGTAAAAAAGTAACAAAACACGCCATATAATATAAGACTTTAAATCTGAAAAATGGTAAAGTTTATTCAGAAAGGAACGGAAAGGGAGGAAAAATATGAAAAGAAAGAAATTGCAAAAGATAGTTGCATCTGTAGTTTTGGTTTTGGGTATGGCGTTTGCAGCGAAGACAATCATGTCCAGTGCTGAAGAAGATGTAACGCATTATAATCTGACAAAACCATATCTCTCAGGAGAGGAAAGTTCGCTGCTGCTCAGTAATCCGGACAGAGGGCTGAGAATGGAAACCTATATGGATGTGGCAACGGGAAAGAGTGTTTTTGAATATGCGGATGAGGATGCGATCGCACAGCTGAATGATCAGATCAGTTTATATAAAAGTGATGATCCGCGGCTTGTACAGGTATATTTCTATTTAACAGGCTACAAGGAAAAAGCACTGGATGAAACGGCATTTTCAAATATGGAAAAATATTTTGAAGAATTGCGAAAAAATGATCTCAAAGCGGTACTCAGGTTTGCATATATATCTGATGATTCTAATCCGGTTTCACAAGAGCCGACAACCGCTCAGATTGAACAGCATATGCAGCAGCTCTCCTCATTTATTACAAACCATAAAGACCAGATCCATGTATTCCAGATGGGACTGGTTGGAGCATGGGGGGAATGGGATTCAGGTGCAAGATCAAGAATGGCACAGGATGACCCGAATTGTGAAAAGAAGATTATTTATGCAGTCTTGAATAATATTCCAGATGATATGTATGTGCAGGTGCGTTATCTGAATATCAAAAATAATAATATTGACAAGCAGGATACAAAGAACTGGAACAGAGTAGGATATCACGATGATTTTTTGATCGGTAATCTTCATGGCTGGAATACCGCAGGAAGTAATCCTCAGTCAGAAGGCTGGCAGCAGATGACAGAAGAAAGTAAAAATCTGTTGGTAGATGGAGAGATGATCTGGGGAAGTGCAAATGAGTATTATAAAAATAATATTGGCGGAACAGTAATTGATTCTGTGAAAATGGCGAAACGCCTGAAAGAGCATCATTTTACATCTTTGAGCATGACTCATAATTATAAAGAAAAGGGTCAGACAAATTATTCGATGACGCACTGGCAGCATGAATATATTAATCAGAAAACGTTAGAAAAGAATAGCCTTCCGTATGCACCGGGATGGTTTAAAGATGAAAACGGAAATAATATTTCAAGAACAATGTTTGAATATATCAGGGATTATCTTGGATATTATCTGGTTCTGGAGAATGCAGAGGCCACAGTGGAACAAGAGTCAGTTGATTTGAATCTTACACTGAAAAATTATGGTTTTGCAGCTCCGCTTGCTTTAAAGGATGTAGACATTGTTTTGCTTGATTCAGACGGAAATGAAGTATGCAGAGAAAAATTATGCGATCCGTCAGACCTTCAGCCTGAACAGGAAGTAACGATAGAAAAGACACTTGTTAAACCAGACGCCAACAGAGCATACCGGCTTGCATTAAGTATCAGATCAGAAGATGGTACAGGAGTAAGACTGGGAAATGATATGGAAATGATGAATGGATATCAGGTGCTTGGAGATTTATAGGAGGGGTAGTATGAACAACAAATTATTCAGGAGAATAGCGGTTTTTCTTGTTGTAATCTGTATGATGGTGCTGTCCTGCATGCCGGTATTTGCTGCAGAGGAAACGAAGACGAATGAAATCATCAGAAATCCTCAGATTACTTTGCACAATTTGCAGATCAGGAATGGAGCATCAACAGATGTATTATGGCAAAATACTTCAGGAACGCAGGATTTTGATTTTGGCCCGGGGTCAGACAGCATGGATAATGCTTATATTGAATATGAATATTCTCAGATTGAAAAAATTAACGGACTTGATCTGATCGGATGGTGGCCAAAGAATCAGGCGATCAAGAATATCAGTGTCTTTTATGAACAGAATGAAACCTGGATTCCGGTTCTTGAAAATTATGAAATTCCATGGAAGACATCAGCAGGAAGCAATGGGGCTACATCAGCTTTTGCAAATGGCGAGAAATTAAGGATTGATTTTGAAAATCCGGTTGCGACTGCCAGGTTAAAAATTCAGATCCATTCGGCATATCATAGTTGGAGTAATAAAATTAATATGAGGCTTATCGCACCGATGAGAATGCAGACAGAAGCGGAAAAAAATCTTTATGAAGTGATAGCAGAAATGAAATCGGTAATGGATTCAATCCTGACAGGAACACTTCCGGGAGAATTTCCAGAAGAGGCTTTAGAAGCATTACAACAATCAGTGAAAAATGCGGAAACATTACTTTCAGATGGAAATACAACAGAAGAAGACATTTTACAAATGATCGAATCATTGAATCAGGCAAAGCAGGAATTTTATGGACAGCAGATCGCATTCCCGGAAGAATTACAGGAATGCAGGATTTCTCTTGAAAATCTGAATGTGGTTTCAGGACGGGAAACTTTTTTGTATGACAGACAGCTTGCCACAGGAACAGTCCTTCAGAAAGCAGAAGAAGACCAGGACGGAGCAATCATTTTTGATTTCGGAGGGAAGGTGATTTCTCCGGAAAAGATTCAGTTACTTTGTGAAAATCCAACGATCAATGGAATTAAAAGTGCTGCGATTCAGTATTTTAATGGTACAGAATGGATAACAGTCAAAGAAAATACTGCCCTGAACTGGGAGGGTGGATATATACGAATGGAAGGCCGGGGACTTGATATCGATGAAGAAATCAAAACTTCAAAGATACGTTTTGTTGTAAATGATACGAGCAGTGAAGATCATACATTTTCTATCCAGGAAATCTGGGTTGAGGGGAAGGAGACCAAAAATGCAGAAAGTCTTGAAGAATTGATTGAACGTGCAGAAAGTCTGCTGGCTACTGTAGAAAACCAGGATACAAAAGAAGCAGATATGGTGAAACTAAAATTGATGTCTGCTAAAAATGAGGATGTCCTTTCCCGGGCAACTCAGAAAAAAATAGATTATCTCTACACAGAATTGCTTGCAGCAGTGAATCAACTGGATGAGAGTCTGAAAGATAAAATTTCGCCAAGCAGGCCTTATGATGTAAGAGTAGAATCAGTAACTGCACATTCTGCGGTAATCAGTTTTGCTCCTTCCTCTGATAATGTTGCAGTGGCAGGATATAAAGTATATAGTGGAGAGAATATTATCAAAGAGATAACTGCACCGGAAAATCCGGAAGAACGTGTGATTGTTGAACTTTCGGATCTTGCAGATGATACAGTATATAATTTTGTGATAAAAGCTGTAGATACATCAGGAAATTTGTCAGAGGAAACGGAAGTTGAAGTGACAACGAAAAAAGAGGAGATACCGGAGCAGCCGGAGCAGCCAGGACAGCCGGAGCAGCCAGGACAGCCGGAGCAGCCGGAGCAGCCAGAGCAGCCAGGGCAGCCGGAGCATCCGTCCGATATAAATGGACAGCCTTCCAATGGGAACAGTTCTGCAATAAAATCTTCCAATGTATCAACCGATACTACTTCGCAGAAAAAAGAAAAAAATAAAGCGAAAGCTCCAAAATCAGGAGATGCCACACCACTGTCTGAGGGAATTGTAGTTGTGATGGCAGCAGGGATATGGTTTGCTTTTTCAAAAAAGAGAAGGATAATGTAGTGAATACAGAACAAAGGAATATCACAATCAATATAAAGCACTTCCGATCAGGCAGATGATCTGAGCAGTAAGATTTTTTCTATCCAGCAGGGTAATCCTGCTGGATATTTTTAGTATGGGATTTATCCTGTTGAGAGCATTGGAGTTTTTCGTGTTCCGAAAAATGGAGATGCCTGAAACCCAAACCCACCTGCTTTGCGGGTGGAGACAAAATGTTGTACAAAAAAATCACCTTTCCGTTACAATAGAGTTGTTCAGGCACTATTGTAAGAAAGAAAAGGTGATTTTATGGCGAATAAGAATTATGATTTAGCTCACACAAAATGGATGTGTAAGTATCACATCGTATTCACTCCAAAGTATAGACGAAAAGTTATCTATAATCAATTAAAAGCTGATATAAGAGATAGAAATTATATGGAGATAGGTAGCGAAGTCCATATAGATATGTTTGATGACAGAATCGAAATATATTCACCGGGTGGAATGGTAAGCGGAATATCTCTAGAGGGAAAAGATTTATTGAAAATTCCATCAAAGCGAAGAAATCCGATATTAGCTGATATATTCAGCCGCTTGAAATACATGGAGCGTAGAGGCAGTGGATTTAAGAAGATATTGGCAGATTACGAGGGTCAGGTTGAATTTGATGAGACCAAGATGCCGGTCTTTGAGGCTGATAATGATGATTTTACATTGACTTTGTATAATCTGAATTATGGATCTGGTTATATAACACAGGCAAATGAAAATGTCATAGAAAATGTCATAGAAAATGTCATAGAAATTTCAGAAGAAAAAATGAAGCAGTTAATGCCAGAGTATTCTAAGAAGAAACTTACTAAAGCATGTGAGATTCTGAAAATGATTTCGGAAAAACCCAATATTTCTATTGATGAATTAAGAATAGCCTTAGATGTTACGGATAGAACGATTGCAAGATATATATCAGAATTAAAGGATAAGGGTATCATAGAACGAAAAGGTCCAGATAATGGTGGAAAATGGAAAATTAAGTAAGCGAATGACAGTAAATTAAGCATTTAATGTGGCACAAATTTTTGCTCAAAAATATTCCGAAGTTAGATAAATTAAAAAACATATAAAACATAGTTGACAGATAGGTATTTGCAGTGTATAATGCAACTCATAAAACATACCAACCGAGTAGGAAAGAAAAAGAAAGAGAGGATATATATTATGGCGGCTATTTATAAAGGAACTTTAGGACTGATCGGAAATACACCGCTCGTTGAGCCGGTGAACCTTGAAAAAGAGCTGGGACTGGAAGCTACGATTCTTGTTAAGCTTGAGTATCTAAATCCGGCTGGAAGCGTAAAGGATCGTGTAGCAAAAGCCATGATCGAAGACGCAGAGGAAAAAGGACTTTTAAAAGAAGGTTCAGTTATCATTGAGCCAACATCAGGAAATACTGGGATCGGTCTTGCATCAATTGCAGCGGCAAAAGGATACAGAATCATCCTTACCATGCCTGAGACGATGAGCGTTGAGAGAAGAAATATCCTGAAAGCATACGGGGCAGAGATCGTTCTGACAGAAGGAGCAAAAGGAATGAAGGGAGCGATCGCAAAAGCGGATGAGCTTGCAAAGGAAATCCCGAACAGCTTTATCCCGGGACAGTTCGTAAACCCGGCAAACCCGAAAATGCACAGAGAGACAACCGGACCGGAGATCTGGAACGATACAGACGGAAAGGTAGACATTTTTATTGCAGGAGTCGGAACAGGTGGAACACTGACAGGTGTTGGCGAATATCTGAAATCCCAGAATCCGGATGTGAAAATTGTAGCCCTTGAGCCTGCATCTTCACCGGTTCTTTCCGAAGGAAAAGCCGGAGCACATAAGATCCAGGGAATCGGAGCAGGATTTGTACCGGATGTACTGAATACAAAGGTTTACGATGAAGTATATAAAGCAGATAACGAAGAAGGATTTGCCACAGCGAAACTTTTGGCAAAGCATGAAGGAATCCTCGTAGGTATTTCTTCAGGAGCAGCTCTTTCAGGGGCGATCGCACTTGCGAAAAGACCGGAGAACAAAGGTAAGACTATCGTAGCCCTGCTGCCGGACAGTGGAGACAGATACTACTCTACACCACTCTTTACAGAGTAAGTGATACGAAGACGGCTACAGAATATTTATTATAGAAGAAATCTTACAGCGGTTTATAGCAAATAGAAAAACCCTTATAACAGGACAGAATAAAAGGATAAAAGGAGAACAGACCAATGGCTAAATTAGAGAGAAAAGACAGAAAATTCAAATTTGAAACATTACAGCTTCACGTAGGACAGGAGCAGCCGGATCCGGTAACTGATGCAAGAGCAGTACCGATCTATCAGACCTCCTCTTATGTATTCCGTAACAGCCAGCACGCAGCAGACCGTTTCGGACTGAGAGATGCAGGAAATATTTACGGACGTCTGACAAACCCGACAGAGGATGTATTTGAGAAGAGAATTGCAGCACTGGAAGGTGGTTCGGCAGCACTTGCAGTTGCATCAGGAGCAGCAGCTATCACATATACAATCGAGAATCTGGCTCAGCAGGGAGATCATATCGTATCTGCAAAGAACATTTACGGAGGATCTTTCAACCTTCTTGAGCATACACTTCCGAACTACGGAATTACAACAACATTTGTAGACATTTTCAATCTGGAAGAAGTTGAGAATGCAATTCAGGAAAATACAAAAGCAGTTTACATCGAGACTCTTGGAAATCCAAACTCTGATGTAGTTGATATTGAAGCAATTGCAAATATCGCACATAAGCATAAAATTCCGCTTGTTGTAGATAATACATTTGCAACACCTTATCTTGTAAGACCAATCGAGTACGGTGCAGATATCGTTGTCCACTCCGCTACAAAGTTCATCGGAGGACACGGAACAACCATCGGTGGAGTGATTATTGAAGGTGGAAAATTTGACTGGGAAGCTTCAGGAAAATTCCCGTCACTGACAGAGCCTAATCCGAGCTACCATGGAATCAGTTTCACAAAGGCCTGCGGACCGGCTGCATTTGTTACAAAGATCAGAGCAATCCTCTTAAGAGATACAGGAGCTACGATTTCACCGATCAGCTCATTTATCTTCCTGCAGGGACTTGAGACACTTTCCCTTCGTGTAGAGCGTCATGTAGAGAATGCACTGAAGGTTGTAGAGTATCTGAACAATCATCCACAGGTGGAGCGGGTACATCACCCATCTGTAGACCCGGATCCAAAGCAGCAGGAACTTTACAAGAAATATTTCCCGAATGGCGGTGGATCTATCTTCACATTCGAGATCAAGGGAGATGCGGCAAAGGCTCAGGAGTTTATCGACAATCTGGAGCTGTTCTCACTGCTCGCCAACGTAGCTGACGTGAAGTCACTTGTTATCCATCCGGCAACAACAACTCACAGCCAGTGCACAGAGGAAGAGCTTCTGGATCAGGGAATCAGACCAAATACGATCCGTCTTTCTATCGGTACTGAAAATATTGATGACATCATTCAGGATCTGGATGAGGCATTTAAGGCAATTCAGTAAAAGAAAGGTATAAATGAGAAATGATCCGGCGGGAATTATACTCCCGCCGTTTATCTTAAGAGCAACAAATATGAGTGAAAGAGGGCAAAAAATGAAATTATCAAAAAAGAGCAGATATGGACTGCGTGCATTGATCGATCTTGCCGTAAATTCAAGAACCGAGCAGGTGTCACTTGGAAGTATCGCACAGAGGAATGATATTTCGGCACAGTATCTGGAACATGTATTTTCAGCACTCCGCAAAGCACATATTGTGAAAAGTATCAAGGGATCGCAGGGTGGATACTTTCTGGAAAAAGCACCGGAACAAATCACAGCTGCAGAGATCGTAGAAGCACTGGAAGGAAGTTACTATCTTGAAAATGAAGAAGGCGATCCGTCAGGTCTCCGGGGAGATCAGGAGGCGATCCAGCATTTGATCATAGACAGGATCAATGAGAAAAACAGAGAAATTCTGGAAGATATTACACTGAAAGATCTTGTAGAAGCGTATGAGAGTTATCAGGATTCTGTAGAGGGAATGTATTACATCTGATGAAGATAATCTAACAAATAAGCAGGCAGAGGAAGTTCCTGCAGGACGATGGAGGCAGTGAAAATGGCAGAAGGATATAAATTTGAGACACGATGTATTCACGGAAACGGAGGCCTTGTGGAGGGACATCCTTATGGGGCAGTTTCTGTTCCGATTTTTCAGACAGCGACATTCGCACATCCGGGGATTGGAAGAAGCACCGGATATGATTATACACGCGAAAGCAATCCAACGAGGCAGGAACTGGAGAAGGTAATGTCAACGCTGGAAGAGGCAGATGACAGCATTGCCTGCACAAGTGGTATGGCAGCGATCGGATTATGCCTGGAATTATTTGAAGAAGGATCTCATATCCTCTGCACAGAAGATCTGTATGGCGGGACGGTGAGAATGTTTGAAAGTATCGGAGAAAAGAGAGGAGTGACTTTCTCCTATGTAGATACTTCCGATGCAGAACTGGTGCGTAAAAGTATCAGAAAAGAGACAAAAGCACTTTATATTGAAACTCCCAGTAATCCGACAATGAAGGTGACAGATTTTGCAGCAATGAGAGAAATCGCAGATGAATATGGATTACTGATCATGGCAGATAATACGTTCCTGACACCCTATTTTCAGAAACCGCTGACTCTGGGAGCAGATCTGGTTGTCCACAGTGGTACCAAATTTCTGGGAGGGCATAATGATGTCCTCGCAGGCTTTGTATGTGTCAAGGAAAAAGAACTTTCTGAAAAGCTCCGGTATACATACAAGACGGTCGGATGTTGTCTGCCACCGTTTGACAGTTTCCTGGTACTGCGTGGGATCAAGACATTGTCTGTCAGACTGGAACGTCAGCAGGAAAATGCGAAGAAGATCGCACTGTGGCTGAAAAACCGCCCGGAAGTGAAAGCGGTTTATTATACAGGACTTCCGGAGCATCCGGGATATGAGATCAATCAGAAGCAGGCAAGTGGCTGCGGAAGTATGATTTCATTTAAAGTAGATTCAGAAAAGCGTGCGAGGAAACTTCTTGAGAGTGTAAAACTGATCTCCTATGCAGAAAGCCTGGGAGGAGTAGAGTCCCTGATCACGTATCCGATGCTTCAGACGCATGGCGATGTGCCGGTTGAGACAAGAGAACGGCTGGGGATCACGGAAGACTTCCTGAGGATGTCAGTGGGAATTGAAAATGCAGAAGATCTAATCGCAGACCTGGAACAGGCACTGGCAGAAGAATAGTAAGGTAAGAGGCAGAAAGTGAGAAGAACATGAGTGAAAGAAATCTGAATTTTGAACAGGGCGTGAACCGAAAGGGAACACGTTGCCTGAAATATGATTTTGCGGTGCAGAGAGGAAGAAGTGCAGATCTCCTTCCACTATGGGTTGCAGATATGGATTTTAAGACAAGTTCCTATATTCAGGATGCACTGCTGCGTCAGGCGGAGCATGGTGTATATGGCTATACAGAGGCAGATGAAGCGTATTTTGATGCAGTACGATGCTGGATGGAGCACCGTCACGGCTGGAAGATCGAACCGGAATGGCTGCTCAAGACACCGGGAGTTGTCTTTGCACTTGCAATGGCAGTGAAGGCATATACAGAACCGGGAGACTATGTGCTGATCCAGGAACCGGTTTATTATCCGTTCCGGGAAGTGATCGAGTCCAATGACAGAGAAGTTGCAAATAATGTACTGTATCAGGATGAGAATGGAAGTTATAAGATCAATTTTGAAGATTTTGAACGGCAGATCGTTGAAAAGAGGATTCGACTGTTCCTTCTGTGCAGTCCGCACAATCCGGTCAGCCGTGTATGGACACGGGAAGAACTGGAAAAGCTGGGAGATATCTGTAAAAAGCATGGGGTGATCGTGGTCAGTGATGAGATTCATGCAGATTTTGTATTTGAAGGAAAGCACCAGGTTTTTGCAGATCTGAAGCCGGAATACAAAGACTTTACAGTTATCTGCACATCTCCGGGAAAGACCTTTAATATTGCAGGGTTACAGGCATCGAATATCCTGATTCCGAATGAAGCACTCAGGGAGGCGTTTGCAAAGCAGATCACGGCAGCCGGCTACAGCCAGATTTCCGCACCGGGGATCGAGGCGGTGATCGCAGCCTATGCACAGGGAGAAGAATGGTATCAGGAAATGAAAAAGTATGTAGGAGCGAATATCACGTTTCTGCATGAATGGATGGAAGAACATATTCCGCAGATCAAAGTGACAAAGACCGAAGGAACTTATCTGGTGTGGATGGATTTCCGGGGACTGGGAATTACGGAAGAAAACCTGAAAGATTTTGTGGAAAACCAGGCGGGATTATGGCTTGACGGTGGAAAAATGTTCGGAGAGTCAGGAATCGGATTTCAGAGGATCAACGTGGCATGCCCAAGAAAGACGCTGGAAAAGGCTCTGACACAACTGGAAACTGCAGTGAAAAATCTTTAAGACGAATGTAAACTGCACATTAAGAAATGGTTGACAATCTAAAACGGTACTTTTATACTAGAACATTAGTGGGAGTGTGCAGCACAGAATAATCTGTGAATCTTATAATTGAGATTTTCTGACCGCCCGCATGATACTAAATGAAAGAAGGTACAGTAACGATGTCAGATACATTCATACATACATTATTAGCAGACTGGGACGAAGAGCGTTCCCTGAGCAGAGAGGAAGCCGTAGCAATCCTTGATCTTCCGAAAGAAGAGATGGAAGACCTGATTTCCTGTGCGTATGCATTGAGGACAAAATATAAGGGGAAAAAGGTCAGCGTACAACTGCTGACAAATGTGCGCAGCGGAAACTGTTCACAGAACTGTGCTTACTGTGCCCAGTCCTGTGAGTCGCACGCACCGATCGAGAAGTACCGCCGGGTATCTGATGAGAAATTATACGGAGATAATGACCTGGTGGATGAAAAGAATCTGGCAAGGCACTGTATTGGTCTGAGCGGGATCAAGTTTACGGATGCAGAGATCGAAGATCTTGCAGAACGTATCCGCATTATGAAGAAAAAGAATACGCAGATCTGCTGTTCCATCGGATTCCTGACCGAAAAGCAGGCGAAAATGCTGAAAGAAGCAGGACTGGATCGGATCAACCATAATCTGAACAGCAGCCGTTCTTTCTATCCTGAGATCTGTTCTACGCATACATATGACCAGCGGGTCAATAATATCAAAATGCTGCAGGGGCTGGGATTTGAGATCTGCAGCGGTGGGATTATCGGTATGGGAGAGAGCAAAGCGGATGTAGTAGATATGCTGATGGATCTGAAAACGATTTCCCCTGAGTCCGTTCCGATCAATTTTCTTCTTCCGATTCCCGGAACAAGACTTGCAGACCGCGATATTTCAGGACTGACACCGGAATATTGCATGAAAGTACTCTGCCTGGCAAGACTGATGATCCCGAAGTCAGATATCCGCTGTGCTGCGGGAAGAGAAGTTTATTTTAAAGGCATTGAGCCGGAATTATTCAAGGTTGTTGATTCTATTTTTGCGTCAGGTTATCTGACAGCAGGTGGTCAGGGAATTGACGACACGATGAAGATGATCCGGGATGCAGGATTTACAGGTGAGATTGAATCTACGGATGAATAAAAGCGTGAGTAACTGATACTTTTATAAATACAGGAGCGTGTGAAGAAATGAATGATTTTTTCACACGCCTTTTTTTCTCCGCTTGCCTGTCTTTGTCCAACGTGCTAGTATGATAGAGAGTTTTATTATGATAAGGAGTGTATCTGAAAAGCATGAGAAAAATTCATATAGATGAAGAAGAGTGGGCGGCACGAAAGCTCCGGCTTAGTACGATGCAGATCGTTGCACTCGGATTTATGGGGATCATCCTTGCAGGGGGGCTTTTGTTATGGCTGCCATTTTCAAACCGGCAGCCAATTTCGTTTCTGGATGCTCTGTTCACTGCAGTTACGTGCGTCTGTGTGACCGGACTGGTGACGGTTGTACCGGCAACGCAGTTTACACTGATCGGAAAAGGGATCATGCTGGTGCTTATTCAGATCGGAGGACTGGGCGTGATCGCCTGTACGTCGGCATTCTTTCTGCTGCTGGGAAAAAAGATCAGTTTCAGGGGAAGGCAGATGATCAGTCAGTCTTACGGACTGGATACGATGTCCGGGATGGTGAAGTTTATCATCCGGGTCCTGAAAGGGACGTTTACGGTGGAGGCGATCGGTGCCGTCTTTTATTCCATCCGGTTTGTACAGGATTATGGTGTGGTAAAAGGCATCGGATATGGGATCTTCCATTCAGTGTCTGCATTCTGTAATGCAGGAGTGGATCTGCTGGGAAGCAACAGCCTGATCGGGTATGCGGGTTCACCTTTGATTAATTTCACAACGATTCTTCTGATCATCATATCAGGACTGGGATTTCCGGTGTGGTATGATATTCTTGGAAATATAAAAAAGGCAGTCCGGGAGCGGGGGACAAGACCGTTAAAATGGCTGTTCACAAGGCTGGAACTGCAAAGCAAAGTGGTGCTGGTCATGACTGGATTTCTGATCTTATTTGGAACGGTATTATTCTTTTTACTGGAATATTCCAACCCGGCAACCATGGGAGAATTTTCAGTTCCGAAGAAGCTGATGGCATCTCTGTTCCAGTCGGTGACAACAAGAACCGCAGGGTTTGCAGCGGTTTCTCAGTCGGCATTGCGGCCGGGTTCAAGGCTTCTTGGATGTCTGTTGATGTTTATTGGCGGATCTCCGGCGGGAACTGCAGGCGGTATCAAGACGACTACGGCAGCCATGCTGGTTCTCACAGTGATCTCGGTGCTGCGGGGCAGAAAGGATACGGAATGTTTTAACCGGAAGATTGATGAAACGGTGGTACGGTCAGGAATTACGATCTCACTGGTTACCTTTTTCTTCTGGATGTCAGGAGTAACGGTGCTTACGATCTTAGAACCGGGGCAGGATTTCCTGAATCTGATGTACGAGGTGACTTCTGCGATGGCAACCGTAGGGCTGACAGCCGACCTGACACCGTCTCTGTGCAGGGCGAGCCATGTCGTGCTGATGATCCTGATGTATATCGGACGTATCGGACCGATGACGATGGCACTTGTATTTGCCGGAAGGGCAGACAGAACGACACATTTCCGTTCTCTTCCGGAAGAAAGAATTATGATTGGATAAGGGGAAAAATATGAATAAGCAATTTGCGGTACTTGGGTTGGGAAGTTTTGGAAGAAGCGTGGCATTGTCATTGGAAAAAATGGGATGTGATGTCATGGTGGTCGATGATTCTTATGAAAAGATCCAGGAGATTTCGGATAAGGTTTCTTATGCAATGAAAGCAGATGTAACAGATAAGGATGCTCTGCAGGCTCTGGGAGCGAGAAATCTGGATGGAGTTGTTGTGGCGGTATCAGAGCATCCGGAAGCGAATATTATGGCAACACTTCTTTGCAAAGAGATGGGGATTCCACTGGTGGTTGCAAAGGCGAAAGATAAACTTCAAGGGACGATCCTGGAAAAAGTAGGAGCGGATTCTGTCGTATATCCTGAGATCGAGATGGGCAGCCGGATTGCCAAAAATATGGTGGCAAATGAATTTACGGACTGGATCGAGCTTTCCAATGACTACAGTATCGTGGAGATAGCCGTACCACGCAGATGGGAAGGAAAAAGTCTTGCAGAGCTGGATGTACGTAAGAAGTACGGGATCACGGTAGTCGGTGTCATGCAGGGGGAAAAAATGGATATTTCTTTTAATCCGCAGACCCCACTGCCGGGAAATGCGATCCTGGTTCTGATCGGAGCAAATAAAATTCTGGAAAAGATCAAGATAGAAGAAGAGTAGAGGAACGGACAATGATTACAAGTACGTCAAATACACAGATCAAGGAGCTGGCGAAGCTTCAGAAGAAAAGCAGATTAAGAGATGAAATGGGTATCTTTCTTGTGGAAGGTCCGAGGATGGTGGAAGAAATCCCGAAAGAGCGGATTGAACGGCTGTATATATCAGAGAGCTTTGAACGCAAAAACCCTGCATATATCAAAGAGTTGGGAGTGTCGGCAGAAGTCCTTTCAGATACAGTATTTTCTTATGTATCGGATACGAAAAATCCACAGGGAATTTTAGCGGTCGTAAAAAGACTGGAGTATACGTTGGAAGACGTACTCGGAAAAAGTGCATCAAAGTGTGAAGGCAAATCAGGGGAAAAGGAGAAGGATCCAAAGAACCATCGGATCAGAGTTCCGCACGTGATCGTGCTGGATAACCTGCAGGATCCGGGAAATCTGGGGACGATCTTCCGTACTGCAGAGGCAGCCGGGGCAACGGGAATCCTGCTGAGCAGTGACAGCGTGGATGTTTATAATCCAAAGGTGATCCGTTCGACCATGGGAGCTGTCTTCAGGATGCCGTTTTTCTATGTGAAAGATCTTCCGGCAGCAGTGAAAAGTCTGAGCAGTCAGGGAATCAGAACGTATGCGGCACATCTGAATGGGAAAAATGTTTATGATGAGGAAGATTATACCAAAGGATGTGCATTCCTGATCGGAAATGAAGGAAATGGGTTAAGAGATGAAGTGTCAGAATGTGCAGACTGTCTGATCCGGATTCCAATGTGCGGAAAAGCAGAGTCGCTGAATGCAGCAGTGGCAGCAGCGGTTCTGATGTTCGAGGCAGGGAGGCAGAGAAGAAAATAAGGCAGTGGCGGCAGTGTTGCATTCGAGTGCATTTTTGTAGTATACTAGCGTCAGTGGACCGAGGTGAAAAGAATGAAGCTTTTACTTGACCGGAAGAAAGAATATGGAGTTGTGCTGGACGGTGGCGGTGCAAGAGGTGCGTATCAGATCGGTGCGTGGAAGGCACTGAAAGAAGCCGGGATTCGGATCCATGCAGTGGCGGGAACATCCGTAGGAGCATTGAATGGTGCTTTGATCTGTATGGATGATGTGAAAAAGGCACAGGACATCTGGAAGAGCATGACATTTTCAAAGGTCATGAATGTAGATGACGGCTGGATGGAAGGGTTTTTTGAGAGAGAGCATAAAGTGAAAGATGTACTTTCGCAGATCTGGTCGGTGGTGACGGCAGGCGGGATCGATGTGACACCGCTGAAAGAGCTGATCCATGAACTGGTCGATGAGGAAAAGATCAGGCAGTCAGGGAAAGAGTTGTATCTGCTTACGTTTTCGCTGACTGATTTTAAAGAACTGGACTTGGGGCTTGAGGATATTCCCGAGGGAAGACTGGAGGATTTTCTCCTTGCAAGTGCTTATCTTTTAGGTTTTAAGAATGAGAAAATGGGTGGAAAGCGATACATTGACGGCGGCGTGGTCAACAATGTGCCGCTTGGTTCACTCGTAAAGCGGGGATGTAAGGATATTATTGAGATACGGATTTATGGACCGGGGCGTGAGCCGAGGGTAAAGCTGCCCGGGGATGCACAGGTCTACCGGATCGGGCCGAGAGTCCGGCTAGGAAGTATTCTTGAGTTTGACGGCAGGAAAAGCCGGCAGAATATGAAGATTGGCTATTATGATGCAAAAAGGATGCTGTACGGACTGGAAGGCCTGATCTATTATATCGATCAGGATCATGCGGAAGTCTGGTATGAGAACCGGATGAAGCATCTTTCGGAGATCGAAAAGGCAGAGCTGGGACTGGTTCTGAAGCTGAAGCCGGGAGTTTCGGATCAGCTGTTGTATCTTGCCATGTTGGAGGCGGGAGCAAAGCTGATGAAAGTTCCGAAGTATCATATTTATACAGTAGATGAACTGAGGGAACGGGTGGCAAAGAGATATGAAGAGCAGGAAGATCAGACAGAACTTCCGGGATTCATGCATACATTGATACGAATAGAAAGGGACAGTAAGATGGATTTAAAAGGAAGAAATTTTTTGACACTGAAAGACTTTACACCGGAAGAGATCACATACCTGATCGATCTGGCAGCAGATCTGAAAGAGAAGAAGAAAAAGGGAATCCCGGTGGATCATTACCGTGGAAAGAATGTAGCCCTGATCTTTGAGAAGACCAGTACAAGAACCCGCTGTGCATTTGAAGTGGCAGCACATGATATGGGAATGGGAACGACCTATCTTGATCCGTCGGGTTCTCAGATCGGTAAAAAGGAAAGCATTGAGGATACTGCCAGAGTGCTGGGGAGAATGTTTGACGGAATCGAGTATCGTGGATATGGTCAGGAGATCGTAGAAGATCTTGCAAAGTATGCCGGTGTTCCGGTGTGGAATGGTCTGACCAACGAGTACCATCCGACGCAGATGCTTGCAGATATGCTGACTATCCGCGAGAATTTCGGGGAACTGAAAGGACTGAAGCTGGTCTATATGGGTGATGCAAGATACAATATGGGGAATTCCCTGATGATCGCCTGCTCCAAGCTGGGAATGGATTTCGTTGCATGTACGACAAAAGAATATTTCCCGAACGAAGAGCTGGTAGAGACCTGCCGGGGGTATGCAAAAGAATCCGGTGCAACGATCACTCTGACTGAGGATGTAAAGGAAGGCACAAAGGATGCAGATATCATTTATACAGATGTATGGGTATCCATGGGTGAGCCGGATGAAGTATGGGAGAAGAGGATCAAAGAATTATCTCCTTATAAGGTGACAAAAGAAGTGATGGCAAATGCGAAGGAAGGTGCGATCTTCCTGCATTGTCTTCCTGCATTCCATGACCTGAAGACGAAGATCGGTGCAGCGATGTATGAGAAATTCGGCGTTAAGGATATGGAAGTAACCGATGAAGTATTTGAGTCTGCACAGTCTAAGGTATTTGATGAGGCAGAGAACAGAATGCATACGATCAAGGCAGTGATGGTTGCAACATTGGGAGAATTTTAAAATTCGGATAAAATGGATCATAATGTGCCTGACACTTATGTAGTGTCAGGCACATTTGAAACTAATAAGGAATAGCAAATCTTTGTTGAAAAAAGCAGATGGTCTGTGAGGAAGTAAAAATGAAAGCACAAATCTTAAAAATGCTCCGGGAGGCAGACGGATATATTTCCGGTCAGCAGTTATGTGAAAAATTTGGAGTATCCAGGACGGCAGTATGGAAAGTGATCCGTCAGCTCCAGGAAGAAGGATATGAGGTAGAAGCGGTACGGAATAAAGGATACCGGATCATAGACAGTCCGGATGTGATGACGAGGGAAGAACTGGAAAGCCTGATGGATACAAAGTGGGCTGGGAAAAATATTGTTTATTATGATGAAGTGGATTCTACGAATCTGCGGATCAAGCAGTTAGGAGATGAAGGAGCACCGGAAGGCACTCTGGCAGTTGCCGACAGGCAGACAGCCGGAAGAGGCAGACGGGGAAGGTCATGGGATTCACCGGCAGGAGAAAGCATTTCCATGTCGATCTTATTAAGACCGCAGATCACTCCGAACCAGGCTCCCATGCTGACGCTGGTTATGGCGTGCAGTGTGGCAGAGGGAATTATGGACTGCAAAGATGTGTGCGGAGAGCAGCAGATTCAGATCAAGTGGCCCAATGATATTATCATTCATGGTAAGAAACTGGTCGGAATCCTGACTGAGATGAGTACGCAGATCGATTATATCAATCATGTAACAGTCGGAGTGGGGATCAATGTCAATCTGACGGATTTCCCTGAGGAGATCCGGGAGCATGCGACTTCCCTGCGGCTGGAGTGTGGACATAAGGTGAAAAGAGCCCCTCTGATCGTTGCCATTATGAAGCGGCTGGAAGAGAATTATGCACTTTTCATGGAGACGGGAGATCTGTCACAACTGATGGAGAAGTACAGTGAACTGCTTGTAAATAAAGACCGGGATGTCATGATCCTTGGAGCGAAAGAGCAATATGTTGCCCATGCACTCGGAATTAACAAGACCGGTGAGCTGATCGTGCGGAAAGAAGACGGAACGATCGAAGAAGTCTATGCCGGCGAAGTCTCTGTGCGGGGCGTGTACGGATACGTGTAAAATGTAATGATCCGAAGAAAGCAGCAGGATACAGCAAAGGGACACAGTAAAAAGGAATGACGGGATACCGGACGGATATTCAAAGAAAAGGAGTAGCAGGAATGGATGAAGAAATGGTATTATGTGCGGCAAGTGCATATGAGAGAAAATTTTATCTGAACCCGGAATTTAATTCTCTTCCGGAAGAAGTGAAGCAGGAACTGCAGATCATGTGCGTGCTTTATACGGCAGATGTGGGCGGAATCCTGATGGTTGTCTATGATGAAAATGGAAATTTAGAGCTGAAGGTCGATCATAAAGAAGATGATTTTACTTTTGATGAGATCGGCAGTGTGCTGAAGATCAAGGAATTGCAGAAGACAAAAGAAGAGTTATTTGAATCACTGGAAATGTTCTATAAAGTATTTTATTTAGGAGAAGACAGCGATGATATTTGATACGCATGCACACTATGATGATGAGCAGTTTGATGCAGACCGGGAAGCACTTCTTTCAGGAATGAAAGCAGGCGGTGTGGGGATGATCGTAGATGCAGCAGCAACCGTTGCATCCTGGGATAAGATTCTCGAACTGACAGAAAAATATCCGTTTCTCTATGGATCGGTGGGGGTTCACCCGGACGAAGTGGGTGACTTAAATGAAGAGAATTTTGCGAGAATGTCTGAACTTGCCGACAGAAAAAAAATCGTTGCCATCGGAGAGATCGGACTGGATTATTACTGGGATAAAGAAGGACATGATCTTCAGAAATACTGGTTTATCCGACAGCTGGAACTGGCAGGGGAAAAGAAGTTACCGGTTATGATCCACAGCCGGGAGGCGGCAGCAGATACAATGGAGATCATGAAAAAGTACGGCAAAGATCGAAACGGAGTGATCCACTGCTATTCCTATTCACCGGAGATGGCACAGGAGTATGTGAAAATGGGTTACTTTATCGGAGTCGGTGGTGTGGTAACTTTTAAGAATGCAAAGAAACTAAAAGAAACCGTCCAGGAGATCCCGTTAGAATCCATTGTGCTTGAGACGGACTGTCCGTATCTTGCACCGGAACCATTTCGTGGCAAAAGAAACTGTTCACTTTACATTTCCTATGTGGCAGAGAAAATTGCAGAATTGAAGGGAATCTCTGCGGAGGAAGTCATCCGGCAGACAGAGGAAAATGCCAAGCAGCTTTATCAGATCAATGAAAGCAGGCTGCTTAAAGAGCAGGTCATTGAATAAAGGAGAGAACATGAAAGAACCAACTCTTGGAAATCCGCAGAATACAATCGAAGTTCTGCAAAAATATAATTTTGTATTTCAGAAAAAATTTGGACAGAATTTTCTGATCGATATGCACGTACTGGATAAGATCATCGGTTCAGCAGAGATCACCAAAGAAGATGTTGTGCTGGAGATCGGTCCCGGAATCGGAACGATGACTCAGTACCTTGCCTGTGCGGCAAAAAAGGTGATCGCGGTAGAGATAGATAAGGCACTGATCCCGATTCTGGAGGATACCCTTTCAGAGTATGAAAATGTGCGGGTCATCAATCATGATGTACTGAAAGTCGATATCGCAAAACTGGCAGAGGAAGAAAATGGAGGAAAGCCGATCAAGGTCGTTGCCAATCTTCCGTATTACATTACGACACCGATCATTATGGGCTTATTTGAAAATCATGTGCCGATCAAAAGCATTACAGTGATGGTGCAGAAAGAAGTGGCAGACCGGATGCAGGTCGGTCCGGGAACGAAAGATTATGGTGCATTATCACTTGCTGTGCAATATTACGCAAAGCCATATATTGTGGCAAATGTACCTCCGAACTGCTTTATGCCAAGGCCGAAAGTCGGTTCTGCGGTGATCCGGCTGGAGCGTTATGAAAATCCTCCGGTTACGGTGAAGGATGAAAAGCTGATGTTCCGTCTGATCCGGGCTTCTTTTAATCAGAGAAGAAAAACGCTTGCCAACGGACTGAAAAATTCACCGGAACTGGACTATACAAAGGAAGAAATAGAAGCTGCGATCGAAGCACTGGGGCGTGGAGCTTCCATCCGGGGTGAGGCACTGACCCTTGAAGAATTTGCGAGGCTGGCAGATCTGCTGACAGAATGTCGTTTCTAAAATTTTCAAGCTGATGATTTCATAAAGATTTAATAGTCAGTTAATTGTATAAAAAGACTTATTTTAGTATAATAAAAAGGTCATACATGGAAAAGAGACAGAGAGAAGGAGGAATACGTACGTGGCAAAAGATATTAACAGCATATTTTTCGACATCACTCCTGAGATTGAAGAACTTGCACTCAAATGTGAGAAGAACAATGCGATTGAAAAAGAACTTTATACAAAGTATGAAGTAAAAAGAGGACTTCGTGATTTAAATGGTAAGGGTGTACTTGCCGGACTGACGAATATTTCGGATGTATGTGCATCGAAGATCGTGGATGGTATATCCGTTCCATGCGAAGGAAACCTGTATTATCGAGGTTATAATATCAAGGATCTGGTCAAAGGTTTCCTTGATGCAAAGCACCCGGGATATGAAGAGACCGCATATTTACTTCTGTTCGGAGAACTTCCGAATAAAGAGGAGCTGGCTCACTTTCAGGAGATGATGGCTGACCGCCGTATGCTTCCTCCGAATTTTGTACGTGATGTTATCATGAAAGCACCGAGCCGTGACATGATGAACAGCATCACGAGGAGTATCCTTCAGCTTTATTCTTATGATGAGAAAGCGGATGATACAAGCATTCCGAATGTGCTGCGTCAGTGCCTGAACCTGATCGGTCAGTTCCCGATGCTGATGGTCTATGGTTATCATGCATATAATTACAGGATGGGAGAGGATCTTTATATCTATGCACCGGATCCGAAGCTTTCCACAGCAGAGAATATCCTGATGATGCTCCGTGAGGACAGAAAGTATACAGAGTTAGAGGCGAAGATCCTTGATATGGCTCTGGTACTTCATATGGATCATGGCGGTGGTAATAACTCCACTTTTACGACGCACGTGGTTACCTCTTCCGGTACGGATACTTATTCTACCATCGCTGCGGCAATGGCATCCCTGAAAGGTCCGAAGCATGGAGGGGCGAATATCAAAGTAACGCAGATGTTCGAGGATATGAAGTCTGTACTGACGGACTGGAGTGATGATGATCAGATCCGTGCCTATCTTGAGGCGTTGCTGGATAAGCAGGCATTTGATAAAAAAGGTCTGATCTATGGAATGGGGCATGCGGTTTATTCCGTTTCCGATCCCCGTGCCGAGATATTCAAGCGTTTTGTAAAGCAGCTTGCAGTGGAGAAAGGGCATGAGGCAGAATATGCACTGTATGAAAAGGTAGAGCATATGGCACCGGAGATCATCGGGGAGAAGCGTAAGATGTATAAAGGTGTTAATGCCAATGTGGACTTTTACAGCGGACTGGTTTACAGTATGCTGGATCTTCCGCCGGCGTTGTATACACCAATCTTTGCAGCGGCACGTATCGTAGGATGGAGTGCTCACAGACTGGAAGAGCTTAAGAATGTAGATAAGATCATACGACCAGCGTATAAACCACTTGCACCGTATCGTGAGTATATTAAATTAGATGACAGGTAATGATTAGATCATGAGAGATGAATTTTATTTTCCGTCGAAGGATGGTAATACTGAGATCCATACAATGGAATGGAAGCCGGAAGGAGAAGTGAAGGCGGTAGTTCAGTTGTGTCACGGGATGGTAGAATACATTAAAAGATATGATGAGTTTGCTGAATTTCTGTGCAGCCACGGATATTATGTAGTCGGGAATGACCATCTGGGTCATGGCAAGTCTGTGCAGAGCAAGTCAGAGTATGGATTTTTCAATGAAAAGTATGCAAATGCATGTCTGATCGGTGATATGCATACTCTGCGTCAGCGGACAGCAAAGAAGTATCCCGATGTTCCGTATTTTATGCTGGGACATAGCATGGGATCAAGTCTGTTGCGGCAGTATGTGCAGATGTATGGAAATGGACTTGCCGGAGCGATCTTTATGGGAGTGGTTGCGGATAAGCCGTATCATACACTTGTATCAGGAAGAAGGCTGTGCCGCTTTATGGCTGCATTCCGTGGCTGGCATTACCGGAGCAGACTGGTAGACCGCATGGCGGTCGGAGCGTTCAACAAAAAGTATAAGCATCCTCAGACGAGAGCAGACTGGGTGACCAGTGACCCGCGGCGTCTGGAAGAGTATGTGTCAGATCCCCTTTGCTCCTTTATGTTCACTGTAAATGCGTATTACGGGATGTTTACGGGAATGATGGCAATGGAAAAGAAGGAAAGCATCTATATGATCCCGAAGAGTCTGCCGATCCTTTTTACGGCAGGTGCAGATGATCCTGTAGGTAACTTTGGAAAAGGTGTCAGAAAAGTTTATGAGATCTATCAGGCAGCAGGGATCCAGGATGTAAGTCTCAGACTGTATGCAGGAGACAGGCATGAACTGCTCAATGAGACGGATCGTGAGCAGGTATTTTCTGATCTGCTGGAGTGGATGGAAGAACGAAGATAAAAAGTGATAAGTTTATCAATTAAAAAGTAACCGTAATCCCAGGATGGCAGGGGGATATGCTGCCCGGGGCGACGGTTACTTTTTGGTATTTACATATAAGGTGGCTATTGAGTGTTGGTAAAGAGAATATTTCTTCAATTATAATAATTATTAATCGTATCCACATAATGAAATACTAATTCTTTACTATTATGTTCCGCTTTTGTCAATCCTCGTAGTAATACGATTTCTGCCATAATTTTTTCAGTGAATTTTTCTGACTGACCACTTAGTATAAATTGATTCGTGGCAGGATTAACGTACATCAATGTCACAGGAACATTCGTCACCTTCATCAGATCCTGAGGTATTGGAGGTTCTATCGAATATACAGATCCAACTCCATTATAATATTCTAATATTTTCTTACCCTTTTCAGAAGTATCCTTTGAAATTTTATAAAAATATGACAATTTTTGTATGATGTCATCAATAGATACATTTGTATCAGGGATGATAGACTTGTATTTTTTATACACACGGTCCGAAGTTAAAATTTCTTTATAATCACTCATAAATGCCTCCAATATTTAGGGTATGGTAAGGAGTGCGGTTTTTGTAAAAGTACCACCACCTACAACAGCTATTATTTTTCCCTCAGATCTACATTGTATCTATATCTGATGCAAAAGTAAATATTGAAAATAGCATTGACAATATATTTATTTTTAAATTACATTTTGCGGAAACTCAGGGATAGGTTTGATGCCTGGGGCAGCCTTCAGGCTGCCTTTACTTAGTTTCCGCTTTCAAAAAATAAAAAAAATTGTGTTTTTGAAAGCGACATCTATGTAACAGGCTCTAATGCTTTCCTGTTGAGTGCAGATCTGGCAACTCTGTTTACCGGACGCTATATTGAAATTCATGTGTTTCCTTTCAGCTTTCAGGAATATTGCCAATATTATGATGATATTAGTGACAAAGATAAGCTCTTTGATGAGTATGCTATCAAGGGCGGTTGCACAGAGTTTTTCTTGCGAAAAATAATCCAATACTCTTAGATGACATGATTCTAACAGAAACATTATTTCCGCATTTATGGGAAATTGACGAAACTGCTCACAGTAGAGTGGAACAGATAATGACTGAACTTCTGGAGAAAAATCCGGCTCCGGATAAGTCAACCCAACAGCTTGCTTGGGTGCAGCACATGAGTAGTCTAAAAGCACAATGTAACAATACTGATAATAACTATACTGATTATAGTGATACTGATCTTATCTTTTCCTATCTGGAATGGAACAGGAATGATAAGATGTAATATAACTAATGTTGAGGCTGTGGTCTGCCTTTATTGTAGAAAATTTTTTCACTATCTCATATAAAAGTGTGATTGATAAGCATTAAATTTTAATAATTTTGTGATTTCAGTTGTAATTTTCATAGATTTCGCATATAATAAAAGTGGGATTATAAAGCATAAAACTCCAATAAAAATGTGAGGAGTGATTCTATGGAACGATTTATCTTAAAAAAGTTGCTGGA
>NZ_CAKRGI010000010.1 GCF_934330165.1 uncultured Mediterraneibacter sp.
TTAGAAGAACTTCTAGAAGTTTAAAAAAGGCATTAGAGAAAGAAAATAGAAAAATAATCATTCATGCGTTTGTCGTGGCAGAAATGCAGAGAGTATTGCTTTTGGAGAGAAAATTTGTTATGATATAGATGAACAAAGAAGATCGTGGTCGTTCGGTTCACGGTTGGAGTTCCTAAATGAGAGTTGGTTCGCTCTTCCGAATAGGCTGTTAAGCTGAAAAGCAAGGAACCATGCTAAAGAAAAGAGAAATGCTCCTGATTTTTCAGGAGCATTTTTACTATCGTCAGGTGGATTTTATGAAGAAATAGCAGAGAGATATGAAAGTTTTACCTATGAGAATTTGATTACATTAACGTACACGGATGCAGTTATAAATTTTGATTCCAAACGGATTAATTCTAAGATTAAAAGTGATTATTTATTATTTGAAGAAAAGGAAAATCACGAGTATAACCATCTGGGTATTGCGAAAGACCCTATAAGCAATAAAAGATATATAGAGACGTTTTTCCATCAGTCAACCGATATGTATATACAAAATCAGCAACTGGTAAAGGTTAAAAGTTTTACTTTGTATTCACCGGATAATCAAATTATTGTAACGGATTCGTTTTGAAATAAAAATGAAATTGATTAAAAAGAAAGAGGTAATTGATATGAAATTAATGATTGCATCAGATATTCACGGATCGGCATTCTATTGTGAAAAAATGCTAGAGGCATATAAGAGGGAGGGGGCAGACCGGTTATTATTGCTGGGGGATCTTCTTTATCATGGACCGAGAAATGATCTCCCGGAGGGATATGCACCCAAAGAAGTGATCGCAATGCTGAATCCATTGAAAAGAGAGTTATTGTGTGTGAGGGGAAACTGTGATACAGAAGTAGATCAGATGGTATTGGAATTTCCGATTCTTGCAGATTATTGTTACCTGAATCTGTCAGGGGAGAATGGACAGGGAGATATAACGATATTTGCAACGCATGGACACATCTATCATCCGCATCATCTTCCACCATTGAAGGATGGAGATATTCTTTTGAATGGTCATACGCATATTCCTGCCTGTGAAGAGATCCTGGATATGAATGGCGGAACATATCAGTATTTAAATCCGGGATCTGTCTCGATTCCGAAAGAGGGATCGGAGCATAGTTATATGATCTATGAAAATGGTACATTTGCGTGGAAAAATCTTACCGGGGAGGAGTATCAGACATGGAAGACCGTTTCGCACTCCTGATTGATGCGGATAATGTATCTGCCAAATATATTAAACCGATCCTTGATGAATTATCGAAATACGGTAATGTGACTTATAAGAGAATCTACGGGGACTGGACAAAGACGAATAATGCAAGCTGGAAAGAAGAACTTCTTCAGAATTCGATCACTCCGATCCAGCAGTTCAGTTATACCCATGGAAAAAATGCAACCGATTCTGCTATGATCATTGATGCGATGGATATGCTTTATACGAGTGAACTGGAGGGGTTCTGCCTGGTTTCAAGTGACAGTGATTTTACAAAGCTGGCGAGCCGTCTGAGAGAAAGCGGAAAGACTGTGATCGGTATGGGAGAGGGAAAGACTCCGTCGCCGTTCAGAAAAGCGTGCGATATTTTTACAGAACTGGAACTTCTTCTTGAAGATAATACAATGGGAAAAGAAGAACGTAATATCCATTCTCATGCTTCAGGAAAATGGCAGAAAAAGGACAACCATGATTCGATGGTTTCAAAGGAAAAAATTGAAGAGGCGGTTGTCAAAATTATTACGGAAAATCAAAATAATGACAGAGAGACCGGACTGGGAGAAGTTGGAAGCAGACTGGTAAAATTATATCCTGATTTTGATGTCCGTCGATATGGTTATAGTCTTTTATCAAAATTTTTGGAATCTCTGCCAAAGCTGATGCTGATGCAGGAGGGAACGAAGGTAACTGTAACAATCTATGAAGATAAGAGCCGGAAAGAAATGCTGGAAGAATATATCCTGCTGCAGATCCAGAGTGCCGGAAGTTATGGAATCCCTCTGAGTAGTCTGGGAAATCGTATTCGTATGAGATTTGGAGATTTTAAGGTACGGGATTACGGATTTTCTCAGTTTAAGCAGTATATTGCAAGCTTCCCGGATGTAGAATTTGTGGATGATGAGGAGAGAACCCGGGCGGTGTATATGGAAGAATAAGGGAGAAAATTGATATACCGTATTAAAAAAGGGAGTGTCTTTTGGCACTCCCTTATCTGTTCAATTTATCCCTGTAATCCATTTGCCTGTCGGATCATATCTTCAACGACGATATCAAAAATCTCGCCAACAGAACTGCAATATTCCAGTATTTTCCAAGGCTCGTTGGTATGAAAATGAATTTTTATCAGGTCTTCATCACCGGCTGCGATGAGGCTGTTCCCTTCAAAATGTTCTGTGATATAGTCGGATATTTCATCCTCATCCAGATCGCGGTCGCGTCTTTCGATCAGGAGCTGTGTATCATAACGATAAGCGAACTGATCGTCTTCTGCATCAATAGACTGTATTCCCATTTTATTGTCCTCCGTTATAAAATCTGTGGCAGTGTCGGTCACTGCTTTTTATGCCAAAGTATGCAGGAGAAGCTGCCAGTGGCAGGCTCTCTGTATCAGATGTTCCGGTGGGGAACAAATGCTTCGTAAACAGTATAGCATAAAATAAAAGGGAATGAGAAAATTCTTTTATAGAATGACTTGAGAAAATTTTGCAACAAAAATTCAGTTCTGCATTTTGATGACCACATTTCCGGCAATGGATGGATCACCTGCGGTCTGAAGAGCCTGTTCCAGATCGGTCAGCGGAAATTCATGGGTAATGATTTTTTCAAGATCCCATGTTCCTGATGCCATGATTTTCTGAACGTCCCATACATCTTCCGGCATATAGCCGCCCGAACCGATGATACTTTGCTGGGCATAGGTCATGTGGAGCAGGTCAATGGTGCGGGGAAGTTTATTAACAGCCACAGAGACAAACCGGCTTTCTATTTTTCCAAGCTTCAGGAAATCATCAAGAATACTGGGAACTCCTGCAGCATCGAGCCAGCAGTCAATGTCGGCGGTCATCTGATCTAAAGCGGGAGCTTTGCCAAAATACCGGCTCGCTTTTTCTGTAAAATTTTCGGTTGCAGGATTGCAGGTTTCAAATCCAAGAGCTGCTGCAAGGTTCAGACGGAAAGAGGAGGGATCGCAGAGCATGACCTTTTTCATCCCAAAATACCGGAATGCAACTGCCGCTGCAATTCCAATCGTACCGCAGCCGAAGACAACGGCATTCTGCCCGGTCAGATAAGTGTCCGTTCCGGCCGGGATCATTCCACGACGGGCAGCACGGCATCCGACAGTAAAAGGTTCGATCAGGCTTGCAAGACGGTCGGAAATGCCGGTATCAACAGGGTAAAGGGAGTGATTTCTTTTCGCATTTGGTATCAGAATATATTCTGAGAATCCTCCGATTGTTCCGGCACGGCTGGTATCATTTTTGGCATATAGTGGATAAGGGTAAACGCGTTCGCCCAGTTTGAAATCGGTAACATTTTTCCCAATCTTAATAATACGGGAAACGGTTTCATGTCCAAATTCGCCACCGACGGTTACTTTATGCCCGGTATCAGGTCCATGAGTATAAACTGCGGTATCTGTTCCACAGATACTGGAGTAGAGATTTTGGATCAATACGTCATTTTCTCCAACCTGAGGCATGGGAAGATCCTGTATTTCAATTTTTCTTTTTCCTAAATAAATTCCGGCTTTCATAGTTCCTCCTGAGGATTTACAATACATTTTTGTATGATCGTGATAAGAGAGTCGATAGAGTCTGTGCAGCCATTTTGCAGCCAGTGGGCGATGACCGCCATCAGTCCTTTTATATAAAAATCCATGATATAGGGACGTTCCTGCTCCGGAACGTGATAACGGTTCAGGATCGGGGTAAATACGTGGCAGAACATTCGGCTGTAGGTATTTTCCATATTAAGTACCGATGCGTTTTCGATGGCTGTGCGAAATAAGCGTTGGTGGTCTTTGATATAATTTAAATATGGAGTGAGATATTCCGGGGTAATAAGATACAGTTCTTTCAGAGGAAGATCCTGGATCTTTGAAATAAATGAACCGGAATCTTTCTGCATCCAGGAAAGAAACTGGTCGTTCATGTAGCGGATACTCTCATCCAGAAGATCACGGATGGTCTCATAATGTAAATAGAAAGTGGAACGATTGACACCCGCCAGTTCGCAGATTTCTTTTACCGTAATATAAGAAAAGTCTTTCTTTTCAAGTAAAGTTAAAAGTGCCTGATCCATTTTTAATGCAGTATTGAAATATTTGCTTTCTGAGCGGTTCACCTGATCCACCTTCTTTCATTAATTTTCAGTGATTTCCTTTGCAAGCTCCATGATCTCAAAGGCATATTTCTGTTTGCCCTGTCGCAGGAGTTTTTTGTAAACCGGGTAATTGATCCCCATTCCGGTCAGTCCGATCAGACCGATCACAATTCCCAGTATAAACATAAAAGCAGTTCCATTTCCGATGACATTCATGGAAAGGCACATTCCCACACCGGTGATAAGAGCAGTAATGATTCCAAAAGTATAGGTGAAGACCGTTGCCGGTAATTTGGCTCTTGCATCCAGTTTACGGAGTGCGATTACTTTGGAAGTGTCTTTGGGTGCGTATTCGTTTGCGAGTTGTTCTGCATAAATTTTGTCTGTGTTCATGGTGTATGCCTCCTTTATTTGATGGTTTTATTATAAATGAGTCATAGACCGGACAGAACAACACGGATGGTACATTCTGTTGAAATCAGGATATTATAAAGAATAAATTTGCTGAATTTCTATGGACAGTATACCGCATTCTTTTCTTTTTGTGCGGATTTATTTGACAGACATGGCAAAAAAAGTTATAGTTCAAACTGTTTGAATTGAAAACGTTTAGCACTGGAATGTGCTGAAGTGCATTTGGAGGTTAAAGAAATAACAGCAGGAGAGAAAAGAAATGGATGATTCATTGCATTACCTTATTATGGCAAATCAGATGCTGGTGCAGAAGGCATTGCTCTATAAACTGAAAGATACGGGGCTTACCATCGGCCAGCCGAAGATTCTCGATTACTTAAGCAGGCATAACGGAAGTAATCAAAAGGAGATTGCGAAAGCATGTTTCCTGGAGGCGGGATCTTTGACGACGATCCTTAATAAGATGGAAGAAAAGGGACTGATCCGCCGTCAGATACTTAATGGTAACAGACGGAGTTTTCATATTTTTATGACAGAGGAAGGAAAGAAAAAGCAACAGTTGGTCAGCGAGGCATTTTCTGAGATTGAAGGGAAGGCAGTGGAAGGTATTTCAAAGGAAGAAATAGAAGGCTTTCTGGCAGTATATCAGAAAATCTATGCAAATCTGTTGGATGAAGCAGATCTGCTTTCTATAAATAAAAAGAGTGGTCAGTAAGAAAAATCTATTGAAGGATGAGAAAAGACAGGAGAGAGATTATGAACAAATTAAAGAGGTACATATTATTTTTAATCGGGCTATTTGTAAATGCACTGGGAGTCAGTCTGGTGACAAAAGCGAGTCTCGGTACGTCACCGATCTCATCGATCCCATATGTATTAAGCCTGAATTTCCCATTTACACTGGGAAATTTTACGATCGTGTTCAGTATTTTGCTGATTGTATTACAGATTCTGATTTTAAGAAAGAATTTTAAACTTGAGAATATTCTGCAGATACCGGTTTCCATTGCATTTGGATATTTTATTGATCTGACAATGTATATGTTATTTTGGATCAATCCACAGAATTATTTTGTAAAAATGATCGCATTGCTGGCAGGCTGTCTGGTACTGGGATTTGGTGTTTATCTGGAAGTGCTGGCAGATGTTGTCATGCTGCCGGGAGAGTCTTTTGTCCGGGCGATCGTGCAGACATGGAATACCAATTTTGGAACAACGAAGATTGTCTTTGATTCGTCGATGGCGATCATTGCAGGGGTTCTTTCTTTTGTATTTTCAGAAAAATTAAATGGAGTCCGGGAAGGTACGATCATTGCAGCATTGCTGGTTGGATTTATTGCCAGACTGCTTGGAAAAAGGCTGGAGTTTATCAAACCATATCTGTTCTCGGAAGAGAACGGAGAAGGCGGACAGGTACTGGCTTCTGCAGCAGATGCAGAAAATGCTCCGGTGGCAGATGGTATAACAGGAAAACAGACAGAAAAGCAGGAAGCAGATGGGATTCATAAGAATGTGATCGTGATCGGAAGACAGTACGGATGTGGCGGACATGATATAGGAAAGAAGCTGGCAGAAAAATTCGGTTATGAATTTTATGATCAGGAAATTATTAAGATGATCGCCGGTACAACAGGTATGACATCTGAGTTTATCCGTCGGAAAGAAGAGACTATGACGAACAGTTTGTTGTATGATTTTGTAAATCAGATGTATCTTTATGGAAAGGAGGAAGAGGCTCCGAAGGATAAGATTTTTGAAGCAGAGTCAAAAGTGATCAGGGAGCTGGCGGCCAAAGGAAAATGTGTGATCATTGGAAGATGTTCGGATTATGTATTGCGTGAAAATGAGAAGACTTTAAAACTGTTCTTCACTGCACCATTGGAAGTAAGGGCAAAACGGATTATGGAGCGTCTGAATATCAGTAAGAAAGAAGCTGAGCAGGTGATCCGGAAAGAGGACAGACGACGTGCAGATAATTACCGTTACTATACAGGACGGGTGTGGGGATCAGCGGCAAATGTTGACCTTACATTTAATACAGTTATGGATGAAACATATATTGAAGAATGTATCAGCAAAGCTATGGAGCTGGAAATTTAGTGCTATAGGGTGAGAGTGTCTGATGGTATAAGGTTTATAACAGTTATCGGAAAAGAGGAAATGCATTGGGATTGAAAGATTCTGATGCATTTTTTTGTGTGAGGAATGAGCCAAAGTCTGTGCGGACAGAAAGTGAAGTATATCTGCATGGTTGTATTTTCCCGGTTGACAAAAAGGAAAAATACTGTATAATTACCAAAGGTAATTATCTGAGATAATTATATAGAAGTTATAACCATTTGAATCTGTCAGACAGGAGAAATAGAGTATGACCAATGAAAAGATAAAGAGGATGTTTGATGCGTGTTATCAGGCGAAAAGAATACGGGAAATGCTTCCACCGTTACCGGAGGGGATCATGCCGTCTTATATTCAGTATATGGATGTGATACAGTCGCTGGAAAAGCAGGGAGTACAGGTGAAGATATCTGATATTAGTGACAGGCTGAATCTTCCGCGGCCGGGAGTTACGAGAACGGTGAAGGAAATGGAAAAAAAGGGATTGCTGGAAAAACTGGTATCCCCTGAGGATGGCAGAGTCACTTATATTTCTATGACAGTAAAAGGAAAAGAGCTGTCGCAGAAATATGATGAGCATTATTTTAGCGGACTGGCTCCGTATTTAGATGGAATCTCGGAGACAGATGCAGATTGTATGATTCGCACAATAGAGAAATTTTACGAGATTATGGTTGAGAGGAGAGAAAAATATGACAGATAAAAATGCAGATTTTACACAGGGAAGTATTTTAAAGAAACTGATTGCTTTTATGTTCCCGGTTCTTGGGGCATTGATACTTCAGGCAGCATATGGTGCAGTGGATCTGCTGGTAGTGGGCAGGTTTGGATCTACGTCAGGTTTGTCGGCAGTTTCTACGGGAAGTCAGGTATTGAATCTTGTTACATTTGTTGTCGTTCAGTTTGCCATGGGTATTACTGTTCTGATCGCACGGTATCTGGGAGAAAAAAGACCGGAGCAGATCGGAGCGGTTATTGGTGGTGCTGCGGTTGTATTTACGGTAATTTCAGCCGTTTTATTTATTATTTTGGTTGGTTTTGCACATCCAATTGCTGTCCTGATGCAGGCACCTGAGGAAGCCGTCAGTCTGACGACGATGTATGTACGCATTTGCGGAGGCGGAATCTTTTTTATTGTAGCGTATAATCTGCTGTCTGCAATTTTCAGGGGGCTTGGAGACAGTCAGTCTCCACTGCTTTTTGTGCTGGTGGCATGTATTGTAAATGTGATCGGAGATCTGATCCTGGTCGCAGGGTTTCACATGGATGCGGCAGGAGCAGCAATCGCAACGGTTTTTGCACAGGCAGTGAGTGTGGTATTTGCAGTAGTACTTCTGATGAAAAAGAAACTTCCATTTGCAATCCGGAAAAGTGATTTCAGGTTCAATCCTCAGTGCAGAAAATTTTTAAAGATTGGATTACCGCTGGCTTTGCAGGAATTTCTGACTCAGGTATCCTTCCTGGCATTGTGTGCTTTTGTCAACCGGCTCGGGCTGGAGGCATCCTCCGGATATGGGGTCGCCTGCAAGATCGTAAACTTTGCCATGCTTGTGCCAAGTGCCCTGATGCAGTCGATGGCATCCTTTGTATCCCAGAATATCGGTGCAGGGGAGAAGAAACGTGCGAAACGATCAATGTTTACCGGAATCGGAGTGGGACTGGTTGTGGGCTGTATGGTATTTGCCCTTGTAATGCTGAAAGGAGATGTGCTGTCCGGTTTCTTCTCAACGGAAGAAGTGGTGATACAGAACGGATATGCTTATTTGAAAGGATTTGCACCGGAGACAATCGTGACAGCGATCCTGTTCAGTATGGTTGGGTATTTTAATGGAAATAATAAGACGATCTGGGTTATGATACAGGGACTGATCCAGACGTTACTGGTACGTCTGCCGCTAGCATATTTTATGAGTATTCAGCCGGATGCGAGCCTGACAAAGATCGGACTCGCAGCACCGGTATCTACCACAGTCGGAGTGCTTCTGAATCTTGGATTTTATCTGTATCTGAATCATAGAGAATCGAAAGCATAGAAAATCTGGAGCGTAGAAAATCAGGATCATAGAGAAAGTATAAGGACTGGGAAATGAGAGATTCTCCAGTCCTTTTGTCATATTTCTTTTTCACTGACCGGTCGGTCAGTCAAATAATGTCGAGGCATCCGGGTTTTCATAAAAATCAAAGCACATCAGAATCTGTTCTTTCGTGGTCTTTTCAACAGCCAGGTCTTCCGGGAGAGATGCACGGTCAAAAAGTCCGATTTCCGTGGTCTCGATATTTGTTTCAAATGTTCCGCTTTCATACCGGCAGAGCATAAAGGTCTTTATGACTCCATAGGCATGGTTCAGAACATTATGTTTTCGCCAGTCCTGAACAGCGATAAGCTTTTCAGAGTGTACGGTATAACCGGTTTCTTCAAGAACCTCTTTCTCGGTGTTGGATGCGATGGACTGATCTACATCGCACCATCCACCGGGGAGCGACCAGGTACCGTTATTTTCATGGACGAGAAGAATTTTTCCATCAATAAAAACTGCCGCACGGGTGTCAATTTTCGGGGTCTGATAGCCGCTTTCATTGCAGAATAACCCGTATACTTTTTCGACGGGGAGTTCCGTCTTTGCAGCCATCATTTCAGCAGCAATTTCTCTTAATTCGTTGTAGCGTTCTTTATCATATTTATCTTTTCCGTACTGGAGTCCGGCCTGTGCGATACTCTGAATACGGATAGCAAAGTTTAACCACTGATCGTTCATAAAATTTCCTCCTTTTTACTGGGTAAGTCATGCATAAATTTCCTTTCCTTTTTGTGGAAAATGCCTTACTGTAGTCCGAAAATTATTTCCGGATCATGAGATACAATGGAATCCTCAGATCAGTCCATGAGTCAGGCAATAATCGTAAATGCCATCCTCGGCAACATCTTTGCAGATCTCATCGGCAATTTCTTTTAACTGAGGGGAAGCATTTCCCATGGCAACACCTGTTCCTACAGAAAGAAGCATTTCAATATCATTGTTCCCGTCACCAAAGGCGAGGGCTTCGGATTTATCTAAATGGTAGTATTCCAGTACCTTTTGGATGCCGATGCCCTTCCCACCATTGGCGGGAATGATATCTACAGCACGATCCCACCAGGCAGCGATCTTTGCACCATCTACGTCTTTTAAAATGGCGGAATAGTCGGTTTCGCGACAACCGAGCAGAAGCTGATAAACCTCTTCGTTGGAAACCTGCTCAAAATCTTCTGCAACTGTTAATTGTAAATGAGCGATGGAGTAATAATCCGACAGATCCATATCAAATCCATTGGCAGCCAGCCGGTTTTTCGTGGCAACAGCGACCGGACGTCCGAGACTGTCAGCATTGCGGATGAGCTTTTGAACATTATCCGGGCTGATCGGGTTGCTGAAGATTGTTTCTGTGTCGTTGTAGCACAGAGAACCATTGAAAGTCAGGAATGTATCAAATTCAATCCCACTGAAATGGGGAAGGCTGACCGGTGTTCGCCCGGTTGCAATGCAGAGCTTAATTCCGTTTGCTTTCAGGCGGTTTAGTGCTTCGACTGTCTTTTCAGAAAGTTTTTTTGCCTGCAGTCTGAGCAGTGTACCGTCAATATCAAAGAAAATAATCTTAATTTTTCTCATAAAATTCTCCTGTATTATGAATGTTATTATTATCCTTTTATCATTATAACGTAATTAGTCCGTGATAACTATAACGGTTCTGCATATTTCTATTAAAATGGTGCCAGAAAAATTTTTATTACCTTAGCAGAACATAAAAAGTTATCCACAACTTATCGACAAAAAAGTTGAGTTATGGACAAAAAACACATTGTAATTTTACATATCCTCAAGTATTCTATAAGCACTCCAATCTATCTGGGAGTATCTGAATTCAGAAACCGGTCAAATGCTTTCGATCGAAGCATAGATCCTACGTAACCAAAATAAAAAGAACAGGAGAAGATTGCCTATGAAGAATAAATTACAAAAATATTTTCCGATGATTCGGACGAAAGGAGAGGTACTTGAAGCAATAAAAAATAAGAAAGAACTCTGGGAAATCTTTTGCAGTTGGAAAGAAGAATACCAGCAGGAATACCTGGAAGTGTGTACTGGTGTCAGGGGGCTGAAACTTCTGTATGATACCTATTTTAAAGCAATTATGAATCCGGATACAAAACCGGAGAGACTGAATGATTTCTTATCGGAGGTTCTTGGGAAAAAAGTGAAAATCTTAAAAGTTCTTCCAAATGAAGCAACAAGGATAGCGGCAGAAAGTTCGCTGTTAGTTATGGATATTGTTGTTCAGCTGGAGGATGGAAGTATTGCCAATGTGGAAGTGCAGAAACTGGGGTATCGGTTTCCGGGTGAAAGAAGTGCCTGCTATTCAGCAGATCTTTTGCTCAGGCAGTACAAAAGAGTACGTGAAGAACTGGGAGCAGCTTTTAGTTATAAGGATATTAAAAAAGTTTATACGATTGTTCTATTTGAGACAAGTAATGGGTTCTATAAAAATTTTTCAAGAGAAATATATCTTCATCGTTTTCATCAGACAAGTGATACGGGATTGGAAACAAATCTTCTTCAGGAATATATTTTCATATGCCTTGACATTTTTAGTGACATCATTCAGAATGAAGACAGAAAAATACAGAACAGACTAGAAGAATGGCTCGTATTTCTAAGTCAGGATGATCCGGAGATGATTTTGAAATTACTGAAGCAGAATCCGGGATTTCAGAAGATTTATGAGGAAGTCTACGGTCTGTGTCTGAACAGTGAGAGGATGGTAGGAATGTTTTCAAAAGAATTGGAGATTCTGGATCGGAATACAGTTAAGCTGATGATTGATGAGATGGAAGAGGAAGTGGCAGAGACTAAGAAGCGTGCTGATGAAGCAGTAAGAGAAGCCGAAAAGAAGGCAGATGAAGCCGAAAAAAAGGTAGCAGAACTGGAAGAAAAGCTTCGGAAACTGGAGGAAAAGATGGCAGAGGATTCTGCAAAATAGCAAGTGCTTTCTGCAGGTTCAAAAGATGAGCTAGCAGAGGAGTTTGTAAACGGCCAGAAAAGTTTTCCGCGTAGTTTCAGGTTCTTTGTTAAATCCATTTCAAAGAAATTTAAATGCTTGTAAGATTGATTGTTCTGCTCTGAAAATGATGTTATATTGAGACCGCTTTAGAGAAAAGGGAAGCAGAAAAAGTGATGGGATCGACATCAGGAGGAGAAAAAATGAAAGCAAAAAATCTTACGACAAAAGTCAGTGTTACAGCTTTGGCAGTTTTACTTGGAGCAGGGTACACGTTGAATGCAGTACCGGCTTTAATGGTACCGGCAGTAGTGCATGCAGAGACACAGAATGAAGAGTCTTCTACAACAGTAGTCAATGAAAATACAGTATGGAATTATTTAGATGATAATACAGATCCGGCTGCAGGAATGGCATCGTTGACAGCCTGGACAGAAAAAGGTTTTGACGATACTGCATGGAAGAAGGCAGCGGGGAAATTTGGGGCAAAGAGAGGAGTACTGACTTCCTTTGATGGCTTTACACCGACGGTTCTGCTTCAGCAGTATATTGATCAGACCACGACAGATGTTCCGACGTTTTTTTTCAGAACGAAATTTAATATAACGAATCTGAATCAGCTTACATCCATTACAGGAACCTTGTTTCATGATGATGCAGTAGCTGTCTACATGAACGGACATCTCGTGAAATCAGTGGATATGCCGGCAGATGCTCAGCCAGGCAATCTCTTTTATGCGGGCGTTTCGGCAGGAGCACCGAAGCAGGCAGATCTGAATCTGACGAAAGAGGATATAAAAGATTTTCTTACAGAGGGAGAAAATATCCTTTCTGTAGAGCTTCATAACGATCGGGAGTCAAGTTCCGACATTTATTTTGAGTTTCAGAATCTTACATTAAACTATAATGAGACAACAGATGGAAATGGTTCGGGAACACCGGTAACACAGAAATCGGTATTCCTTACAGTCGGTAGTGACACATCCAGTCAGGGAGTAACATGGTATGCGGATACAGCGGAGGCAGGAGAAGTGCAGTATGCAGTAAAATCAGGTGCTGCATTCCCGGAAAAATATCAGACAGCAAAGGTGGTATCAGGAGCAGCAAATGATCAGGGCTTTTATTCCAATCAGGCAACACTGACCGGACTTCAGCCGGGAAGTGAATATGTATACAGGGTGGTAAATGGAACGACAGTCAGTGATACCTACACGTTTAAGACCGGAGTGAATGATGGCTCTTACAGCTTTGCATTTGTGGGAGATCCACAGATTGGTGCGGGTGGAAACGTGGCAAGCGATACGGAAGGATGGAATAAGACGATCGCTGTCATCACATCAAAACTGAACCCGGATTTCCTTCTCTCAGCAGGAGATCAGGTCAATACTGCAAGTAATGAAACTCAGTATGCAGGTTATCTCAACGGAGCATTCACATCTCTGCCGAGTGCTACGTCCATCGGAAATCACGACAGCAGTTCTGCGGCATATAATGAGCATTTTAATCTTCCAAATGAAAGTGCTGACAAGGGTGTGACCAAAGCGGGATCGGATTATTGGTTTGTGTATGAGAATACATTATTTATAGACATCAACTCCAATAACCGTTCCACAGCGGAGCATAAAGCATTTATTGAGGAAGCGATTGCCGCAAATCCAAATGTGAAATGGAAGACGGTGGTATTTCATCATTCCATTTATTCAACAGCAAGCCATGTAAATGATTCTGATATTATTACGAGAAGAGAAGAGCTTCCACAGGTATTTACAGACCTGGATATTGATGTGGTTCTGATGGGTCACGACCATGTCTATACAAGAACTTATATGATGAATGGATACACACCGGATACGGAACAGGGAGAGAAGAGCAGTGTGACCAATCCGACAGGAATCCTTTATCTGACAGCAAACTCTGCCAGCGGAAGTAAATATTATGATATTAAAGCCCCAAATGCAGAGTATTCAGCAAAGATGGATCAGTCTTACCGGAGAACGGTAACAGATATAGACGTAACAGACACTTCTTATACAATGACAACTTATTATGCAGATACGATGGAAGTGCTGGATCAGTTTACGATCAATAAGACAGACTCTTCTGCATTACAGGAACTGGTCAGTGGGACAGAGGCAAAGAACCTGAAAGAAGCAGATTATACAGCAGAGAGCTGGGACGTATTCCAGAGTGCATATGAAAATGCAAAAGCAGTGCTTGCAAATGCAGATGCAACGCAGGCAGAAATTGATGCCGCCCGTGAAACACTGGAAAATGCACTGGCTGGTCTGAAGACTCCGGCGAAAGAGGATGGAAAAGAAAATCCTGGAAATAACAACGGAAATAACAGCGGAAGTAACGGAGATGTCAATGGCGGAAATGCCAATGCCGGGACAAATAATGACGGTCAGACAGCCGATCCTGGTACGAAAAAACCAGGTACTCCAAAGAAAGAAAATGTAAATGATACTTCCGTGAAGAAGACAGGAAAGACAGCGACCGTTAAAACCGGAGATGCAACAGATGTGGCAGCAGCAGGACTGATGATGCTGGCAGCAGGAAGTGTTGTGGTTGTCTATGCGACAAGAAAGAGAGAAAATTAAAAAAGACAGAGAAGGACAGGATGAACGGATATGCTGAGAAAAATAAGAGAAGACAGTCTGGTTCTCGGAATCATTTTTCTCACTGTACTGCTGGTGATGCTGCTACAGAATTTCGGATATAAATCCTATTCAAGATACGTTACAGATACGCTCCACTACGATCAGGGAATCGTAGTGGAGATTTCTGATGAAGACATTGAATATGATAAAAGCCTGAAAATCTATCTTGGCACGCAGAATCTGAAAGTGAGAATGACGGAAGGAACAGAAAAAGGAACGGTCATAGAAGTAACAAATTATCTGACAAAGACGCATAATGTTGTCGCTAAAGTAAATATGCCTCTGATCATTAATGTAGATCAGCCGGATGAAGTTGAGCCGTATTATACGGTATTTAATTACGACCGCCGGTTTGCCATGCTGGCATGTGCTGCAGTTCTTGTGGTTGCAATCATCTGCATTGGCGGTGGCAAGGGAATCCGGGCAGTCTTAGGATTGCTGTATTCTTTGTTTGTTGTGATCGGCTTTTTACTGCCGGCAGTTTTTTCAGGATGGTCGCCGATATGGACAAGTATTCTGGCAGCAGTACTTTCTACAGCGGTTACACTTCTGCTGTTAAATGGACAGAGTAAAAAGACTGCGGCTGCGATTCTGGCCACTATGATCGGAATGTTCTTTTCGCTGGCATTCTATACTGTGATGTCAGTATTGCTCCACATTGATGGATTCAGCAGTTCGGAAGCGGAAGGGCTGATCCTCATAAATGAAGGAACAGGATTACAGATCCATGATGTACTGTTTGCAGGAGTTCTGATCTCTTCTTTGGGGGCGATCATGGATGTTGGAATGTCGATTGTTTCTGCACTTTATGAAGTTTATTTACATAATCCGACACTGACAGCCAAAGACATTTTTCAATCCGGGATTGAGATCGGAAAGGATATGATCGGAACAATGACGAATACCCTGATCCTGGCATTTACGGGCAGTGCTTTGATTAGCCTTCTGGTATTTATCTCCTATCAGGTGCAGTTCAATCAGCTTTTCAATTCTAATTATCTGAGTATTGAAATTGCACAGGGGCTTTGCGGAACTTTCGGGATCGTTCTGACAATCCCGGCAGCATCTGCAATTATGGCGGTTCTGCTGGCAGGAAGAAAAAAGAACGACAAGGCATCGGAGAGAATGGAAACAGAATAAGAAAATATAAAGAGATAAAAGCAGATCAATATAAAACTGAAGAGAAGGTACGGAGAAGTAAGAAGATTGTGGCATTTTTCACAAACATTTCACTTTTCCGTACCATTTTTTGTAAAAACATCTGTCTTGTCACCTGTAAACTACAGTGCTATAATTTACGCTGATCCAAAACTTATGAAAAATAAAATTGACAGAAAAGTAAAGATTGAAAAAGGCAGAGAGGTGCAGATATGACGATCAAAGAAGAGATAGAGCAGTTGAAAAAAGAAAAAGATGCGGTGATTCTGGCTCATTATTATGTAAGACCTGAGATTCAGGAAATAGCAGATTACATAGGAGATTCCTTTTACCTGAGCAAGGTGGCAGTAGGTCTGAAAGAAAAGACGATTGTATTTTGTGGGGTTTCCTTCATGGGCGAGAGTGCCAAGATCCTAAATCCGGAAAAGACGGTGTTGATGCCGGATATGGCGGCAGATTGTCCGATGGCACATATGGCATCTCCTGAAACGATCGAGAAAGTGCGTGCGGAGTATGATGATCTTGCGGTAGTCTGTTATATTAACTCAACTGCAGAACTGAAACGTCATTCGGATGTATGTGTGACTTCTGCAAATGCAGTAAAGATCGTAAAGAACCTTCCGAATAAAAATATTTTCTTTATCCCGGATCGCAACCTGGCACATTATATTGCAGGACTCGTACCGGAAAAGCATTTTATTTATAATGAAGGATTCTGTATCGTACATGAATATATGGAAGTAGAAGAAATTCGGGATGCGAAGAAAGCACACCCGGATGCGGAAGTGCTGGCACACCCGGAATGTCCGCAGGCAGTCCTGGAACTGGCAGATTATATCGGAAGTACAACCGGAATCATCAATTATGCGGGTGAGACGGATGCACAGGAGATGATCATCTGTACGGAGAGTGGTGTTCTGTATGAACTGGAGAAACGATATCCTGAAAAGAAATTCTATTTTACAGAGACACTTCCTGTATGCAGAAACATGAAAAAGGTGACGCTGGAAAAGATCCTTCATGTTTTAAAGACAGGAGAAAATGAAGTCTTTGTGGATGATGCACTTCGGGAAGAGTCCAAAAAACCTTTGGAGAGAATGTTAGAACTGGCAAAATAAGAGCCGGAAGAATGGAGTTTGTTATGAAAATGAAAGCAGATGCAGTGATCGTAGGAACAGGTGTGGGAGGACTTTTCAGTGCATTGAACCTTCCCCGGGATAAAAAGATTATTATGATCACAAAGTCAGATTTAGAGAGCAGTGATTCATTTCTTGCACAGGGTGGAATCTGTATGCTTCATGACCAGGATGATTATGAAAGCTATTTTGAAGATACGATGAAAGCAGGACATTATGAGAACCGGAAAGAATCTGTAGATATTATGATCCGAAATTCCAGAGAGATCATTCAGGATCTGATCGGATATGGTGTTGAATTTCAGAAAGAGTCAGATGTTCTGGAAAGTGAGTCTGCTGAAGAAGGAAATCAGGAAAAAGGAAGAAAGCCGGAAACGGATAAGCCGTTGGAAGAAATTTATGCATTTACAAGAGAAGGGGCTCATTCCAGACCGAGAATCCTTTTCCATGAGGATGTTACAGGAAAAGAAATTACAAGTAAACTGATTGCACAGGTACAGAAGCTTGCGAATGTGGAAATTTACGAATATACTACAATGACGGACATTATTGTAGAAGATGGAATCTGTAAGGGAATCTACGCAAAAGATAAGGATGGTCAGGAACTGGAGATTTATGCAGATGATACGATCTGGGCAAGTGGTGGTATTGGAGGAAGATATCAGCATTCTACCAATTTCCCTCATCTGACCGGGGATGCACTGGATATTTCTGAAAAGCATGGAATCCGCCTGGAACATCTGGATTATGTGCAGATCCATCCGACAACACTGTATTCCACAAAGCCGGGAAGACGTTTTCTGATCTCAGAATCTGTCCGGGGAGAGGGTGCGATCCTTTTAGATAAGAATAAAGAGCGGTTTGTAAATGAACTCCTTCCGCGGGATGTGGTAACAAAAGAGATCCGGAGACAGATGAAGAAAGACGGAACAGATCATGTATGGCTTTCCATGGAACGGATCGATAAAGATACAATACTGAAGCATTTCCCGAATATTTATCATCATTGTCTGGAAGAAGGATATGATGTGACAAAGGAATGTATTCCGGTTGTTCCGGCACAGCATTATTTTATGGGAGGAGTCTGGGTTGATTCTGACAGTAAAACTTCCATGGATCATCTTTTTGCTGTGGGAGAGACAAGCTGTAACGGAGTGCATGGAGCAAACCGGCTGGCAAGTAATTCGTTGTTGGAGAGTCTGGTATTTGCGAAGCGTGCGGCAAAGAAAATTGGAGGAGAACAGGTATGAATACAATTACAATGACACTTCAGGCAGATCATCTGATCCTGGAGGCTTTAAAAGAAGATATTTCCAGTGAAGACGTTAGTACGAATGCGGTGATGAAGGAGTATGTCAAAGGAGAAGTAGAACTGATCTGTAAGCAGGACGGTATTATTGCAGGATTGGATGTATATCGCAGGGTCTTTGAACTGCTGGATGATAAGACGGAGACAGAATTTTACTGTAAAGACGGCGATGAAGTTAAAAATGGTCAGTTAATGGGCAAGGTGACAGGTGATATCCGGATTCTGCTTTCGGGAGAACGTGTGGCTCTGAACTATTTGCAGAGGATGAGCGGAATCGCAACCTATACACACTCCGTAGCAGCTCTGCTGGAGGGAAGTAAGACGAAACTTCTTGATACAAGAAAGACAACACCGAACATGAGAATTTTTGAAAAATATGCAGTCCGTGTCGGTGGCGGTTATAACCATCGGTATAATCTTTCAGACGGAGTACTTCTGAAGGATAATCACATCGGTGCAGCAGGCAGTGTTACGGCAGCAGTCAAAATGGCAAAGGAATATGCACCGTTTGTCCGAAAGATTGAGATCGAGGTTGAAAATCTGGCAATGGTAAAAGAAGCAGTAGAGGCAGGGGCAGACATCATCATGCTGGACAATATGTCAACGGAAGATATGAGCGAGGCGATCCGGATCATTGACGGAAGAGCAGAGACAGAGTGTTCAGGAAATGTGACAAAGGAAAATATCGGCAGACTGACAGCACTTGGAGTCGATTATATTTCCAGTGGAGCATTGACGCATTCTGCACCGATACTTGACATTTCCATGAAAAACCTTCATGCTATAAATTAAGAAGAGAAACCACAGTAGTAGAAAGGAAGAGGTATGATGACAGGATCAGAACGAAGAACTGCCATTATAAATCAGATAAAGAACAGCACCGTTCCTGTATCCGGGAAAGCACTGGCAGCACAGTATGCAGTGAGCCGTCAGGTGATCGTGCAGGATATTGCACTGATCCGTGCGGCAGGACATGAGATTATTTCCACCAACAGGGGCTATCTTCTCAATGAGGATGCATCCGTACAGCGGACATTTAAGGTAAAACATACGGATGCTCAGGTAGAAGAAGAATTATATTCTATTGTGGATCTTGGAGGAAGCGTAAAAAATGTCATGGTAAACCACAGGGCCTATGGACATATGGAAGCGGAGCTGAATATTACTTCCAGGCGTAAAGCAGCGGAATTTTTAGATGATATCAAGACGGGAAAATCCAGTCCGTTAAAGAATATTACCTCAGATTATCATTACCATGTAGTGGAGGCTGACAGCGAGGAAACTCTGGATATGATCGAGGATGCACTTCGGGAGAAAGGATTTCTTCTGGAACAGGAAGAATGGGAAAAAAAGCAGTATCACGCATAACGGAAGAAAGAGAGGTTAGACATCAGGAACCGGTGTCTGACCTCTTGACATCTTCGGGAATATTCTGCAAAATAAGAACTGATAAAGTGAAAGAAAAGAGATGTTCCGTCGTATCATACGACAGGATGGAGTTATATATGGAAGAAATAAAAAAGTTTCTGAAGGAAGTTTTAAATAGAGAATTTATACGTGCGGTCATCAGCAGTCCAAAGGAAAAAGCGGGAACTGCGGTGCTGCTGGAGTGTGGAACAGAACCGGTTCAGGGAATTTTGAAGATAAAAGTACGTCCGCTGGAAAAAGGAGGAGAATTATTTTTCCAGCTGGAAGCATTTACAAAGACGCAGGCATTCCACCGAAATTTAAATCCCGAAGCGGCAGGTGAGATTCTGGCTGTAGTGATGGAGCGTTTTGGACAGATGCAGCTGGAAACTGTGAGTCAGGACTGTACGGTGCTGATCAGTAAAAAAAGAAAGGTGACGATCCGCAGAAAGCAGAAAAAGATCAGAGCAAAGGCGGCAGATTTGTCCCATAACCGGAAAAAGCGTTATATTTTGGAAGAGGGTGTTGCAGTTCCGTTTCTGCAGGATCTTGGAGTTATGACGCAGGACGGGAAGATTGTGCATACAAGATTTGATAAGTTCCGCCAGATCAACCGTTTTCTGGAATTTATCGAAGATATCCTGCCGCAGCTTGACAGAGGAAGAGAGCTGACGATCCTGGATTTTGGCTGTGGAAAGTCGTATCTTACTTTTGCGATGTATTATTATCTGCATGAATTGAAAAAATATGACATACGCATTATAGGACTGGATCTGAAGAGTGAGGTGGTCCGGCACTGTAATGAGCTGGCAGAAAAGTACGGATATGAAAAGCTGCAGTTTTTAGAGGGAGATATTGCGGATTATGAAGGAGTAAACCGTGTGGACATGGTGGTGACGCTGCATGCCTGCAATACGGCAACAGACTATGCACTGGCAAAGGCAGTCGGGTGGAATGCAAAAGTGATTCTTTCAGTTCCATGCTGCCAGCATGAGATCAATGGGCAGTTTGAAGCGGGGGAGACCCCGGAGGTACTTGCTCCGGTGATGGAGTATGGTCTGTTAAGAGAACGGTTTGCAGCATTGGTAACAGATGGACTGAGAGCAGAGTATCTGGAAAGCGAAGGATATGAAACCCAGGTACTGGAATTTATTGATATGGAACATACACCAAAGAATATTCTGCTGCGTGCAGTCAGGAGGGGGAAGACTGACGGGGCAATAGAAGCGAAGAGCAGAAAGAAGCTGGAAGAGTGTGAGGTATTTCTGAATATCCAGCCGACACTGGGCAGGCTCCTTTCAGAAAAGAGCAGGCATCAGTGACGGGATTTTAGAAAAGGATCATAGAAAAAGATAAGCACTGGCGATGGGATTTCAGGGAGAATAAATAATGATAAAAAAAATAGTAAAGGGAATTGTGCTGTTGGCATTTTTTGCCGGGGCATTGTTGATAAGTAATTATGTGATGAACCGTGGAACGGACGATAAGATTATGACAATGGGTGAGCCGACGCTTCCGGTAGTTTCTTTTACCGTGAGTGGTCAGGAAATTAATCTGCTGTCCGGGTATGTAGATCAGATGGATGTCACTGCCATGCGTGATACGATCACTCCGCTGGAGAGTAATGGAACGCTTCAGGCTGAGATCGCAGAGAATGGAAATAAGATCAGTAAGATCAGCTATAAAGTTTATTCACTGGATGGAGCAGATACTTACGCAGAAGGAAAAGTCAAAGAAGAGGATGGAAAGGTTACGCTGGAACTGGGAACCGCACTGGATCAGTCAGCACAGGAGGCGGTGCTGAAGCTGACTCTGACGCTGGGGAGTGGTGAAGCACAGAAAAAGGTGAATTATTTCACCCGGATCGAGAAACCGGATGAAATTACTGCGTGGAAGTGTCTTACATTTGCAAAAGATTTTCATACAAAGGCACTGGATCAGAGTGATGAAGATACACTGACTATGTATCTTGAGCCGGGAGAAGAGAGCGATAATACGACGTATCAGACTGTCAATATCCACTCAGATATCACCCATATCCAATGGGGAAGCCTGAATCCGGAGATCGTAGGCGATGTGCAGTGGAGTCTGAAGGAAAGCAACAGTGTATATACATCTATCCTTGCAAAATATCAGGTGCGTTGTCAGGATGATAAAGAGGAAGCGGCACTGTATAATGTAAAAGAATTTTTCAGGATCCGGTCTGTGGGAGATACGATCTATCTGCTGGATTATAACCGGGATCTGCAGGAAGTGTTCAGCGGCAGCAGAAGTGTGATAGATAAGAATGGAATCCTGCTGGGGATCGTGCCGGAAGATGTGCCTTATGAGACAAATGAGAAGGATTCGATCCTTGCCTTTGTGCAGAACCATACTCTGTGGATGTATAATAAGAAAAACGAGGAGCTGACCAAAATTTTCAGCTTTGCGGAGGAAGATACACAGGATGTGCGGAGTCTGAATGATCAGCATGCGGTACGGATCATCAGTATGGACGATCATGGAAGTATTGCCTTTGCGGTTTATGGATATATGAACCGGGGAGAGCATGAAGGAGAGGTTGGTGTCGGTATTTATTATTTTAATGTGGACAGTAATCTGATTCAGGAGAAAGGCTTTATTCCGAGTACAAAATCTTTTGCCATTGCAGAAGATGAACTGGGAAAGATGGTTTATTATAATCATGCACAGGAGCTGCTGTATGTGCTTGCAGACCAGGTTCTCTACAGGATCGATCTTGATAAGAACCAGCAGGAAGTGCTTGCAAAAGGTCTGGAAGCCGGAGCGTATGCAGTTTCTGATGACGGACACCAGCTGGCTTATCAGACGGCCGGAGAGAAAGATGCGGCAAAGGAGATCCGGGTGATGGATCTTTCCGGTGGGGACGAATATAGTGTGAAAGCAGCAAAGGATGAAGCTGTTCGCCCGCTGGGATTCCTGAATGGAGATTTTATCTATGGAATTTTGCGGACTTCCGATGCCGGAAAGACAGCATCCGGTGAGAAGACGACTCCGATGTATCAGCTTGAGATCCATGATTCAAAAAATAAAAAAATAGCGGAGTATTCTTTTGAAGATCAGGGAATCTATATTTCTGATATTTTGATTGAGGGAAATATGGTGACACTGAACCGTCTTGCGAAAGCAGGAGAGATTTATAATGTTACTTCACAGGAATATATTACAAATAATGTAGAAAAGAAAGATACGAAGATTTCTCTTACCTCATACAGTTCGGAGAAGCTGGGAAAGCAGTATCGTTTTACTTTTGCAGAGGGAATCGAAAAGACGGAGGTGAAGCTGCTCCAGCCGGATCAGCAGGTAGCCGAAAATGCACTGACGATCGTTCTGAAAGGAAAGGATGACCGTGTGAAATATTATGTGTATGGTATGGGTGAACTGGTCGGAATCTACGATAAAGCAGGCTATGCGATCCAGAAGGCGGAAAAAATTTCCGGTGTTGTGATCTCATCGGAACAGGCTTATGTATGGGAAAAAGGAAACCGGGATCTGGTATATTCCATTGAAGATGTTGCAGTGACAAAGGAGAGCGGAGAAAGTTCACTGGAGGCATGTGAACGGTATATGAAATCATATGAGGCGGAGAAGACAGATCTTACGGGCTGTACGCTGGATCAGGTATTGTATGTGATCAATAAGGGCTGCCCGGTGATCGCTCTGACAAGTGCAGATCATGCGATTCTGATGACCGGATATTCCAAGACAGATATCACGTATTTTGACCCGGATACAGGGGCATCGCAGACTGTGACTATGGATGAGATGAATGCTATGGTGGCAGGAAGTGGAAATACCTTTATCGGGTATATTAAGTAATAGAAGAGAAGTGATGAAAGAGAAGAGAATCTGCAGGCGGCGGGTTCTCTTTTATATATAGTGGTTTTCCCTGCATACTACAGAAAAAAATACAGGCGGTGGAACTTCTGTTCCATCACCCGTATTTTAAAAATCCATGTAAGCAGCGAACCAGAAGAGGCGTCTGTACAAGACTCTGGCGACTGCAACAATAACTTTATGCTTCAGCTGCTTCGTCTGCGTTGGTATCTTCAGCTTCAAGGTCAGAAGCTTTTACATGAACTTCCGTGATCGTTACAACCGTAGCATCAACATCGGTCATAAGATCAACGTCTTTGTCTTTGGCGATCGGAAGATCAGCCACACGGATGGTATCACCAACCTTGAGATCTCCGACATCTACTTCAACTTTTTCTACCAGTGCAGCAGGAAGAGCCTTGAAAGAAATCTCCTGTAACATCTGCTGTGGTACACCGGCAGCAAGTTTATCAAGGTTGACAAGATGGATCTCAGCAACAGAATGAACTTTCTCATTGCTTACAAGTGCCTGAAAATCAATCTCATCAACATAACCCTTTAATGGATTGTAGTCAACTTCTTTAATCAGTGCATCATAAGTCTGACCATCAACTTCGAGCATTACCTGTCCACCTTTGTTCTCAACTTTCAGAAGTTTTTCAACATCTGCTTTTTCCATTTTAAGTGGAATGCTCTCTTTCATTTCACGGCCGAAAATACAACCGGTAACAAATCCTTCGCGTCTAAGTTTTTTGGCTTTGATCGACATGTCTCTTTTTTCAGCTTTTAAAGTATTCATTTATCTTTTCCTCCAAATTCTGAATCCGCTTAGCAGCCTTCAACTTTCTGTACAAGTAGGTATTGTTAAGTGCTTTTTCTTTGCTACAGTTACACTATAGCACCGAATGTCAAGGGTCTGGAAAAGCAGAAGAATCAGACAGGCTGAAAAATTAAGACTTTTTTCTCCGAAAAATACTTAAAAAATGAAAAAATTAAGCTTTTTAATAAAAGAATTGAAAAGATTCTTGTGAAAATGATCAAAAAGAGCGTAAATTCTCATGGAAATAGAAAAAAATCGCTGAAAATACAGCACGTTGTATAAAGAAAGCGGTGTATCATGAAAGAAAGCAGTATATTATGAAAACGAACAGGATTTGCTGAAAAAATAGAAAATAACACCGAATATGGTGTATAATAAAAATAGTATGCAAAAAGAAAATCAGGAGGAAGATGCGTGGGCAGATATTTAAATTCCAATGCAGATGGATTTGGTAAAATCGTTAATTCTGAAATTTATGTGGACAAAACGGGTATGTTGAGCTATACGAATCAGGTACTGAATACAATGCAGGGATATCTTTGCGTTAGCCGTCCGAGAAGATTTGGAAAATCGACAGCGGCAAATATGCTTACAGCATATTATAGCTGTGGGTGTGATTCCAAAGCACTTTTTTCGGGATTCAAAATTGCAAAAGACAAAGATTTTGAAAAATATTTGAATCATTATAATACGATTTCTCTTAATATGCAGGAATTTCTGAGCAGAAGCAGGGATGTATACGACTTGCTGGAGCGGATGAAAAAACTGGTGCTTCGCGATATGAAAAGAGAGTATCCGGATGTGGATTATTTTGATGAAAATGATCTGATCGAGGCAATGCAGGATGTATATGAAGAGACAAGACGACCGTTTGTTGTCATTATTGATGAATGGGACTGCATTTTTCGGGAGTATAAAGAAGACAAAGAAGCACAGGAGATTTATCTTGATTTTCTGAGAGATATGTTGAAAGATAAGCCGTGTATCCATCTTGCATATATGACGGGGATTCTTCCTATAAAAAAATATGGGACTCATTCAGCTTTGAATATGTTTGATGAATTTTCAATGATCGATCCCGGACCGATGGCAGAGTATGTTGGATTTACGGAAGAAGAAGTCGCTTCATTGTGCGAAAAATATAAGATGGACGGAGAAGAAGTAAAATGCTGGTATGACGGGTATTCTTTTGATAAAGTTCCGGCTGTTTACAGTCCAAGATCGGTTGTCAGTTGTATGAGATTTGGTAAAATCGGAAATTACTGGAATCAGACGGAGACGTTTGAAGCGTTGAAGATTTATATTGATATGAATTTTGATGGATTGAGGGAAGATGTACTGAGCATGATGGCAGGAGAATCAGTTCCTGTAAATACTGGTAGTTTTATCAATGATATGGCTACATTCAGGACGGAAGATGATGTGCTGACCCTGCTGATCCACCTTGGTTACCTGGCATATGATTATGAAAATAAGACCGTAAGAATCCCTAATAACGAAATACGGGGAGAATATGTGAACAGTGTAGCTGTATCAGAATGGGGAGAAGTGTCGACCGCATTGAAAAATTCTGCAGATACATTAAATGCAATCTGGCAGAAACGATCTTTGCAGGTAGCAGAGGGAATCAGGCAGGCACATTTTGAAACAGCACATATACAATACAATGATGAAAATGCATTAAGTTATACAATTTCACTGGCATTATATGCAGCAAGAAATTTTTATACCGTACACCGGGAACTGGCAGGCGGAAAAGGATTTGCTGATCTTGTATTTGTACCAAGAAAGAAATTTCAGGAAAAACCAGCGTTGATTGTAGAACTAAAGTGGGATAAAAGTGCCAGGGGAGCGATTGAGCAGATCCGGCAGAAAGAATATTTTGAGAGTTTAAAAGAATATCAGGGAAATATGCTTTTGGTCGGGATTAACTATAATATCAGAACCAAAGACCATGAATGCGTGATAGAGGAATTAAAGAAAGACAAATGAGAAGACAGACAATCAACAGAATCATATTTTACATTACAGGATTGTTGATCCTTGCGATGGGACTGACATTAAATACGAAGGCAGGACTGGGAGTATCGCCGATCATTTCGGTGTCCTACAGTATTTCACAGATCACGGGGATGAATTTCGGAAATACAACGATGGGGCTTTACTGCGTTTTTGTTGTGGTAGAACTGATCCTGCATTTTATCAGGGATAGAAGAAGCGAAAAGACGGAAGGGGCAGTACTGGAGCATGCAAACCGGGTGAACCGAAAGCTGGTTTTCCTTATGGATGTTTTACAGATCCCGCTGAGTATGATATTTACCCGTTTTTTAAATCTTTTTGCAAAAGTTATCCCGGATTTTTCAGAAGGAGAGGCAGACGGAAAGCAGTATGCAGTCCGGTTTGCAGTGCTGATCCTTGCATTGATCCTGACGGGGATCGGAGCGGCTATGTCATTGAATATGAGGATCATTCCAAACCCGGGAGACGGGATCGTGCAGGCGATCGCAGACTGTATTCATAAAAGCGTTGGTTTTACAAAGAATTGTTTTGATGTTTTTAATGTGACAGTGACGATCTGTATCAGTTTACTTTGCAGAGGACATCTGATCGGGATTGGAATCGGAACGGTCTGTGCCGTGATCGGAGTTGGAAGAACGATTGCAGTCTTTAATCATTTTACGAAAGAAAAAATGACAGAGCTGGCAGGAATAGAAATCTGATGTGGATGGAGATCAGAAACGGGAACTTTCAATAATAATTTACATAGAAAGACGGAAACTCTACAGAGCTAAATGTAGTTGACAGTAAGCGGAAGTGGAAATACAGGATCAGATTTACAGTAAGTTCCGAATCTGACAAAAATTCAGGGGGGGGGGTACACGGAAAGTGCAAGCCTCTTTCCTTTTTTTATGAGATAATAAAATTACTTATATATAAAAGGAAAGAGGTAAGGAAAAAATGAAGAAAAGAAAGCGAATTTTATCGCTTGTCTTTGCAGCGTGTCTTGTGATCTCGGGATTTGTTCCGGGAGCAGGCGTGCAGAAGGCAGAAGCTGCGGCAGAGACAGAAGTGATCGATGTCACGGATTACGGGGTATATCCGGACAGCGGAAAGGACAGTGCAGTCGGAATACAGGAAGCGATCGCAGCTGCGAAAGAAGCGACTGATGAGGGAAAGGAAGTTACGATTAATTTCCCGGAAGGTCGCTATGATATCTACCCTGATAAAGCGGTGGAAAGAGAATTATATATTTCTAATACCGTAGGTGCTGATCAGAATTATAAAATGAAGAAGATCGGTATTTTTCTGGAAGATATGGATCATGTTACGGTAGAGGGAAATGACTCCCTGTTCATGTTCCATGGCAAAATGACGACCTTTGCAACAATCGGTTGTGAAGATGTTGAATTTAAAGATTTTGCGGTTGATTTTCAGGTGCCGACAGTAATTGATATGACGGTTGAAAGTGTAGAGGGAAATACAGCGACGATTTACATTCCTGAGTGTTACAATTATGAGGTTTCAGGAACAACAATCACCTGGTACAGTGATGTAAGCCCTTATACAGGTCAGCGTTACTGGAGTATCTCCGACCTGTCAAACTATCATACCCAGCGGGAAGATACAGTAAAAGGGATTAAATATGGTGCAGGAAACGGAAACGCAGCATTAAAGAATGTATCCTCAATCCAGGATCTTGGAAATCACCGGGTAAAGATTACCTATAGCAGTAAAGCCAGTGAAGTCCAGAATGGAATGTGTTTCCAGTCACGACCGACTGTCCGTGACCATGCAGGAACATTTTTCTGGAAGAGCAAAGATATTAAGATGACGTCCCTTGATATTCATTTCCTTCATGGATTCGGTATGGTAGGTCAGCATTCTGAAAATATCACAATGGATGATGTTGACTTTGAAGCACCGAAAGAAAGTGGAAGAACGACAGCCGGATATGCAGATTTTGTACAAATGTCGGGATGCAAAGGCACGATCAATATTAGCAACTGTACGTTTGCAGGTCCGCATGATGACCCGATCAATATTCACGGAACATTTAATACGGTTACAGCGATCAGCTCTGACAGAAGAACGATCACAGTACAGTATAACCATAATGAGACAGCAGGTTTCCCGAACTTCTTTGAAGGGGACGAGATCGAGTTCATGACAAAGGGAAATATGATCACAGTTGAAGATTCTGTCCGCACAGTAACCAAAGTTGACGGACCGGACGGAATGGGTGGAAATATGGGCGATGGCTCAGGAAGCCTGACAACGATCAAGCTGACACTGAATGAGGCAGTTCCTTCCGATGTTCAGGTAAATCAGCACGTGGTAGAAAATATCACTTATACACCAACGGTGAATATTACAAACTGTGAATTTAAGGAAGTTCCGACAAGAGGAATCCTTGTAACGACAAGAAAGCCGATCGTCATTGAAAATAATACATTTGACGGAATGAATATGGCAGGCATCTATATTTCTGATGATGCCCAGGGCTGGTATGAGTCAGGTCCGGTCAGAGATGTGACCATCCGTAATAATACATTTACAAGAGGAAATGCACAGGCGATCTTCATTGAGCCTACAAATCCGACCGTATCTACGGAAAAGACCGTACATTCTAATATTAAGATCGAGAACAATACGTTCTTTATGTACAACAAAAGAGTACTTGATGCAAAGAGTGTAAAAGACCTTACCTTTAAAAATAATAAAATTTACAGACAGGATCCGATCAACGGAGATGGATCTCTGAGTCTGGCAGTAAAAGACGGAAGTTCTACAGAGCTGAATGTAGCCGACAGTGCAGAACTGACAGTAAGCGGAAGTGGGAATACCTTATCAGGGAAGCTGTATAACTTTAATGGTTGTAAGAATGTAGTGATCGAAGGAAATGAGTATGACGGCGGAATGAATGCCGGAAGTTCGATCAGCAACATGAGTGCTTCAGATATTACAGTCACCAATGATGCAATGAAGGTGAATGCAGATTCTACCACGGCAGCGAACGGAACAGTGTACTATGAATCTGACAATGAAAAAGTAGTGAAAGTTTCTAGTACCGGTGTAGTAACTGCGGCAGGAGCAGGAACAGCAAATGTAACAGGATATATGGTTGTGGGAGGACGTAAGTTCCCGACCAATGCAGTGACATTTACAGTCAGTGGAAGTGATCTTGGAAATCTTCCGAGTGGAATTGAGCTGACAGCAGCTGATAATAAAGAAAATATTAAAGTAAATGATACGATCCAGTATACTGCAAGTCTGAAATGGAATGACGGCGAGACCGGCACAGAGCAGACAAGTGCAGTGACATGGAAAGTCTATGATGCGAAGACAGGTGCAGAGACAGATAAAGCGACAATTACTACAGAAGGACTTCTGACAGCAGCAAAACCGGGAAGTGTTGTAGTGACAGCATCTACAGTTAACGGCTATGCAGCATCCAGACTGGTATCGATCTGGCAGGATGGAAAGGTGATCGCATCGGATATTACAGTGGATCATCCGACATCTTCCGACAAATACCGTGCAAGTTCGACCGTGGAAGGCGGACTGGAGCAGGATTTCACAAGTCAGGGACTTTACCAGAACCAGACTCCGAGCAATGTCCTTGTAAAAGCACTGCCGGAGGGAACAGACAGAACCAGCCTGACACTGATTTTCAAGCTGACAGGTGCAACTCCTGCAAATACATGGGCAGATGCAGGAATCTATCTTTATGATGATGCGGACAACTATGTAGCACTGGAAAAGAAGCATCGTGATGGCTCTACCAGTGCAGTAGCACTTGTAAAAGAGCAGAACAGAAGTGCAGTAGAGGTACCATATAATAACTGGGCAAATGTAAGCACAAATCCAATCTGGCTGAAATTAGAGAAGCGTGATGCTACAGTGACAGCTTACTACAGTGCAGACAAGAGTACCTGGACAACCATCGGGTCAAGAACAGACTGTGGTTTCCTGAGTGATAACTTTAAGCTGGCGATCGCAAGCCAGGGAACAACATCAGGATCCATTACATACTCTGATGTTACGGTCAATGATAAAGAAGTAAAACTGGTTGAAGACGCAGTGAAACCGACCGCCTCCAACGTTGAGGTAACTTATGACGAAGATGCCAACAGCCTGACTGCTGCAGGAGATACAACAGGGCAGGATGTAATTATCAAATGGGCAGTTGCTGATGAAAAAAATGGAAATTACTCAATTATCAGCGGAGCAGAGGGAACTTCCCTGACCGCTTCTAAAGCAATGAAGGGCAAATATGTAAAGGCTGCTTATGTACCGCTGATCGGAACCGGTGCAGCAGGAGACATTGTATGGTCTGATGCAGTTCATGTAACCGGAAATGGTACAGATTCAGGTGCTGCAGCAGTGAAATCTGCAAATGCAGAACTTGCAACGGCTGACATTACCACAGGGGAAAATACAGCATTGTTCCAGTTCGTGAAAGGAACAAGCTTCTATCAGACAACAGCAGGAAGTGATGTTCAGCAGATCCGGTATTCCTTTGCAGCAGAGGATGCAAAGGCAACAGTAAAAGTGATCGTGAACGGAACAGAAACAGAGGAATTGAGCGGCAGTGCAGTTCTTACGAACGGAAGAAACCTGATCGAGGTAAAAGTTACCGCAGAAGATGGGGTGACAATGGAAAAATACCGTTTCACGATCAGCCGTCAGGGAGAAAATAATGCATTACTGGAAAGCCTGCAGGTAAATGGACAGGCGATCGAGCTGACAGAGGGAGTTTATGAATATAGTCTTCCGCTTGCAACAGGAACAACAACAGCACAGGTTGCAGCGACAGCACAAAGCACAAGAGCAAGCGTTTCTATCGTGAACGGAACAAAAGTTACATCCGCAGTACAGACAGTTCAGAGTGATGTGACGGTTGAGCCGGGAACAAATGAGATCACGATCCGTGTGACACCGGAGACGAGTGCCGAGCCGGTTTATTACAAGCTGAAACTGAAAGTGCCGAATGCATCAAATGCACGGCTGGAAGCATTAAACTTTGGAGAGAATGTATCTCTGGCAGAAAAATTTGACGCAGATACATTCAACTATACGGCATCTGCAACAGAGTCAGGTGTGACGATCAGTGCAACAGCTGAAGAGGCAGATGCAACTGTAGAGGTTATCTGGAAAGATACAGTGATTCAGACAGGAACAGGAAGTGCGGCAACAGAACTGGGACTGGCAGAAGGTGACAACACCGTGAAAGTGAGAGTCACTTCTGCTGATGGATCTACAGAAAAGATTTATACAGTAACGGTTCATGCATCAGGAGAGACCTGGTTGTCTGATCTTGACTGGGAGTCGCAGACATCAGGAGATTCAGGAAATCCGACAAGAAAAGATAAGAGCTGCGGAAATAATACACTGACCTTATGGGATGGTTCAGCCGAAGAAACCTTTGAGAAGGGAATCGGAAGCCATGCAGATTCTACGATCATCTATGATCTGACAGGGAAAGGATATACAAGCTTTTCATCTTACTATGGTGTAGACCGTGAGACAAAAGTAAATCCTTCTCAGGCAAGTATTACATTTAAGGTGTATGTGGATGGAAATCTGAAATTCACAAGTGCCGAAATGGGAACTAATACAGCAAAAGGATTTACAGGTAACATTGATATAACCGGTGCAACAGAGCTGAAGCTGGTTATGGAAAAAGGTACAAATAACTGGAGCGATCATGGTGACTGGGCAAATGCAAAACTGACAAAACCGTTTACAGCACCACAGTCATTCGCTGTGACAGTTCAGGCAAATGACCCGGCAATGGGAAGTGCTGCAGCAGATCAGAATGAGTATCAGAAGTATGATACAGCTACGGTAACTGCAACAGCAAATGAAGGATACCATTTTGTAAACTGGACAAATGCAGAGGGAACAGTAGTCAGCGAATCAAATCCATATGTATTTGGTGTGACAGAGGATGTGACACTGACAGCAAACTTTGAGGCAGACCCTGTTACAAAGTATACACTGGCAACGGAAGTGAATGATGCGGCAATGGGAAGTGTTACAGTAACACCTTCACAGAGTGAGTATGATGAAAACTCAAGTGTTACAGTGACAGCAGTTCCGGCATCGGATGATTATGAATTTGTAAACTGGACGAATCCGGATACAAATGCAGAAGTAAGTACAGAAGCAGAATATACATTCGAGATCACAGGAAATACAAAACTGAAAGCAAACTTCCGTGAGAAAGAGAAGTCTTATCACGTACAGGCAGAATCTGCTGATGAGGTAATGGGAACAGTTAGTGTTGCACCGGAGACATCAGGAAATGTATATGTAAAAGATACAGAGGTAACAGTAACAGCAACTCCGAATGCAGGATATGAGTTTGTTCAGTGGAATAAAATTACGGACAACAATGGAACAGAAGTTTCAGAAAAAGTAGAAGGTGCAGAGGCTGCGTATACATTTGCAGTAACGGAGGATGTCCATTTAAGAGCAGAGTTCCGTCTGATTCCTGTAGTAAAGAATCAGTATCGTGTAACAGTAACATCCAGTGATACAGCTATGGGAACAGTCAGCATGGATCATGAGGATGGTGTTTACGAAGACGGGGAAGACGTAACAGTAACTGCAACAGCAGCAGAAGGATATCATTTCGTGGGATGGAAGCTGAAAGATTCAGAAGACATCTTAAGTACAGATGCGAAGTATATCTTTACGATCAGCGAGAATGTTGAACTGATCGGAGTCTTTGAAAAGGATGAGGAGCCGGAGCAGGTAATCACCGCAGAAGAGATCGTACGTCAGATCGTTGCGGATAAATCTTTCGCAACTTCTGTTAAGAAAGGTACGAAGAAGCTGACATTACCGGGAGTACCGGAAAATGCACAGATTGAGATCAGCAGCGTAAATCCGGAAGGAATCATTGCACTGAATGGTGAGGTGACTGCACCGAAGGCAGATACAGAAGTTATCGTGACAGTAAAAGTAACCGGAACGGATGGAAGTGTTTCCTATGCAGACTTCAAGGTTATGGTAGAAGGAAGTGGTGAGCCGGAGAATCCAGACCCGGAGAAACCGGATAATGGAAATAATGGCGGTAATAACAGCGACAACGATAACAATAACAATAGCAATGCCGGAAATAATGACAACAACAGTGGGAATAAGGGTGATAATGGAAATGCAGACCAGAGAACTGTAAAGGCAACCAAGACAGGAGATACAACGAATTTCGCACTGTATGGAATGGTAATGGCAGCAGCCGGAGCAGTGATCGCAACACTGGTGTACCGCAGAAAAAGAAGCTGATCCTGATGTTCAGAAAAAGAACGTGATGAAATATGGATCTGTGAAAAGTTAAGAATGACAGAAGGCTGTCGGGATATTTTGAGAAATATTCCGGCAGTTTTTCAGGGGTATGGATTTTGGATTTGAAAACCAGAATCCATACCCCTTATTTTCTTTGAAACAAAGAAAAATGTGCGTTTTGCACAAAAATAAAAACGAAAATAAAGGAAAAATCTTGAATGTAAAGGATTGGAAATGTGAAAAACGACAAAAAATCTTTAAAACAAAGAGAAATATTGACTGAAATGAAGAAAAGCGGTAAAATACAACCATAGAAAAAAACAAATGATTTCGGCCGAAAAAGAAAAAAGTAAATGTAACATTAAGAACAAAATTCAGACGAGGAGAAATGAACTATGAAAATGAAAGCAATCGCAAGATTTGGTAAAGAGTTTGGCAGCTACAGAATGGTAGAAGTACCATATCCTACATGTGGACCGGAGGATATCATCCTTGAGATCAAAGCAGCTGCAATTTGTGGAGCAGACATGAAGCACTGGAGAGTGGATAATGGTTCTGATGAATTTAACTCCATCCGTGGACATGAGTTCGCAGGAGAGATCGTTCAGGTAGGAGAAAAAGTTACAGACTGGAAAGTCGGACAGAGAGTTGTATCTGACAACAGTGCACATGTATGCGGTGTCTGCCCGGCATGTGAGCAGGGAGATTTCCTTTGCTGCGAGCAGAAAGTAAACCTCGGACTTGATAACAATACATGGGGCGGCGGATTTGCAAAGTATTGTAAGATTCCCGGAGAAATCTTAAGAATCCACAAACATGCAATCTGGGAGATCCCGGAAAATGTAAAATACGAAGAAGCAGCAGTACTTGATCCGATCTGTAATGCATACAAAGCAGTTGCACAGCAGAGCCACCTTCTTCCTGGACAGGATTGCGTAGTATTCGGAACCGGCCCGCTTGGACTTTTCTCAGTACAGATCGCAAAACTTATGGGAGCAGTCAACATCGTAATGGTTGGTCTTGATGAAGATGTTCCGGTTCGTTTCCCGGTTGCAAAAGAACTTGGTGCTACCCACTGTGTAAACGGATCAAAAGAAGATGTAGTTAAGAGATGCACAGAGATCTGTGGAAGAGATAACTTAGGACTTGTAGTTGAATGTTCAGGAGCTAACATCGCACTGAAGCAGGCGATCGAAATGCTCCGTCCGAATGGAGAGGTTGTTCGTGTAGGTATGGGATTCAAACCACTTGAGTTCTCCATCAACGATATTTCATCCTGGAATAAGAGCATCATCGGACATATGGCATATGACTCTACATCCTGGAGAAATGCGATCCGTCTTCTTGCATCCGGAGCGATCAAAGTTCAGCCAATGATCACTCACAGACTTGGACTCTCCGAGTACGAAAAAGGATTCGATGCAATGGCAGCAAAAGAAGCGATCAAAGTTATCTTTACATACGATTTTGATGATATTGAGGATTGATTGAGGGAAAAGTTATGGAAAGAAAATTATTACTTGCCCCATCTATGGGTTGCTGTGATCTGTATGACTTTGAAAACCAGGTACGATTTATTGATGAACACGCCGATTTCCTCCATATAGACATAAAAGACGGTAATTATGTAAAAACCTTTGGCGTAGGACCTGATTTCATGACAGTTCTGAAAAAGGTAGTGAAAAAACCAATGGATGCTCACCTGATGGTAAAGCATCCGCAGGACTACATAGAAGCGTGTGCGGAGGCAGGAGCCTCCTACATCACGCCTCATACAGATTGCATTGAGAGCGACGCATTTGTAACAATAAATAAAATTATTTCTCTGGGATGCAAAGCCGGAATCGCACTGAATCCGGCAGCACCACTGGAGGGGATCAGACATTATCTGCCGCTGCTTTCCAAAGTCACGATCATGATCGTAGATGCAGGATATGCGGGACAGAAGGTCATTACTCAGATGTATGATAAGATCCGTACACTAAAGCAGTGGAGAGAAGAAATGGGACTGGACTTCCTCATAGAGGCAGACGGTTCAATGAACGCAGGGGTTTATGCTCCATTATATGAAGCAGGAGCAGACATGGTAGTTTTAGGACCTCCGGCACTGTGGAATAAAGACGAAGACATTCGAAAAGCATGGGACATTATGGAACATGAAGTAGAAGAAGAATTAAAGGATTTGAAGTAAAGCAAAGAGAAAGGGAAATAACATGGAAACGAAAAGTGCAAATATAGGAGCAAGACTGGATCGTCTTCCGAATTCAGGCTGGCATGTAAAAATGTGGTTGGTATCAGCATTCGCATTGCTTGTATGCTGGTCAAATGGGATCGGAGGAGCTGTTCAGAATATCCTCCTCAACGAGATTCACTGGTTAGAGCCAGGAACAACACTCCTGGCAATGTGGGGAACAACTTATACAGCAGGTCAGCTGTTCGGAGCATTGGTTGGTGGACCGATCGGTGATAAGATCGGACGTAAAAAGAGTATTTTGTTATACGAAATCATTCATATTATCGCAATGATCGGTGGTGCATTATCACCAAATGTATATGTTCTGTATGTATTCAGACTTGTACAGGGATTCGGACTTGGAGCATTGCTGGTAGTTCTTTTCGCAGGATTTACAGAGTATGTACCTGGAAGAAACCGTGGTGTATGGTCCAGCCGTAACTCTTTCATCGGAAACTGGGCGCACCCGATCTGCAATGGTATTGCATTTGTAATCGGACTGACAGCAATCAGCTACAACATGAACTGGAGAGTTCAGTACATGATTCCGTCAATCCTTTCTATCATCGCAAGTATTCTGATCGCAAAGAAATATCCAGAGTCCCCAAGATGGCTTGAGGCTCAGGGAAGAGTTGAAGAAGCTGATGCGATCATGACAAAGATCGAGCAGGAGATCGAGGCATCTACAGGAAAGAAGCTTCCTCCTGTAACAGAAGCACCAAAGGCTGTAAAGCCACTTCCTTACTCAGCACTGTTCAAAGGAAAACTCTTAAAGAGAACGATCGTGGGTTCTTTGGTACTGATCGGTATGAATACGATCCAGTATACATTGATGACATGGATGCCATCCCTTCTGAAATCTATGGGATATGATACATCACAGTCACAGTTTATGACAATGTTCGGACTCTTCGGAGCACCGTTTGGAATCTTTATCGCATCTCTGATCATGGATAAAGTTCCGAGAAAAGTTATGGGTGTCGTTCTTTTGATCGGCATGGCTGTAATGGGAATTATTACAGGACAGCAGACAACAATGACAGCACTCATCGCTACAACCTTCTTACTTAATACAATTATTTATATGTATGTATGTTATGCATCCGCTGTATACGTACCGGAGATGTGGCCTACATCAGCAAAGCTTTCCGGTTCAGGATTCTGTAATGCAATGGGACGTGTAAGCAATATCTTCTTCCCATTCCTTGTAACTTATGTTGCAAGCTCCATCGGAAGCTCAGCAGTATTCGTACTGATCTCCATCGTTGCAGTCATCATCGCAGTGTGCGTATTCATCTTCGGTGTTGAGACAAGAGGAGAGTCTGTAGAAGATATCGGAAATGTAGAGTAAGCAGTAGAAGTAAGTATAATAGAAATAAATTTAACGGGAAAGGAAGCTTGATTAAAATGAAAAATTCAGAAGCAATTCTTGTAACACCAAAGCATTTTGAAATCCAGGAATGCCCGGTGCCGGAACCAAAGGATAATGAGATCCTGATGAAAGTAGAATATGTTGGAATGTGTGGATCAGATATCCACGGATTCGAGTTCGGACCGTTTATCCCTCCGAAAGATCCGAATCAGAAGATCGGACTGGGACATGAAGTAGCAGGAGAAGTCGTAAAAGTCGGAGCAAAGGTTACAAAATTCAAACCAGGTGATAAAGTGCTGATCGAGCCAGGTGTACCGGATGATTCCTGTGAGTACTGCCGTGAAGGCCGCTACAATATCTGCCCGGATGTAGATTTCATGGCAACGCAGCCGAACTACAAAGGAGCACTCTGCCAGTACATGACGCACCCAGAAGAGTGGACATACCATGTTCCAGAAGGAATGAGTACAATGGAAGCCGCTCTGGTCGAGCCGGCAGCAGTTGGTATGCACGCAGCAATCCTCGGTGGAGCAAGACTGGGAAAGAGTATTGTGATCCTTGGAGCAGGAACGATCGGACTGATGGTACTTCAGGCATGCTTAAGCCTTGGAGCAACCGATATCACAGTTGTAGACGTTATGCAGAAACGTCTTGATCTTGCAAAGAAACTTGGTGCAAAGAGAGTCATCAACGGAAAAGAGCAGAATACAGTAGAAGTACTTCGTTCTCCTGAATTATATGGAGATCACGGAGTAGAGCTTGTATTTGAATGTGCAGGTGCAGTATTTACAGCACAGCAGGCAGTAGAGATCGTAAGCCGTGGCGGTAAGATCATGATGGTTGGTACTCAGTCCAACCCTGTACCGATTAACTTCCTGAAGATCAACCGTGAAGTTACGATCCAGACATCTTTCCGTTATTGCAATAACTATCCTCAGACGATCGAGGCAATTGCAACAGGAAAATTCAATGTAAAAGATATGGTAACTCATATTTATGACTATAAAGATGTTCAGCAGGCATTCGAGGATGCAATTGATCCGGTTAAGAAATGCGATATGATCAAAGGCGTAGTGAAGGTAGCTGAATAAGCAGCAGAAAACAGCAGGTAAGCGAAGCAACTGCAGGCTGACGGATTGTGCAGGCTGCAGCAGGTCAGAAAAAGTTTTGAAAGAAAAGGAGAGGTTAAAATGATAGCAGATATCAGATTTTGGGAACAGAAAGCAAGCGAAGGACATTATGCAATTCCGCATTTCAATGTATGGAATGCAGAGATGTTGATGGGTGTTATTGATGCAGCAGAAGAGCTGCGTGCCCCGATCATCATTTCTTTCGGAACAGGATTTACAGGAAATACATCTTTTGAAGATTTCTGTTATATGATGGAATCCATGGCAAAGAAGGCAACAGTACCGGTTATCCTTCACTGGGATCACGGCCGTAACTGGACAATTCTTAAAAATGCAGTAGATCATTGCATGAACTCCGTAATGCGTGATGCATCTGCACTTCCATTTGAAGAGAATGTAGCAGAGATCAAGAGATGCGTAGATTACTTCCATGCATACAACATCCCGGTAGAAGCTGAGCTTGGACATGTTGGAAATGAGACAGTATACGAGGAAGCACTTGCTGAGTATGCGTATACAGATCCATCGATGGCAAAAGAATTTGTTGAATGTACAGGCTGTGATTCCCTTGCAGTTGCAGTAGGAAACGTACATGGTGTATATTCTGCAGAGCCAAAGATCCGATTTGATATTATCGAAGAAGTACATAAAGAAGTAAATGTACCGCTTGTACTTCACGGAGCATCAGGAATCGGTGACGAGGATATCAAGAAAGCGATCCAGTGTGGTATTGCAAAGATCAATATCCATACAGAGCTTTGCCAGGCCGCTATGGAAGCAATTAATGAGCATAAAGATGAACCATTCCTGGCTGTAGAGCGTGCAGTAAGAGATGCAGTAAAAGCTCGTGCTATGTACAAGATCAAATTATTCGGTGACGATGGAAGGGCTGATGAGTAAAGTGGAAAAGAAATTGGATGTATTATGCCTGGGTGCAGCAGTGGTAGATATACCGCTGCGCCCGGTATCAAGAGAAATCTTTGATATTGAGTCTTATCCGGTAGACCAGATCGCGATGGCAGTTGGCGGAGATGCAATGAACGAATCCACCATTATCAGCCGTCTTGGATTTAAGACCGGATTAATGGCAGCCATCGGTGACGATGCGGCCGGTGCATTTATTTTACGCTCCTGTAAGAAAGATCATATTGATACCGAGGGAGTTACGATCGATCCAGAGCTGAACACTTCCATTAATATCGGTCTTGTGACAGCAGATGGAGAGAGGACTTTCATTACAAACCGTAACGGAAGTCTCTGGAAAGAAAATATTGAACATGTAAACTTTGAAAAATTCAAAGAGGCAAAGATCCTTTCTCTCGCCAGTATTTTCAACTGCCCGTTGTTAGACGGAAAAACTTTGGAGAAGATTTTCCGGTTCGCAAAAGAGCAGGGAATGACGATCACGGCAGATATGATCAAGCCGAGACTGGGCGAGACGCTGGAGGATATTGCCGGAGCTTTAAGTTATGTAGATTACTTCTTCCCGAACTTTGATGAAGCGTGCCTTCTGACAGGAGAGACAGAGGAAGAAAAAGTGGCAGATAAGCTGTATGCATATGGTGTGAAGAACGTCGTTATGAAGATTGGAAAGCGTGGATGCTATATCCGCAATAAAGACGGCGCAATGATTGTTCCGGCATGTAAGGGAATTACGGCAGTTGATACGATCGGAGCAGGTGATAACTTCGCATCAGGATTTATTGCAGGTCTGCTTCAGGGAAAAGATATTAAAGGCTGTGCAGAATATGCGAACTGTACCGCAGCGATCGCAGTGCAGCATCCGGGAGCAACCTCCGGTGTTCAGAATGTCGGCATGGTTGAGGATATGCTGAAGAAATATAAAGAAGACTACGTATAAATTCACATAGAAACTCACATAAAACGTGTTGGGAAAATTCCCAATGATGATCAGAATGGAATATTTTCAAGGAGAGGAAATAAGAAATGAAGACAATGAAATTAGGAAAAACCGGAATTGATATCTCAAGAATCGGTCTTGGAACATGGTCTATTGGAGGAGGCTCTGCCTGGGGCGGAGACCATGATCTCCAGACTGTTGTAGATACGATCAGAGAAGCTCCGAAGGCAGGCGTAAACCTGATCGATACAGCTCCGGGATATAACTTTGGCAACAGTGAAAAGATCCTCGGAAAAGCATTGGAAGGAATGAAACGTGAAGATGTTGTTATCATCACAAAATGTGGTGTAACCTGGGATCAGGAAATGAAAGGTGATATGTTCAATGTTGTAAATGGTATCCAGCTTTACAAAAATCTGAACAGCGCATCTGTAAAGAAGGAGATCGAGGCATCCCTGGAGCGTCTTGGAACTGATTATGTAGATGTATATATGACTCACTGGCAGTCAATCGAGGGAAGCGAGTACTATGTACCGATCCAGAAGACAATGGATGTCCTGAATGATCTGAAAGCACAGGGTAAGATCAAGGCGATCGGTGCAGCAAATGTAGATATTAAGCAGATCGAGGAATACCTGAAATGGGGACAGCTTGACATTGTACAGGCTAAGTATTCTATTCTTGACCGTGGAATCGAGAAAGATATCATCCCATGCTGTCGTGAGAATGGTGTAACGATCCAGGCTTATTCTCCGCTTGAGATGGGACTTCTTTCAGGAACATTCCCGAGAGACTATAAGCCGGTAGGAGCACAGATCCCGAAGAAATGGTTCCAGCCGGAGAATATGCAGGCTGCAATGGATATGATGGATAAATGGAAACCATTGTGTGAGAAGTATAACTGCACAGTAGCAAATCTGGCACTTGGCTGGATTCTTGCACAGGGAGATTTCCTGAACCTGCTTAGTGGATCAACAACAGTAGAGCAGATCGAAGAAAATGTAAAATCTGCAGAGCTTGAACTGGAAGCTGATGATGTGGCATACATGAGAGAACTCGCAGAGGCAATTGATAAATAATATCACTAACAATTCATAAAAGAACACTCTGTGGAACAGGTAATGTCAGCTTTGCATAAAAATGCAAAGCTGATTTGCTAAAATGCCAGAAATTCATGCTTTCATAACAAAAAAACTATTTGCAAAAACTAACCTGTATAGTATATTAAAAGAGGGGATTTCTGTGAAATGCAGAAAGCAAAGAAAGGAAGGAAAGTATGGCGGGAAAAGAAAGACTTACCATTGTCCGTCAAAAGATACAGTCTGAAAAAAAGATAACAGTCAGTGATCTGAGCCAGATGTGTAAAGTAACGGAAGAGACGATACGACGGGATCTCGATAAACTGGAATCGGAAGGTGCGATCACCAGAGTGCATGGAGGTGCAATCTGGAATGAAGGTGCACAAAAAGAAGGAATCCATTTTTACAGACGTCAGAGTAAGCACCTCAAAGAAAAGCAGGAGATAGCCCATAAGACGGTGGAACTCCTGAAAGGAAAACGTACTATTATAGCAGATTCCAGCACGACCGTAGTAGAAGCATTAAAGCTTCTTCCGGATTCTGCAGATATTACTGTTGTTACAAATTCCACAGAAGTATTCAGAGAATTTCAACAGTCAGCTATTAATTTTGTTTCAAGTGGCGGGGAGTTTAATAAAAAATCTCTGTCATTGCAGGGACAACTGGCAAAGAGTAATATCGAACAATACAATGTCAGTCTGGCACTGATTAGTTGTAAAGGTCTGAGTATAGAAAAAGGTGTATTTGATTCAAATGAAAGAGAAGCAGTGATCAAGAAAGCGATGATCCGGCAGGCTGATGAAGTCGCACTGCTGGTAGATTCATCCAAGTTTGATCAGACAGCATTTGTCAGCCTGATGGATCCGAAAAAACTGGATTATATTATTACTGATAAGAAACCGGAAGATACATGGATAGAATATTGTGAGGAGAATGGAATCAGACTGATTTACTGATACCTCAGGAAGTAACAGATTAAAAGGATAAAAGCCCCTTGAAAAGGCGTTCTGATGATTGAGTCACCGGAACGCTTTTTCCATGCATTTTAAAGAAAAAGAAATTCTTTATATCATATAAAAACAAAGAAAACAAAGAAAATACACCACTTTCAATCGTCAAAATAGACCAAAACAAAGAAATGAATTTGTGAATTATAGATAAAAAATCTTTGAAACAAAGAAAACTATTGACTGATTTACAGATAAGTTGTAGTATGTTTATAAAGAAAAGCGTGCGATTTTCACAAAGATTCGAAAAAATGTTATTAGAAAAAGACAGAAAATGGGGATGAAAAAAAGTATGGCTAAGGCAGAAAAAAAGAATTCGATTGTCAGAAAAATGATCCTTGCTGTTATTGGTGGATTTATAGTTGGTTTTCTGGCACTCGTTCTGAGGGAATTTTTAAAAGGAAATGGATATGAAAGTATATGGAACGTGATGGATGCAATTTTGTTCCAGGATATTACAACGACGCATGGATTTGAAGGTCTGGGTCTGTTCTACATTATGGGACAGCTCTTTATGAGAGGTCTTCAGCTTGCAATCGTACCGTTGGTACTGACTTCACTGAGTCTGGCGATGAGCAGTCTTGCAGATCCGAAAAAGCTTGGTAAGATCGCAGGAAGAACATTTATTACATATATCTGCTTTTATGTAGTTGCAGCGGCACTTGCCGGAGGAATTGCATACTTTGTTAAATGTATGGGATGGTTCAACGTTCATTTACCGGAGCAGGAAGCGATGGAAGCAACGACAATGGAAGGATATAATCCACTGGTTACGATCGTAAATGCTGTACCCTCCAATATTTTTGCAGTATTCTCGTCCAATAACTCAATCCTTGCAGTAGTTGTAGTTGCTTTGATCCTTGGACTTTGTATGACATACCTTGGAAAGAAAGCAGATCCGCTGAAGGCGGTAGTTGAGAATCTGAATGATGTGATCCAGATGTACCTGAATTTCCTGATCAACAAGATCGGACCGGTTGCAATCTTCTGTATGATCGCCAGAACACTTGCAGTATATGGAGTTGAATATATCAAACCGACTCTGGTATGGATGCTTACAACGATCGTGACAAGCCTGTTGCTGGTATGTACGATTTATCCGATCGGTATTTTCCTCAGCACAAGGCTGAACCCGATCCCATTTGTTAAGAAAGCTGCAAAGATCGGATTATTTGCAGCAGCAACGAACTCATCCGCAGCGACATTACCGCTGAATACGAAGACCTGCACAGAAGAACTTGGATGTTCACAGGATATCAGCAGTTTCGTGCTTCCGACAGGAATGACGATCAATATGAATGGAACAACGGCAATGCATATGATTGCAGTTACATTTATTGCAACGGCAGCCGGAATTGATATTAAGCCATCAACACTGGTAATCGCAGCGTTCCTGTCCATCAGTACAGCAATGGGAACACCGGCAATCCCGGTTGCGGGAACAACAATGGTATATGTGGTTATGACCGGTCTGGGAATGCATACAGATCTTTGCATGATTGGTTACTCACTGGTACTTGCAATGAATTATCTTCCGGGTATGGCAGTTATTACACTGAACGTAATCGGTGATGCTGCAACGAACGTGATCGTGAACTTCAAGGAAGGCGTGCTGAATAAAGAAGTTTATAATAAGATGAAATAAGATGATAGAATATCAGGGGTGTCGCATTTGTAGAGTGTGACACCCCATTTTGAAGTAACTATTATAAAATAAATGCGAAGAAAAATTATTTTGTAAGCAATTCTGCTTTTTGCAGGATCTTCTCGACTTTTCTTAAAGAATCCAGATCAATTTCCCTGAGAGAATAAGCAAGATCAATCAATTCAGAGGATACTTCCGGATCGGGAGATGTACCAAGCAGCCAGTAATCCAGCGAGAGATGAAAGGTCTGTGCAAGCTGCACACAAATTTCTATAGAAGGAAGTTGTTCTCCCCGTTCAATTTTGGTATAGTAGGAGTAAGAGATTCCTGATTTCTCGGCGGCGAGTTCCTGAGTATAACCCAGTTGGAGTCTCCGCTCTTTCAGTGTTCTTCCTATGCTTTTACTATTAAGTAAGTCCATCTTTTTGCCCCTCCTACTGATATATCTTTTATGATAATTCATAAATAAGGATAGTTCCACGCACTGACTATGAACGAAACCGCCACAAATAAGGAGTGCAACGCACCCGGATAAAGAGAGGTAGATAATAAAGAAAAATGAAAAAATCCATGAATGATCGTAGTATGAAGAAAAGAACGGTATGGCTGATCCTGGGAGGGATCGCAGTGATAGTATGTGTTTTGTGGTGGGCATATATACAGTTCTGGTCAAATGCATCAGAGAAAGAAGATATTTCTGCAAAGAGAAAAGCAGACTGGTCATTCCAAAAGCCTAAAGTACCTGAGACAAAGCTGACAGATCAGGGAGAATGTGCTTTGTGTGGCAGCAGAAAAGGAAGTATGACGGGGATGTTCAGCGGAAAAGATGCGATCGGCATCATCAGTGTGAATGACTGGTACATTATGGATCTGAAGATCAAAAGTGGAAATGAGAAAGAAAATATACCGGGAGATACAGAAGGACAGGATACGACAAGAACAACGGTTGGGAAGAACGGAAGAGTTCTGGAGCGTAGTTCAGAAAGTCTCCGGGATATTTCGGAAATCGTAGTAGATTATGGAGAGGACAAAGTGCTTTCAATGGAAAAGGCATCACAGATTTTGTGTCAGTCTTGTCTGGAAAAGCTGGCTGAAGCGATGGACGTAAAGTGTGAAGAAGGGAAAAAACCAGAACCGGTGGATCTGGTTCTGGTGGATTTTGAGACGATGGAATTGTATTCGGTGCAGGAGCAGTATACGAAAAGGAGCATCAGAGATTATACTCTCTGGATGGCACATACGGAGGATACGCTGGAGATCAATGCAGTTTATACACCGATCCGCACAGAGGCAGGGGAGAATGCAGCATCTCTGAAATAGGATTAAGCAAAAAATTCTGTGGCAGCCCGGATCAGATATTCCGTATCTTTTATACCTGCAGTTTCATAAGGGGAGTGCATGGCAAATTGCGGCAGTCCGATATCGACAGTGTTCAGTGCAACCTGCGTGTTGGAAATATTGCCAAGTGTGGATCCGCCTGCCATATCGGAACGGTTGGTAAAAGTCTGAACCGGGACACCTGCGGTATGGCAGATATCTTTGAACATGGCTGCAGAGACAGCATCAGTACAATATTTCTGATTGGCATTGTATTTAATGACAATTCCCTCATTCAGGTAAGGTCGGTTCGTTGGATCGGCCTTTTCTGTATAATTAGGATGAACTGCGTGAGCATTGTCAGCAGAGATCATGAGACTGTTGGCAAGGTGAACAAGAAAATCCTCTTCATTATATCCAAGGTTTCTGTGAATTCTTGTCAGAGTATCTTTTAAAAAGGTAGAAGCTGCACCCTGCTTTGTTCCACTTCCGACTTCTTCATTATCAAAAACGCAGTGAAGAGCCAGATAATCTTCCTTTGCTCCGGAAAGAAAGCCTTTCAGAGAAGCAAAGGTACACTGGAGATCGTCGAGCCGGGGAGCGGAAAGAAATTCCCCGGATGCACCCCAGATGCAAGGTTCCTGTCGGTTATATAAGAAGAGGTCATGACCAAGGATTTCATCTTCAGTTACATTGGCTGCCTCTGCAATGGTCTGAAAAAAGGTATTTTTTGCTGTAAGATCGCCGTAAAGAGGGAGCATCTCTTTCTGAGCATTGTATTTATGTCCGTTATTTGCATCACGATCCATGTGGATGGCAAGATTGGGGATCATGAGAAGATCTCTGTCAATATTGACTGGCTTTGACAGAAAGCAAGCAGAAGGCTTTCCGTCTGAGGAAGGATCTTTGACGATCACCCGTCCTGCAACAGAAAGTGGACGGTCAAACCAGGGGGCAAAGAGCATTCCGCCGTAGCGTTCTACATTCAGGCGGATATAATGCCCCTCAGATTCCATTTCAGGATTTTCCTTGATCTTAAAAGACGGGGAGTCACTGTGGCTTGCCATGATCCGCATTCCCAGAAAAGGATGCTCGGGTATGGTAAATGCGATCAGGGAGGAATCATTCCGGGTCACATAGTAAGAACCACCCTGCTTAAGATTCCAGTGCGTCCCCTCATCCAGTCTGATAAAGCCGGATTCTGTCAGCCGGACAGCCATGGCATTGACTGCATGAAAAGCGGTAGGACTTTCCTTGATAAATTCGATTAATTCTTCTGGGATTCTATGGTTCATAGATCAACAACTCCTTTACCGATTTTATAAGTACATAAGATATCAGGACAATTCCCTGCTTATGATAATCATCTCATAGTCATCAGTATAGCATGAATGACAGCAGGCGGTACAACGTTTTTTTGAACGGAAGAGCATTTTATGTTATAATCATATCGTGATTTCAAAAGGTCAGAGAACAGAGAAGTGCAGGTATTATTTATATAATGAAAGAGAACAAAGGATGAATCGGATCATTTTATGTGACGCTTATGAGCGGGACAGAGCAAAATTAAAGAAACTGGTATGTGAGCATGCACCGGTAGATGTGATACCGGAGGTTGCGGAATATGGATCAGCGGAGGAAGTGCTGGAGGCATATGAGGATGCTGCACAGGCGGATCTGTGTTTTATTGAGATCAATCTGCTGAAGATGAATGGCATGGAATTAGGTTACGAATTACGGAGACGGGGGTACAAAGGGGAGATCGTTTTCGCCACCTCTTCGAGAGAATATGCACTGGAAAGTTATGATGTGGATGCACTACAGTATGTATTGAAACCATATAATGCAAGAAAAATTGCAAATGTATGGAGAAAATACGAGAAAAAGCATTCAAAAGAAGTGGAAGAAGTGTGCCTGATGCTCAAAGCCGGCGGAGTTTACAGGAGAATCCATCTTTCTGAGATTGAGTATATTGAAAGCCGCAATACGGTTCTCTATCTTCATCTGACAACAGGAGAAGTGATCCGGCAGTATGGGAAACTGGGAGATTTTGAAGAAAATTTAGATGCAGGAAATTTCCTGCGGTGTCATCAGAGTTATCTGGTAAATCTGGATCAGGTAAGGGCTGTTGAGAACTGCTTTATTATGAAGTCGGGAGATGAGGTGCTGATCCGTCAGAAGGAGCTGCGGAAAATGAAAGAAATCTATATCCACTATGCAGTTAATGCCGCAGCAGGGAGGGATCTGAGACTTTAGCTGCCGGGCCTATGACAAAAGATCCTGTGGATTTTTCAAATTTGCAATCCTGCAAATATGCGTGCCTTGAAAGGACAATTTCATATAGAATTTTGCGTTTTTCACAAACGTATGGAAATGGGTTTTTGATTTTATTAAACTTATCTCAAAGGGCAACCGGAGATAAAAAAGAGAAAACTCATTTTTCTTTTTATAAGGGTTTTATGTGAAATGCAGGAGCTGAAAGAAGAGGTGCAACGAAAAACTCCTGCAGATCAGCAAGGAGGGAAAAGACTTATGAAGAAACGACTTATCAGTATGCTGCTTAGTGCGGCACTATTTGTAACAGCCGTTCCGATGACAGCATTTGCTGAGGGTGAGAGCAGTCAGACTCCTGTGGCTCAAAGTGAAGCAGCGCAGGAGACGGGAATCGATTATCAGACAAATGGTGGTAAATTTGCAGCGGATTATCAGGCACCGGACAGCTATCCGGCAGAAAATCTTCCGACCGGAGAGCAGATTACCAAAGCAGGATATGAATTTGGCGGCTGGTATGACAACGAGGAACTGGAAGGCAAGGCAGTCACCAGTTTAAGTACTGCAGACCATTCAGGGAATGTTGTACTTTATGCAAAATGGATTGAGCGATACTATTATGTGGATATTCCGCAGAATGTATCGGCAGACGGAGGAAAAGTTTCCATCACGGCAAATGCCGGAGGCTTTTATGAAAATGATCAGGTGAACGTGACGGTCCACTCGGCAAATGAATGGCAGTTGAAGAACGGCGATCAGGGGCTGGATTATCATCTCCTGCTGGGAGAAGACGGGGCGATCCTGGAAAATGATGCAACGGTTCTTGGAATTTCGGCTGGTGAAAAGAAAAAGCAGCAGGATCTTTACTGTGAAGTGACAGGCACACCGAAATATACCGGACGCTATACCGATGAGCTGACCTTTGATGTTGCGTTTACCGAGACAGAATATACGATCAATTATGAAGCCAACGGTGGTACGCTCTACGGAGATGAGAAGGACGAAAACGGGGCGGCTGTTCCGGTCCAGACACAGGTATTTCCGGCAGGAAAGACGCTGAATGATCTGCCTGTACCGGGGAAGAAATCGTCTACATTTTTGGGCTGGTGCTATGATGAGGCATGTACACAATATGTGAGCAGGAAAGACAGACTGCTCAGTGATGTGACATTATATGCATCTTATACGGACAGTCAGGCACTGGAAACTGTGACGATGGACACTTATGCAAGAGCAACTGATGTAGCACCGGATTTTACGATCCAGGTGACAGACAAAGGGCAGACAATGACAACAGCCCAGCTTCTTGCAGCATGTACGATCAAGAATGTGACGGATTCTACAGAGACGGTCACACTGAATGTGACGGAGGGAGCAGACCATATCTTTACGGTCGGACATCCGACGGGCTGGCAGCCGGGCTGTGCCTATAAGCTGGAACTGAAGGATGATTCTCTGTATTTTACAGGGTTTGATCCGACGATCCGGGAATATGATTTTACGGTTTATAAAGAAGAAGTTTCCAATGTGGAACTCAATGACGAGATCAAATATATCAATACAAAGGATATCAGCGATCTGACCGTCAACGGCAGGGCTGCAAAATCCGTATCGGTTGCAGTGATGACGATTGGAATGGATGGAGAGGTAAAAGAAGAAGGAAAGGAAACGACCGGAACGTTTACCTATACAAAGCAGAAGCTGAAGGTGGGAGATCAGATCGCAGTTTATTCAGGCGATGTGATCCCGACCATGGATATGTCAGTGGGAGCGGACAGTGATGTTTCCTTCTTTGAGATCACAGCAGTAAATGGAAATCAGTATACATATCGTGGCTCAGAGGCAGAGGATGTCCTCTTTGTACCGGATGTTCTGCCATTGTCAGCGGATAAAGATCAGGACGGTCAGCCGGATAACAATAGTGTGACGGTTGCAATCTCAGATCTTACATTTGGTGATGATGAGATGAGTCAGGCACTGAAGTTGAGCAGTGAGACAACAGTAGACGAGGGAGATTATCTTGCACTTTATACGGATGTGAACAGTGGAGTGCCGGTGTATGGAAAGATTACCGGTGTCCAGATCTCTGGTCAGAATTACATCATTGCCTATGAGACGGTGAGTCAGGCAGCCATGCAGGAAGCAATGGATGTCTACCGTACTGAAAATGTAGATGGTGATGAACTGCTGGAAGAGACAGACAGAGATACACTGGAAGAGAAGATCGAGACGCAGGCAGCAGACAGCGGATTTACAGATGTGGTTGTAGATCAGATCTCCCAGGCAGCTATGGAGACTGAATCTTTTGAAGAACTTGAAAAGTCCCTGTCGGAAGAGATGGGAGCAGATATTTCTGTACAGAGTGCAGGTGGCATTGCAGCTTTTGCAGGTGCTTCAGGAAGTGGACAGAAGAGAGTAGAAGCACAACTGGAGAGCGTAAAGGCAAATCTTGGAACAAAGCTGAAGCATTTTGACGGAAATATCAGCGGTGTCCACCTGGGACTGGAGATCGGAGTCAAGATCACGATCCATGTCGGAACAAAAGCAGATATTGAGATCCTGATCACGGCAACCTTTGAGCAGGAAGTGAGAGTGGATGTCAATGTGGACGGAAAAGCAGTCTGGAAGGTATGGGGAATCTTCCCATATATTGCAGATTACCGGGTGACAGCTTCACTGGAGCTTTATGAGTATACCGGAATTGGTCTGAACGTACGGTTTAAGACTGCAGAGCAGGGTTCGAATTTTGAAAATAATAAGCTGCAGAGCGGAGTCAATAAGATCACCGAAGAACTGAAGAGTATGATGGAGAACGGAACGGATTACATTTCTGACAAGTCTCCATTTGCAGGAAGTCTTGGAAATGATGAAGGCTCGGAAGATGAAATCTCTGTTTCCAAGAGCCTGGCAGAGAGGTATTCGGAGATGCTGGAAGATGAGGCAGACTGGGTAGAAATCTACAACTGCAATCTTCTCGATCAGCACATCCGTGTGCTTCTGATCATTGATATTGAAGTGCAGGTAGAATTTGTTGTATCTGCCAATATGAACATTTCGCTTGGAATGACGTACTGGTACAAGAATGCGAAGCGTTACGTCTTCTGCCTGAAAGTTATGGATCGCAGTGCAACCAGTGATACCATTGATCTGTGTGAAGAAGAGTACGAGTTTACGGTCTATGCGATGGGAACGCTCGGTTTGCGGGCAGGTGTAAGACTGACGGTCAGGGTCGGACTTTTATCAACAAAACTTGCAAGCGTCGGTATATCCGCAGAAGTCGGTGGCTATGCACAGGTATGGGGATATTTATATTATGAATTAAAATATACGGCATCTACAGGAAGGCAGTCCCGGGCAATGGGAGCGGTCTATTTAGAAATCGGTATTTATCTGGAAATTAAATTCCAGGCACAGGCACTGGCAAATGCATTTACCTACAGCCCGACTCTCTATGAAAACCAGTGGCCATTATATAAGGTAGGAACACTGGAAAATGTCATGGATTTTGCATATCCGCAAAGCGATGTGAAAGAGATCAGAATGAAGAGGGATGTTCATTCTGTAAGACTGCCGGATGATTATTTCCGAATGCAGTATATGGACATGAAGCAGGGACTGAATGAAGGAAAATATTTTGAAAAGATCTACGAAGATGATCCAAAGTATTTCAGCATCGTTATGACGAATCCGGCATTTAGTTACGATGCGGAAACGAATGTTGTCAGTGTAAATCCGGGAAGTGAACCACAGCAGGACGGTGAGATGATCATAACCTGGAAGAATCAGGAAGGAAGCTTTAATACAAAGCCGATCACAAGACGGATCACTCTGCACTGGGATGAACTGAGGGACGGATATTACATTGTCTTCAACAGCAACGGTGGATCGGTTGTCGATACGATTAATGGAAAATATAATACACCGATCGAAGCTCCGGCAGCTCCGGTTCGTCTGGGATATAAGTTTGCCGGCTGGTATGCAGATGAAGAACTGACGATTCCATATACGATTCCTTCCAAAATGCCGGATGACGATGCAGTGGTTTATGCAAAATGGGATGCGGCTGATGTGGATTATACAGTGACAGAGTATGTGGAAGGTACGAATGGAGTCTATGAGGCACAGACCCCTGTAACTTATAAGGCAAAGACCGGCAGTCAGGCAAGTCCTGTTCCGGCAGAGAAGGAAGGATTCAGAACACCACCGCAGTTGACAGAGACAGTGAAGGCGGACGGAAGTACTGCATTTAGCTACTATTATGCAAGAAAATCCTATACAGAGAAATTTATTTCTGATGGAGAAGTGATCTCTGAGGGAAGTTACAAATACGGAACAATGATGCCGACACCGGCAGTTTACCTGCCTGGATATGAATTTGCAGGATGGGAACCGGAAGTACCAGAGACAGTTCCTGACGGTGATGGAGTGTATACTGCGAAATGGACGGCATCCGATGGAATCCCGTATGTAGTGAAATATTATGTGCAGGATCCGGATACAGACAACTATGAGTTAAGTGAGATTGAGACGTTGACCGGCACGACAGGCAGTGAAGTGACTGCACCGGATGCAGGTTACGATACCGTGATCTATCATCTGAACGGGACACTTCCAAAAGGAACGGTCAAAGCAGATGGAAGTCTTGTGCTGAAAGTCTATTATGACCTGAACAGCTATACACTGACCTACGATGCAAAGGGCGGTACAGTGGATGAGGCAGAGACTACTGCAAGACCGGGCGAAAAGATCGCCATTCCGGTACCGGAAAGAGATGGATATATCTTTGAGGGATGGTATACAGATGAAGCGTATGAGAATACTTTTGATGAGACCATGCCGGGTCATGATCTGACAGTCTATGCGAAATGGAAAGAAATCGAAGTAAACTATACAGTCAGATATCTTCTGCAGACGGTAGACTGTGATGGATATACAGTGACAGATGAAGAAGTGCTGTCCGCACCGGTTGGCACGACAGTCACACCGAAAGTAAAAGATTACATCGGATTTACAGCACCTGAGCCACGGAAAGCAGAAGTGTTGGGAGATGGAAGTCTGGTTGTAGAATATCGTTATGAAAGAAACTGTTATCTGCTGAATCTGGCTATCTTTGAGAAAGAGATCATGCACGGAGAGGCATACTACGGAGCACCGATCATGGAAATACCGGAGAATCCGGGCTACATTTTCGGTGGCTGGTATACAGCCAATGATTTCCTGACACGTTTCACAGGAACGATGCCTGCAAGAGATCTGGATCTGTATGCAAAATGGACTCCGACAGAAGTAGAATACAGAGTATGGTACTATCTGCAGGATGTGCCGATGCTGGACAACCCAGATTATGTACTGACAGAGGAAGAAACTCTGAAAGCACTTGCAGGAAGTGAAGTAACTCCGCAGCCGAAGGAATTTGAAGGATTTACCACACCGGAACCACAGACACAAATGGTCTGGGGAGATGGTGGAATGGTCGTTGCATACCGGTATGACAGAAAGAGTTACGAAGTGACTTATGTACAGAATAACGGACAGGAAGATGCAGTGATGCAGATGCCATACGGTTCAGAACTATTCTTTGTTCCGACGCAGATCGGTTATGCATTCGCCGGTTGGTATACAGATGCGGCATTGACGCAGCCACTGGAAGAAAGCACTATGCCGGCTCATGAACTGAAGCTGTATGCAAAATGGGAGATCGGAAAGAAAGCATATCAGGTCAACCATTATCTGGAAAATGAAGATGTTCCGGGTGGTTATGAGCTGATCGCAGCCGAGAACTTTACGGGAACATTCGGAGAAGATGTGACACCGGAGGTGAAGGCATTTACAGGATTTACGTCACCGGAAACGCAGACAGTAAACCTGAGCATGACAGAAGAAACAGAAATCGTAAATTACTATTATGCAAGAAATAAGTATTCTGTAAGAATTGACAGAAATGACGGAACAGAAGTGACGCAAGAGATGCTTCCATATGATAAGAGGATCGAAGAACGTCCGTACCGTGACGGTTATACATTTGCCGGCTGGTATACAGATGCAGAACTGACGCAGCCATTTGCAGGAAAAGTTCCGGCTGGAAATATCAGTCTGTATGGAAAATGGGAAGTACAGCAGGTAAGATATATCGTCAATCATTACCAGCAGAATGTAGAGGGAGAAGATTATACGCTGGCAGAAACGGAAGGCTTCAATGCAGAGACCGATACAACCGTGACACCAGAAGTGAAGCAATATGATGGCTTTACTTCTCCGGAAGTGAAGACCGGTACCGTGGCGGGGGACGGAAGTCTGACCATTGACTACTACTATACGAGAAATGTGCATACCTTGACGCTGGTAGGAGTTAATGAGAGTGCTGACCAGGTGATGCAGGCAGCGTATGGCTACAAGATCCCGGCACCGTCCAGGAAAGGATATCTGTTCCGCGGCTGGTATACAGACAGCGGATATACAGTTTCCCAGCCATCCGAAATGCCGGACAAGGATCTGACGGTCTATGCAAAATGGGAAGCAGGAACTGTCGGATACAAGGTAGAATATCTCCAGGAAAAGCTGGATGGAACTTATGAGGTTGTAAAGCGTATATCCGGAAGTGGAAAAGCAGGAGAAACCGTAACACCGGAAGTAACAGAGACAGAAGGATTTGTATCCCCTGCACCTCAGACCGTACAGATTGCCGGAGACGGAACAACAACGGTTCGCTATGAATATCCGAGAGAGACTCACACATTTACATTTAAGATGGGTTACACAGAGGACGGACAGGAAAAGACAGAAGTGCGAAGCGGCAAATTTGGTTCAGCGGTTGAAGCACCGACACCGGTTCGTACAGGATATACGTTCACAGGCTGGGAAAGAACAGGCGGCAGCGGAGGCGTTGACGAAATCATGCCTGCAGAGGATAAGACCTTTACAGCACAGTGGGTAGTGAATAAGCATAAAGTGATATTTATCACAGATGCGACAGAAAGTATTACAGTTGATTATGGCGCAGAGATTCCGAAGCAGGCAACACCGGAGAAAGACGGTTATGAATTTACAGGCTGGGATAAAGCCATTGCGAAGACGATGCCGGACGAAGATCTTGTCTACAGGGCAACGTGGAAAAAACTGGTCTACACGATCAAGTATAATCTGGATGGTGGAACGGCAGTGAATCCGACAAGCTACAGTGTGGACAGCGGTCCGATCAAACTGAAAGCACCGACCCGTCCGGGTTATACCTTTACAGGATGGAGAGATGAAGATAAGAAGAAAGTCAGCATGGATGTCTATCTTGAGCCGGGATCGATCGGAGATCATACCTATACGGCACTTTGGAAAAAGATCACTTATACGATCAAGTTTGTGAAAGATCCGGGAGGAACAACGAAATCCACTCCGTCCATGCAGGTAGAATACAGCACAAGAACGAAGCTGAATAAAAACGGGTTTGAAAAACCGGGTTATACGTTCAAAGGCTGGCGGACCTCTCTGAGTAAGAATGATGTGATCTATAAAGATCAGCAGCTCGTCAGTGCAAGTGACCTGTTCAAAGGAACGGACAAGACAGAACTTATTTTGTATCCTGTATGGGAGGCCAACACTTATACGATCAGCTTTGATACAAAAGGCGGAGGTAAAGTGAACAGCGTTCAGTACAAGTACATGAATGATTATAATCTTCCGATTCCGACCCGTTATGGATGCGTATTTGAGGGATGGGGACTTGAAAATAATGGTCTGGCAACTTATAAGCCGAAAAATAACAAAGTCAGCTTCAGAATGAAAGAGACGAAGAATCTGAAACTTTATGCAGTATGGAAAGCCAACAATAAATATTCTTACCGTGCGAGCAGAAAGTTCCTGGTCACAGACAGCAAGAACCAGGAAAATTATTTCAAGTTCTTTGTAAATGGAAACCAGACAAGCGACAAAGTGAATGGTGACAGTGACGGTTCACGCAGATATAATATGAATATGACGGGACTGCATACAGTTCCGGTAAGTGAACAGTACAAGAACATGAAGGTGACAGTCAGCTTCAAGATCGAGAAAGTCAAAGATGGATATGCAGATCTTAAGACCTATTATTATGACAGAAACGGTAAAAAGATCGAATGGCATAAGGAAGTAGAAGATCTGAAAAAGAAGAACAATCAGACAGTGACCTACAGCTACAACCTGTATCATTCAGGCGGTATGAATGTCAGTGCTTTGGAGTTTGAATTTGATGCCCATGGTGCATTCGCTGACAGGTATAATATCTGTGATCTGAAGATTGATGTAGAATTTAGCAAATAGCAGGAGGAGAACGCATGAAAGAAAAGGCTGAAAAAAATAAATTACTGATCGGAATCATTCTCGTTCTCTGTATCGTGATCCTTGGCGGAGTTATCTATTTTATGAAGCAGAAAGATCAGAATCCGGATTCGGCTTTTAAGCCGGATCTGGACTCCAATGCAGCGGCAATGGAGCAGGGGGACGGAGAAGATGAGCCGGATGGAATCCGTATTCCGGGATATCCGTCCATCACGATTGATGCAGATACAACGGATGTAAAGATGAATCTGATGAATCCGGAAGGTAACCCATGTTATTTTACATTTGAGATCATTCTCAGTGACACCAATGAGACAATTTATACTTCCAAAATGGTAGAACCCGGAAAAGCGATCACCAACGTGACGTTGAAGCATGGACTGGAGGCAGGAGAATATCCGGCTGTGATCAGGATTACGACGGCATCCCTGGAGGATGGTTCGGCGATGAACGGAGCGAATGTGGAAACCACGCTGGTGGTACAACAACAGTAGGGAGGGATGAGCATGAAAAAGAAATGGATGATTGCCGTAGCTCTTCTGATGGTGGCAGGTGCAACGCAGGCGGTATCGGCAGCAGGAACGACCACGACAGGAACAGGCATGACGTGGACAACCGCAACAGACACAATTCCTGTGGTGGGAGCAGCCATGGCGGGGGCAACTTCTACGGCAGGTTCCACAACGGTAGGGGTGAATGTAGATCCGTCCTATACGGTGACGATCCCTGCAAATACAAAAGTAGAATTTAATGAGACAGATGCGGTTTATGGAACAATCCGGGTTGAAACTGCACAGTTGGACAGAGATAAATGTATCAAGGTGACGCTGAATTCTGACAGGAAGTTAAAGGATAAGGATGACCCGGATAAGGTGATCCCTTATGAGATCTTAAGTCAGGAGAATCCTTTTACTGCAGCGTACTACACAGAAGCCGGAGAAGAGACACCGCTTACCATTGCAATTAAGAAAGAAAACTGGAATAAGGCATATGCAGGAACATATGCAGATACGGTGACTTTTACAGTATCTTATGTATCTTTGGATGAAGCGAGGTGAGGCAGATGAAAAGATTAACAGCAATTCTGATGGGGGTATGTGTGCTGCTGTCATGTCAGGGAGTTGTCTGGGCAGCAGACAGCACAGCCGGTTCTGATTCTCAGAGCGTGATCAGTACAACAGTTCCTGATGAGCATAAAGTGGAGATTGTGGGAGATCATGCTTATGTGGTTTTTGGGGAGGAGACAGAAGAGGAGGAAGAAGGTAATGAGCGGGAAGCCGGTGAGGAAAAAATATATCCGGTAAAGCGTTTCTCTGAACCTCAGTTTCAGATCTGTGCGGAAGATGGATGGAAGGTGACAAAAGTTCTGTTAAACGGGAACGATGTGACGGATCAGGTGAAAGAAGGAGTCATCACACTGCCTTCTGTATATGAAGATCAGATCCTGACACTTGAGACGGAAGAAATCAAGTCAGCCGATGAAAAGCCGGGGATAGAGAAACCAAAGCCTGGCACATCAGGAACAGATCAGAAAGGAACAACATCAAAGGATCAGAAAAAAGGCTTTGAGAAAGTGAAAGATATTCTGTCGGCAAAGACCGGAGATATGGGGCAGCCGATAAAATATGTTGTGTTACTTCTTTTTGGTTCCGGACTGATCGGGATCGTTCTGATGCGGAGAAAAATTTTCGGAAGAAAATAAGCTGAAGAAAATCAGGAAAATATAATGTAAATTGTAAAATGCAGTGTAAAATGCAGATTAGAAAATCTTGACTTGAAAAATATATTTTGCTATAATACGGATGTTGCGAGTGCAACATCTGTTAAGGCGCAGTAGCCAAGCGGTAAGGCGTGGGTCTGCAACACCCTGATGCACCGGTTCAAATCCGGTCTGCGCCTCTTAAAAAAGATTCCCGGAAACGGTTTGTTTCCGGGAATCTTTTTTGTGGCTGCATTAACGTTCAAAAGAAGAAGGATTCGGTAAAATATGTTCACAAGCTGTCTGAATTTCTTCCTTTACTTTCAGAAAAGGAATTTCTTTATTACTGTCGTTCATACAGACAATAGGACTTTTCTGATGGATGATGGTATCGATCAGGGTGGAATTGGTCTCCGCAAGATTAAAATAACGGCAAAGCTTTTTTACATTTTTCGGAACAAAATTTCCGCTTAATTTCTGATATTCCCGGAGCACATACTGACTGACATCCTCTCTGTGGCGGAAAGGATGAGAACATACCTGATCCAGATATTCTCCTTCCAGATTCCAGAGCGTTTCATAGGTACTCTTTTTTAACGGAGAAGGGCCGTGGACGGTATAAAAGCCTGTAAACCGTGGAAACATAATCTCCAGAAAATTATAGAAAAAGTACATAAGAGGATAACCAATGTGAAAATAAGCTCCCGGCTGCTTTTTCATATTCTGGCGTTTGTCAAAATATTTGGCGAGAAGCATGGCATTGTTCAGGTAGATATACGGCATAGTTGTATCGTCTACATTGGTTACATCTGGCTGCAGTGCAAGCATATCAACTGGCTTCCCGTCTATGAAAAAGTTGGTCGGCTTCAGCGGTCTTAGCAGGAGCATATCATCATTGAAATAGATAAAATTTTCCGACAAACCCTCAATACGGTGAAAATTCCATTCAATCGGATGACTGCTAAAGGTTGGAAGGTATTTTGCAGGAATAAAGTCTTCATGGTTTACAATATGTAATTTCGGATTACTGGAATCCAGCCATTCAGGCAAATGACCGAAAGTCACAAAATGGATCTTATGAACCCATGAAGCAAATTTCTCAATACTCCGGAACCAGTAACGCATCAGATCCCAGTCCCGGTATCGTTCTTCCCGGTCATCACAGTTGACAGATAATCCCTGCTGTACCATACGTTCCTTTTTCTTGTCGTGCCATATGGGATCCGCTCCATCTACCCAGGCTAATACAATATCTATTTTTTCAGTCTTCATAAATAATCACCTCTTACAATAAATTGTTCCAAATAAAATTAAAAATATTTCAAGATGCCGGAAAACAAGAAATGTCTTTGCTTTTGCAAAAAGTCCGCCTTCTTTCAGAATATAAAATCGTTTATAATAGTCAATCCGAAACTCTTTTCTGGCAGACTGTAAAATCCGGTATTTTTCTTTTAAAGAAAGAGTGCAGGAAGGGAGACAGAGGTTATAAACCAGAGAGGCATAACAATCTACATATTTCTGAGACATAATCTCATCCATTTCCGTTGGTGTCAGTTCCAGAGATTCCAGAAAATGGCGGGTTTCCCTGAAATTACACCGATAGCATTCAGCCAGTTTCGGCTGCCAGCGGTATGCGGCAGATCCGGCACGGACATTATAGTGATAATCAGCATTTGCAGAAAAGTAATAGGTCAGGGCTTTCGAAAGTGCCTGCATAACAAATACCGCATCTTCTGCATAGGGAAGAGTTGGATTGAAGTGAAGATCTGAGATCAATTCTCTGGTAAAAATATAGCTGAATACATTGACATTCAGATTCCCTCTTTGTGCCAAAATATATTCTTTCATCTGCTTTTTGGAAAGAACTCCTTCAAAGGGTGGAATTCCTTTAAGCGAAGAGGAAACTTTTCCGTCTTTCCAGACATCTTTTTTAAATCCGTGATACAGTACATCCGTCTGTCCGGTTTGGATTTCTTTTATGCATTCATCCAGCAGGGCCGGTTCGAGTAAGTCATCTGCATCTGCAAAAGTAATATACTTTCCAGCAGCAAGAGCCAGTCCGGCATTTCGTGCGCTGGAAACTCCCTGGTTTTTCTGATGGATTACCCTGATACGGGAATCTTTTTCTGCAAATATATCACAGATCTGTTCACTTCCATCGGTAGAACCATCATCGATCAAAATAAGCTCAAAATCACCAAAAGACTGTGCCAGGATACTTTTTATACATGAGGCAAGATAAGGTTTTACCTGATAGACAGGCATGATAACAGTTAACAGTGGCATAACTTATTTATCCTTTCTTTTTCTAACGTAGACATAAAATAGTATGAACTAATTTGTATGGAAATAAATTGAACCGGTATAGAAGCAGCGTTACTTTCGCTTTTGGGGAGTGAAGTAAAGGCAGTACGTCATGAAAATACTTTTTGATCCGTGATCTTAACACAGAGTCAGCATGTTCATATTCCAGATAATACCGTTCTACGCTTGCGATCAGACGCAGCAGAGTATCTTCGGTCATAAAAGAATTGCTCTTTTCCAAAAAGAAATCTAACCGTTCAAAGCAGGCTTCAATATAATCCCGTTTTTTCTTCGGGCTGTTGATGCCGGTAATCCAATTATTAAATCCAAGTATACCATATTTGACATTCAAATTGAAAAATTTGTCCATATTTGCATAAAAAAATCTATCCATAGAATTTGAAATAGATGGAAATCGAGCAGGCTGAAAGCTGCTTGATATTATGCAACAGAAAAAGGAGACTCTGCTCACAATATTTTCGTGAAAGATTCTCCTTTACCGTTTCCAAATCCAGTATTCAATTTCTAAATCAATTCCATTTTTTCTTATAGATCAGGTAGAGTGGAAGTCCGACACACAACATACCACCAATCATATTTCCCAGAGTAACCGGGATAAAATTCTGAAGACTGTGCAGAGGTGTCAGTGTAGCGATCTGTTCCGCAGTCAGTCCGTAAGCATCCTGTGCCTTTGCAACATAATCCGGGTTCATGGAAGCCATAATACCGGCAGGAATATAGAACATATTAGCAACGCAGTGTTCAAAACCGCCTACAACGAAAGCACAGATTGGGAAGAAAATTGCCCATACCTTGCCGGCAATATCTCTTGCAGAAGTCGCCATCAATACTGCAAGGCAGACAAGAATATTGCATAAAATACCGGAGGTAATGCCCTGTACCGGTGAGATAGCAATCTTGCTGACTGCAACTTTGATCGTATAAGCACCGAGAAGACCACCGGAGTAATTTAAGTTTCCACTGAAGACGATCAGTACGTCTACACAGAGAGCACCGATCAGATTGCTGAAAAAGACGATAACAAGGTCACGGAACAGTCCGCCCCAGGTCACCCGTTTATCAAATACATCCATAATAATAAGACAGTTTCCGGTAAAAAGCTCTCCACCTAAGAAGACGATCAGCATCAGACCGACCGGAAAGATCACTCCAGCCAATGCTCTTGCAACCCCGACATTTTCTACAGCGTGTGCCGCGGTGCTGCTTGTAGCACCGCCCAGTGCGATAAAGACACCTGCCATAATACCGAGAAGGATCATTTTTCCAACGGGGAGTTTCGTTTTGTTTTCACATGCTTTGATACTTAGATCAATTACTTCGGCCGGAGTATTAAAATGATTTTCCATCTGTAAATTCCTCATTCCTATGTATTCTGTTAAATAATTAACGGAATTATTTTATACTAGAAGAGTGCGGATTTCAAGTGTGGGAAAAGATGTTTTTCTATAGATACAATGAAAAAATATTTTTTTGTATTTTTTGCATATTATACGCTTGGATTTTGTAAAATTTTGACTGATTCTATTGAAAAATGCGAAAATATAGCATAAAATATGAAAAAAGATAGGTCAATTTTACGGAAAAGTACAATTTAATTCGACAATTTAATGCGAAAGGAGGATAAGATTCGATTTTGGAAGCAGATTTATTGGATGTGCTTTCCATTCAGACCGTTGGTCTGAAGTAACTTTGTACTGGCTATACAGGGCCATCCTTAACCTGTAAATTTGAATATGGAGGTTTTTCTTATGAAGAAGATGAAAAAGCAATTCCTTTCGCTGTTCGTGTTGTTGTGTATGATAATTTCCATGTTTCCAACAACTGCATTGGCAGCAAATATTATTGATGTTAGTGGCAATGTAACAATTACCAGATCTGAAGAGGAGTTAACGTGTGCTGATAATTTGTACTACGGTGAAGTTAATGTCAAAGGTAGTGCAACAGAAAGTAAAACCAGGTTAACGCATCCGGTGTTACCACTGGTCCAGTGGCAGTATGGCAATAATACCTATCAGATCATTCCTTCAGCCTATAAATATTATGTCAGCAATATTAAGGATCCTAACAATATCCTTGAGGGGATTGAAGGCAGTGAAGGATCAAGCACGCTTTCGGGCTGGCCGGGGACATATAAATGTTATCAGACGGTGGTGACAACCGATGGTGTGACGAACGGAACAGCTACGTTTGATATTGATCTGATCTATCAGTTCAGCAGATTAAATTCGTCCATAGGCTGGAACTATACCAGCAACTGGGGTGGACGTACGCTGCATTTTACGATCACTCAGACAGTGGATGAAAGCACCAAGTATACTGTTACTTACACAGATGGAGTTGAGGACGAAGAAGTCTTCGCAGATGAGGTACACGGAAATCTTTCGTCAGGAGATGCGACACCGGCATTCAGCGGTGGAACACCGACGAGAACAGGTTATGTATTTAAAGGCTGGAATCCGGCTGTTGCTGAGTCAGTAACAGGAAATGCGACCTATGTAGCAACATGGGGAGAAGATAAAAATAATAATGGCATTGACGATAACGAAGAAACGAAATATACGGTTACGTATACGGACGGAGTAGACGGAGAAGAAGTCTTTGCAGATCAGGTGTATAATAATCTTGTGTCGGGAGTAGCTACCCCGGCATTCAGCGGCGGAACACCGACAAGAACAGGATATGTCTTCAAAGGCTGGACTCCGGAAGTCGCAGCAACAGTAACGGGAAATGCGACCTATGTAGCGACATGGGGAGAGGATAAGAATAATAATGGTATCGCAGATAATGAAGAAACGAAATATACGGTTACGTATACGGACGGAGTAGACGGAGAAGAAATCTTTGCGGATCAGGTATACGGAAATCTTCTGTCAGGAGTAGCGACACCGGCATTTGAAGGAACACCGGCAAGGACAGGTTATGTATTCAAAGGCTGGACTCCGGAAGTTGCGGCAAAAGTAACAGGAAACGCAACCTATGTAGCAACATGGGGAGAAGATAAAAATAATAACGGCATTGACGACAACGAAGAAACGAAATATACGGTTACGTATACGGACGGAGTAGACGGAGAAGAAATCTTTGCGGATCAGGTATACGGAAA
>NZ_CAKRGI010000011.1 GCF_934330165.1 uncultured Mediterraneibacter sp.
AAACTCTTCAAACTGCCCATTGTCACTAAGTTCATCATATCTTTTCCAGTAATCTAATTTTGGAAGCATTTCTTTCAAATAAGAGCGTGCCTGTTCTTCGGTAAAGTTTTCATTTACCATATTCTTTACACATACATCAATCAATTCATCCATATCATTATATGTGTATGTTCCATCTGCATAGCACCATTTACAATACTCTTCATTTAATGTGCCATCTTTATCACGTCCCAATATGGAATCATCATCAATTGGCATCCCGCAGCACTGGCAGATCAGCTTTCTGGGTTCTCCCAAAAGCGTGTTGATTGAGACATCAAATTCTTTCGATAAGAGCTTAAGTGTATCCGTATTGGGAACTGTATCTCCATTTTCCCAACGGGATACCGCCTGCCTTGTAACCATGATTTTATCTGCCAGCTCGTCTTGTGACATTCCTCTTCCAGTACGAAGCTTTAAAATAATATTTTTTGTTTCCATAATCGTCTCCTTGTATCATGTATAGTTGGTTTCTCTTTTTATGATACAGGCAAAATCGTGTGAGGGAAAGCAACCTGCTGTTGCCATACCATGTCTATATGATTTGATCAGCACTCTTTGGTCCTGACTTTCTTGAACCACCTTACTTGTAAGTGTCTGTGTACCCTTCACGCTTCCAACAGTCATTGCTAACCTTATTGGCTAAAGTACTTAACTTTACATTCCCATTTCTTCTATCTCTTTTAACATAAATTCTTCCAGTTTCTTCTTGTCAGGTAAATGCAACATATAAGTTGAAACAAATAATTGGTTATCCATTCCAGATAATGCATATTCTACCATCTGCGAGCCTTTGTCTGTACAAAGTAGTATTCCTACTGGCGGATTATCTCCTTCTGTCATCTCATTTTTCTTATAATAACCTACATAAGCGTTAAGCTGTCCCAAATCCTCATGTTTGAACTCATCATTCTTAAGTTCAATAATAACATTGCAATGTAGAAGACGGTTATAAAAAACAAGGTCAATAAAATAATATTTATCATCTATTATAATTCTCCTTTGTCTTGCCTCAAAACAGAATCCCTCTCCAAGTTCTAACATAAATTCCTGCAAATGATCCATAAGAGCCTGTTCTAAATCAGATTCTGACACAGCATCCCTTGCATCAAGTCCCAAAAATTCAAATGTAAATGGATCTTTTATTGATAGCATTGTTCCATTTGCATTATCAACAGATTTTTTTAATAAAAGCTCTGGTTTTTTACTTATGCCAGCTCTTACATAAAGGTTAGTTTTTATCTGTCTGCGGAGTTCTCTTACATTCCAGTTGCATTTCATACACTCTGTTTCGTAAAAAAATCGTTCAAACGCATCATTTAATACCATAATTTCCCGAATATGGGAAAAAGACAAGTTATTAACTAAAACATCTGGATCTGTGACAAATTGGTTCGACACTGTCGAACTTTTTCCAAAATCTGGTAATTTAAATTCGCTCGACACTGTCGAACCAATTTGAGGATATACCTTATAAAACTGTCTACAAGCCTTAAAAAGCGTATAATTCATTCCTTTTTGATCAATTTGTTTTTCCAAATTTTTCAAAAGATGAGAACCATATTCTGCTCTGTCGCTGCCATCTTGTTCGTATTCAACTATATAATAACCAATCGCCCAATTGCGCAATGTCATGAGCTGATTTACAGCACTTTTTGCTGCTGAACTTGCTTTATCATTTATTTGCTTAATACTATCTGCAAGCAGTTCAAATTCCATTGCATTACCTCCAATACATTGTCCTAAGACTATTATAAAATCGCATAGACACAGTATACCACGGCTCCTGTATCTATGCGATTTCTTTTTATTGTTTTTGCCGATCCGTTATCTTTATCATATCGATAAATCTGCAGGATGAAAAGCAACCTGCTGTTGCCATAAGCACGCTCTTATTTCTAAAATACTATATTAATACCATTGGGTTCTATAATTTTCTGAACCAGTTCTTTACCAGTCATTGAAATCCTCTCATCAACACTTAGGTCGAAAGCAGTTGTACCCATTACAACTATTTTTCCAGAAGTTCCTTTAGAAATAAGATTCTCCATTTCCTCTTCTGACATAACAATTTTTTCTTGGAACATATGTTGCACGAGTTTAGGTGTACTAAACAAAATTATCTTCGCCCCTCTATTTTGGGGATTTGTTCTTCTCATCACAGAATCTATTTTTCCCGCAGCCCCTTTATCATCTGTTAGGACACACAGCTTACCATCTTTTATTCCTGCCATATGCGATAAGATATGTACACATATTGCTATTAATTCTTCTCCTAGATTATCGGCATATTCTTTATTGACTCTTACAGCAGAAAAGAATCTGCTGTACAAATCTGACTGCCTGAGATTCTTACCTTCAATTACTTCAGAATACAGTTTTTCTTCTGCTTTTAGAGTATACTCTATCGTACTTACCGGTGACTTCACTGTTCTAACCGCCCATACTAAGTACTCATTAATTTTTTCATTAATAGCAAAACATTCCGAAAGAATGTCAAATGTATACTCTTCATTGAATATTGCAACAACCACTCCTGCTTCATTAAATCCTTTAATAAGATTCACATATTCTTCCGCCAATTTATGAAAATCAGATGTCAACTCCATCAACACGCATCTAGAAATACAAATTAATGTACCATGTGCTTTAAAATAATTTATTATGATATTCTTTTCCTTATCCGATAAATTAGAGTGTCTTTGAAATGAACATGCATCATAAAACAACACCCGATCAACAGTAAAAAATGCATTTTTTATAGCTTTGACATCCGATGTAATAAAAGGTTCTATTTCATTGTAATTGTCAGGGATTTCAGTATAAGTTGTTGCCATACATTATTCCCCCTTAATCTTTGTATATAATTCACGCATATTTTGAATAACCTTATTCAATGTACGCTCATTTATATACTCATCCTCAATGTACTTTTTCCCTAATCTATCAACTACAAGCTCGATATGAGAATAGTCATCTCTACATGAAGCATGCATGATACTTTCATCCAGCCATAAATCAGATAATTTCTGGCTAACCGAACTTCTGTCAATACTAAATAACGCTTCAGAAAATGAATTTCCAAGAATTAGTTTTAATTCCAAACATCTAATTAACACTGCCATATATGGCACCTGATAGTATGACATTAACCGAATTATTGTATCAACTTCATTTCCTTTTGATTCCTCTTTAAATTTTGAATACATTCTTTGAAAGCTCACTTCAGGCATTAACAACATACCAGCAAAAAGATTTGCTGCATATTCTTCTTCGTGTTCGTAGTAATGATCATCTGCAAATTCAACTTTAGATACAAAATCACTTTCGCCAAAAAAAACATGATATACCTCATGTGCTAATGCAAAATTTACATTCACTCTAGGTAATGATGTATTAACAACGACATATCCCAATCCATCACCTCTATAGCACATTGCCCCAATTTCATCATCTGCGAATGGCAATTCAAATACCAAAAAACCCTTTTTTTCAAATGAGGATCTAACAATCTGCAAAATATTTAGAAGATCACTATCATATTCAATTCTGGCAAATGCACAGAATCGTTTTACCATAGAATAAATATCTTCATGATTTTTATCGCTATATGCTATGATTTTCCGTAAACGTTCTACATTCATTCCTTATCCCCTTGCTATATTCTCAAATCGACTTTTTGCACTTATTACTTCGTCAATATTCTCCATGAGTTCCATTAACTGTTTAGCAATCTGCTCCTGCTTCTGAGAAGGCTCCCCAGCATAAAATGCAATTTTATTGATTGCCATATTTCCTATCTGAGGAACAACAATAGCATCCGCTAAAAAGAATTCTACACTCTTTCCCAGTCCACTTGCTATTTTTTCCATATCTGTACCACTTTCTTCCTGTGAACCAGTCAATAAGCGCGACATTTTATTCTTATCAATTCCGGTAATCATACTAAGATAACTCTGCTTGATTTTCATTTCTGATAAGTACTTGTTTACATTGCTTATAAACTTTGTCATGATGCTTCCCCCTTTCTTTCTCATAATATAAGATTTTATTTTATTTAATTATTATTATACGCTTTTTTTCACGCAATGCAACTTTTCTCTCTCATTATTTAAGATTTTTATAGATGCTTATAATCACATCCCTTTGTAAGTACATTCATTCGAATAAAAATGGCGAAGTGCTTATCGTAACACTCCGCCAAAAGCCTGACTGATTTGAGCAAAAAATGCCTGGTCAGGTCTGCTTTATTATTTTATGCAATTCCACTGCATTTATACACTTAAATATTCTTTCTAATCCCTGGTTTCCATCAGAATCACTTTTCCACATACAAAAGAAATCTTCACTTCATCTTCTGCAAATTCATTACTCACACACAGACTGTCTCCTGCAGAAAGCAGATGATTCTGCAGCGGGTATTTTGCTCCGCTGATACTAAAATCTTCTACAGGAAGTTCCAGTGGAAATACGGAAAAATATTTTCCAAAAGCTTCTGCTCTCGTCAGCGTGATCCCATGATCTAAAATCCGAATCCGGTTATGACTGTCCAGGATCATTGCCTCTGAACCTGCTGCCAGTGCAATATTCAGACACTGGATATTCGCCCAGAGATGATCGATCCGGTTTCCTGTTCCTCCGAGGATATAAATTTCCTTTCTTCTAAGTCCCAGGCATAACCGGAGTGCAATTTCTGTATCAGAAGCATCTTTTACAGGGTTAAACTCCCGAATTGGTACATTTTCCTCCGTCCGGTAATGTTCCACGATCTCTCTTGGAACACTGTCAAAATCTCCGACAATATAATCCGGTTTGATCTCATTTTCGTATAAAAACTGAAGTCCTTTATCTACCCCGATAATAAACTCAGTCTCCTCTGACTGAAGGATCGGAAGTACAAATTCTTTTTCCAGGATTCCTCCACTCACGATCACAGTTCTCTTACTCATGACTCTTTAATATCTCCATAAATTCTTCTGTATTTTTTCTGATGTCTCCCTTAAATACGCCTGAACCGGAAACCATAATATTGGCTCCTGCATCCAATACTTCCGCAACATTGGCATGGTAGATACCGCCATCGACTTCAATATCTGTCTTTAATCCCTTTTCATCCAGCATTTTTCTCAGTTTTCTGATACGATCCAGTGATTCCGGGATAAATGCCTGTCCTCCAAATCCCGGCTCTACTGACATGACCAGCAACATATCAGCCTGATCCAGATACGGAACAAGTGCCTCCACCGGAGTTTTGGGCTTAATCGAAATTCCCGCCTTCACACCTGCTGCATGGATCCTGTCGATCGTCGCCTGTAGATCTTCACACGCCTCTAAATGAACCGTGATGATATCCGCTCCTGCCTTTGCAAATTCTTCCACATAGCGGATCGGTTCTGTGATCATCAGATGTGCATCGAGTATCTGCGAAGTATATCCCTTTATACAGGAAAGTACCGGCATTCCAAAAGAAATACTTGGTACAAAGATTCCATCCATTACATCAAAATGAATATATTCTGCTCCTGCGGACTCTGTCACTTTAAGCTGCTCTCCGAGGACTTTAAAATCCGCAGAAAGTATCGATGGTGCTAACACATTCTTCATTTCTAATACCTCTTCTTTTCTTTTAATTCACGATACATCTCTGTATAATCTTCATAGCGGATCTTATGGATTTCTCCGCTCTCTACTGCTTCCTTCACTGCACATCCCGGTTCATGAATGTGGTCGCAGCCATTAAACCTGCATTTCCCTTCATACGGAGAAAATTCCGGAAAACAGTACTTCAGTTCTTCTTTTTCAAAATCATTAACATAAAGGGAACTGAATCCCGGTGTATCCATAATATAGGAATCCGTATTGATCATGATCAGTTCGGAATGCCTCGTGGTATGCTTTCCTCTTGCAATTTTTCTGCTGATACTTCCGGTTTCCATCTGTACTCCTGACTGGAGCAGATTGATCAGAGAAGACTTTCCTACTCCTGACGGACCTGCTATGGAAGTCGTCTTTCCTTTCAGCATCTGCTTTAATTTTTCTATATTTTCTTCTTTCTTTGCACTGGTAAACAGCACCGGATAGCCACAGGCTGCATAAACTTCCTCCAATTCCGCAATCTCGGGATGTTCTGCAAGATCGGTCTTATTAAAGCACAAAATGACCGGAATCTCTTTTCGCTCCATCATAACCAGAAAGCGATCCAGCAGATTATAGTGCGGTTTTGGTTCAGTGATCGCAAATACGACCAGTGCCTGATCTATATTTGCCACTGCCGGACGGATCAGTTCATTTTTCCTCGGCAGGATCTTCGTCACATTTCCGATTTTTTCTTCTTCATCCAGGACTTCCAGCTCCACTTCATCGCCAACCAGTGGTTTAATGCCATTCTTCCTGAATGACCCCTTTGCTTTACATTCATAAAGACCGGATTCTACTACATTCACGTAGTAGAATCCGGCAATTCCTTTTATAATCTTTCCCTGCATATATTACTGCTCTCTGCTTTACTCTGTACCATCTTCACCGGATGGATCAGATGGCTGTGGTCCTTTACTTACCATATACTGAATGGAAGTTCCCTCTTCCACCTGGGTTCCTGCACTGACAGACTGATAGAATACCTGACCTTTTGGATAATCATCACTGTAATCTTCTCCCAGATATTCTGCCGTAAGTCCTGCCTGCTGAAGCTGCTTCTCTGCAGTTGTCTTATTCGAAGTGAGGATATTCGGTACAGTTGTCATCTTCAGCTTTGATCCTTTACTTACCACATAACTGACGGTTGTTCCTTTTGACACCTGCTTTCCGGATGCTGTTCCCTGTGAAATGACTATTCCGGCTGCTACAGAATCACTATATTCTTCACTGGCACTTCCCTGAAGTCCTGCCGCTGCAAGTGCTGACTCAGCTTCTGACTGGCTTTTTCCTTCAATGGACGGAACTGTTGCCGGCTGTGAACCAAGACTGACAACGATCTTAACCTCTGATCCTTCATCCACTTCTGTACCCTCACCCGGTTCTACTGAAATAACTTTTCCTTCTTCCACTGAATCACTGTACTGCGGATCTCCTTTTACAACAACAAGATCCGCTGCTTTAATGGCAGCCTCTGCATCCGATTCATCTTGTCCGATGACAGACGGAACTTTGGTACTCTTTGCCTCCTCACCGGTACTGAGAACAACTTCCACGGTACTATGCCGCTTCACCTTCTCACCTTTCCCCGGTGACTGACTCATGATCTGATTCTTTTTATATTCATTTGATGGCTTTTTATCGACTACATCGATTCCAAGATCATACTTTTTCAGCTCTTTTGTAGCTTCTTCTACTGTCATGCCACGGACATCAGGCACTTTGACCTTCTCCGACTGAGTGACAGTCGCATTCCCCGAACCTTTAAAGATGCCGACTGCATTTCCGACAAGGAACAGGATCAGCAGTGCGATCACTACACCTGCCACAATCATCAGGATCCGCATGATCTTCTTCGTATCAGGATTTACATCTTTCTTTTTTCCTCTTCCTGAAGAACGGCGGTCATCGTCATACTCGTCATCATACTCGTCATCTTCGTCGTCATAGTCGTCCTCATACTCGTCGTCTTCGTCCTCATACTCGTCCTCGTACTCATCGTCCTCATCATAACCACGCTCACGCTGAAGACGTTCTACTTCTTCCGGTGACATAACAACGGTCCGGTCACTTCTCCGTCTGCCCCCAAGAACAACGAAATCGCCTTCCGGATCCACCAGCGAATGCTTCAGATCCTGTAACAGCTCATCGCAGCTCTGATATCGCATCGCCGGATTTTTCTGTGTACATTTCATAATGATACATTCCAGACTGTACGGGATATCCGGTACTTCTTCTGCCGGGGACTTGATTTCCTCCTGCAGGTGCTTCAATGCCACTGTCACAGTAGAATCCCCATCAAAAGGAACATGACCGGTGATCATCTCATACATGGTAATGCCTGCAGAATAAAGATCACTCTTCTCATCTACAATTCCACCTCTTGCCTGCTCCGGTGATGTATAGTGAACGGATCCCATTACACTGGTGCTGATCGTCTGCGTAGACGTAGTCGCCCGTGCAATACCGAAATCTGTGACCTTTACTTTTCCTTCTTTTGAAATAATAATATTCTGAGGCTTGATATCCCTGTGAATAATATGACAGTTATGTGCCGCCTGAATGCCGGCTACCATCTGAATTGCAATGCTGATGGTCTCCTTGGCTGAAAGCTTTCCTTTTTTCTCGATATAATCTTTCAGCGTAATTCCTTCAACCAGTTCCATGACCATATAATATAAACCACGATCCTGTCCTACATCATAAACGTTCACCACATTCGGATGCATCAGTCCTGCTGCCGCCTGTGCTTCGCTCAAAAACTTCTTAATAAATGTCTCATCTGAACGATAATCGCTCTTGAGAACCTTAATCGCAACAAAGCGGTTCAGCTTGTGGTCTTTTCCTTTATATACATCCGCCATACCGCCGGAACCGATACGCCCGAGTATCTCGTACCGCTTTCCTAAGAAAACTCCTTCTTTGATCATATACTCACCTCATCTGCAAATGGTTCGATCAGAACGATTCCAATATTATCTGTACCGCCGTTCTCTTTGGCAGCATTCACAAGGTTCTGCCCTGCTTCTACAATGTCTCTTGCTCCCTGTACAATATGGAAAAGTTCTTCATCTTCCACCATATTGCTCAGACCGTCTGTACACATCAGTATGATGTCTCCCCTTTTCAGACGATGCTCGTAAAAATCTACATCGACATCTGCTTTTGCCCCGATCGCTCTGGTAATAATATTCTTATCCGGGTGATGCTTTGCTTCTTCCGGTTTGATACCGCCCAGACGTACCATCTCTTCTACCAGTGAATGGTCTTTCGTCAGCTGCTGTATTCCGTGATTGATCAGATAGAGACGGCTGTCTCCCACATTCGCAAAATACATCATCTGATTCATGATCGTAGCTGCTACGACCGTTGTTCCCATCCCCTTGAGATGTTCGTCCTTCGATGCCTCCCTGATGATCTCCCGGTTTGCCGTCTTAATAGCATTTACAAGGACTCTCTCGATATCTTCGCCCTGGCTTTTCTCCAACTCACGCTGTAACACTTCCACGGTATACTTGGAAGCATAGTCTCCTGCCTGATGTCCGCCCATTCCGTCTGCCACCACAAACAGATTCCGAAGGATACCAAGTGGTCTTCCTCCTTCAAAAACATAATCCTGATTCACCTGTCGTACCATTCCGACATCCGTAATTGAAAATGTCCTCATACTTCTTCTCCTTCTGCCACATCCGCCTTTACATAGCTGCGTCTGAGCTGACCACAGGCTCCATCGATATCAGAGCCCATTTCCCTTCTTATAGTAACATTTATTCCGCTTTTTTCAAGTTTATTTTTGAAATTCAGGGCATTTTTGCGACTTGGACGTACAAAATCACGCTCTCTTACCGGATTCACCGGGATCAGGTTCAGATGACAGTTTCTCGGCTTTAAAATTGCCGTCAGTTCCCTTGCATCTTCCTCAGTATCATTGACTCCATGCACCAGACTGTATTCAAAGGTCACTCTGCGCCCCGTTTCACGGAAATAGGTATCGCAGGCATCAAGCACTTCCGGGAGATGATATTTATTTGCTACCGGCATCAGCCTTTTTCTCTTTTCCTGCGTAGAACCATGCAGGGATAATGCAAGCGTGATCTGTAAATGTTCCTTTGCCAGTTCCAGGATCTTCGGAACAATCCCACAGGTAGATACTGTCACATTTCTCTGACTGATATGCAGACCATGTTCATCCGTAAGCAGATGTACAAAATTCAGGAAATTTTCGTAATTATCCAGTGGCTCTCCTGTTCCCATGACTACCACATTGGATACTCTTTCCTGCGTGATCTTCTGGATCTGATAGATCTGCCCCAGCATCTCTGAAGAAGACAGGTTTCTCTGCAGACCTCCGATCGTAGAAGCACAGAAGGCACATCCCATCCGGCAGCCTGCCTGTGAAGAAATGCAGACAGAATTGCCATGCTTATAACGCATCAGGACACTTTCGACTACATTTCCATCATATAACCGGAATAAGAATTTATTCGTCCCGTCAATCTGCGAGATCTGACGCTCCAGCATTTTCACCGGAAGGATCACATATTCTTCTTTCAGCTTTTCCCGTAACGCTTTTGACAGATTCGTCATCTCATCAAAATCATCTGCCAGCTTTACATGGAGCCATTCATAGACCTGCTTTGCACGGAATGGTTTCTCCCCCAGTGCCTCCATCTCATCTTTTAATCTGTCGTATCCATAAGCCCGGATATCCTTCTTCATATCAGTTCTCCCCGTTCTTTTTTAACCTTGCTATAAAAAATCCATCACTGCAATGCACACCCGGAAGGAACTGGATGCAGCCTTCCTCTTCTACTGACTCTGCCAGTTGCGGGCAAAGCTTCTCTCTGATGCTGTCCAGAGAAAACTGCGGGTACTTTTCCAAAAACCAGTGTACATTCTCCTCATTTTCCATGGGATCAATGGTACAGGTACTATATAATAATATACCTCCTTTTTTTACCATTGCCTGTGCATTTTCAAGAATCTTTCTCTGCAGTTCAGCCAGCTCTTTCAGATCTTCCTCTTTCACCCGGTATTTCAGATCCGGTTTCTTTCCAAAGACTCCCAGCCCGGAACAGGGCAGATCTGCGAGGACGATATCTGCTTTTTCTTTCCATGCTTCATCCGGTACGGTTGCATCCCTGCAGACTGCATGAATATTTTCAAGTCCCATCCTGGCAATATTTTCTTCAATGAGTCCTACTTTATATTCCGTCAGATCCCTGGCTTCTACTTCACCTTTTTTCTCTTCATTCCGGTCAGTTATCCACAGTTTCTCCGCAATATGTAAGGATTTTCCACCCGGAGCAGCACAGATATCCACAATTTTATTCCCTGCTTCCGGGGCTGCCAGTTCTGCCACCAGCATAGAACTTACATCCTGCACCGTAAACCAGCCTTTCCAGAAGCAGTCCAGGCTTTCAAGATAATCATATCCGCTGATAAAAAAGGCGTACGGCAGATAAGGATGCTCCTGCACAGTTACCCCTTCCTGCTCCAGTTCCTTTTTCAGTTCCTCAGGAGTTACTTTATTTTGACAGCACCGGATCGTGACCGGCCTTTCCTTCAGGAAATCAGCTGCCACGGTACGGGTGACTTCCTCTCCATAACTTTTTTCCCACAGCCTGAGAATCCATGTCGGAATGGAATATTGAATTGAAAGTGCCTCAATTCCTTCCTGCGGATAGTCCAATGTATCCAGCCCTCTTGTCACACTCCGCAGCACTCCGTTCACATACCCCTTTAATCCTGAAAAGCCTTTTCTTACTGCCAGTTTGACTGCCTCGCTGCACACCGCATGATCCGGTACGCTGTTCATATATTTTAACTGGTAAACTCCGCTTCTTAAGATATTGCGGATGACCGGTTTCATCTTCTTCACTTTTACTTTCGAGAACTGATCCAAAATAAAATCGATCTCAATCAGATGCTCCAGCGTTCCCTCGGTCACCCTGGTAATAAACGCACGCTCTTTCTTCTCAAGATACTGATATTTTGACAGTACCTCTCCGAGAATTTTATGGCTGTATGCTCCATTTTCTGTTATTTCCATCAATACTGCGAGAACGATTTCCCGCTCATTGACCTGTCTGCCCATCTTTTTCCTCCAGCATTTCTGTTCTGCTCTTTAATCGTCCCTGCGTCCTCTTGTAAGGATCAGAAGACGTAATAACTGTAAAATCTGTGCCGCCGCACTTGCCACATACGTCAGTGCCGCTGCTCCCAGTACTTTCTTCACCCCGCTGATCTCTTCAGGATGCAGCATTCCCGCCGTCTCCAGAACACTTACTGCCCGGTGTGACGCATTGAACTCTACCGGTAAAGTCACGATCTGAAAGAGGACTGCCAGTGAGAATAACAGGATTCCCAGATTGATCAGCATTGCGGACATCTGCCCGTTGAACATCAGCCCGATGATGATCAACGGCCACGAGATCATAGATCCAAAATTGGCCGCCGGCACCAAAGCAGCACGGACAGAAAGCGGTGCGTACCCTACCTGATGCTGCACGGCATGACCACATTCATGTGCTGCGACACCGATTGCTGCGACGGAAGTCGAATTATAAACCGGATCTGATAATGCCAGCGTCTTGTTCGTTGGATTGTAATGATCCGTCAGATTTCCTGAAATATGGATGATCTGTACATCATAAATGCCGTTCCGGTGCAAAATCTTTTCTGCCGCATCCCTTCCCGTCATGCCTGAATAACTGCGTACATTAGAATATCTCGCAAACGTGCTTTTTACTTTTGCCGATGCCAAAAGGCTTAATACCACACCGATCAGTACTAATATATAAGTCCAGTCATAATAATAGTAGAACATCTTCTCTGCCTCCTGAATTTAAATTCTGTCTATTTTCCTGCTCTATGCTTCTGCCATAAATAAAGTTCCCTCTTTCAAGGTGTAACCCCTTAAAAACGCATCCGTATCCATCCGCTTTTTTCCCGGAATCTGAAGCTGCAGCACCTTCAACTGCCCTTCACCTGTCTGTACTGTGAAACTGTCCTTTTCCACTGCAACGACAGTTCCTGCCGCTGCCTGCGACTCTTCTGCCTGTGATTCTCCCTGAAGCTTTTCTACCTCTGTCTCTCCAGCCTGCACACCCACTGCCGGCTCTGCTTTGGCTTTCCAGATCTTCATCACCTTTCCATCCCAGTGCGTATAGGCACTGGGCCAGGAATTTAAACCACGAACCAGCCGTTCGATCTCAACGGCAGATCTGCTCCAGTCGATATTCCCCAGCTTTTTATCCAGCATCCGTGCATAAGCGGTAGGACTTTCTCCCTGCTTTTCAAAGGTTGCTGTATGTGTTTCCACTGCTTTCAGCGTCTCCACGCATAATGCCGCACCTGCCGCTGCCAGTTTATCGTGCAGTGACTCACCGGTCTCGTCCGGTGTGATCTCAACTTCCGTCTTCTGGATCATATCTCCTGTATCCAGTCCCTCATCCATCTGCATGGTCGTCACTCCGGTCACACTTTCCCCGTTGATGATCGCCCACTGGATCGGTGCTGCACCACGGTATTTCGGAAGAAGTGAAGCATGCACATTGATGCATCCATAGGGTGTCATTTCCAGAATTGACTTTGGAAGGATCTGTCCAAATGCGATCACAACCATAACATCTGCCTGATATTTTTTTAATTCTTCCACGCACTCAGGATCCCTGATCTTCTTCGGCTGATACACCGGGATTCCATGCTTCATTGCCGCTGCTTTCACCGGAGTTGGCTGCATTTCTTTGCCTCTTCCCTTTGGCTTGTCCGGCTGCGTTACCACCAGACATACTTCATGTCCTGCTTCGATCAGTGCCTCCAGCGTTCCTACTGAAAAATCCGGCGTTCCCATAAAGATAATCTTCATCATTTATCCTCCCTTTTCTTATTCTTCTCTGCGATGTCTGTATTTCAGGGATTTTCAGTCTTCCGGTTCCTCCACCGGTTCTACATCATGCAGTCCGTCTTCCACCTTATCCACATAAAGATGACCCGAGAGATGATCGATCTCATGGCAGAATGCTCTTGCAAGAAGTCCTTCTCCCTCGATTTCAAATTCTTCCATCTCTTCATTTAATGCCCGTACTTTCACATAACTCGGGCGTGTCACAATGCCCCATTTTCCCGGAACACTCAGGCATCCCTCTTCTCCGGTCTGCTCACCGGAAGTCTCGATGATCTCCGGGTTGATCAGTACGATCGGCCCCTCTCCTACATCGATCACCACAATCTGCTTGAGGATTCCTACCTGTGGTGCTGCCAGACCGACTCCCATTTTTTCATACATCGTATCCAGCATATCACCGATCAGGATCTTTGTCCTGATGGTCATTTTCTTTACTTCTTTACACTGCTTTCCGAGAATTTCATCCCCTATTTCTCTTACTTCTCTGATTGCCATAACCTTCTCCTTCTTAATCTTGCCTTATCTTATCTTAATCTTGCCTTCTTTTAGTCGATGGCTTTTGCTCTATATGATCTATCTTTCTGTACCGATATCTCTTTTTTATTCTCACAGGTTCATCGGATTAAAATCGAACTGAATCCTCAGCTTTGCAAAGCCTGAATTGATCTCAATATACTGCTCCATCAGATCTTTTACCCGGATCAGCGTTCTGTATTCCGGTGCTTTAATATAGATCACCCGGCGGTAAATATCTTTAATCTTATCTACTCCCGGACTTGCCGGACCGATCACTTCCAGCGTTGCTTTTCCTTTGATCCTTAAGACATATTCTTTCAAATACTTACATCCCGTCTCCAGAAGCCTTTCATCTTCTCCTGCCGCCAGCACAGCCATCAGTTCTTCTGCCGGAGGATACCCCAGCAGCTCCCTGTACCTGATCTCCTGCTCATAAAAAGCTTCATAGTCCTGTGCCGCCGCAGCTTTGATCGCATAATGCTCCGGGGAATAAGTCTGAATGACCACTTCTCCTTCCCGCATCCCTCTTCCGGCACGTCCTGCTGCCTGCGTCAGCAACTGAAAGGTTCGTTCCCCCGAACGGTAATCATCGGTATACAATGACATATCCGCTGCCAGCACACCCACCAGCGTCACATTCGGGAAATCATGACCCTTTACGATCATCTGCGTTCCTACCAGCACATCCGCCTCTTCATTGGCAAATGCTGAAAGGATCTTGGTATGTGCATCTTTCTTTTTCGTCGTATCCATATCCATCCGCAGGACTTTTGCCTGTGGGAAACGTCGTCTCACCATCTCCTCGATCTGCTGCGTTCCGGCTTTAAATTCTCCGATAAAACCCGATCCGCACTCCGGGCAGACCCGGATCTTCGGCTGCTCGTATCCACAGTAATGGCAGACCATTTTCCCGCCTTTATGAACGGAAAGGGATACATTGCAGTGCGGACACTGGATCACATGTCCACATTCCCTGCAGGACACAAATCCCGAATATCCGCGCCGGTTCAAAAACAGCATGATCTGCTCTCCCCGCCCCAGCCGCTCTTCCATCAGACTTTGCAGCTTTCCGCTCAGGATCGTATGATTCCCGTTCTTCAGCTCTTCCCGCATATCTACAGTATACACCTCTGCCATCTGCTGCATTCTGGAGCGGTGCCGCATTTCATACAGAACATACTCTCCTTTCCTTGCCCGGTACATTGCCTCCATCGAGGGCGTCGCACTTCCAAGAACAACGCTTGCATCCTCTTCTTTCGCTCTCCGGATCGCAGTCTCCCGTGCATGATATCTGGGAATCTGCTCACTTTTGTAAGTCGGTTCATGTTCCTCGTCGATCACCACCAGCCCAAGATTCGGAAATGGTGTAAACAGGGCAGAGCGGGGACCGATCATCACATCGATCTCTCCCCGCTTTGCACGCATCATCTGATCATAACGTTCCCCCGCAGAAAGCCTGGAATTCATAATTGAAACCCGGTCTCCGAACTTCCTGTAAAACCGCATGACAGTCTGATACGTCAGTGCGATCTCCGGGATCAGAACGATCGCCTGTCTGCCGCGTTCCACAACGGTATGGATCATTTCCATATAAACTTCCGTCTTGCCGCTCCCTGTCACTCCATGGATGAGATAGGTCTTTCGCTTTCCCGCCAGATAATCCTCTCGGAATCCCCGGATCACCTCCTCCTGTTCTGAAGTAAAGGTGATGGTCCGCTCCTGCTGCGTTCCCTGCTGCACCGGATTACGGTAGATCTGCTCGGACTCCATCTTCAATACTCCCTGCTCTTCTAACGTACGGATCACCGGCAGGGTAATATTCAGCTTTCCGGTCACCAGTTCATAATCCAAAAGCCGGTCTGCAAGCAATGCTTCCAACAGTCTTGCCCGTGCCTTCTGGTTCTTTTTTCTATAAAATGCGAGCTTTTCTTCCCCTTCTTTTTCCGAAAGGAGAAGCCGTAAATGCTTCTTTACCTTTGCATTTTCCTTCTGCCTGATCGGCAGAACGGTCTTGAGCGACTGGATCATTGTCCCGCCATAATGCTCTTTCATCCATGCCGCAAGAGCGATCAGCCTGGTCTCGATCTCCATTCCCTTTTCAGAAATAGACAGGATGGATTTCACTTTGGAAAGATCGTATTCGCATTTTTCCGAAAATCCTGTCACGTATCCTTTGATCTGCCGGTTTCCTTTTCCGAACGGCACAACCACTTCCATTCCCGGTCGAAGCTTTAATTCCAGTTCTTCCGGGATGCGGTACTGAAAGATCTTATCCAGTTTTTCATGTTGAATATCTACTATTACATCCGCAAACACGCTTTTCCTACCACACTTTTTGCTTATTTTCTATTCTGACTTTTTATCCCGATTTTACTGCTCTGCTTTGATTCAGATCTTACCATTCTGCTGCTTTTCTTCCTTCAGTTCCTCAAGAACTTCCGCGATCAGGACTCTCTCGTCCATCGGATATTTCACGCCTTTGATCTCCTGATAATCCTCATGCCCTTTTCCTGCAAGCACGATCACATCTCCCACTTCACCGTGACTGATGGCATACTTGATGGCATCCTTACGGTCACAGATCTCCACGTATTTTCCATTGGTTTTTCCAATACCGGTCTTGATATCATCAATGATCGCCTGCGGCTCTTCAAATCTCGGGTTATCCGAGGTAATGATCGTCAGGTCTGCCAGTCTTCCTGAAACCTCTCCCATCTCAAACCTTCTGTCTCTGGAACGGTTTCCCCCGCATCCAAATAAGCATACCAGACGCTTCGGATGATATTCTTTCAATGTGGTCAGAAGACTCTCCAGACTCATCGCATTATGAGCATAATCGATCATCAGCGTAAAATCATCCGACACTTTGACCATCTCAATTCTTCCCTTTACCTTTGCCTTTTTCAGGGCATCTTTGATCAGTTCTGCCGGTACTTCAAAATGTCTGCATACCGAGATTGCAGTCAGAGAATTGTAGACGCTGAACGTTCCCGGAATGTCGATCTCAACATCAAACTCCATCACTCCGGCTACATGATATGCCACTCCCAGATATCCCGGTCTGGATACCAGCCGCACATTTTCTGCACGCAGATCTGCCTTTTCTGAAAATCCAAAGGTCTCCACTTTGCAAGTTGCCCCTGAGAAAACATCCTCAAAATACTGGTCATCCACATTCGCGATCCCAAGTCTGCACTGCTTGAACAGAAGTCCCTTACATCTCTTATAATCTTCAAAATCTTTATGTTCATTCGGTCCGATATGGTCTCTTCCCAGATTCGTAAAAATACCGATCTCAAACGGAATCCCTGCTGTCCTGTGGAGCATCAGTCCCTGCGAAGACACCTCCATGACCACGCAGTCACATCCTTCTTTTACCATCTCTGCAAAATACTGATGGATCGTATAGGACTCCGGTGTCGTATTGGCTGCAGGGATCTTTTTCTCTCCGATGATCGCCTCGATCGTTCCGATCAGCCCGACCTTATGTCCTGTCTCCTCCAGAATAGACTTGATCATATAAGTGGTCGTCGTCTTTCCTTTTGTACCGGTAATTCCCACAATCTTCAGCTTCTCTGCCGGATACCCAAAATACGCTGCTGACATCAGTGCCAGTGCATATCTCGTATCTTCGACTTTGATGACCGTCACATCTGCCGGCACTTCCACATCTTTCTCCACAACTAATGCAGCCGCTCCTTTTTCTGCAACTTCTGCCGCATACTTATGACCGTCTGACACTGCACCGCTGATGCAGACAAAGACAGACCCGTTCTCTACTTTTCTTGAATCATTGATCAGGGTTGTCACTTCCGTTTCTGCACTTCCCTGAACCACTTTATATTCCAATCGCTCCAATAATGTATCTAATCTCACAACGCTTCCCTCCTTGCATAGACTTTCACTGCTATAGCATAACATAATTTTTCTGTATGTGCCACTTTTTCTCCTGCCTCTGCTGCCCACACTGCCTGTGCCGGGCAATGCATTTTTCTGCTCTCACTTTTTCTTCGGACGGTACAGAGTTCCTTTTATAACAGTATCTTTCCCAAAACGGCTGTTCAATTCCTCCAGTGCCGCTTTCAGTTTCTTATGCTTTTCATCCGGTTCTTCCGGTGGCTTCAGGTCAAAAAGGGTCAGCTGCTCCGGTGCGGACTCTTCCACCAGCTTAGAAGTCCTGATCCCTAACAGTCTTACCGGCTCTCCGCTCCATAACTCCTGAAATAATTTCCCCGCCTTTTCAAGCAGTACCTCCGGCTGTGCGGACGGCTTTTCCAGCTGCATCTGATGCGATGCATTCCGAAAATCAAAATACCGGATCTCCACACTGAGCATTCCGGCTTTTTTCCCTGCTTTCTTCAATCTTATGCCGACGCTCTCTGCCAGATTCTTCAGCACTTTTTCTGCTTCTTCATAGGTGACTGCATCTTCCACCAGTGTCGTTGAATTTCCGATTCCTTTTGCCTCGTCCGGTACAGACTGCACTTGATCATCTCCGATCCCGTTGGCGAACTCCCACAGCATACGCCCATGACTTTTCAGATGAAGCTCGATCAGTGCCTCCTCTGACCTTGCCAGGTCACCGATCGTATTGATCTCCAGCTTTTTCAGTATTTCCACACTGGATCTGCCTGCCATATACAGCTCACTGACCGGAAGCGGCCACATCTTCTGCCGGATCTCATCCGGGAAAAGGGTATGCGTCTTATCCGGTTTTTCAAAGTCTGAAGCCATCTTTGCCAACAGCTTATTCTCTGAAATACCAATATTCACCGTAAAACCAAACTTCCTCTTCACGCCCTCCCTGATCCATTCAGCTCCCGCCTGCGGAGACGGAAATCTGTCTGCGATCTCCGTAAAATCCATATAACATTCATCCACACTGACCTGCTCAATCTCCTCCGTAAATGTACGCAGATACTCCATCAGTCTCCGGCTCTTCTCATGATACATTTTATGATCCGGTGCTCTCATGATAAGAGTCGGGCATTTCCGGAATGCATTTACAACCGGTTCCCCCGTCCTGATCCCGTACTTTTTTGCCGACGGAGACTTTGCAAGGACAACTCCGTGGCGGGACTTCTGATCCCCGCCAATGATCGCAGGAATCTGCCGGAGATCTACTTTCCCCCCATTTTTCAGCTCCTCTACTGCCGTCCAGCTTAAATATGCAGAATTTACATCAATATGAAAAATTATTTTCCGCATAGAATGCTCCCCTTTTATATGATAGTCAGATACCTTTCATTTCTTGTATACATTAAAAATCCCCGTGATACAGTACTTTTATTGTACCATACCACGGGGGGCTTTTCATCTCTTTCTTCTCTGCCTCAATTTTTCAGAAGCTGTCTCCGGTCTATGACGAACCTTTTTTCGCTTTTTCCGATACTTTTTCTTCTTTTTTCTTTTTCCCTTATTTGAATAATTCTGCTTCTTTTCCTGCTTTTTCTTTTTTATATAGAGGAAAAGAAGAATTGCAAGTAAGATTCCCAATGCTGCTCCAATAATCTGAAGTGCCACACTCCTATGCCCGAACAGGCTTTTCAGCTTATCCCAGATACTTCTGTCTCCCGCCTTCTTCCGGTCTTTATCCAGCTGATCCTTATCGTAAGCTGTACGCTTTCCTCGGACAAGCAGACGGTGTGTATTCTTACCGAATGGGGTACAGGTAACCAGTGTCACATAATCTTCATCCGGGTCGATCATCAAAAGACTGGTATCCTCCGGTTCAACAACCGAAATCTGATCCACCTTATATGCCAGTGTCTCATCCAGTACATGAATATAGAAGTGATCTCCTTTTTCCAACTGATCCAGATTGGTAAAAAAGAGGGCAGTCGGAAGCCCTGAATGCCCTGACAGCACGCAATGAGTTCCCTTACCGCCCATTGGAAGTGACGTATTCTCCAAATGTCCGATACCCTTTTCCAGCGTCTCCTTTGACGTTCCATGATACACCGGAAGATACACATCAATCTTTGGTATCTCCACATATGCCATCACTCCGTCTACATTCAGAAGCCCTTTGTAATCTGTACTGAGAGTTTTCCACGCCTCTTCATCAAACGGATCTGTCAGAACAGTCCGGTTATTCACAAGCCCCTCATTGTATTCCCTTACGGCCTGCTTCATTTCCTCCAGTTCCTGTTCTGACATAGAATCCGACTTTTCTTCATATTCCTGAATGACATTTCCCTGGTGCTTTTGCATATACCAGTTACTGATATTCGGATAAAAGAACATCCCAACTCCCAGAAGAATCACCATAAATGCAAATATTGTCGAAAAATGCTTTTTCATTTTTTATTTATCTTCTACTCTGCTTTCTGGATTTTCCTCTGGATAATGCGAAAAAAGCTACACCAAATACTACCAGTCCTGCACCCACGATCGACATAATGAACATTGCTGCATCACCGGTCTGTGGAAGGGTAAAGCCCTTTGTATTAGTAATTTTATCACTTGTATAAGTATTCACTTTTCCAATAGTAACTGCTACCGGCTCATTTTTAAGTACATATCCGGTCGGAGCTTTAGTCTCTTTTACATAATATGTTGTTGCATCAAGACCATCAATGGTAAAATGCCCATCATTGGTTGTAGTGATCGTATCCACCTTTGTATCACCAGAACCTGTACCAACTGTATTGGCTACACGATAAGCACCAGCTATGACACCAGCATCATTTGTTAACTGAACTAACTCAATTGGATTCCGATTCCCCTCAGCATCGCCTGCTGACTTATACAGTTTAAATTCTGCACCTTTCAGTCCTTTAGTTGTATCCGTGGAATCTACTTTCTGTACTTTCAGACCAAAACTTTTTACAGGTACATTTGTTTCTTCTGTATTACGGTTGTTATTTGTGTCTGTCGTCCAGATATTTTTCGGCCATATCAATGTTGCCTTATTCTTAATCTCTTTTCCGATGGTAATCTTTTCTACTTTAGATGTATACGTAATCGTCAGTTTCTGACCATTGACAGCTGCTTTATGCATATTAAATTCAATTTTAAAGCCTCTGGCATTTTCTGTAGCCGTTGTTTCACTTCCAGATTCCAAAGTATCCTTACTATAATAAGTAATTCTATAATCTGCCTTATCGGCTGCACTGATATCTGTTCCTGCCGTAAGCGATTCATCTGTATTTGTTCCATTTTTAATAACTAAATTATTTGCTCCAATGATTCCAGCTTCCATGCTGTCGTTTACATTAAAAGTAAAATCCTTTGCCTCTGGATCAAATGTCGGAGCAGTTACCGTAATCTTATAATCTACATTATCATTTACAGCAACTGTCTTATCAGTTGGATCCGTAATCTCCTTTTCAATAGACGGTGTGGCACGCTTTGCGTCTATTACTACATTATGAATATAATAGTTATCTGGATTTTCCTTGTTACCCTTACCATCAACTTTGGTTTCAACACCAGCTTCCGGATCGAGTGTTGCTGTTATTGGTGCATATACATTCGTTCCGGTTATTTTCACTATATACTGTCCAAAAGGAACATCTTCAAATACAACGCTTCCTGACTCGCCTGCTGTCTTTGAAGTTCCGAATTCTTCTCCAGCCTTTTCATTTTCATTATTACTATTAATTGCTACCAGTATCTTCTGGTACACTTTTGACTGAAAGTCTGCATCACTTTCAAATTTAGCTTTAAAATTAGCAGGCGTCAATTGCGTTGTAGTATCTGTTGTCCATGCACTCTGAACGGCTGCTTGTACACCATTGGCCCATGCATAGTCCTTACTATTTGTTGCCGGATTGTATGTAATATTTACAATTTTATAGAGCGTAGCCACATCGCCTTCTGCCATCCCGTTTACAGTAATGGTGCCAGTTTCAGTTCCATTTGATACCAGGGTTCCCATTCCCGCTGCGGTTGTCTCTACAGCCCCCTGGTTTGGTACTCCAGTTTTATCTTCTGCCATGGTTGCCATGGACATACCAAGCAAAGTAACCACTGCAAGCCCTGCTGCTGCAATACGTCTTAAGATTCCCTTTTTCATCTCTTGTTCATCCTTTCTTACTATCCTTATTAATTTATTTCCAAAGCATCTCTGCTTTTGGGGAACATATTTTTTTCAGTTATCTGACCTGCCTTTTTCTTTTATTCAGATACAGCCAGCTTACTGCTCCTGCTATTAAAACCATTCCAAGCACTGTACAGACATCGTAGCCTCCGTCATATCCTGTAGTTGGAAGTGAAATTCCAATATTGGTCATTGTGATAGAGTATTCATTCTTCACATCCGGAAGCTGATTCGCTGCCTTTCCATCTATTGATACTTCACCAGCCGCACTAATAGTGACTGTATAGATCTTGCCAATGGCTTTTACCGCACTTGCGGAAGCCGATCCATCTGCCTCCTCTTTCTTGATATATTCATATCCCGTAGGAAGCTTTGTCTCTGCAAGATACCAGCTTGTATTCAATGGAAGTTTATCAAATACCGCCTCTGCTTTTTCCTGATCTTCTGTCAACTTGGTTGTAATTTCCTTTTCTGCAACTACATCTACTGAATTATTTTCACCCAGTTGCAGAGTCTTTTTATCTGCCTCGTTGTCTACAGTTGGATTATATTCCCGATATAAGGTGAATTCTGCACCTTCCAACGGATTTTCCGAATCGTCCTGCTTATACACTCTCAATGTCGCTGACTTTGGATTCGTCACAGTGACAGTCTTGACCGCATCCTGATTTCCCTGCCAGCGGTCTGCCGATACATACTCACCACCAAAGCTCATCTCCACCGTTACATTTCGATATTCCTCTCTGGTAAGCCTCTGTATTTCTGCCTGAACCGTCTCAATCAGTTTATTCTGGTCTTGCAGATAGGTTACATTATCCGATACAGGGTTCGTTGTTCTTTGCTGCGTAATCCTGTAGGTCATTTCACCTTCTTCACCGGTTTTCTGAAGTCCTGCGGTCCACGTGAGCTTTATTTCATTCAACGGACTGGTATTATTCTCAGGAATCGAAAGTGCCAGTTCCTGATCACTTTTTACTTTCACATAAAATCCATCCTCTATGGTCTCATTCTGCGTAACCAGCTTACCATCGTCATCGACCGATCCGTCATTCGTCACCAGACTATCTCCATCCTCTGTACTCTTTCCGGTGGTTGCATTTTTTAACATCCAGTCTTTCTCTTTTACAGTTTTAATTTCAAACGCTTCATTTTTAATCAGATAATATCCACCGGACTCCAGTCCTGAGTAGTTTACCACTCCATTCTCATCAGATTTCAGACCGCTCTGAACCAGTTCATCTCCTTCTCCAGGTATCATGCTGGTTCCATTGCATTTATACAAAGTATAACAACCGTCCTTATCTTTAAAAGAAACTGCTCCATCCGCATCCGTCATCTGCACATCTTCTTTGGTCGCATTTAAAGTGTATCCCTCTGGCACTTTTGTCTCAACGAAATAATACGTTCCATCTTTCAGATTTCCCTGATACACATCACCATTCTTATCGGTCGTTACCGTTGTAATCAACGGATCTTCTGTCTCATTTTCTTCCTTACATTTATAAAGGTTAAATGTTGCATTAGATACAGCATTCCCTTTTTCATCCTGCTTGTGCAGATGGATGATCCCTTCGGAAATTGCATTGGCAGTAACGGAAGTATATATTTGTACATTTACGGTTTTTCTTCCTTTTACCGTTCCCTGTCCTGCCGTTATCTGCTCCTCATCATCTGTTGCATTTTCATCTGCTGCATACACTTCATATTCACTGGATCTTGCTCCCATGAATCCCATCCTGAGATCTCCAACGCTTCTGATCCCTTTAAAAACAGCTCTGGCACATGCTGCATATACTCCCTGGGACAAATTATCACTCTGATCCTTTCTCACGTTTTCTATCGTTGCATCTTTTATGGTGCTGCTTTTCAGATAAGTTATCCCCGTATCATCCAAACTGACTGGGGCATTTCCAATCATGATATCCATAGGAATTTCGCCCGTCTCCAGTCCCTGCTCTTTCTCCTGTGCCGTTCCCTTCATCAGATAAATGATATCCGGTGCTAATATCTGAGAACTTACATTCGGAGTTAACAGATCTAAGTCAATACGTCCATCGCCTTTTTTAAAATATTTGATAATACTATTTTGTGCCAGCCGAATTCTCACATTCCGGTTCTTTTCGCCAAAATAAGATTTTTTTTCTTCATCCGTGGACACATCCACTCCCGGAATATAGCCTTTTCCACTTTCAAGTTCTGTGATATCCGTAATCATATTATAAGATAAATTAATTACCGCAGCTCTTCTCAGGAGTTTTATGCCCACAATACTTCTGACACTATTTTCTTCATCTTTGATGACATTTCCAACCTCATCCACCTGGCGATGACTGGCATTAATAACACCTGTAAAATAGCTTAAAATTAATCTTACCGCACTCTCCGTATCTACCTGCTGCTGTGAAGGATCAGTAATAACTCCCTCTTCTTTTCCTGCATCTATTATTTCCTGTGCAGTAAGAGTCTTTCTCGCCCACCACTGATTTGCATCCGTATCTGCCCACACTTTAATCCCTGACCGGAAATTATTTGGACTTGCTGAGATAGAATCGTAGACAGCCTTCGCAAAATTTTCATCTTCTATCCCGGCTTTCATTATATTTTTAACTGTAAATACACCCTGAAGTCCCAATAATTCCTGTATTTCATCCAATGTGGAGGTCTTTGCTCTGGTATCCTGCTGAACTGTCTCTTCGGAACTGTCATCCTCTTCAGCCCTGCTCACAAATCCCGACTGCAGACATGTCCCCATAAGAATGATCCATACAAGAATCAGTGAAAAAATCCTTTTCTTCCTGCCTATGGAATGAGTTCTAAAAAAATACCTGTTCACGTTACCATCCCTTCTCTATTAATAAATCCAGTATATCAATTTCTCCAGAAAATTTTGCATCCATTTTATCAAAAATCTCTTTCAAACCTGCTATTGTATTCTACTATTTCACATGTCACGAAATAATTTCTCTTCTCATTACTAGAACATCTGATATATTTTCAAACACATATTATCATCTTAATATTTTATCCATATTTTGTCAATTCTTTATTTGGCAAAATTCCGCCCTCAATCATTGACCCCCCCCCCAAAAATTCTGATAATTCATGCTTTTTGTTCATTTTTTCATTTCTTTTTCTTGCAATTCTCTCTTTTTCTTCAAATTTCACCTTTTCCCCAATTCAATCAAAAAAAGACAGGACCGACATTTTTCATCAATCCTGTCTTTCACATTTATGAAATTTTCTTTCTGACCTTACAATTCATTTTTCACATCTGCTGCCAGCTTTCCATCTCTGACATCGATCAGAATTGTATCGCCCCGTCCGACATTTCCTGCAAGGATCAGTCTTGCCGCAAGTGTCTCAACATTTTTCTGCAGATATCTCTTCAGTGGTCTTGCACCATACATCGGGTCATACCCACTTTCCACAACAAAATCTTTTGCTGCTTCCGTCAGCTCAATCTGAAGCTCTTTTTCCTCCAGCCGGCGGTTCACATCTTTAACCAGCAGATCAATGATCGAGCGGATATTTGTCTTCGTCAGTGGCTTGAACATAATGATCTCATCCAGCCGGTTCAAAAATTCCGGTCTGAAATGAGCTTTCAGGTCATTCATCGTCATTTCCTGACACTGTTCATTGATCGATCCGTCTTCTTTGATCCCTTCAAGCAGATAATTTGCTCCGATATTGGAGGTCATAATCAGAATCGTATTCTTGAAGTCTACTGTACGTCCCTGGGAATCCGTGATCCGTCCATCGTCGAGTACCTGTAACAGCACATTAAAGACATCCGGGTGAGCTTTTTCGATCTCATCAAAAAGGACTACCGAATATGGTTTTCTTCTAACTGCTTCTGTCAGCTGTCCGCCTTCATCATATCCGACATATCCCGGAGGAGCTCCGATCAGTCTGGACACGGAATATTTCTCCATATATTCACTCATATCAATACGAACCATATTGTTCTCATCATCGAACAGACTCTGTGCAAGTGCCTTTGCAAGCTCAGTCTTACCGACTCCGGTAGGACCAAGGAAAAGGAAGGAACCGATCGGCTTACTTGGATCTTTGATCCCTGCCTTAGAACGGATGATCGCTTCTGTTACAAGTTCCACACCTTCATCCTGACCAACTACACGCTTATGCAGTTCCTCCGCAAGGTGAAGGGTCTTATTCCTCTCACTTTCATTTAATTTTGCAACCGGAATGCCCGTCCATCTCGAAACGATCTTTCCGATCTCTTCATCCGTTACAGCTTCATGTACAAGGGAAAGATCTTTGGCTTTCACCCGTTCTTCCTCTTCTTCCAGCTGCTTCTGTAATTGTGGAAGCTTTCCATACTGCAGTTCTGCTGCCTTATTCAGATCATATTCTCTCTGTGCTTTCTGAATTTCCTTGTTGACCTGCTCGATCTCCTCACGAATCTTCTGCACATGCTCTACCGACTTCTTTTCATTCTCCCACTGCACTTTCTTTCCTGCATACTGTTCTTTCAGTTCTGCCAGTTCCTCCTGCAGATGCTCCAGCCGTTCTTTACTCAGACGGTCTTCTTCTTTTTTCAATGCAGACTCTTCAATCTCCATCTGCATCACACGCCTGCACAGTTCATCCAGCTCTGTCGGCATGGAGTCCAGTTCTGTCTTGATCAATGCACATGCTTCGTCCACAAGATCGATCGCTTTATCCGGAAGAAACCGGTCTGAAATATAACGGTTGGAAAGTGTCACTGCTGCCACCAATGCACTGTCGGTAATCTTTACTCCATGGAAAACTTCATATCTTTCTTTCAGTCCTCTTAAAATTGAAATGGCATCTTCCACAGTCGGCTCATCTACAAGAACCGGCTGGAAACGGCGTTCCAGTGCTGCATCCTTTTCAATATATTTCCGATATTCATCCAGTGTCGTTGCTCCGATACAGTGCAGCTCTCCTCTTGCCAGCATCGGCTTTAACATATTTCCTGCATCCATCGCTCCGTCTGTCTTACCGGCACCAACGATCGTATGCAGCTCATCAATGAAAAGGATAATCTTTCCATCGCTATTTTTTACTTCCTCAAGGACCGCCTTCAGACGCTCTTCAAATTCTCCCCGGTACTTTGCACCTGCGACCAATGCTCCCATATCCAATGAGAAGATTGTCTTGTCCTTCAGTCCTTCCGGTACATCTCCGCTGACGATCCGCTGGGCAAGTCCTTCTACAACTGCCGTCTTACCTACACCAGGTTCACCGATCAGCACCGGATTATTCTTCGTTTTTCTTGAAAGGATCCGGATCACATTGCGGATCTCTTCATCTCGTCCAATCACCGGATCCAGCTTCTGCTCTCTTGCTCTGTCCACCAGATCCTGACCATATTTATTTAAAGTATCATAAGTTGCCTCTGGGTTATCACTGGTAACTCTCTGGTTTCCCCGGACTGTAGAAAGAGCATGCAGGAATCCTTCCCGGCTGATACCAAATTCCCGGAATAATTCTTTCATCTCACGACTCGCATACTTCATCATAGCAAGGAACAGATGCTCAACAGAAATATATTCATCCCCCATCTGCTTTGCCTCATCTTCTGCATGGATCAGAACATTATTCAGATCCTGACCGACATAAGCCTTGCCTCCCTGGACTTTCGTTCTTTTTCCAATCGCCTGCTCTACACGGTTTATGAAAAGCTGACTCTGGATACTCATTTTTTCAAGCAATTTTAAAATCAGACTGTCATCCTGCGTCAGCAACGCATACAGCAGATGCTCCTGTGCCAGTTCCTGATTGCCATTATCTGCGGCAATCTTCTCGCAATTCTGAACAGCCTGCAAAGAATTCTGCGTAAATTTATTAATATTCATAGTCTTTCCCTCCTTTGAACCACAAACTCTCTCCGCCAAACTCTACTTTCAGATCACCGGCGGAGCCTTTTTTCGTGTTCTATTAGTAATATAGCACGTATTATTAGCGCTGTAAATAGGTGAGTGCTAATTCTTTATAATTTTTTATGCAGTCCATGCATATCCTGGATCCCCAAGCGTCGGGGGATTCTCCTGCGACGCCCTCAAAAAAGGACAACCCGAAAGCACAGATATCACATCCTGCCTTCGGGCTGTCCTCTTTTTATAAACCTACCGATATATATTCCGGAAGGTTAGAAGTTACTTCCATTTTCATATTTTCATTCATCGAAATTCCAAATTCAGTCCCCACACTCATCTGTCCGCCAAAATACTTACCAAATTCACCAAGAATCCCTGCCTCTCCGTAAATTCTGACAACTCCTGCCGGATTGAGATCTTTCCGCACCCGGATCTTAGTCTCCTCACCTGAAGCAATCCTTTCTATCTTCACAGGATGATCTCCATTTACTTCTACTTTCACATTTTCCACATCAAATGGTGATACATTGGAAACCGTAAGCTCCATCCGTTCACTTTCTGCCCCATCTGCTTCTTTCTGCCCGGTATACATAAACCAGCCTGCAAAAAGGAAGCAAAATGCTCCTGCTATCATTGTATTCTGTATAATCCGCCTCATCTTTTATCCTTTCATATCTTTAATATTCATCTTGGTTCATAAGCTTTTCTTTATTTAATCCTTTAAAAGAATACCATTATCCTCGCATTTTTCCTAGAGACACATTGACACAATTTCAACTTATTTTAAATACGATATTTGTTTAATTGTTGTATTACGAATAATATTCGTTAATCATTATTTTCTGTTAATTTAAATTATTTTTAATTTTTATCAGATTTTCTATTGACAAAATGCGTTTTGAGAGTTAATATATAGTCAACAAAAGAAAACGGACGACAAATAAAAAGAAAGGAGGACGGACCACCAAAAACTTAAACTTCATCCAATAATTTAACGAAAGAGGTACAGGCCAATGGGATATTAATTTTTAATTTAATCTGAAATTTATGAAAGAGGTACAGACCGATGGGACGTTAATTTAATTCTAGTTAAGAACAAATTTTATGAAAGAGGTACAGACCAATGGGACATTGATTTTTAAATAAAAATTTCACTATTTGAGATAATAGTTTAAAATAGATATCAATTAAAGAAGGAGGATATTCCAATGGATGGAATAAATTGAAAGATCCACTGTATGACTGATAGAAGCGTATGGTGGATTTTTCGTATGCCATTTTAATTGACACACTCACATTTTAGCGATATAATTAGTTTCTAAAACTGGTGTGGATTTTTGGAGTATCATGGTTCATAACCGCAGAAGTATAACTTCTGTCATGACTCGATACTACTTTTCGCCACATGACTACTTTTTATGTAGCCATGTGGTTTTTTTATGTCCTGCCTCAATAAATATAAAAAGTCCTGAAAGGAGTCTTAAAATGGAACAAACTTATATGAAAGAACAGCCAATACTGAACCTGCTGTTGAAGATGTCTCTGCCAATGGTTATTTCCATGCTCGTGAATTCACTTTATAATATCGTTGACAGCTTTTTTGTTGCCCGGATCAGTGAAAATGCAATGACTGCACTTTCTCTGGTATTCCCTGTCCAAAATCTGATCAATGCAGTTATGATCGGTTTTGGAATCGGGATTAATGCCGTCATTTCCTTTTATCTGGGAGCAGCAGATCAGAAAAAGGCAGATCAGGCAGCAAGTCAGGGAATGCTCCTCGGAACATTTCACGGTATTCTCCTGATGATTATCTGCCTTGTAGTTATCCACCCTTTTCTCAGTCTCTTTACCAACGATAGAGAAATTATCACTTTAGGGCTTCGTTATTCAAAAATCGTATTTTTATTTTCTGTATTTTTTGCATGGGAACTGGTATTTGAAAAGGTTTTTCAAGCTGTTGGTAAAATGAATGTCTCCATGATCTGTCTGATGAGCGGATGCCTTGTCAACATTTTTCTCGATCCGGTCCTGATCTTTGGACTTGGACCATTTCCTTCACTTGGGATCGAAGGTGCAGCACTCGCAACAGGCCTCGGACAGACATTCAGTGCGATCCTTTATCTTATTTTTTACATAGTCGATCCAATCTCTGTAAAATTCAGAAGAGCTTATTTTAAACCGGATGCTTCGCTTTGTAAAAAAATGTACTCCATCGGGATTCCTGCAAGTCTGAACATGGCACTTCCTTCCCTGCTTATTTCATCATTAAATGTAATCCTGGCAGGCTTCGGTCAATCTTATGTCTTTGTGCTTGGAGTCTATTACAAATTACAGACCTTCTTATACCTTCCTGCTAACGGAGTCATCCAGGGGATGCGGCCACTGATCGGATATAATTATGGTGCAAAGGAACATCATCGTGTAAATAAGATTTATCAGACTTCTTTGATCCTTGTTCTGGCGATCATGGCAATTGGAACTGTCCTGTGCTTATGCATTCCCGGAACTCTGATCCATCTGTTCACAACTACACCTGCAACCATAAAGATTGGTTCCTCTGCTCTTCGTATTATCTGCCTCGGATTCCTTGTATCTTCTATTTCAGTTACAAGTTCGGGAGCTTTAGAAGGACTTGGAATGGGATTACCATCCCTCATCATCTCGCTCTGCCGTTATACGCTGATCATCATTCCACTGGCTTTTCTTTTAAGCCTGCTGCAGGGGGCATCCGGCGTCTGGCACGCATTTTGGATCACTGAGGCAATCACTGCAATTATTTCTTACTGGATCTACCATCGAAAAGTAAGAGCTTTGTAGACTTTTTGAATCCGGCACGTTATATATGGCTTCAAGTTATATATAATGTGCTTTTTCGTATGATACAATTATGCAGATATTTCGAACGTATGGTGACCACCTTTGCTTTTGGGAAAAAAGAAAAAAGCCTTAGAACAGCGATTCCACGCAGTTTCTAAGGCTTTTTAATACAGGGGATGAGAGAATCGAACTCCCACCAAAGGTTTTGGAGACCCCTATCATACCATTTGACCAATCCCCTATTCAGTTGTCGCTTTCGTCAAGCGACTAATTAAGTATACTTTAAATGTATTAATTTGTCAATAATTTTTTAAATATTTTATCACTTTTTCTGTGATCGCATTCTGATATTTCCCTTTTCTCCAAATTACCCCGATCCTCTGTTCAATCGATGGAAATACCGGAATTCCAATAATATCAGGATAAGTTTCTACCATGGATCTGTAAAGGAATGCTCCGATCGGCTCCGCTTTTATCATATTGATCAGAGTTGTGATCTGACTGGTATTCAGTATGATATGAGGATTGACACCTGCTGCCTTAAATTGTCTTGTTAATGTCATTACCTGCACTGAATCCGTATTAAAAAGGATCAGCGGTTCATTGTTCAGCATATTCATCAGAATGGTACTCTGACCTGCCAGCGGATGATCCTTTGAAACGCAGAACAACAGATCTTCCGTATCTATAATATGAAGATTACATTTATCAATTGCCGTCTGCTCCGCATTTACAATTGCAAGATCCAGTTTTTCTTCCATCACCTGCTCGCATGCCTTGACTGATCCATATTCGTACAAATGAAAATCCACTTCCGGGAACTCCTGACGTAAAGAAATATACAAATCCGGAAGATATATACTTCCAAGCATCGGAGGCATCCCGATACGGACTGGTGTGATCTTTTTCCTCAGTTCATGAAATTCGGAGGCTACGGAATCTGCATGTGCCAACAACTCCTCTGCCTGCTTATAAAAAATCTCTCCCTCCGGGGTCAGCGTTAACTTATTATTATTCCTGTAAAATAAATTAACTCCAAACTCTTCTTCCAGTGCCTTTATTGCATTTGAAACCGAAGGTTGGGTTACAAATAACTCTTTTGAAGCTTTCGTTATATTATGATATCTTGCTGCCACACAAAAGTATTCCAACTGGGTCAGTTTCATTGCTTTTGTCTCCTCTAAAAAACTTTTTCAATCTTTCAAATTCCATAGCTTTTTCTTATGATACCATATTTTTTTCAAAATGTACATTTCCAGCCGATTCCAATATAATTCAGATATAGCAAATGGTAATGAAACGGCCGGCTTATTACTCTTTGGTCTACTACTACCGGAGTTCTCCGGGATAAAGAAAAAGTTAATAAAGGATTGGAGGTAACTATATGAGTCCCTCAACAATAACGCTGTTGTTCCTCTTATTTGCGGTGATCATGTTCGTATTTGAAAAAATTCCGCTGGGAGTTACTTCAATGATCGTCTGTATTGGCCTGGTCGTAACTGGGGTTTTAGACATCAAGACGGCTTTTGCAGGCTTCATTGACAGCAATGTGATTTTGTTCGTTGCAATGTTCATCGTTGGCGGTGCTTTATTTGAGACAGGCATGGCCAATAAAATCGGAGGCATTGTAACAAAATTTGCTAAGACAGAACGTATGCTAATCGTTGCGATCATGGTAATCGTAGGACTGATGAGCGGAGTTCTCTCAAATACCGGTACTGCCGCTGTATTAATTCCGGTTGTAATCGGTATTGCAGCAAAGTCAGGATACAAACGTTCCAGACTTCTGATGCCTCTTGTGTTTGCAGCAGCCATGGGTGGAAACCTTTCCCTGATCGGTGCTCCTGGAAACCTGATCGCACAGAGTGCTCTGGAAGAACTTGATATGAAATTTGGTTTTTTTGAATATGCCATCGTTGGTCTGCCAATCCTGATCGTTGGAATCATTTTCTATGCAACGATTGGATACAGGCTCCTTCCAAACCATGATGTAAAAGATGACGGGGCATTTGATACCACAAGGGATTTCAGTAATGTTCCTAAATGGAAACAGTGGCTTTCTCTGATTATTCTGATCTTCACATTACTTGCAATGGTCTTTGAAGACAAGATTGGTATCAAGCTTTGCATCTCCGGTGCAATCGGAGCATTGCTTTTGATCTTGACCGGTGTTATTTCTGAAAAAGATGCATTAAAGTCCATTGACTTAAAGACCATCTTCCTGTTCGGTGGTACATTATCTCTTGCTTCTGCCCTTCAGGAAACCGGAGCAGGTGAAATAATCGCAAATAAAGTCATCGGTGCTTTGGGAGAAAATCCTTCTCCATATGTACTGACATTCGTTGTATTTCTTCTCTGCTGCGTACTGACAAATTTTATGTCAAATACCGCAACAACTGCACTGATGGTTCCGATCTGCCTCTCTATTGCACAGGGCATGGGAGCTGATCCAAGAGCTGTACTGATGGCGTGCGTGATCGGTGGCTCTTGTGCATACGCAACACCAATCGGTATGCCGGCAAATACCATGGTAGTTGGTGCCGGTAATTACAAATTTATGGATTATGTAAAATCCGGATTCCCGCTCATCATAATCGCTACCGTTGTAAGCATGATCATTCTTCCGATCGCTTTCCCATTCTTTCCATAATGGAATTTGGAGAGTGAAAGGATTATGGTGATAAATCAATTATTTAGTTTACTTAACAACCATTCAAAATAAGGAGGAACAAAAATGGATAAGAAAGCACAGGTAGAGCAGCTTACCACTTATATGGCAAACTTTGTTTCTTATATTGGTAAAGTCCTGCCAGACGACATCAAGGCGAAGATTGACGAACTCGCCGAAAAAGAGGACAGTCCTCTTTCAAAAGTCATCTATGAAACTATGAAAAGAAATCAGGTTCTTGCCAAAGAGCTGAACCGTCCAAGCTGTCAGGATACCGGAGTATTGCAGTTCTGGGTAAAATGTGGAACAAACTTCCCACTGATCGGAGAACTGGAGGCTCTTTTGAAAGAAGCCGTTGTAAAGGCAACTTTTGAAGCCCCACTCCGCCATAACAGTGTTGAGACATTTGACGAATACAATACCGGAAAGAACGTCGGAAAAGGTACTCCTACTGTATTTTGGGATATTGTACCGGACAGTGACCAGTGTGAAATCTATACATACATGGCAGGCGGCGGATGTACACTTCCTGGTAAAGCAATGGTTCTCATGCCGGGGGAAGGTTATGAAGGTGTCACAAAATTTGTTCTCGATGTAATGACATCTTACGGATTAAATGCATGTCCTCCGCTGCTGGTCGGTGTCGGTGTTGCTACTTCTGTTGAGACTGCTGCACTTCTTTCCAAAAAGGCACTTATGAGACCTCTTGGAAGTCACAATGAAAATGAACGTGCGGCCTCTATGGAAAAACTTCTGGAAGATGGAATCAACGCAATCGGACTTGGACCTCAGGGAATGGGCGGAAAGTACTCTGTTATGGGCGTTCATATTGAAAATACAGCAAGACATCCTTCCACGATTGGTGTTGCTGTTAACGTTGGATGCTGGTCCCACAGACGTGGTCACATTATTTTTGATAAAGATCTGAACTATACAATCACAACACATTCGGGGGTGACTTTATAATGTTAGAAATCAAAGACGGAAAGAAAATCTTAACTACACCAATCTCAGCAGAAGATCTTGCTGATATCCACGCTGGAGATATCGTATATCTCAATGGAAGTATGACAACCTGCCGCGACGTTGCTCACAGACGCCTCGTAGAAGAAGGACGGGAACTTCCTGTCAATGTAAGAGACGCTGCTATTTTCCATGCGGGTCCGATTATCCGTCCGCTGGACAATGATAAGTTTGAAATGGTATCTGTTGGACCGACAACCAGTATGCGTATGGAAAAATTTGAATATGAATTTGTAAGAGAAACCGGAGTACGCATTATCATCGGTAAGGGTGGAATGAAAGAAAATACAGAGCGTGCCTGCAAAGAATTTGGTGCGATCCACTGTGTCTTTCCTGCCGGAAATGCAGTTGTTGCCGCTACAGAAGTAGAAGAGATCGTAGATGCACAGTGGAGAGACCTTGGAATGCCTGAAACATTATGGCACTGCCGCGTAAAAGAATTTGGACCTCTGATCGTATCCATCGATGCAGAAGGCCGCAACTTATTTGAAGAGAATAAAGTGATCTTCAATGAAAAAAAAGATAAAGCGATCGAAGAGATCTGTAAACACGTCAGCTTTATCAAATAAACTCTGAAATATACCAAAATTATTGCCATGTTATTGTTATAATCCCCCGGAAGAATGTTACTGCCAACCATTCTTCCGGGGAACTCTCTTTTTATAATTATATAATGATCTGAACATCTTTCTGACCTGAAGATTACAATGCCTAAGGATGACAACTCCCACAAGGCTCATATCCTTCGTCGATCAACGTCTGTCTTGATCCCGTATATTCATCTTTATTTTTAGCCTTGATCTTCTTTGCACCGGAACATTCCGGTTTATGAAATTTCTTTGTATTCTTATTGAGAATATACATCTGCTCCTTTGTATCTGAAGGCTCTGCCTCTGTACCGTCTGCCCATTTCCCTTCCGGCTCTGCAATCTCATCGCCTTCCCAGTTTTCTCCGGTTTTATAATCAATCACTACATACGGCTGTACATTATATACATATACATTAAAGCTGATTCCCGCTCCATCATCTTCTACTGACTCTGCCTGCATCTGTACTCCTGAGGCAATCAGGTCATCCCTCTCAAAAACCGGTGTCACACGGTACATCACATGATTGTCGGTTTCTTTGATATACGCTGCCACCTCATCCTCGAAAGGCAGCATACCTTCCACATTCATATAGCGTGTTCCCGTGATCAGATTCTCTTCATTTGCATTCTCACCTGTCAACTGGTATCCGATCAGGTGGCAACGGTTATACACATATCCGCCATCTACAGTATCATAGGATTTATTCTTCCAGCCGGTCGGCTTCACACTGCTGATACTCTCCCTCGCTTCTGTCGGCATCAGATCCTGTCCGATGCACGCTTCTGCCGTCTGACATCTTCCAAGTTCATCCAGTTCACTGTAATCCTCATAGGATACTGTCGTAAGCTCTTCTTCCGTAAACTCCGGCTGATTATCATTTACCTCCACATATGGCTCTCCTGAATATGCCGGAACATCATCAACCGTCACATAGGATTCACTGTCCAAACCTTTTTCTTCGGCAGAATGATCTTCTGCCGCCACTTTCGTGCCTGACTGAGTATTGCTGTCTTTCCCTGAATCCGTCTGCCCCTGGTTACCGCAGGAAGTCAGACATACTGACAGAATCAGCAGCAATCCGGTCAGAAAACCATAAGTTCTTCTCTTTTTATCTTTCATATTCGTCTCCCTGTTCATCCGTACTGCTCTGTACGATCATTCTTCTTTATCCCCCGGTCTTTGAAATCTTCTTTCTATAAATGAATCAATCTATTATATAACACGAATATATGTTCTTTCAATCTTTTTACATACAAAAGTTCTTTTTCTTTGTATTTTCAAGCCGGGATTTTTATGCTATGATTACAGAGTCAGCTTCTGACAGAAATGAGGTATCATTTATGAATATACGGCATGAAAGAAAAGAGAAAGAAGAGTCAGTTTCCACAGCAAGAGAATTATTTCAGTGGGTAGCCGCCATTGTTGCTGCTGTTCTGATCGCACTGGCTATAGATAATTTTGTTATTGTAAATGCACAGATTCCTTCCGGATCTATGGAAAATACGATTATGACCGGTGACCGCGTCATTGGAAACCGGTTTGCATACAGTTTCAGCGATCCGCAGCGGTTTGATATTATTATTTTCCGCTATCCGGATGACGAAAGTCAATTATTCATCAAAAGGATCATCGGACTTCCCGGAGAAACGGTTGAGATCCGGGATGGAAAAATCTATCTGAATGGTTCTGATGAACCGCTTGAGGATGTGCAGACGAAGGAAACCATGGTCGGATCTTTCGGTCCGTATACAGTACCGGAGAACAGTTATTTTGTCATGGGAGACAACCGCAACGACTCCAAAGATTCCCGCTACTGGACCAATACTTTTGTTACAAAAGATGAGATTCTCGGAAAGGCGATCTTCCGCTACTGGCCGATTTCTGAATTTAAAATTCTTGAATAAGATTTTTCCAAAAGAGGTGTGCGAAAATGAGAATCATATTTCGCACACCTCTTTTTTTATTCTGATAATCCCATTTTCTGATATCACCAGATCCATCCGCTCATCATGTTCCTCTGTTGGAATTTCATCACACATCAGACTTTCTCTGCACAGAATTGCTTTTTTACAGTCTTCCGGCATTTTCTCAAGATAACGGTCATAATACCCCCCGCCATGTCCGAGCCGTTCCCCCTTCCGGTTACAGGAAATACATGGGATGATCGCAAACTGGATTTCTGTCGGATCAAGGATTATATCACATTCTTCTCCCGGCTCCAGAATTCCGTAGGATCCACTTTTTAACTGTTCTAAGTTCTGAATTTCACAGGCATCCATCATTCCTTTTCCGGTACATTTAGGAACTCCCAGTCTTTTTCCACTGTCCAGTATTTCTTGCAAAAGCGGAATGGTATTAATTTCTTTTCCGGTACTGACATAGCAAAAAATTGTGTCGGCATTTTTATATTCTGCAAGAGATTTTATCTGATGAAGGATTCTTTTATCCGACTCTTCAGTTTCTTGTCTGGATAGTTGGGATATTTTTTTCTTTACTTTGGCTCTTAATTCTTTCTTTTGTTCTTTAATTATTTCATTTTTTGTATCCATTTTGCATATTTCTTTTAATTTTTTTCATTAAATCGTATCTTAATATACGATTTAATTTCTTCTACGCACTTTTGGAATCCAAGTTTTCCACTGTTAAGACATAAATCATAATTTCTTGCATCTGCCCATTCATTTCCGGTATGATATCTGTAGAAATCACCTCTGAACCGATCCGTCTTTTCAATATATTTCTGCATCTCTTTCTCTGTCATACTGTTACGTTCTAAAGCACGCTCCAGACAGAACTTCTTATCTGCATGTATAAAGACACTGACTACATTCGGATTTTCTTTCAGGACATAATCTGCACATCTTCCTACGATCACACAGGATTCCTTTTCTGCCAGATCCCGGATCACCTTTGCCTGATAATTGAACAGGTTATCATCTGATACAAAATCTCTGTCCTCAGGAGTAAGAAGCTCTCCGTCATACGGACGGCTCAGAATCTTAAACCATGGAGCTTTCTTGATCTTTTCATCTGACATCCCGAATAAGCCTTCATTAATTCCACTTTCCTCTGAAGCCATCTTAAGGATCTCCCTGCTATAACAGTTGATTCCCAGCTCCTTTGCAAGCATTGCACCTATCGTCTTTCCCCCACTACCATACTGCCTGGCGATCGTAATTACAATATTCTCACCCATGAGATATCCCTCCTATTCACCTAAGTATGCCTTTTTAACGGCTTCATCCTCCAACAGATCTTTCGCCTTGCCGGACATCGTGATCGTTCCTGTCTCAAGCACATAAGCCCTGTCTGAAATAGAAAGTGCTTTCTTTGCATTCTGCTCTACCAGAAGAACCGTTGTTCCACTCTCACTTACTGCACGGATAATATCAAAGATTTCATTTACAAAGATCGGTGAAAGTCCCATGGACGGTTCATCCATCAGGATAATTTTCGGCTTTGACATCAATGCACGCCCCATTGCAAGCATCTGCTGTTCTCCACCACTCAGGGTTCCTGCCATCTGGTTTTTCCGTTCTTCCAAACGCGGGAATCTTTTGTATACATTTGCAAGACTTTCTTCAATCTCTTTCTTATCTTTTCTTGTATATGCTCCCATTTTCAGGTTCTCATATACACTTAACTCTGCGAAAACACGTCTTCCCTCAGGAACATGTGCCATTCCCATAGATACGATCTTATGAGCAGGTACTTTCGTGATATCTTTTCCTTCAAATAAAACCGATCCTGACTTTGGTGCAAGCAGTCCTGTGATCGTATGCAGAGTTGTCGTCTTTCCTGCACCATTTGCTCCGATCAGAGCAATAACTTCCCCCTGATTTACGTCGAAGGAGATGCCTTTGATCGCATGGATCATTCCATAATATACCTGTAAGTCTCTGACTTCAAGCATTGCCATAGCTTTTTCCTCCTTACTCTCCAAGATATGCCGTAATGACTTTCGGGTCATTCAGTACATCACTCGTCTTTCCCTGTGCAAGAACTTCACCGAAATTAAGAACTGTCAGTTCCTCACAGATTCCGCTTACAAGCTTCATATCATGCTCGATCAGCAGGATCGTCATATGAAATTCGTCTCTGACGAAACGGATCATATCCATCAGTTCTCCGGTCTCATTCGGGTTCATACCTGCTGCCGGCTCATCCAGAAGCAACAGCTTCGGGTCTGTGGCGAGGGCTCTTGCAATCTCAAGCTTTCTCTGCTGTCCATACGGAAGATTGGCAGCCTGATGATCTGCATATTTTTCAAGCTCAAATACTTTCAACAGTTCCATAGCTCTGTCGTCCATCTCTTTTTCCACCTTCCGGTAACTCGGAAGACGTAAAATTCCGCTCAGAGTCGAATACGAATGATGATTATGCAGTCCTGCTTTTACATTGTCCAGGACACTCAGCTGCTTGAAAAGACGGATATTCTGAAACGTTCTCGCAATCCCGGCTTTACTAATCTCAATATTGCGTTCACCGGTAATATCTTTTCCGTCAAGTATCACCTTTCCTGCATCCGGCTTATAAACTCCGGTCAGAAGGTTAAATACGGTCGTCTTTCCTGCACCATTTGGTCCGATCAGACCATAAAGCTGTTCTTTCTGAATCGTAAGATCAAATTCATTTACAGCACGGAGACCACCGAAAGAGATTCCCAGATTCTTTACATCCAACAATATACTCATTCTTATTCAGCCTCCTTTGCTTTTTTCCCGAAACTAAAATGCTTCTTTCTCCAGTCGTTGAGTTTTTCTCTCCACTCAATCGCTTTTGGAGACCAGTTAAAGAGCATCATGACGATCAGCACGATCGCATAGATCAGCATACGGTAATCCTTCATTCCACGGAGAAGCTCCGGCAGAAGTGTCAGGATCACTGCCGCAATGATCGAGCCACGGATATTTCCGATTCCGCCAAGTACTACAAATACCAGGATTGTAATGGACATATTGTATCCAAAGTTGTTCGTATTCGCTGTCAGCGTAGACAGATTATGTGCATACAGAACACCTGCCGCCCCTGCCATTGCAGCAGAAATGGTAAATGCCATCAGCTTATATTTCGTAATGTTGATTCCGATGGATTCTGCCGCAATACGGTTATCACGAATCGCCATGATCGCACGTCCATCTCTTGAATTGATCAGGTTCTGCACGACAAACAATGTCAACAGAATCAGGATAAATCCGATCACAAATGTAGAGTTCTTCGGGGTTCCCGTGATTCCCTGTGGTCCGTTCAGGATAACCGTTCCATCAGCATCCATATTCAATGCCATGACATCCTTTGTCGTTACATGGAAACCATTGGAATCTTTTCCGATATAAAGTACATTCACCATATTTTTGATGATCTCGCCAAACGCCAGCGTTACAATGGCAAGGTAATCCCCTTTCAGTCTCAGTACCGGGATTCCGATCAGCATACCGAAAATCGCTGCTGTCACGATTCCGATCAGAAGTGCCAGGAAAAACCGCAGACCATCTGAAGCGATCACATCTCTTGTACATTTTGAAAAGAAAGCACTTGTAAATGCACCAACGCACATAAAACCTGCATGACCAAGACTCAGCTCTCCCAGGATACCAACAACCAGGTTCAGTGAAACTGCAAGAATAATATAGGTACATAACGGTACCATCAGACCCTGAAGAAGGCTGGAAATACTTCCTGCACTGATCAATGTCTGCATGATCACAAATGCGAGAATCACCATAGCGTACGTGATCAGATTATTTTTTGTCGTCTTATTCATCTTTTTTAACATCCCATCCACCTACACTTTCTCCTGAATCTGCTTACCTAAAAGTCCGGTAGGTTTCACCAGCAGCACAACGATCAGTACTGCAAATACAATTGCATCTGCCATCTGGGAAGAAATATATGCTTTACTGAAAATTTCGATCAGTCCCAGAAGGATCCCTCCGATAAATGCTCCCGGGATCGATCCGATTCCACCAAATACCGCTGCAACAAATGCTTTGATTCCCGGCATTGCTCCTGTATACGGTGTGAGACTCGGATAGGTGGAGCAAAGAAGAACCCCGGCAACCGCTGCCAGTCCTGAACCGATCGCAAATGTAAGGGCGATCGTTCCATTTACATTGATCCCCATTAACTGTGCCGCACCTCTGTCCTCTGATACTGCACGCATCGCCTGACCCGGCTTTGTCTTCTGCACAAATGTCATCAGCACGACCATGATCACCACGCACACAACGATCGTAACGATCGTCTCTCCTGAAATCTTCAGTTCTCCTCCTGCAACAGAAATGCCTTTCCATTTGATCACTGAAGGGAATGTCTTTGCGTTCGCTCCAAAGATCAGAAGTGCCACATTCTGTAACAGATAACTGACACCGATCGCTGTGATCAGGACTGCCAGGGAAGAGGATGCGTTCCTCAATGGTTTATAAGCGATCCGCTCCATCACGACTCCCAGAACTGTACACACAACAATCGAGATCAATACTGCAGCCGGAACCGGCATCCCTGCCTGATTCATGCTGACGAGAGCAACATATGCACCGATCATGATCACATCACCATGAGCAAAGTTCAGCATCTTGGCAATTCCATATACCATTGTATAACCAAGAGCAATGAGTGCATAAACGCTGCCCAGACTAAGTCCGTTTACCAAATACGATATAAAACTCATATTCCTTTTCCTCTCATCCTATTTTATTGTAGTTTGCTTCTTTCATTATATCACATCACAAAATCAGCCGCAAGAAAAATAGAACGCACTCTGTCTTCGCTTTCATTTTTCCTGCGGCCTTCTTTGGCTTTTTTCTCTTTTTTTATTTTTTTGATTATCCTTCTTTATCTTCCTGTATAAAGATGAAACAATTCTGGATCTGTCACTTTTTCAATCTGGTCATAGACCGGAGCACTTGCCTCTTTCATCTGCTCTCTCGTCTCTTCATCGGGCGTTATAATCTCTGTTCCACTTTCCTCGATCTCACGGATCTTTTCACTGATCCTCTCATCTGACTTCTCTCTTGCATATTTCTTGGCAATCTCTTCTGCCTCACGCAGGATCTTCTGATCTTCTTCTGAAAGCTTTTTATAAAACTCTTCACTCACGATCAATGAGATCAGATGCGGTACATGATTCGTTTCAATAATATAATCCTGCTGCTCATACAACCGGTTTGAAACGATCACTTCGTATGGATTTTCCTGTGCGTCGATCGTATGCTGCTGCAATCCGATATACACCTCACTGAAGCTCATGGGAGTCGGATTTGCTTTCAGCTTTTTCCAGAAACTCAACTGATAAGGATCTTCCATTGTACGGATCTTCTGTCCTTTAAAATCCGAAAAGCTTCTGACTGCTTTATTACTGGACATGACACGGAAACCCTGATCTGCATATCCCAGCAGTTCATATCCGGCCTCCCGGTAAGACTCCTGTATCCGGCTTAAGAACTCCGGCTGATCTACCTTATCTCTCAGTTCTTCAATATCATCAAACACACACGGTGCATCAAAGATTGCTGTATCATCGATAAAATTAACCTGCGGTGCTGTATTCTGTACTACGAATGGGATATCTCCGTCATAGCAGCTCTCCAGCAATTCTCTGTCTCCGCCAAGTACACTGTTCGGATATACTGTGATCTTGATCCGTCCTTCACTGAGCCTGTCTGCTTCCTCTGCGAACTTTTCTGCATAGATCTGCGTCACTGTATCCTCAGGGCTGGCAGTTCCGAGCGGATATGCATACCGCTGTTCTGTGCTTTCTTTTCCGGCACACCCAGTAAGCAGCCCCAGAAAGACGACGCTCACTATCACGCCTTTCAGTCTTCTATATTTCATATCTGTATCTGTCTCCTTCCATGTCATTTCCTGCAACAACATTCCTGCATATTCTTACACATTCCTACAATAACGCAAGACTTACTGCAGGCACAAAGGTAACGATCAGCAATGCAACAAAGAAATAAAGGATCATCGGCATCGCTTTCTTTGCGATCTCCATCACCGGTACATCTGTCAGTGAGCTTGCCACAAATAAATTCACTCCGATCGGTGGTGTCACAAATCCGATTGCCAGATTGACTACCATGATAATACCAAAATGGATCGGATCAACGCCCACTGCCTCAACGATCGGAAGCAGGATCGGTGTCAGGATCAGGATCGCCGGGGTTGTATCCATAACCATTCCAACGATCAGTAAAAATACGTTAAGTACAAGAAGTAAGACGATCTTATTCGTAAAATGTGCAAGAATCCATGCACTGATTTCCTGTGGCACCTGCATCAGCGTCAGTACCCTTGAAAATGCGATCGATGCTGCAAGAATAAAAAGGATCGGTGCATAAGTCCTGATCGCCTCCACCATAATCGCCCAGATATCTCTGATCTTAATACTTTTATAGACAAATAAACTGATGATCAGTGCGTAAAAGACCGAAATGACTGCTGCCTCTGTCGGAGATGCCACACCGGTATAAATACACCCAAGAATGATCACCGGGCTGAGCAGTGCAAACGCACTGTCCTTTAACACTCTGGCAAAACCCTTATCATGCAGCTTTCCGACCATCGCTAGCTTCTTTTCCTGATCTTCCCCATGCTTCTTACAATAATAGATGGCATACACCATCAAAAGACCGCCGATCATCACGCCCGGAATGATCCCTGCAATGAAAAGATCACTGACTGATGCACCGGATGCCATTCCATACATGATAAACGGAATACTCGGCGGAATGATAACGCCCAGTCCGCCTGCAACTGCCACAAGAGCTGTCGAAAACTTCTTATCATATCCCATCTCCATAAGGATTGGGATCGTCATACTTCCTACTGCAGCTACCGTAGCCGGTGCTGATCCTGATATTGCTCCGTAAAACAGACAGGTCACAACCACCGCACATGGCATCCCTGCTGTTCTCTTTCCCATAAAATAAGCAAATACATCGAATAATTTCCTTGAAATCCCGCCCCGTGCCATGATAATTCCTGAAAGTACGAACATCGGAACTGCAAGCAGAGGGAAACTGTCGATTCCTCCCAGCATAGAACGGATGACATAAGTTCCGCTTGCCGTAAAAGACGGATCTACCGCTCCCGGAAGTACGGATGCAATTCCCAGCGATATAGATACCGGGATCGCAATGATCAGACAGATCACAAAAATCAAAAATACAACCACTGCCGGCATATCATTCTCCTTCCTTTCTGAACACTCTCTTCCACTCAATGATCCATCTCTGGAATACCCGGATCGCTGTCAGAATAAATCCCACCAGCGGTGCTGCCTGCACATAGTACATCGGGATTCCCATTGCCGGGCTTGTCTGTCCATTTGCGATCGCAGATAACAGATATTTCCATGCAAACGGAATCAGATAAAGAAATAAGATCAGTTCAAATGTATGATTCACTCCTTTAAAAATGGCTTTTCCCCTCTTTGGGAACATCGCCACAAACTGCTCGATCTTGATAGAAATACATTTTTTCGTACAATAACTCACACTCAGGAATCCCGCCCAGATAAATATATACCGGGTCAGTTCTTCCGACCAGGAAAGTGAAGCTCCGAATATATATCTTGCAATGACCTGTATTCCCATGATCACTGCCATAGCTGCAAGTGCAATGACCAGTAATACTTCTTCCAGGTTCTCATCTAACCATTGTAATACTTTTTTCATCTCATCACCTTTTCCTTAATTTTTCGGCACATCCTTTTCGTTAAAAAAAGACTTATATCAAAAAATATATCATTTTCTAATTTCTCTGTCTATCCTCTAAATTCTTCCTACCGTCATAACTAAAAAGAAGCTTCCGGATCTTTTGCTATATACTTCATACAAAAAAACTGATACCTCAGACTCCATCGGTTAACTCCCCCGAAGTGATCCGAACTATCAGTTTTCTTTTTTATTCTGCTAAATTCACTTTATAAGCCAATTAATACATAATCATCGCTACAATTACTGCTGCCAGTGAACCAATCATTGGAGCAAGTACAGATGTCATAAATACATACCAGTAGCTTTCTGCCAGTGACAGTTTCATCCAGCGGAGCTGTGCAACCATTCCACCTGCATTTGGCAGTGTATTCATACCTGTTGCACAGGCCGGTGCCAGTCTGTGAAGTGCTCCTGCATTTGCACCCTTTGCAAGCAGCCCGTCTGACAAATGTTCAAAGAACATAGCGATGGAAGAGGTTCCGCTTCCAAGGATACCAGCAAGGATATTCAGTCCGAAGAACTCTGTCAGATACGGGTTCATCTTCAGACCCATAACAAAGTTGATAATGGACTGGAATCCCGGACAGGACTGAAGTACACCTGAAAATCCAAGGATTGCTGCTGCCATTACGGTTGCTCCGACACCGTTATTTACACCTTTTTCAAGAATCTTTGCTACACTTCCGACCTGCTTGTGACAGAACAGAACGATCACCGCAGAACCAACAAACATACTCAGTACAACGACTGCATTTGTATTCATATCAGTCAGGTTAGAAAGAGCAAGTACCAATACTACAACCAGGATAAACGGGATCAGTGCTACCCAGAAGGACGGAAGATCATCTCTTGTAGGCTGGATCTTAACCGGCTGAGATTCATCAATTGCTGTTCCTTCTTTAATTGCTGCTTTTTTTGCTGCATGAACCATATAGAAATATCCAACAGCAAAAGATACCACGAATGCTACCCATCCAAGGATCGGTGCTGATCCCATGGAAGTCCCGAGATACTGTGCCGGCATGATATTTGTAATATTGATGGCATACGGGATCATTGCTGAGCAGGTTGCTCCGATAAAGATGATTCCCGGGATCATACGATACGGATATCCTGCCTGTTTCATCATGATCGTTGCGATCGGTGCAAGTACAAAAAGTACTACAAATCCAGATACTCCTACATATACAAATACCGTTGTGATCAGTGCGATGGACAGGATAACCCGTTTCGCACCCATTTTTTCTGTAACCACATTTGCGATGGATTCAGCACAACCTGATGCTGCCATCAATTCTCCGAACACTGCACCGATTACGAGTACGAATACATTGTTCTGAATAAATCCTACATATCCCTCTGCATAGGAACTCAGTGATGTCCACCAGTCCATCCAGCTTGTCAGGATAATGATAAATGAAACCAGGATCGTAGATGTAAATACATCAAGTCCTTTCCAGATTGCTACTACAAAGATTACTGCTGCCAGCAATAATCCGATGACTGATATTGTTGTTGCCATAATTATTTGCCCTCATTCTCACCCACGATCCGAATTTTGCCAAGTGGCTTCCGGTATGGATTTTTTCCTTCGTAAAAATGTTTGTCGAGGAAGTCGATACACTTCTCGATATTCTGATCTGCCTTGATCACCTGAGAACCATGTGGTTCATTTTCAAAGAGATCCAGCTCCACGCGGTCTTCTCCGCAGACAGCTTTTACCTTTTCTGCCATATAGACAGACTGATGATAGTCAATGACCAGGTCATTTGTTCCATGCTGAATCAGCATTGGCGGACAATTTTCCTTTACATGACTGATCGGACTTACCTTACTTGTATATTCCGGGTAATACAGTGGATTATATCCCAGCAGCATCGTAAACATTGAGTCATTGGATTCTCCGTCACCCGGCATCATTCCCTTGCCCGCACCGGTCTGCTTCCGCACTTCATAAATATCTGTTCCAAACTGCTCTGCTGAACAAAGCTCGCTGATCGTATACCATGCAATGGCACAGTCGATCTTTGAAGAGGCTTTTACCCCGACATTCAGATCATCCATGTCTTCCTCATCAGCTGTCACCGCCAGAAGCTGCGTCACCGTACCGCCTGCTGAATTTCCCCATACCGCAAAACGATCCGGGTCTAAATTCAGTTTCTCTGCATTGGCACGCAGATAGCGGATCGCTGCTTTTCCGTCGATCAGCTGTGCCGGCCATTTTGCTTCCTGTAAAAGACGATACTCTACCGTTGCAACTGCGTAGCCCTGTGTCACAGGCAGACACATAGACTTAATGTAATGTGTCCTCTTGTGTCCTGCTGCAAAAGCTCCACCGTGGAATACGATCACCAGTGGATATGGACCTTCTCCGTCTTCCGGATAAAAAATATCCAGGATCTGGTTTGGCGACTCATCTGCATAGGCAAGATCCAATTCGGTCTTCGCAAACTGCGTGATATCCATCTCCGGCTCTGTCTTCAGAAATGTCTCTCTGTTGTTCATCACTGCCATTTTCTCTCCTCCCAGTAATAACCCTAATGTATTTTAATGGATTCTGATCCTTACAGACTCTTATGCAATAATCCAAGAACTGTTGTCAGATCTTCAATTCCCATCTGCCCCGGAGCGGATACTTTTCCAACTGCTCCGAATGTCAGTGCTGAACCGAATACTTCACCGCAAAGACGACTGATCACACCGGTTCCTGACATGGACATTGTGATGATCGGACGGTCTGCATATTCTGATGCCATTTCCTCTGTAGCTGAAAGAAGTGTCAGAACATCTTTCTTATTCTGAGGCATTACAGCGATCTTTGGAATATCTGCTCCTAATTCCTGCATTTTTCTTAAACGGGATACGATTTCGTCCTTTGCAGGCGTCTTATGGAAATCGTGATTAGAAGCAATGACTTTTACACCATTTGCATGTGCTGTCTCAACAACCGCTTTCACTGCATCATCTCCTGTAAACGCTTCTACGTCTACAAGGTCAACCAGTCCTGTCTTTGCTGCATTCTGATTCAGTTCTACATAAACTGCTGTCTCAATGGATTTCTCTCCGCCTTCCTTTGATGTACGGAATGTGAACAGGATCGGAGTCTCACCAAGTACTTCACGAAGAGCTTTCATTGTCTCTTCTGTCTTTGCGAAATCAAAAATATCTTCATACCAGTCTACACGCCACTCAACAACATCAGCTTTTGTAGATTTGATAGTTTCTGCTGCTGCAAGGATTTCTTCTCTTGTTACACCAACGATCGGTACACAGATTTTCGGGATTCCTGCACCAATCTCAATATTTCTTACTTTTACAGTATTCATGATTCTATTCCTTTCTATGACTTCTTTGGAGGGGAAACCCGTACCGGCTGTTCTGCTCCGATACAGATTTCATTTTTACAATTTTCTTATTTAGGCTTCCTCTGCATTTTTCAGAAGTACACTATATCTTACATTTACAAAAAGTCCCAATGCCACGCCTACTGCTGTAAGAACAATGTTCATTACCATAACCTGGGATGGCTGCATCTTCGCTGCTGCTGTAAGGATCGTGTAGTTACAAAGTGAGGATGCGATCATAACCAAAGCTGTGATCGTTCCCTTGATCTTCGGGAAAAGCATATTGCATACAGAAGTTGCGATCTGAAGCAGTCCGCCTGCTCCTGCCCATCCGACGATAAATGCACCTGCGATCATCAGCGGCTTGCTCTGTCCTGCCAGTACAACGATCAGTGTTGCCAGGCAGATAACCGGATATGCCACGATAAAACGTACATCTTTGATCTTTCTTGTCAGCAGTGCTGTCACAACCAGTGCGATCAGTGTTCCTGCTGAATAATATGTCTGCATGATGGACGGGTCAGCCCAGCCTACATTCTCTTTTGCAAAGTTCTGTGCACAGTTGAGCCATAACTGGAATGTTCCTGTACAGGTAAATCCGATCAGGATCATAGCTATAGACTCGATAGAGAAATGAGTATGCTTTAAGCTGTCGATCAGACCTTCCTTCTTTCCTGCTGCTTTCTGATCTGCATCAGGAAGTGGGAAAAGCATAACCAGTACAAGCAGTACCACATAAATAACACCGCAGATATAGAACAGCATGTTATAGGAAACCAGTCCTGTAGCTGTTGTAGCAACGGTTGCTCCCAGTACAAACGGAAGGATCATCTGTGCGATGGCAATGAAAAATTTAATTCCCATTGTAGCAACACCCGGTGCTTTGTAGATGATCTCTGCAACTGCCGGATAAATTCCTGTATCCAGGAAGGAGTTTGCGATACCTCCGATGATCGCACATACATAAGCGATCGTATATCCACCATTTGTTCCTGCATTAAATGCAAAGGCAAGACCGATCAGGTAGATCGCGTAAGAACCGCTTCCGATCGCAGTAGAAATACGGCGTCCCAGTTTGTCAGATAACGGACCTGCAAATGGCAGGGCGATCAGACGTCCAAGTCCTAATGCCGCTGAGATTGCAGTGATCGCCATTGCCTCTACTCCCCAGGATGCGGCAAGAGCTTCTTTTATAACCGCCTGTCCCAGAATGGAACAGCCAATACCATGGATAAAATAATTTAAATACAAAATCAATGCACTTGGCATATATTTCTTATTCATAATGATTCCCTCTCAATTTTCTTTCTGATCCTTAGTCATCATATCTGATGTTCAGGACTTCCTTCATGTGGTCGATCGGCATCTCTTTTCCTGTCCAGAGCTTGAATGCTGCAGCTCCCTGGAACAGCATCATTCCAAGTCCGTTCATTGTCTTGCATCCGGCTTCTTTTGCCATTTTACGCATCTTTGTCTCAAGCGGAGAATATGGTACATCAACAACGATCAGTTCCGGACGGAAGAATGACTTGTCAGGTACAACTGACAGATCCTCTAACGGCTTCATTCCAACACCTGTTCCGTTTACAAACAGATAAGAAGAATCCATCTCTTCTTTTAATTTCTCTTTATCATCTAAATCATATAATGTAGCTTTGCACTCTGTCTTTTCATTGATCTTCTTTACAGTCTCTACTGCATTATCCCAGAATTTATCATGGATATTGAAGATGGAGATTTCTTTTACTCCGTCAAGTGCTGCCTGGATTTCGATTGCTGTTGCAGCTCCGCCTGCTCCGCAGATCGTCATTTTCTTTCCGATCACATCAATGTCATTATCCTTTAATGCCTGCATAAATCCGATTCCATCTGTGATATGTCCGATCAGTTTTCCGTTATCATTTACGATCGTATTAACTGCTCCGCACATCTCTGCTGCCGGTGACAGTTCATCCAGATACTGTCCAACTACTGTCTTATTTGGCATAGAAACGTTTGATCCTACCATCTTTAAAGCACGAAGTCCTTTGATCGCATCTTCCAGTGTGCTGTTGTCAACTTCAAATGCAAGGTAAGCATAATCAAGACCAAGTGTTGCAAATGCTTCATTATGCATTGCCGGTGAACTTGAATGTCTGATCGGGTAAGCCATAAGTCCAATTAATTCTGTGTGTCCTGTGATTCTCTCTGCCATGATTTTTCTCTCCTTTTAAATCTGATAGCCACCTGCTATCTTTAATTAATAATGAATGATAATTTTTTCACCGCTTCCTGCGGTATGTAGTTTGTTAATTATCAAACAACCTCTCTGCCTCCTATTATACGAGGATTTTTCCAATACTTCTAATATATCTTTTTTTCATTTTTGATAGTTTTTTGCTATCATTTATAGTATACTTCTACTAACAGACCACTACTGTATGAAAAGAAAGGAGACTCCCTATGACACTGAATCAGATTCTCTATTTTCAAACCGTTGCCCGACACCAGCACTTCCGTCTGGCTGCAGCCGAGCTGTCCATTTCCCAGCCCAGCTTAAGCCGTTCCATCGCATCACTGGAAGAGGAGCTTGGCATCATCCTCTTTGAACGGAAGGGGCGTACTGTCACCCTTACCAAATACGGAAAGCTCTTTTTAGAACATGCAGACCGGATTCTTGATGAAGTCCGGCTTGCCCAGAAGCATATGAAGAAACTGTCCGGGAATGCCGGTCATGTGGATATCGGTTATGTCTTTCCACTTGCCGCACACTATATCCCCCATACAGTGCGCAGATTTCTCAGCACGCAGAAAAATAAAGACGTAACCTTTCATTTTCATCAGAGTCATACCGGAGAGATGATCCATGGATTAAAAAATGAAAAGTATGATGTCATTTTCGGATCTTATGTAGAAGATGAACCTGACATCCAGTTCATCCCTATCCTGAACCAGGAAATGATCATCATCACCCCTGTCGACCACCCGCTTTCAAAAAAGAAGCAGGTTTCCATCCATGATCTGGAACATTACCCGCTCATCGGTTACGACCGTACTTCCGGTCTTGGACGCTTTACCAACCGGACTTATGCCTCCTATGCACTCCGCCCGAATATCATCTGTGAATCCCCTGATGAAAACGCCATTGCCTCTCTTGTTGCAGAGGATTTTGGGATTGCCCTTGTTGCAGATGTTACGATCCTGGATCACTTCAAATTAGAAAAGCTGCATTTAAGTGATGTCACGCTACATCATACTGTATATCTCGCCTTCCTGCGTGGGCATTACCAGGTTCCTGCCGTCCGCAATTTTATTTCCTTTATAAAAAAAGAAGGAACTTCTCTGTGAGGTTCCTTTCCTTCTTCCAACGATCCATTCTCTGATATTTCCCCAGGATGCCCCGGGATTTTCTTACATTCCCCTCCTTTTTACATACTCCGCAAACTTCTGTACCAGCGGAGGATGATACTTTTCCTTTCCCTGTGCCATATAAATATAGCGTTGCTGATCCTGGTTACGCAAAGGGACAACATCCACATCCAGCTGGGATAAGATCGGGATCTCCGGCATTATGGCGATTCCGAAATTTTCTGCCACAAGTCCTGCCATAGAACCGTCTTCCTCAATTTCATAAGCGATGTTCGGACTCAGCTTTGCCTGCCCGAACATCTGATCCACCACCGGCCGCAGTCCGCTGCTCGGTGTATAAAAAATCTGTGGATATGTGGCAGCCTGCTCCAGATCCACAGCTCTTTCATAAGAAAGAGGATGCCCCTTTGGCACAACAACCACTAATTTTTCTCTCCCCACCGGAGTAAAACTGATCTCCCCTTCCCTCTCTGCCATAGAACAGAAACCAATATCAAACCGGTCTTCTTTTAATCCCTGAATGATCTCTGAAGTATTTCCTACTGTAAACCGGAATTTAACTTTCAGTTCCTCATGGGTCCGCATGAAATCGCCTACCAGCCTCGGTACAAATCCACTGCCAAGAGTATAAATATAAGCCAGTTCTACCACACCTTCTGTCTGTCCGGTCATGCTCTGTACTTTTTTCACCCCGGTATCCAGCGAATGGATTGCCTCGTCTACATATTCCTTAAATATCTTCCCATACTTTGTCAGAACTACACCACGTCCCTGCTTTTCAAATAGTCTGGTTCCGATCTCTTTCTCGAGAGAACTGACCGCATGGCTCAGACTCGGCTGTGAAATAGACAGTTCTTCTGCTGCCTTTGTATAGTGTTCTACTTCTGCAAGTTTTGCAAAATAATGCAGCTGATTCAGATTCATTTCCGTATTTCCTCCGTCTTCCTGATTTTTCCTCTTTGTATAAAATATCACAATTCATAGATAATATCTATTGATTTTACCGGAAATATGTATTTGTTTTATATTTTATTTTTTTCTATAATACGGATTGTAAGACAGATTGTTAAGCAAATGTCAAGCAACCTCTCATGGCAGTTTACAATCAACATTTATAACAAGATTTAATGGTTTCATTATTTTAATTTAATTCATTCACTATTTTAATTCAGGAGATTATTATTATGAAAAAAGAGTACCAGCATATCTTCGAACCTTTTACAGTTCGCCGTATGACAATGAAGAACCGTATCATGATGACTCCAATGGGAACAAACTACGGAGAGTCCAGTGGAGAAATGAGTTTCCTCCATATTAATTATTATGAGCAGAGAGCCAAGGGCGGTGTAGGACTTATTATGGTAGAAAATGCCAGCGTCGATTCCCCTGAAGGTTCTAACGGAACGACTCAGCTCCGTATCGACCACGACAATTACCTGCCTCGTCTTTTCAAACTGACAGAGACAATCCACAAGCATGGTGCATGTATCGGTATCCAGATCAACCACGCAGGAGCTTCCGCACAGTCTGCAAGAACCAATATGCAGCCGGTATCCGCTTCCGATGTTCCATCCAAAGCAGGAGGAGAGATTCCTCGTCCACTTTCTAAAGATGAGATCATGCGGATCGTAAAGAAATATGGTGAGGCAGCAAAGCGGGCTCAGATCGCCGGATTTGATACTGTAGAAATCCACGGAGGACATTCTTATCTGTTAAGCCAGTTCCTCTCACCTATCACAAATAAGAGAACAGACGAATTTGGTGGTTCTCTTGAAAACCGTGCAAGATTCGCACGTCTGGTCATTGAAGAAGTAAGAAGACAGGTCGGACCATTCTTCCCGATCTTTCTCCGTATCAGTGCTGACGAATTTATGGAAGGCGGAAATACTCTGGAAGATGCTCTGGAATATCTGAAATATCTTGAAAAAGAAGTAGATGTGATCGATGTATCCTGTGGACTGAACGGTTCGATCCAGTACCAGATCGATGCAAACCACTTCCCTGACGGATGGCGTTCCTACATGGCAAAAGCTGTAAAAGAGCGTTTCGGAAAGCCATGTGTAACAATGGGAAATATCCGTGACCCACATGTTGCTGAAGATATTCTTGCAAGAGGTGATGCTGACCTGATCGGTATGGGACGTGGGCTGATCGCTGATCCTGACTGGGTAAACAAAGTAGAATTTGGGGATGTCTGTGATATCCGTAAATGTATTTCCTGTAATATCGGATGTGCCGGAAACCGTATCGGAATCAACCGTCCGATCCGCTGTACTGTAAATCCGAATGTACCGGACGGAGAAGGATATAAGAAATTAAAAGTTAATAAACCCTGTAACGTAGTTGTTATCGGTGGTGGTACTGCCGGAATGGAAGCTGCCTGCACAGCCGCTGAAGTCGGATGTACAACCTTCCTTCTCGAGAAGAAACCTAACCTTGGCGGTCTTGCAGCAGAAATTTCAAAAATTCCGGACAAGAAACGTCTTGCTGACTTCCCGAATTATATGATCCACCGTACAAATAACCTGAAAAATCTCTTTGCATTTACAAATACAGATGCAAATGTTGACTTTATCAAGAACCTGAAGCCAAATATCATTGTCAATGCAACCGGTTCTTCACCTCTGCTCCCACCGATCCCTGGACTGCACGAGAACATTGACAAAGAAGGCGGAAAAGTTGCTTCCATTCTGACTATGATCAATCATGTCAACGACTATCCGACTGATCTGACAGGAAAGAAAGTAGTTGTCATCGGCGGTGGAGCTGTCGGTCTTGATGTCGTTGAATTTTTTGCTCCACGCGGAGCAGATGTCAGCATCGTAGAGATGATGCCGATCATCGGAAATGGAATTGATCCGGTATCCAAAGTTGATATGGGTACATTAATGAAGAAATACGGTGTACATCAGATGCCGAATACCGCACTGAAAGAAGTCCGCCCGGATAACTTCCTTGTAGAAGCTGACGGAGAACTGAAGGAACTTCCATTTGATTATGGATTTGTCTGCCTGGGTATGAAAGCCGAGAATCCGGTACTCCAACAGGTAAAAGATGCCTTTGAAGATGATCAGGATATCGAGATCGTCAATATCGGAGACAGTGTAAGAGCAAGAAGAATCATCGAAGGTACAGAAGAAGGACGTAACATCCTGAATACTCTTGAGAAGAGAGGATATCTGTAAAATCAGAATGTATATTAGAAGTTAAGTTTCATTTGAGCCTTTTCAGTAAGAGAACCTGCCGTTGGCAGGTTCTCTTACTGATCTTTTATTTTGCCTCAAGTACCTGATACTCTCCGTTCTGTACTACAACAACGGTAGGTTCTTTTGTAGGCTCTCCGTCCTCGCCCCAGGTGATACTCTTTCCTGTAAGACCATCATAAGTAGTCTCTGTCATACCTTTTTTCAGTGCATCACAGATATCAGAAACACTCATATCCGGTGTAATATTCTCTTTCTCTGCTGCTGCCTTGACCGCATAAACACAGTCATAAGCATCTGCTGCAAACTGGATTGGTGTATCACCAAATGCATCCTTGAAATCAGCAACAAACTTCTGAGTTGCATCATCTGTAGCATTGGCTGTAAATGGTGTCAGGAACATCAGATTTTCTGCCAGTGAAGCATCAAATCCGTCAAGATCCAGAATACCATCCATTCCGTCACATCCAAACCACTTCGGTGAGAAACCTGCTTTATCTGCCTGTGCAAGGATCAGGGATGCTTCCTGATAATAAATCGGAAGGAATACCAGCTCTGCTCCAGCATCTTTTGCCTTTTGGATCTGCACGGAAAAGTCAGTCTTATTATCTGCTGTAAATGCCTTTGCTGCTACTACTTCAAGCCCTTTTTTCTCTGCCTCTGTGACAAAGTTCTGATAGATTCCTGAAGAATAAGTATCGGAACTGTTGTAGATCACTGCTACCTTTTTAGCCAGATTATTATCTGCAATATAATCTGCTGACGCACTACCCTGGTTCGGGTCTGAGAAACACATACGGAATGCATTATCATACTGGATACTTTCTACTGCTGTAGCAGATGGTGTAAACTGGAACAGATTATCGTTATGCGACTCTTCAACTACTGCTGTACAAGGTGTAGATGTTGTTGTACCGATCAGCATCTGCATACCCCAGTCTTTCAGAGTATTGTAAGCATTGACAGATTTTTCAGCATCGGACTGATCATCCTCAAACTTATACTCAATCTGCTTTCCATTAATTCCGCCTGCTGCGTTAATCTCGTCTACTGCAAGCTGGATTCCGTTCTTTACCGCTGTTCCGTAAATTGCATTATCTCCTGTAGTAGGTCCGATTCCACCGATCTTAAATGTATCAGCATCTGCTGATGAACCTTTGTCATTACCACTTCCGCAGGCTGCCAGTGAAACAACCATTGCTGATGCAAGTACAATGCTTGCTGCTTTTTTCAGCATTTTCATAAATAATTCCTCCTAAAAATAAATTTCTTCAATGGATATATTAGCTCTTATTCTCTGTATTTGTCAAGTAAAAAATAGATTGCACTCTATTTTTTTCTTACAATAGTTGTTTTCACCGGGCTTATTGACCACATAAGCTTAAAAATCCCCTGCAGCAGTCCAAGCCGTCAAAAAAACAGCAGTGGGATTTTTCCCACCACTGTCTTTTCTATGTATTTCTTAAATTTTCTGCTGGTTTATCTGATTTTTTCTTTTTTCTTCAGATAAATTCCTGCACAACCCATTGCAAGACTCAGAAGCATCCATTCCATATGCACACCTGAAGTGCTGTCACCGGTCTTCACTGCTGGATTTTTCTGTCCCGCATCTCCCTTACCGGAAGTCTGAGCATCATTTCCGGTTGTACCATTGGACGGATCATTCTTGCCTGGCTCTTCTTTATCCGGCTCATTCTTGCCTGGATCATTTTTATCCGGATCGTCTTTACCTGAATTATCTTTTACCTTCAATCCATCTTTTGCTGCCTGCAATGCTGCAAGTGCCTGATCCACTGCTTCCTGATCTGCATTCCCATCTGCCAGTACTGCCTGTGCTGCCTGTAATGCTGCCTGCAATGCTGCGACAGACTCTTCTGTATAAGAAGAAGTATCAATTCCCGTGATCTCCTCAACCAGCTTGGTAAGGACTTCCTTCCGTACCGGTTCCGGATCAGGTGTCGGAGCTGGTTTTTCTACCAGTGCCTGTACTGCATCATTCAGTGCTTTCACTGCGGCATCTACCTCTTCCTGACTTGCCTCGGCATTATCCAGTACAGCCTGTGCCGCTTCTTTAGCCTCATTCACCTGCTCGACAGACTCTTCTGTATATCCTGACAGGTCTTTCTCTTCCAATGTTTCCAGTGCTGTTCTGAGTGCTTCTTTATTGACTACCACTTCTTCGCCTGTTCCAACTTTTACAGTCACTTCTGCCGGAAGTCCTGCTGCCTCTGCAATCGTTCCCTGTGTTACGAGCGTTCCCTGAAGTGTATAGGTTGCATCCTTTTCACCGGAATATGCTGAAAGATCCCACTGAACCGGAAGGACTACATCAACTGGTTCAGTTACTCCGTCTACTGTTACTTTTACAGTGACCGTTGCCGGAAGCTGATCACGGATCTCCTCTGCTGTCGTTCCTTTCGCTACTTCAATCTGATCCAGTGCCGGAACTTCTGTCACTGCTGCTGTCTCATTGATCTTTCTTCCTTCTACCGTGATCTCATTGATTCCGATTCCGTCACCATAAGCTTCACTGTTCAGTTCTGTAAAATAAAATCTTACATATCTGCCGGCTACCGGCTGCTCAAATTCAACCACATCCGTCTGTCCGGTCAGTCCTGCTTCTTTAGAAAGAGCTTTTACGGTTGTCCAGTTTTCATTATCATCTGATACCTGGATCTCATACTGCGTTGGATAAACTTTATTAAAGTATTTTGCAGTGATCTTATCGATCAGGTTTGCTGAATCCTCTCCCAGGTCAATCACTACCCATGCTTTCGTATCGGTAGCGTTACTTCCTTTGATCAGATTGCTGTCCCACTTCGTACTGTCATCCCCGTCTACACAGTTCTCTTTTCTTCCGTTAGTCGTTCCCGAAACCGTTACCGGCTTATTAAGGGAAAGATTTTCTTTTTCTGTCGTAATCTTTAATAATAATGCATCTTTCTTTGCGAACAGAGCCTCTTTTGCCTCATCAATCGCAGCCTGATCTGCATCTTCTGACTCATTGACGGCTACTGCACTCTCATAAGCTGCTACAAATTCTGCTGCCGTAGTCTTTGTATAAAGTGTCCGGTCAACTTCTTCTGCTGCCGCGATTGCTGCAGCAAGCTCTGTCTTATCCGGTGCTGCCTGTCCGCTTCCTACTGTCACGGCAACCTGTACCTTTACATCCGCAGTGTTCTGAACTGTTCCATTTAATGAAATGATTCCTTCCAGTGTATAGACACCATCTGCCGCTGCATTATAATTCTCTGTATTCCATACAACCGGCATCTGCACTGTCTTTGCAGTTTCAGAGCCGTTACGTTTCAACTGTACACTGACAAGTTTCGGAAGATTCAGATCTGTTGCTTCTGTTCCTTTGTCTACCGTAATTTCTTCTACAGCTTCTGCTGCCTCAACCTGATACTGTGCTTCGCTCTGAATACCATAAATTTCAAACTCTTTCAGACCGATCGCATTTCCTGCTGCCTGACTGTTGATTTCAGTAAAGAGAAGTCTGACATATCTGACAGACAATGGTGTCTCTGTCTCATAAGTATCTGTCTGGTTTGTAAGTCCTGCATTCTTTGACAGAGATTTTACTGTGATCCAGTTTTCATGATCGTTAGAAACCTGGATCTGAGAAGCTGTCGGATAAACTTTATTAAAATATTTCATAGTCATGCTGTTGATGATGCTGGTCTTTGTCTCACCCAGATCTACATAAACCCATGCCGTTGCTCCAGCTGGAGCATTAGATCCCTTCAGCACATTACTGTCCCATTTGGTACTCTCATTTCCGTCTACACAGGCTGATGGCACTACACTTGCAGTTTCTGTACCTGAAACAGTCACTGTCTTATTCAGTGCAATATTGGACTCCGTCTCTTCTTCATCTCCATCTAAAATGATATGCGGCACATACTCACCGATATCATCTGTATCCTTTCCTGCTTTATCTGTAAAGATTTCATAGATGGATGGCTGTCTGCCTGCTGCCCACTCCAGACGGATCGCAAAGATATTCTCATATTCTGAAACATCGAATTTCTTAGCACTCTTATCAAATGTTCCTACATTCTCATAACCATCTTTTGTCAGTACTTTCACTGTTGCATCAGATATATTTGCCGCATCCTGAAGGATTGAGAAAGAACGAAGCTTTGTATTCTCTGTCAGTCTGTATTCCAGATAATCCCCATCCACAGTTGCCGCTGATGCTGTAAATACACTGGAAATATCTCCGTCCACACATTTTTCTGCATTTCCGCTGATACTGCTGACTACTTCACTTGTCTCTCCTGCATCCTGGCTGACTTCTTTATTGATCTCTACTTCATGGATCTTCAGATAATATCCGCTGTTGCCGGTAAGACGGATACGGATATATTTTGCATCTGCTCCCTGTGCATTTCCCTTAAGGAAACGATACGGTACAACAAATTCTGAATTATCGTTCGTTACTGAACCGATCTGCGTCCAGTTCGTCTTATCTTTTGAATATTCAAGTACTGCATTATAAAATCTCGGATTTCCATCTCCTGTCACCACATTGACATCATACAAAGCAACTGTTGCACCGAGATCTATGATAAGATAATCTCCGTTCTGTTGTGCTTCATTCGTCCATGCATAAGTGGAACGGTCTCCGTCAAAAAGATTCTCCCATTTTCCCTCTTTCAGTGCATTCGTAAAACTATGCTCCAGAACACTCGGATCCATCTTCAGATTTTCTGCTGTCACTCCCAGTTTTTTAAGATCACAGGTTACTGCACTGTCTGTATTGTTCACGATTCTTATGTATCTGAGAACTGCAGGTGCTGTAAAATCAGCCTGTCCGCTCCACTGTACCCCGTTTGTGGAATACTGGACAGCTAACTGATCCAGCCCGGTTCCTTCTGCCGTGATCGCAGAGGCAGAGGTCAGAGCTGTCATTTTAATTCCAACATACTCTCCTGCATTCAGGGTAAGATCTGTAAGATTTCTTACACTGTACTCTTTTCCCTGCACAGTCAGTGCTGTCTGCTTCAGGGAATCCACATTTGTATAAATACGCTCTCCCTGTACTTCTTTTTTATTGACTGTGAACTCTCTGATATGTGTCCAGTAGTCTGCCTTGGAAGATGTTCCTGTCGCTGCAAGACGAAGTCTGACATATCTTGCAGTAATATCCAGATCACTCTGCACAATTTTTAAAGTATCATTATACTGTTCACCGATCTGCGTCCAGTCTTCTCCGTTCTCGGAATATTCCAAAATGGCTTTATGGAAATAATCATGGTCTGTATCATTGGATCCCTGAAGGATAGAAATATCCGTCACCTTCAGTACACGTCCCATATCTACACCATAATAATCATTTGTCTTCTGAACGGTATTCCATAATCCTGCCGTAGTCTCATCCCCATCAAAAATCTTCGCTGACTGGGCATCATCTGTTCTCTTTGTTCCACCAAGCACTGCATAGAACTTTGGTGTAAAGTCTGTATTGGATGAATCCATTAACGGAGTCAGATTATTTTTTACATAAGCCGTAACTTCTGATAAAAATGGCTGAAGACGCTTACTTCCCGCCTCTGCCTTTGTTGTGCCGTCACCTGTATCATAAGTGTTCCACATATTCAAGGCTTTTGCTGCTGTACCGAAATTCGTCCATGCCTCTTCTGCATCATTTCCCTGAAGTGCCTGTGCGGACTTCAGAATCGCTTTAATTCCTGTAGCAACATCATTCAGAGAACTGAGCCATGGATTCAGTTCCTGAACCAGCTTGGTATTTGTACAGTTTTCTTTAAAGTCTGCTACTGCTGCAACGATCTCATCCATTTCTGAAATAAGACTTTCAACTTCAGAATCATTTTTCAGTGCAGCACCGCTGTTGATCTTATTCAGAACACCTGCCAGTGTATCCTTCAGATATTCTGACTCCGGGAATCCACTGCCAATACGGCTGGAATGTGGGCAGTTGGATACATTGCCTGCAATTTTAAAATAAGAATCCTCTACTTCCGGCTCAAGATAACGGAAAGCATCTTCCCAGACAGTCTGAGCATTTTCAGAATAGTTGTTGTTATTCCAGAATAACGCTGCCAACTGGAATAAGCCGACTTTATTACTCTCGGCAAATCGGGATGGATTGGATACTGCACCTGCCATTCCCGTTACACCATCTCTTGCATAATAAGTAATATCACCAAGATAGATTCCTGACTTTGCATGTTCGTTGACCGGATAATTGAGCCAGAAACATGCTTCATGACCTGACTTTTCTTTTATGTAGTCAATCGTACTCTGCGTAATCGGCGAGTTTACATCTGCTCCTGTCCAGTAAATACTGATAGAAGGATCAAGCCCCTTTAATGTCTCCAACTCTGATGCATTGGATGACCATTTTGACCACACTTCATTATACCCCTGTGGACAGTACGTCAGTGGTTTGCATCCTTTTGGTTCAATAAACTCTTTTGTGAGTTTGTTCAGAAGTGTAACTACATCTGCATGAGAACCCTTTCCAAAATCATCATTCAGAATATCAAACTTACGGACTCCCGCATCATACAACTGCTGGAATTTTGCCGTAAGCTGATTATAACGGGTATTGTATGCCTCTTCATCTGATGTATTTAATCCGTTAAAGAACCCGGAAAGATGGACAGACCATGCATAATAACATTTCGTCTCTTTTCCTACTTCTACCAGTTCTTTGATCTGATCAATGTCAGATTGTGGATACAGTTCATTCCATTTTGATGTATGATATGCATCTGTCTTTGATGCATAAACATAATTGTTCATCTTTACATCTCTTGCAAAACGCATCAGACTCGCACGGGATGCATAATCCCATCCACCATAAAATCCTTCGATAAATCCACGGAACGCAACACCTGCATAATCCTCGATCTGAACGTCCAGAATTTTTCCTTCCTTATTATCAAAAGAAGAAAGCATCATCTGTAATGTTGCAATTCCATAAAAAGTGCAGTCTGTATCTTTTCCTACGATTGCAATGACTGCATTTCCGTCACTGTCTGTGTCTGCACTTAAAAGATACGGATCATTCTTTTCAAATAAATCTTTTGCTTCTACTGTAACATGATCCGCAACATAAGTATCTGCTGCCCCGCCTGATTCTTTTACTCCAAGAAGAATATTCGTCTTCCCGGAAACTATATCTTCTGATACAGTCGTAGTCCGGTCATTCTTCTCAAGTACTTCCTTCAGGAAGTTGACAGTATACTTGTCAATTCCTTCTTCTGCAACAACATTCACATCCTCTGACATGATAAAGCTACTATTTCCATATGTCACAGACTGCGGAATTGGGTAAATCTTGTACCGATCGGCTTCCTTTGTGGAAACTCCTGCTGACTTTGCCGCAAAAACTCCACTTCCCATTGACAGGATCAATGTGAAGATCAGCAGACTGCTCAGCAGTTTCCTGTACTTTCTCACCTTTTTCATCTTTTTTCCCCTTTACTAAATATACTTGCAGCTCATTTTATTGTAGCAAAAAAGGCCTTTTTTCTGCTTGTTAAATTCACATAAAAAAAGGCCTCTTTTTATCTAATTCGGAACTGCTGATTTTACTTATTTTTAATTACAAGGAACTCATATGCCCTAAGCTTCAGCATTCCAGAATTTTCTTTTGTTTCCTGAAGATTCTTCCCAGTATTTCTTTTCATTTCACAAAATAAAAAAGACAAAAAAAACAGTGCTTTCGCACTGTTCCTCATTCCCGTCCATATTTTATATACTTTCAAAACTACATACAGTTAAAAACCAACACCATCATCCATCTACCTATCACTGCTTTGGTTATGCCCTCGACCTATTAGTAACAGTCAGCTCCATGTGTTGCCACACTTCCACCTCTG